>NZ_DASSWQ010000071.1:0-69017 GCF_035704835.1 Marivirga sp. | reverse complement strand
CAGCAGCTGAATCATTCAATGCCAAGATAAAAGCTTTTCGCTCCCAATTCAGAGGTGTGAAAAACGTATCCTTTTTCCTTTACAGACTCTCTAAAATATATGCTTGAAAAATACTTCTCCCCAGATTTTCAGATTGATCCAGCAAAATCAATGTAAAAGTGAGAGAAAGCAACAATAAAAAAGCCGCACTGCAAAAAAGCAATGAGGCTTGTATAATATCAATATAAAGTATTTTACTTAACTGAATCTACCACGCTTTTGAAAGCTTCAGGATGATTCATAGCTAAATCTGCTAATACCTTTCTGTTTAATTCAATTCCTTTTTTATTAACTGCACCCATAAACTGAGAATAAGACATTCCATGTTCTCTAGTGCCTGCGTTAATTCTCTGAATCCATAACTTTCTGAATTCTCTTTTCTTTTGTTTCCTATCTCTGTAGGCGTACAACCAACCTTTTTCGATAGCATTTTTTGCTACTGTCCAAACGTTTTTCTTTCTACCCCAGTAGCCTTTCGCATACTTTAGGATTTTTTTTCTTCTAGCTCTTGAAGCTACATGATTTACTGATCTTGGCATAAATTTTAATTTTTTGGAAATTGGTGACCAACTTTAAAGTTGATACTTGATATTACCAGATATCCCGGTTTAACATTGAACCTTCGTTCGTTTAAATGTGCGAAATACTATAGATTAAGCATGTCTTTCACTCTTCCTAAATCTGACTTATGAACAAGTCCCATATCGGTTAAGCGTCTTTTCTGCTTTGTTTCTTTTTTGGTTAAAATATGACTTTTAAAAGCGTGTTTTCTTTTGATTTTTCCGCTTCCAGTCAATTTAAACCTTTTTTTCGCGCCTGATTTTGTTTTTACTTTAGGCATTTATCTATTTATTTAAATTGGTTACTTATTTACCTTGTTTAGGAGTTATGAAAAGAGTCATTCTTTTGCCTTCTAACTTAGGCATTTGTTCAACTTTTCCTAAATCTTCTAATTCTGAAGCAAAACGCAATAATAAAAGTTCTCCTCTATCTTTAAAAACGATAGTTCTCCCCACAAAATGAACATAAGCTTTAATCTTCGCTCCCTCTTTTAAGAACTTCTTACCATGATTTAATTTAAATTCAAAATCGTGGTCGTCTGTATTGGGTCCAAACCTAATTTCTTTAATTACAGTCTTTTGAGCTTTAGCTTTAATTTCTTTTTGTTTTTTCTTCTGTTCGTATTTGAATTTCGAATAATCAATAATCTTACAAACAGGTGGTTCAGCTTTAGGAGATATCTCTACCAGATCTAGGTTTTGTTCTTCAGCCATTCTCAAGGCTTCACCTATGGTATAGACGTCAACTTTTACATTTTCACCAACTACACGAACCTCTCTGGCTCTTATTTTACTATTTACCTTGTAAGGTTCTTCTTCCCTACCTCTAGGTCTGTAGCTGCCTTTTTTTCGCATTTTACTAATATTAACCTCCTTTTTTTTATTAACAGTGTGCAAATATCGTTATAAATATCGGATTACAAAATTTCAATCCAAAATCTACAAATCAAATTCATCTATTTTCTATACTATCCGCTATTTTTTGACTGAAAAATGTCTTGAAGTCAGCTAAACTCATACTCCCAACATCTCCTTCTCCATGTCTTCGAATGGAAACTTTACCTTCTGCCTCTTCCTGCTCGCCTACTATCAACATATATGGTATTTTCTTTACTTCTGCATCACGAATTTTTCGACCAATTTTTTCATCTCTATGGTCAATAAAACCTGTAATATCGTTTGATTCAAGCTCACTATATACCTTATTGGCATAATCAGCATATTTTTCTGATATCGGCAATACCGCAACTTGTTCTGGTGACAACCATAATGGAAAATTACCGGCGCAATGTTCAATCAAAACTGCCACAAACCGTTCCATACTTCCAAAAGGTGCACGGTGAATCATTACAGGTCTGTGTTTGCTATTGTCTGCGCCTACGTACTCCAACTGAAAGCGCTCAGGAAGGTTGTAATCTACTTGAATTGTTCCCAATTGCCAGCTTCTACCTAAAGCATCTTTCACCATGAAATCTAACTTAGGCCCATAAAAAGCAGCTTCTCCCTTTTCTACAACTGTCTTCAGTCCTTTTTCTTCAGCAGCTTCAATGATGGCCTTTTCAGCTTTATTCCATACCTCATCACCACCAATGTACTTTTCTTTTTTTTCTGGGTCACGTAAAGATACTTGAGTTACGAAATCCTGAAAGCCTAAAGAATTAAAAACGAATAATACTAAATCAATTACTTTAATAAACTCCTCTTTCACTTGATCAGGACGACAGAAAATATGAGCATCATCTTGTGTGAAACTTCTTACTCTTGTTAAGCCATGTAGTTCACCGCTTTGCTCATATCTATAAACTGTTCCAAATTCCGCCAAACGGACAGGAAGCTCTTTATAACTTCTAGGTTTAGTTTTGTAAATCTCACAGTGGTGAGGACAATTCATTGGTTTCAACAAGTATTCCTCATCGCTACCATTTTCATCATCAGATGGCGCTGCTATTGGCTGAAAAGAATCCTTTCCGTATTTTTCATAATGGCCAGAAGTAATGTATAATTCTTTATTGCCGATATGAGGCGTAATTACGGGCTGATAACCTGCTTTTACCTGAGCTTTCTTTAAGAAATTTTCTAATCTATCTCTAAGCATTGTTCCTTTAGGCAACCATAAAGGCAATCCTAAACCTACTTTTTCTGAAAAAGCGAACAATTCCATTTCTTTACCCAGCTTTCTGTGGTCACGCTTTTTAGCCTCTTCCAAGAGATCTAAATATTCCTTTAGCTCTTTTTGCTTAGGAAAAGTAATTCCATAAATACGGGTTAGCTGCTTACGTTTTTCATCTCCTCTCCAGTAAGCACCTGCAATATTTAATAACTTTACGGCTTTAATGTATCCAGTATGAGGAATATGAGGTCCTCTACATAAATCAGTGAAATTTCCTTGTTGATAGAATGTGATTTCACCATCATTCAAACCATCAATTAATTCCAGTTTATATTCATCACCTTTTTTCTGGTAATATTCAATTGCTTCTTTTTTGGAAATTTCTGAACGTTGAAATTCATTTTTCTGACGAGCCAGATCCAACATTTTCTGCTCAATTTTTTCCAGCTCCTCTCCTTGCAATTCTCTATCGCCAAAATCAACATCATAATAAAATCCATTTGCAATTGGAGGTCCAATACCTAATTTCACACCTGGATAAAGTTCTTCAAGTGCTTCTGCTAATAAATGGGCAGAAGAATGCCAAAATGTACTTTGACCATCAGGGTCATTCCATGTGAGTAATTGAACATGTGAATCCTCATTTATGGGACGCGTTGAATCCCAAACTTGTCCATTCACCTTTGTAGACAATACATTTCTTGCCAATCCTTCGCTAATACTCATTGCGATGTCATGACCAGTAACGCCTTTATCAAATTCTTTTATGCTGCCGTCAGGCAAAGTAATCTTTATTTTATTACTCATATTGTCTTGAAATTCAAACTTAGATTAATATAATAACATGCAGAATTAAATCCTGAATACAAATATGCAATTTTAGATTTAATAAGCGTAAAACGAAAGCAGCTAAATATAATTAATTGCCTATTTCTTGTCCTTTGGAGTTCAAGGTTTTCATAACTTCACCGTTCTTATCATAAATAAAGAAAATTCCTGCTTCTACTTTAGCATCTTCTAAAGTTCTCGATCCCTCGTACGAAAGTTGCCATATTTCCTCGATTTGCGGTGACAAATAATATAGCACCTGCTGATACTTTCCAGTTTCTGGCACAGGATTTATTGATTGTAAATTGACAAGAAGATTTTCCTTTAGCTGAATCATTTTTTGAATCGAAAAAGTACTGTCTTTTAGTGATAGAAAATGCTGTATTTGCATATCAAAACCTGCTTTGGCTACAAATGGGTTATCAGAAATCTTCCCATGTAAAAATAATGAAGAGTCAGATTCTAATATGTTAATCGCATAATTACTGCTATTGTTAGTTGCGGCTATCAAGGGACTTCTAAAAATAGAATCAGCTTCGAATTCAAAAAATTGTATCTGGGTAGCCATTTGCTTACTCTTTTCAGTCATGGCTTCAACTTTTTTAGTCAAGATGGTATTCTCCGTTTCTATATAAGCCTCAATTGACGGTGAAAACATTTCAAAGAATTCCTGAAAATTGCTAATTACTGCTTTAGTAATCTCTGCTTCTACCTTTATGATTACATCTAACTGCTCAGAGAGTTTTTCTTTATAATCGTCAATAAGATTTGCTCTTTGATAAACATTACTTGAATCTGCTAAGAGCGGAAATAAGTTTTCACTGGACAATAAATTAGCCTCATTTTTCAGTCTTTTATATTTAAGCAAATCTAATACGCTCTGATTGGCTTCTAATTTGGCTAAGCCATCTATTAGCTCCTGCGGGATCTCAAGGGGCTGGATATCTGAAGAATCTTTTGCTTTTTGATTGTTTAATAATGCATCAGAAAATGATTTATTAGTTTCTATTAAAAGGTTTTTGATTGGCCTTACTTCTTCCTCAATTTTCTTATCGATTCCCTTAAAATATTTTTCGTAATCCCCAATGCTGATATTAAACTCCAGGAACTCACGCGTTGGAATATTTAGACCATTCCAATTTTCAATTTCAACGATGTTTAAAGAGGCATCGTAAGCAGGATGATTAAGTTCATTTAGCTGATCTACAAACAGACGAAAACTATCTACAAAATCAGTGTATTTTTTCACGATTCTGTTAACATCTTCAAAATCAGAAGTTATTGCTTGTAAAATGAAATTGGATTCAGTGGGAAATCTCATTTGTAAATTACTTATTAGCGAAGCAAATTCTTGATACTTCTCCTCAGATTGATTTTTTAACTTATGAATTTCTTCAATCAATAATTTTTCATCTGTAACAGCGGCAATTTTATTTTCATAGTCTAATGTAATATCAGATTTTTTGATCCCGAATTTTCCAGTTCTTAAATCTCTTCTATTGTAGGCAGCATAATAATCGCCATTTTTTCGAACCTCTCTATCATCAATCAGTGAAATAGATTTTTTGTAAGCTGCAATGGCTATATTAGCCATCGAGTCGTACTTTTCTGTAGTTGGGAAAATCTCTACCGAATCTAACTTAGAAACGATTATTTCGCCATAATAAAAATAGGCATTGGCTTCATCATCATTATCCTTAAGATAGTTAATTAATAGAGGCTCTGCGGTTTTGTAATCTCTACTTTGTAAGATTGGGAATATATTTTTGTATTTAAGCCTTTGCGCTTGGCTACTAAAAATAACGCAAATCGAAAATAATAATAGGATGAAAAAGCCTCTCATTTACAGTTAGTTCTAAAAGTTGATGATTTCAATACTACCAAAATTAAATTATTCTAAGTAAACACCAAAATCTTCGTCTGACCAGCTAAAATTAATATGCTCTTGAATAGTTGTTGCAATTTCAATTCCAGTATAATTTGCAGCAATAGGAAATGACCGATGAGCTCTGTTTACTAGGAATGCTGTCTCTATCTTTTTAATATTAGTGTTAATGAAGGGTTTTAAGGCATAAAATACTGTTTTACCTGAATTCAAAACATCATCCACCAATAAAATGGTAGTATTTTCTGAAGCTTCAATCAATTCAGATAAATTAACAACAGAATTATGTGGGGAGGATTTATCTATTGATAATTCAATAAATGTAGGGTTCAGTGTACTGATTTGAGCTAACTCTTCTTTGAGCTTTTTTCCCAAAATAGCTCCTCCCCCTTTAATTCCTATAATATAGAGATGCGGTTCTTGGAAATTATTCTCTAAAATTTGAAAAGCTATCCTTTTGATTTTACTCATAATAGCTTCCCGATCTAGAATCTGATTTCGCTGAGTTGGCATAACTTATTTATTTTCAGGTATTGGCATTTTTTTACTGTCCTTGAAAGTAGACAAAATAACCATGGACTGCATACTGTCTACAACCTCAATTTCACTCACTTTTTCAAGCATCAACTTTTGATAAGAAGGGATATCTTTTGCAATCACTTTTAAAATAAAGTCGCTAGAACCTGTAACGTGATTACATTCTATAATTTCATCAACTCCGTCAATAGCTTTAATAAACTTTTCAATATTTGTTCTATTATGTCCCTTTAGAGACACCATAACGTAAGTACTTACGCCTAAATTAATTTTTTCATTATCTAATTTGGCATGATAACTTTTAATAATTCCAGCATTTTCTAATTTTTTAACACGTTCTAATGTAGGTGCAGGAGATAAGCCAATATCTTTTGATAGTTGAGCATTGGTAATTCTACCATCAACTTGAAGAATATCTAATATTTTCTTGTCAATTTTGTCTAACTTGAATGGTAACATTTCTATTTAATTCGATTAAGTAATTGAATTACAAAATTAATATATAAAATTGACTTAAACCTTATGTTTTGGATATAATACCAAATATATTTTTGTTTTTTGAGCATTTATTTAATAAATATACTGAATTGAGAAAAATCATACTTACTTTAAAACTTTGAAACTTCAATAAGGATCTTGAAAAGATGGTAAAAAATCCCCTACCTTGGATTAAGTATTGCGATAGAAAATGGACGCTACAAGCGTTTCTGAACGAGCCGTTTAACGAACATCTCCTTCGCTCGGTTCATGATTTTATTGAAGACTGGAATAATGGTAAAATGCAGTTTGAACAAAAAACATCAGGTTCAACAGGGAAACCGAAAATCATTTTAATTTCTAGGTCACAAATGATAGCAAGTGCAAAGGCTACTTTGGAAAGCTTGAATTTAAAAGCTGGAGATACCGCTCTTTTAACCATAAATCCCGAATTTATTGGTGGAAAAATGATGATCGTGAGATGTCTTGTCGGTCAATTGAATCTTATAATCGGAAATGTAAGTGGAAATCCTCTTAAGAATTTAAAAGAGCCGACTGCAATTGATTTTTATTCTTTTGTTCCCTATCAGCTTTTAAATATACTAAACGAATCAGGGACTGCGATTTCGATGCTCAGTCAATCTAAAGCAATTATTTTGGGTGGAGCAGCTGTGCCAGAGGTATTAAAAGATAGAATTAAGGAAAATTTGGATACTGTTAAGGTGTACAGTACTTACGGAATGACAGAAACTATTTCACATGTAGCCTTACAATTAATCAATTCCAAAAATATAGAACCTTATAAGGCACTTCAAGATATTAAATTCTCGGTAGATGAAAATGATTGTCTTATCATTCATGCTCCACAAATTACTGGCGAGGGATCTCTAAAAACCAAGGATGTGGTGAGCCTCATCTCTCCTACTGAATTCTATTGGAAGGGAAGATTCGATTTTGTTATCAATTCAGGAGGCATCAAAATTCATCCTGAAGAGCTTGAAAAGGAAATCGCTACTTTACTTCAAAATGAAAATATTCCAAATCGATTTTTTATTTTTGGCAAAGAGGACGAAAAACTTGGCAATGCAGTTCAATTGATAATTGAGGGAGATTATGATACAAATTTCATATCAAGCCTGCTTAAAAAGCATCTTTTAAAATATCATTTGCCAAAAAATATCTTTCGTAGTCCTAAATTTATCGAAACGGAAAACGGAAAAATCAATAGAATTGAAACTATTACAACCTTGAAATGAGAAAATCACTTAAAATCATTGCATTTTCTATTTTTACAATGGTAATGGTACTTACGATTATATCATTATCATTTTACAAATCTGATATTCCCACAGAAATAAATAAAGCCCAATATTTTACTGAAAATTCAAGAATTATTAAATTAGATAGAAATAAATTGCATGTGAAAATTTCGGGCAATGGTCCAGCAATTTTTTTGATCCATGGTAGTTTTTCCTCTTTGCATACATGGAAGGATTGGCAGAATAAACTAAGCAAATCATTTACCGTAGTTTCTATGGACTTACCTGGGCACGGCTTGACTGGTTCCAACCCACAATCAAAATACGATACTGATTATTATGCAAGTTTGATGTTTAAACTAGCAGATAAGCTAAATATTGATAACTTATCTGTTGCAGGAAATTCTATGGGAGGTCAAGTAGCTTATAAAATGGCCATTTTAGCTCCTCAAAGAATATCAAATCTTATACTGCTTAATTCTTCAGGAATAAATATGAAAGCAAAAGAAGGATACAAAAATCAAAAAATTTCGGTTTTTTCACTTATCAAAAACCCATTAATTTCAAAAATTATCATCAAAATAACTCCTAGGTTCTTACTAGAGAGCAGTATAAAACAAGTTTATTATGATGACAGTAAAATAAATGATGAGAAAATTCAACGTTATTATGATTTATTGTTAAATGAGGGAAATCGTAAAGCTACAATTGCACGTTTAAACCAAAAAATTGAGGAAGAAACAAATTTATTGAAAGAAATTCAAACCCCCACTTTAATTTTATGGGGTCAACATGATGAATGGATTCCTGTATCTCATGCAGCAGAATTTCATAAACTAATTCCTAATAGCTGCATAAAAATTTATGCTAATGCAGGTCATATTCCAATGGAAGAAATACCAGATGAAACTGTTAAAGATGCTTTGAAATTTTTATCAGAATAATGTTAATTTCGAAATCCTTTTCCTTTCAAATCTTCATAAATAGCTTGTGCAGCTAATCGTCCAGATAGCATAGCAGCATTTATTGAACCATTAAGCAAATAATCTCCAGCTAAGTATACTCCATCCTGTATTTTAGTTTCAGAAGGCTTTAGGCTGTATTGAAAATCATGAATTATCGGCAGTGCATTATCGATGTAAAAATTCTTGATATGTCCAATGGTAGCATTTTTAAGCTCAGGAAATAAGCTAATCAATTCATCCAAGACTCTTTTTTTCAACGATTTCTCATTTTCTGTGTAATTATCGGTTACCGAAATGGAGATAAGTGAACTACCCTCGGGTGAATAATTAGGTGCGACATTATCCATTATAGCAATGTTATTGATAATATAATCTTTATCAGGAACCAAAGCAATTAAAGACTCTTTAAATGGCGGAATATTAGAACTAAATAATAGATTAGTTACAAACTGATCTCCAGCAAATTGACCTTGTAATTGTGGAAGTAGTTCACCTGCTTTGGTTGCAACAACTATTGCATTCGCTTCAAATAGATCACCATTTTCTAATACAATTTTCTTCAGTCCTACCTCTGCCACTCTGCTGTTTAGTTTAATTTTGGTTTGGGTCAATTGACTTTCCAATTGTTTAGGAATTGCGCCCATTCCATCCTCGGGAATAGCAGCATAACCTTCCGAAAACATTTTGAATACAAACTCCAACATTCTGCTTGAGGTATTCAACTCATTTTCCAAGAATATTCCCCCAAAAAATGGTTTGAAAAACTCATTAATGATATGTTCGCTAAACCCCTTATTTTTCAAGAATTCTAATGAGGATATTTCTTTACGTTTAAAGATAGCTTCAATTGAGTTTTTTTTCAATTCCTGAGTCCAAGAGAATATTTTTAATTTATCTGAAAAAGAACCCACACGAGAAGTAAGCATTTTAAAAGCTGTTAAAGGTTCTTTTAACGGATCGGCAATGGTATAATTACCCTTGCTTTTATCTAAAATTAAAGCTCCCGCAGAGAATTTTTTTAATTTTAGTTTATCATAATCAAGATATTTTTGAGCTTCAGGATATGCAGTTAACAAAACTTGAAACCCATGATCCAACAAAAAACCTTCACTTTTATCCGTTTTAACTCTTCCTCCGATGGAATCAGATGCCTCGAAAATGGTAGGTGTAAATCCTGCTCTTTCCAATTCGATAGCAGCAGTAAGACCAGCTAATCCTGCTCCTATTATGATTACTTTATCTTCTTCCATTTGATTTCTGATTAGGATAATGACGTATGATGGATTTTAAAACCATGATAATCGATAACGAATACAATATTAATTTAGTTAAGATTAATTATTACCACAGAACCTTAAAATTATAGCAATAAAAAAGGCTACTCTATTTTATTAAAGTAGCCTAAAAAAATATAATTTTTAAATTTATGCTCCAGCTTCAGTAGGTGCAATTCTAGCTAATATTTGGTCATATTTCGCTTTCAAATCAGGATCAACAGAAAGTGTTTGCTTTATTTGTTTATAGGTAGAAACACCTACCATACTTTTTGCTAACAAATTTAACGCTTCTTTAATTTCATCAATTCTATCTTCTTTTTCTTTGATTATCAAGCCCATGAATTTCACTTCGAAATCATTTGCTCCTAACTCCTTCAATTTAGCTTTATTATCACCAGCACTTTCTAGTTCGCTAAATCTCTTGGTATCAAATCCTTCTTGCTGTTCAATTAATTCCTGTATAGCTGGACTTACCTCCGCTTTCATTTGCTCTATAACTTGCATCATCAATGCATAATTATATAAATCTTTGTCCGTAATTTCTGAATCTTGTGCCATTACAGCAGTAGAATTTAAAAATACTATTGCTGCCAATGCCAACATTCCATGTCTCACTATTCTTTTCATAATTGTCTTGATATTAGATTTTTGAATTGATTATGTATAGTTTAAAACCCGAATTAAAGCTTTTTGTTGTCATAAGGCAAATTTTTTACTTATTTTATGATATAAACATATTAAAAATGAGAAAAGTAGTTTATTATTTGAGCACATGCGATACATGCAAAAAGATTATGAAGCAATTAGAGCTTGAAGATTTTGATAAAATTGATATTAAAAATAATCCGCTTTCTGAGCCTCAATTACTCGAGTTATATGTAATTTCAGAATCTTATGAAGAGTTATTTAATAAAAGAGCTATTAAGTTTCGGCAGCAAGGCTTAAATAAAAAGGAGCTGACTGAAAATGATTATAGAAAACTTCTATTGGACGAATATACTTTCTTAAAAAGACCTGTTTTTTTAATTAATGGTGAATTGTATGTAGGCAATGCTAAAAAAACTGTAGAACAATTAAAAGATAGGATTGGAAGATAATTTAATCCTTAATATACTTTTTAACAACAGTGGTTTCTTCCCACATAATTTCTCCAGATAATTCTCTTATTTGAGTTTTGAAAGTATAATCTATATAGTTCTGATTTTCAGTTAAAAATTCCTCTGCGAGGATATTGCCAGATAATTGAAAGTCAGAAACTTTCCTTCCTTTTCTTTCTATCAGTTCGAATGCTGAGTTTTCTTTCATGTAGCTAATAAAAAACATTCTTGCATCATCTCCTCCATCTTCAAAATTACTTTTAAAATTAAGTATTTCGATTTTTGGCTTTAACCCATTTTGTGCCTGATATCCTTTTAGCCATGAAGATGCTAATAAACTATTAAACAAATCGCTGGAGGCAATCTCAGCATCCGTCTGGTTCCATCTGCCACTTAAATCAATATCTTGTTGAGTATCGGTTTTCAACACCTTTTGAGTACTGCAGGATACTATAAATACACTAATAAGAAACAGGGTGATATTTTTCATATTTTTCAAAATTTAACGATTCCTTTTAGGTTCAAAAATCTTGCCGATAAGGAATTGGGGATTGCAAAAGTTTGTCCATTTACATCTTCAATCCATGAATAAGAAATGGTGTTACTCACACCTAATACATTCAAAACATCCAATCCAATCCAAAACGATTCAATATACTCAAGATTTTGGATTCTATCACCCATAAATTGCTTAGAGAAGCCAATATCCATTCTTCTATACCACTCACCATTAAATATATTTCGATTTTCCAGACTATTGGGAGGACCAAAAGGTAGGCCAGAACCAACTTGTAGTTTTAAGTTCACTTTTAAGCTTGGATCATTAATGAAATTATCTTGAAAGAAAATAGCTGCAGTTACTCTTTGGTCGGTTGGTCTTCTAATATAGCCCCTGCTATCTTCTTCCACATTTTCACGAGTAGATAGTAAACCCAAGCTAAACCATGATTCCATATCAGGAATAAATTCACCACTAAACCGGAAATCAGCGCCATAAGCATAACCATTGGCCGTTAAATCTGGTCTGTAACGTAATCGGATATTGTCTACATCAAAAGGAATTATATCGTATAGGTATTTATAATAAAGTGCGGAATTAATTTGAAAAGGACGATTCCATAATTCTAGGTTTTTCGAATAATTACCTACAAAATGAAGTGCAGATTGCGCTCTTACATTAGGCGTAATATTACCGGAAAAATCACGCAACTCTCTGTAAAAGGGGAATTGACGGTAAAATCCAGTTGAAAAACTAAATTTTCCACTTTTATCTGGATGTAAAAGTACTTGATATTGAAGCCTTGGACTTAGCAACCACTCACCTGTATTAGAACCATAGTTAACTCTTAATCCATAATTCAAAGAATGTCGATTGTTGAGCTGCCATTCATGCTGCACATACACATTTGCAAAAGTGGCTTCCAGATTATTTTCCTGTTTTATCACTCTGTTTACCTGAGCATAATCTGCTGAATCTCTAAATTCAAATTCATCAAGGAAGTCATTCACAAATTGCTTTTTATATTCGAATCCGAAAGCTAACAAATGATTATTTTGAATTTGCCAGTCATTTCTAATGATTGCCTGAGCAACTTGGGCATACAGAAAATTGCGGGCATAATTATAATTCGCCCCTATTCCTCTTAAGCTTATGCATTGGTCGAAAGTATCAGATGAAAAGTCTTGATCAACATCACACAATCTATAAAATCCCTCTGTGTTATTATACTCATATTCAGATGTAGAAAAAGCAGATAAAATCACGGAGGTTCTGAAATTATCGCTGAACAGATGTCGTAATCTAGCACCTCCTTGAAAACTCTGGTATCGAAGGGATTCAGCACCTTCATAGGCTACAAAAAATCTTAATTTCTGCTGTAAAGTACCTAAATCAGTTTCCCGAGAAGCGGGTTCAATTCGGTAATCATTTTGAGCAAAAACAGCCAACAAATCAAGTGAAGTTTTATCAGAAAAACGGTAATTGTAAAACGCTTGAAAATCTAGAAAACGAGGAAGGTATTCACCTGAAGTTTCAAAGGTATTAAACAGATATTTTGCGTTTTTATATCTTAACCCAAGTAATAAATTGTCTTTTTTGTTAAATTGAGTAGATAAATAAGCCGAAGCACCTAAAAGACCCACATTGACATTCCCCTCCGTTTCTTCTGTTTTTTTATAGTCAATTAAAAGATTACTCGATAGTTTATCCCCGTATTTAGCTTCCCATCCACCGGCAGAGAATTCAATATTTCCAACCAAATCAGGATTAATAAAACTAAGTCCCTCCTGCTGTCCTGCACGTACTAAAAATGGTCTGTAAATTTCCATTCCATTGACATAAACCAAATTCTCATCAAAATTACCGCCCCTAACTGCGTAGGCACTGCTGAGCTCATTATTAGAAACCACGCCTGGAAGTGTGGTGATTAATTGATTAAATTCATTAAATGGAGTGGCAGTCTCGTTTACCGATAAGGGTTTTAATTTTTGCAAACTGTTTTTAGGTAATTCATTAGTTTGTCCGCTGACATTTACTTGCTTTAAAAGTAAATTATCAACTTGGAGCTGAATTAGGATTTCATTATCGCTTACATTGATTAACTGGTCAATATAACTGACATGGGTGATTTTTAATTGATACTCATTTTGTTGGGGTACTTTAAAACTAAAAAAACCCAAACTGTCGGTTTGGGTACTAATTTCAGTATTGACCAATTGGATTCCTACAGAAGCAATTCCATCATTATTTTGAGCATCTACAACCTTTCCCTTAAGGATTTGGCTTTGTCCAAACACCACAATAGGAAAAAGAAATATAACTACTAAAGTCAGAATCGGACGCATGAACTGCAAACTGTTTATCGGAAAGAAACGTCTTTTAGTTCCTGTATAGTATGAATTGGATTTTCAGATTTAAAAACAAAACTTCCTGCAACCAGTACATCTGCGCCAGCTTCCAACAAAGCAGGTGCATTATCAATGTTTACTCCACCATCAATTTCAATTAATGTTGATGCATTTTGATCTGCAATTAACTCTTTCAGTTGCCGTACTTTAGCATAAGTTTGCTCAATAAATTTCTGCCCGCCAAATCCAGGATTTACAGACATTAAACATACTAAATCTGTATTTTGAATGACATTCTCTAGTAAAGAAACATTTGTATGTGGATTGATAGCCACACCAGCTCTTAAGCCCAAATTACGAATTAGCTGAAGTGTTCGATGCAAATGAGTGCTTGCTTCGTAATGCACAGAAATAGTAGCCGCACCTGCATCATGAAAAGCTTGAATATAATTTTCTGGTTTTTCAATCATCAGATGGACGTCTAAAGGCTTTTTTGCATGCTTATAAATGGCTTCGCAAACCGGCAATCCAAATGAAATATTCGGAACAAAAACTCCATCCATAATATCAACATGGATATAGTCTGCATGGCTTTCATTTAACATTTCCACATCTCTTTGCAAATTCGCAAAGTCAGCGGCTAGTACAGAAGGGGCTATTAAGTGACTCATTGGGCAAAGATATAAAAATTGATAGTATCAAACACTTCTGAGTTCAAAAATGCAGTATCTTTAAAATTAAATAAAATTAAAGGATTCATGCTTCAAAAATGAAATACAATAATTAAGGTTGAAATTAATTAAAAATAAAAAAGGTACGAACTTGAAAGACCGTACCTTAATTACAATTAAACTATAAACTAAATCAACTAATACTCATCTGATCCTCCGCCTTCATAATCTCCTCCTTCTCTACTATTTTCTCTTTCACTTTCTCGTTTATTGGAGTTAATTCTATAGTCAAAAGAAAGCGTAACTGTAGTTGTTCTCCATTGGAATTCAGAATCGTAGAAAAATCCATCCCCTGAAGTAGTTGTTCTCCATTTTCTAGAGTTAAGTAAATCTCTTACATTCAATGCTAGTGTACCTTTCTTTTTCAATACTTCTTTACTAAATCCTAAATCGACCATATAAAATGACTTTCTAGTTCCTTGTGTGGTTTGTTGTGGAGCGCGATAGAATGCGCTCAACTGCACATTAAAATCATTACTAAACGACATTTGGGATGTAGCTCTACCAGAAGCAGTAAAGGTTTCAGCTGAAAAGTCTCTATCTTCTACCGAACCATAGGTCTCCGAGTAATAAACATTCAAATTTCCGTTTAATCTCCACCAATCATTTAAATCGTGGGAATAGTTGTTTTCAATCCCAATGGAATTTCTTGCGGCTAAATTTTGAGGTTGAGTATAGGTGATTCCATCAATTACTGTATTAATGCTTTCCGTAACACCTGTTGTTTTTCTGTAATATAAACCGCTATAAAGTGTAGCATCACTAAAGTTGTTCACCAAACCCACTTCATAAGAATCAGTAAACTCTGGGTTTAAATTAGGATTACCAATTCTAATATTTCTATCATCATTAAAGTTTGAAAATGGATTTAAAGAACGGAATCGTGGTCTGTCAAATCTTCGACTATAACTTGCCTGTATGGTATGCAACTTATTGAATTCATACGTCATAAATAAACTTGGAAATAAATTCAAATAATCTCTGGCATTAGTAGTATCTACAGGCGTTTTAAGACGAGTAGTAATATCTGTCAACTCAGCTCTTAAACCTAGTTGATAAGTGAATTTATTAAATTCGCTATTATAGATGGCGTATAAAGCATGAATATTTTCATTGTAAATGAATTCATTTGTGAAGTCAGTTAAAACGCTATCTTGTTCTTGTCCTTCAACATCCTGCGTGACTTCATAATCATTTGAAATAGTTCTCAATGTACTTCTCCATCCCGTTTCAAAAGAACGACTCTCCCCTAGTGGCTGGACATAATTTGCCTGCATTAAAATGTTTTCGGAAAACTCATTAATTATAGATCGCTGCTGAATGCTATCTACATATTCCTCCGTTGACATGACAAATCTCTCATTTCTTAAATCAGAGTCTTCCGATTCGGTATTGTTTCTGAATTGAAAATCGGCAGTTAGCTTATGATTTTCATCTCCTCCGAATGTTTTAGTGAAATTTAAATCATACTCTAAAACTTCTTCATTTTCCAATTCATTTTGAATACGAACAGATCTTCTCACTAATTCGCGTGTGCTTTCATTAATACCATCGTAATCATCGTAATAATTATAGCTCAAATTATCCTCATCAGAAATTCTGTATAAAAAGGATCCTGTTAAAGTAGTGCTTTCATTAAAACTATAATCTAAACCAAATCTAGCATTTTGAGAAATACCACTTCGTTCTCTTTGTCTATCAACATAAGTCGAATAAGCAGTGGTATCTTCTGGAGTAAACTTTTGGTCTATAAAACCACCACCAAAATTTTCTCTGTAGGTAATGCCATAATTAGCAAAGAGATTTAAATTTCCTTTTCTATAATTAACATTAGAATTTATTCCGGCAATTGCAGGGTATCCAAGATTTGTACTGATACTTCCATTAAATCCTCCTCTTCTATCTTTCTTCATAATAATGTTGATAATACCAGCATTACCTTCCGCTTCATAACGTGCAGAGGGGTTTGTAATCACCTCTACTCTTTCAATCATATCAGCTTGAATTTGTCTCAATGCAGAAGCTCCGCTAATTCCTACCAAACCCGATGGTCTACCATCAATTAAAATTCTTACATTACCACTTCCTCTTAAAGAAACATTTCCATCAATATCAACCGTAACACTTGGTAGGTTATCTAATAATGCTTCAGCATTACTTCCGATATTACTTAAATCTTCTCCAACATTAAAAACCCTTTTGTCCAATTTCATTTCCATTTGCGGACGCTTAGCGACAACCTGCACCTCTGATAACTGGTCAATATCTTCGTTTAACTCAATCACTCCCAAATTAATGGTGGATTTATTAGCATTGATTGGTTTATTGATGGTTTTGTAAGAAATGAATTGAAGTCTTAAAGTATATTCCCCTTGCTTAACTTGCAATTGAAATTGACCATTTTCTGGGGTTACCGTTCCGGTTACCAATTCATCATTTTGATTAAAAACACTAACGTTTGCGTAAGCTAATGGCTGCTGGTTTTTTCCATCCACTAGCTGTCCAGTGATGGTTGTAGTTTGTGCCCATGCGTTAGTTGCAAATGCAGAAAGTATTACTATCGTTAATACTTTAAAAATGTTGGTATTGATTTTAAGCATTTTTTTAGATTTTCAATCATTAATTTGTTACAAAGTTACAATCCAATTCTGAAGGAATTTTGAGATTTCACTGATCAGCGAAAAAATTTAATGTAGCTACAAGTACTTATTGATAATAATTGTTTCCGAATAGATGTAAATGATTTGTATAAATTCCTGAAAAGGTAAAAATCAGCTATTGATGGTGATTTGATGTACTTCTTCTTTATTGATATATTCAATGGATAAACCCGTCACTTTACATATCTTTTGAATAATAGCCAGTCCAAGTCCTAAAGAATTGCTGCTTTGATTTCCTTTTTTAAATCTGGCAAAAAGTAATTTTGGATCATGATCTAATTGCTTTCCCGAATTTTCAATAATTAATTTATTATCGCTTAGCTGAATTTTAATAAATCCGTTCTCCTTCAGATTGTGTTTGATAGCATTATTGAGAAGATTAGTGATTAAGATATCCAACAGAACTGGATGAATATTCCATTCTACCGTTTCATTTAAATTGTAGGTTAAGGAAATTCCTTTCAAATAGACTAACTCTTCATATTCAGCCAATAAATTCTCTAAATGCAGACCTACATCCTCTCCTTCTTTTTGGTCAAATTCCTGATTATCAATTTTCGCTAAAAGTGTAAGTGTCTTCCCTAATTTAGATAGGTTATTTAAGCTTTTAGAAGCTTCAGATACGAGATGGTTTTGTTCCTCATCTAGCTTAGTATCAGAAAGTAACTCTAATTTTCCTCTAGCAATACTGATAGGTGTTTGAATTTCATGACTTGCATTTTCTGTAAACTCCTTCAAAGATTGATAATCATCCATCACCTTTCTGGACATCAAATCAATAAACTCATTCAATCTTTTGAATTCATAAGTAGAGGTTTTGGGCAAATGAAAGCCTTCATTTTCTTTAATATCAAATGTTTTAATCGCAGAAAGTGTTCTTTCAAAAGGAGTTAATAGCTTTTTGGATAACAACCAGCTTCCTAAAATCACCACCACAAATAAGAGAATATAGGTTTTAAATAAGGATTCTATTACACCATCAATAATATCATCTTGTTCGATAATGATGTCGTAAAGTGTAATTTTATAGAATCTGCCATTAATTTTCTTCCCTACATCTAGTTTATTGTGGAGCTCGGGTCTTTCAAGCGTGCTATGATGCACTACTGTATCAGAGAAAACTAATTCATCAATCTGAATAGAATCTTTTTGTGGTAAAATGATAACCTTATCTCGGATGATATCCTTCGTGGGCTCTCTTTTTTCAATATAACGTTCTGTGGAGCGTAACCTTTCTTGTAAAAACCATCTCTCCTCCTTTTTTACCTCTGAGGTGATAATTTGAACAGTGACTACGCCACCAATTATAAAAACAAGCAAAGAAAGACCTAGGAATATCAGTACTATTTTGGTTATCAGCTTCATGCTAATTTGCTTTTTAATTTATAGCCCACTCCGTAAACCGTTTCTAATACATCCATTCCTGTAGCTTTTTGAATTTTTTTTCTTAAGTTTTTAATGTGTTGATAAACGAAATCGAAGGAATCACTTTGGTCAATAAAATCTCCCCACAAATGCTCTGCAATATTTTGTTTGGTTAATACTCTTTTGGAATTATTGGCAAAGAAAAGTAGCATCTCATATTCCTTTTTGGTTAAATCAATCACTTGAGTATTTACTAATACCTCCTTTTTGGAAGTATCAATTTTCATTTTATCCAGCTCGATGAAATTACTGCTTTCTTGCTTTCGGGTTCTATAAATTGCTTTAAGTCGAGAAACTAATTCAATTAAATGAAAAGGCTTTCCCAGGTAATCATCAGCACCAGCATCCAAGCCTCTAACCTTATCATCAATAGAATTTTTAGCCGATAAAATTAAAGTACCAATATTTTTACGGTTAGCTCTGAGTGAATAAAGTAAGTCCATACCGTTTCCATCAGGCAGCATCAAATCGATTATGACAATATCATATTCATAGGCAGCTAGTTTGTCGGTAGCCGAAAAATAATCATAAGCGATAGTAGTTTGAAAGCCTTCCTTCTTCAAATAGTCATTAATATTTTTGGCCAGTTCAATTTGGTCTTCTACAATTAAAATTTTCATTTTACGAATATAAAGCAATACATGCTATTGATTATAAGCGTAAAAATATAATTAAATTCTGAAGTAATTTTGAAGATACACCTGTAAATTTTTTATTGATATACACGTGTCTCTTAATTAATCTTATAAAAAATTGAATTATTCAAATTTATGTTAGAATTTACGAGTAGAATAGCATAGAATGAAAGAGAAATACCCCTCATTAGCAGAAGAGTTACAGGATAGCCACGAAAAATTATTAGAAGCTCAAAAACTAGCAAAAATAGGCAATTGGGAATCAGATTTTAATACGGGAGCGATCAAATGGTCTCCAGTAGTTTTTGAAATTTTCGATTGTGACCCTAAAACTTACCAACCGACTATTGATTCCTTTAAATCAATGGTGCATCCTGATGACCACAAATTATTAGTAAAAGTTGAAAAAGAGTCTGCCAAATCAGGATATGTCAATTTTGTCCATAGGATTATCACCCAAAAAGGGAAAGTAAAGTTCGTTCATGAAATTGCTTCTCATGTTGAAGGGACAGAAGGTATGGTTTATCGTGGAACTATTCAGGATATTTCTCAACTGAAAGAAACAGAAAATGCCTTAGCCCAAGAAAAAGAAAGGACTGATTTAGTTATCTCAGGTACAAATCTGGGTACATATGAATGGAATTCAGCGGATGGGCTAATTCACATTAATGAAAATTGGGCCAGAATGCTGGGCTATGAAACCGAAGAATTGACACCTATGACTTTGGATAAATGGCTTCAAATGCTTCATGAAGATGACCTGGATTATGTTCGAAAAAAATTTCGTTACAATTATGAACATCAGATTCAGCATTATGAATTTGAATTGAGAGCAAAGCATAAAAATGGTCATTGGGCATGGATTCTCGATTCAGGCAGAGTGGGACATTGGTCTTCAGAAGGGCTTCCAGAAACGGTATTTGGCTTTCATCTGGAAATAAGTGAGCGAAAAAAAGCAGATGTGGAGCTCTACAGAGTAAAAGCTTTGTTGATGCAAACCAATAACATTACTAAAACTGGGGGATGGAGCTGGAATACAGCCACTGGTGAAATCCAATGGACTGAAAATACCAGAAATATCTGTGAAGTTGGTGAGGATTACATTCCTACATTTGATAGTATTTTCGAATTTATCTATGATAAAAATTTAATTGAACCTTCAAAAGAACAAATCCGATATGCTATTGAAGCACAACGTAAATTTGATTTTGAGCTCTGCTAAGGGAAATTTGTTTTGGGCACGATTAATCGGTATTCCAGAAATGGTCGATGGAACCCCTCGCCTTTTTGGTACCATTCAAAATATAGATGACCAAAAAGAAAGCGAATTTCAGCTGAAAGAAAAAACGAAACAATATGATGAGCTTGTTGATAATATCCCGGTAGCGGTATTCAAGTTGAGCAGAGATGGTAAATTAATCTATACGAGCCCTCCGTTTAAGCAGATGCTTAACCTGGGAGAGAGAGAAATTGATACAGATGAATTTGCCAATGAATTCATCCATCCCGATGATTTAGAATATTTCCTTAAACATAATAATGATGCGTTAGAAAATTATAAATATTTCAACCTGGAATTTAGATGTTTGGTCAATGGAAAGGTAAAGTGGATAAAAGCCACTTCAAAACCAAATCAGGATATCAATGGAAACTGGTATTGGTTTGGTACTCTCTCAGATGTTACTACTCGGAAAAATGCAGAGCTAAGAATCCATAAAAATGAAAAGCAATTGCAGAACATTATTAGCTCTATGCAAGAAGGCTTATTATTTTACGATGAAGATGGAATTATTCGCTCTATGAATAAAAGTGCGGAAGAAATGTTAGATAAATCAGCTCAAAAACTTGTAGGAAGCCATTATTCTCGTTCTCACATTAAATTATTCAACAAAAAAGGAAAGAAAATTAAAGAAGATGAGCATCCTGTTGCACTTTGTTTAAAAGAAGTTATATGCTTTAGTGACATGAGGTTGAAATTAGTTAATGACCACAATGGAAAAACGACCTGGATAGCCGCTAATATAAAGCCAATAGAAGAAGAGGGCGTCAAATGGGTTTTAGCCACTATTAGCGATATTACAAGTAGGGTATTGGCTGAAGAGCAATTAATAATAGCCAAACAAGCAGCTGAAGCTGCAAATCAAGCAAAATCGTCTTTTCTGGCCAATATGAGCCATGAAATCAGGACACCGCTAAATGGGGTTATTGGATTTTCTGATTTATTAAAGAAAACCGACCTGAGCATACTGCAAACTGACTATACAAATCATATCAATAACTCTGCTCACTCCTTATTAGCTATTATCAATGATATCCTAGATTTTTCAAAAATAGAGGCTGGGAAGATTAAATTACAAATCGAGCGAACCAATGGTATGAAATTAATAGAATCTGCAGCAGATTTTATTACCTATCAATGTTACCAGAAAAATATAGAGTTAATAATTGATTATCAGCATAATGTACCCTTGCATTTCAGGACAGATGAATTGAGATTACGACAGATTATAATTAATCTACTGGGTAATGCGGTGAAGTTTACTGATTCTGGCAATATTATCTTGAGAGCCAAATTACACCATGATAAAATCCGCTTTGAAGTGATAGATTCGGGAATTGGAATTTCCAAGGAGCAACAAAAAAATATCTTTAGTGCATTTGAACAAGCGGATGTATCTACAAGCAGAAGATTTGGCGGAACAGGTTTAGGTCTAACCATTTCTAATAAATTCTTGAAATTAATGGATAGTCACTTAAAATTGATAAGTGAACCAGATAAGGGCAGCACTTTCTATTTTGATATTGAAATTTCCAAAGAAGACTTAATCGAAAATACTTTACTGGGAGAATATCAATTTCAATTCAAATCCATTTTAGTGGTGGATGACAATCCCGTGTTTTCGCAAAACATGAGGGAATTCATGCAGCATTTTAAAATAGAGGTCGATAGCGAGTCTTCTGTAATAAGCGCACAGAAAAAAATTAGAGCTGCAGGAGATTATGATATCATTGTAATAGATGAAGAAATACCTCATTTAGGTGGTTTAGAATTGATAGAGATTATTAAGAACAATAAACTACAATCTAATTCTCCCATCATTTTCATGCACAAACATGTCGAGAGTCAATTTTTTTATTCTGAATTCGAAAAAGATGTAAGCATTTTTAAAATCGCCAAACCCATTCTTCCTAGCAAAATATTGGATATTATGCGAAGAATTGAAACTGGTGAGTTAAATCAACATGAGGATACAATTCATAAAAAATTGATTAACAACCCAGCTGAAAATCTAGACATCAATAAAATATTAGTAGCAGAAGATAATGAAGTTAATAAGTATTTAGTCGAAAGAATTTTGGAAAACGTATTACCGGAGAGTGAAATCATATTTACAGAAAATGGTGAGATTGCTGTTGAGAAATTCAAAAAAGAGAAACCAGACCTAATTCTGATGGATATCCAAATGCCTATAATGAGTGGAATTGAAGCCACTGAAATTATTAGAGCATTAGAAAAGGACCACAAAAAAGTACCCATTTTAGCACTCTCAGCTGGAGTGATGAAAGAAGAAAAGGAAATTGCCTTTCATGCAGGCATTGATAATTTTTTAGAAAAGCCATTGATTCAGGAGGACTTTATCAATATTTTAAATAAACTTCGAAAGGATAAAAAGATTATAAGAAAACCCAAACCAGAGCCCAAAGTAAAAAAGCAACATTTTAATAAAGAGCTTCTATTAGGTCGATTAAATAATGATATTTCTCATTACAGAAATTTTATTAAGCTAGCTAACGACAATATGCATACTTTTGAGCGGCAGATTTTAGAAACTATAGAAATAGAAAACTTGAAAGCCGTGAGAGGTGTTTTACATAAACTAAAAGGCACTGCTTTGGCAGGTCAATTTGATAAACTTGTTGAGTTAATAGCCGATTTCGAAAAACCTAAAAAATTTAATTCAAAGGTTAGCCATTACATGAAATCAAAAGTTATTCCTGAAATTAAAACCATTATTAAAATTTTGGATAAAGAGAGTTCTGAGGAGGGGATGTTGGGTGATAGATGAGAACTGTGCAAAAAGCTATGTAAGAATTAAAGGTCGGATATTGTCGCTTTGAAAACTCGAAAATGTGATGATTTTTTGATTTGCTGATTTACCAAAATGATTAGATACTCCAGACTCTAGTAATTAGGCTCTTTTCTGATATTCTTCCAAAATAGCCCGCCAAACTTTATGTTGGTCATATTTATCTAAAATGGAGACTCTGGAGTTGGAAGCCAAATTCTTTCTTTTTTCAATATTTATTAGCAATTGTTCCATTGCCAATTTAAGCTCTTCAGTATTTTTTACAGGGACAATCAAACCATTTTCATTATGCGTAATGATTTCATTACTGCCGTTTATATCAGACACAATGCAAGGTAATTCCATAGCCGCAGCTTGAAGCACCACATTTGGAAAGCCTTCCCGATATGATGGAAAGACAAAAATATCTGATGCAGCTAAAAAGGGGCGTATATCTTTCTGAAAACCAACATGGATAATTCGAGTATGATTGGCAATAGATTGCTTAATTTGAGCTTTAACAGGCTCTCTTTCATCTTCGAATGCTCCTACCAATAGTAAATATGCTTTTTCTTCTAGCCCTAAAAAAGCTTCTACCAACTCATGAATTCCTTTGTCTTCTACAATTCTACCAACAAAAACAAAAACCGCTGCATGTGAAGATATTTTATGCTCACTTCTAAGATTTTGAATTGCAGATTCATCCACACTTTGCTTAGAAAAATGTTTCGTATCAATACCATTTGAGCTCCCCTCGCCTATTATTTTAAACTTATCTTGGAAAGCAGAGAACTCCTTCTGCATATAGTCTTGAAGTCGATCAGAATTGGGGTAAACTTTATGGGCACAAAAATATGTGAGCTTTTCAGTTAATCTTAAAATTCTTTTTGTGTTGCCTGTAGCTTCCATTAGGGGCATCCCTGCCACAGTGTGCATTCTAAGTTTTACGCCAGCAAATTTTGCAGCCATCATGCCTAAAAGCCCTGCCTTAGGAGTGTGGGTATGCACGATATTAGGTTTTTCTTTTTGAATTAATCGAATCAGTTGCCACAATGCTCTTAAATCTTTAAAAGGGCTTAAAGTCCGTGTAAAATCTATAGCAAAATGTTGAACACTTTCTCGCTGACAAATTTCTTTTACCTCAGGGCCATCTGCACTTGCTGTAATTACATCATATCCATTTTCACCCATAAATTTCAGCTGTCCTTTCAGTAAAATATTCAAGGATATGGGGACTGTGGTGATACGAAGGATTTTTTTCATGGAGTTAGGTGACGAGGTTTAGAAGTCTTATGATGTTAACAAGCTGAACAATGTAGTTGCTGAATTTAGAATTAAATTCTGTTCCAATTTTCGATATTCAAGCCATCCAAAAACCTGAAATCTTTTTCATTATCTGGAACAAGAGTTAAGTTGTTTTTTAAAGCTGAAATACCAATTAGTAGATCAAATTCATCATGCATCGGTGTACCTTGTTTTCTTAGACGTATTTTTTCTTTTGCATAAGTATCTACACATTCATAAATTGGTATCACGGACAAGTCATTAAGGAAATCTTTAACAGCCTTATGAGATTTTTTAGGATTTAACCTATTTTCGGCACCATAGGTAAGTTCAAAAACAGTAATTTCAGATACAAAACAGTTTTCCCTGCCTATTATATAAATTCTTTTATTTAAATCCAGTTCTCCTCGTAAAAAGAATACGCAAATACTTGTATCAAGCAGATATTGCATCAAAAATTTAGGTCTCTTGATTTGAATCCTCTATTAGCTTTTATCTCAGAAAAGATTTCTTTGGCAGATTTTTCAGATGAGAACTTACCGAATGAACTATAAAAAATTTTATCATCGCTATCTCTACTTTTACTTATTGATTTCTCTAATTTTTCAATCAATTTCAATTTTATACGCTTGTTTAGCATATCAAAGATTTTTGAATAAGAATTCACGATATGTTTTTCTACTATGGTCATACTGGTATAAATATAACTTTTATATAATTCTTGACCAAATATCATGAGCCAAGTCTAGAGGATCTGATGAATCGATTTGGTGAATGTTTGATATTTTAAGCTGACCTGAATTTACTGGTAAAACAACATCTGTTTATTAAACTGCAAATTTACAAAAAGATTCTCACAGCTGCTCCCAAAAATATTGTAAAAGGAAACTTGAGCTATGCTATCACAAAATACAAGTGGTACATTATTCCATATTAAATTCTTTAAAGTGGATAAACCTTACAATTTATAAAAACTCCATTTACTATCAATAATTAGTAGACTTTACGATAATTTAATCTAAAAATACTACTAAATCTCTTTTAGATACCAGTATGTAAATACATCTTCATATAATATCAAATTAATGTTGTTTGGTTTGCAATAATAGTTATCCCCTAACTGTTATTTTTCATACATATATTACATAAATATTACATGAATAATTTTACTAAACCGGCTTTTCTCTTTTTCGCACTATTTTTAGTGCAAGAATACGCTTTTTCCCAAAGCTTTTACGATTCTAAAGTTAATCGTAGATGGGTAGCCTCAGGAGGGATTGGTTACGCTCGTTCTCTATCTGATCTGACAAACCCAGGAACCTATTTTGACAATAAATTTAATATTGAGGGCGGAATCCAATACATAGCAAGCGATAGAATTAATATTAGAACGCATCTCCTTTTATTTCAATTATCCGGAGATGACATGGAAATTGACCCTGAATTGAATACTAGAAGTAGAGGACTTTCCTTTGTATCCAACAATATTGAATTAGGAAGTACGATGAGTATTAGCTTATTTTCGAATAGCGCAAGATTTATAGACAGACGCAAAATTAATCCCTATATTTTCGGAGGAATCGGATTGCTCTATTTTGATCCAAGAGCAGAAGTACCTGAATATGCTATTATTGATGGAGAAAGCATTCCTGCGCCCAGAGCTGGAGACGTGGTTTCATTACATCGATATCAAACGGAGAGACCAAATAACTACAGCAGATTTGCTTTAGTAATTCCAGTTGGATTTGGAATCAAAATAAAGGCGACCAATTTTATGGATATCACCTTAGAAGCCTCTAATCGGATAACATTCACGGATTATTTAGATGATGTAAGCGGAAGTGATTATGCGGATATAGACAAATTTGATTTCAGCAAAGAGGAAGATATTACGGCATGGGCTCTATCAAATCCAAGTGGGACAGACAGCGACACGCGAGGAAATCCTGCAAGTAATGACCATTATTTGATTGTAAATATTAAAGCCGATATTTACATTCAAGGTGATTTTTTCAATAGGTTATTTGGAATGGACGAAAATAATTTTGACCTCACTCCAAGAAGAGGAAGATTATTAAGATAAATTCATTTTAAAATCTTCTATTCAATTTTAAATGCGAATCCGATGTTAAGGGGCAAGTTATGGAATCAGTCAAAAGCCAAAAGCTACTAAACTTCCTACTTCTAACTCCCAGCTTCAAATTTTTGTAATATCTCTCCCATATTCAAACTCTGCATTTCAAATTTCTCTTTCAGCATACTATAATGATTTAAAATCTCTTTTAGTCCAGCCAAATTCTCCTGAGAGTAATTACCAAAATTATGAGGATGCCACCACAAATGATAATATTCCTTATTTTGAGCTGCAATCGTCATTTCTTTTTGGATTCGATTGATTTTCCTTTGGTTTAAGATTGATTCTTTTGGATTGTAAGGACGTAGCAATCGACTTGCAGGCAATAAATAAACGCCTTCCTGCTTTTTGATAGCATATTGCGCGTATGAAGTCTTTCCTCCTACATTAAAATAAGCATCCAAACCACGATTTAAACGCTTCCATTTAGACTCATTCAACGCACCATCATTGGTATCCCACCACCAATCTACTGGATTGGAACGAACTATTTCAATTCCATTTTGCTTGCAGACTTTTAAGTAATCGGCATTGAATTGATTTCTTGGAAATACTAATGATTTTAATTGTTTCCCATATTTACTAGCTGCTTTTTGAATGGCTTTTGAATCTGCATCAAACTGTTCCGTATTTTGGCCAACTTCATTACAGTAATAATGCGCAAAGCTATGGGAAGCCAGCTCCTGCCCTTTTCGTTTTACAATTTCGGCAATTAACGAATGTGCAAAGTGAAAAGGATCTTCTTTTTCATTTTCACCTATACCAGTCTTTTCAATAAATTGATAAGCTGATAGTTCTTGTTGATAATAAGTTGGTTGAGTTTTTGGACTATTTTGTTCTACTTCAGCTTTATTTTCATGCATCAATAAACCCACCGTTGCCCAGCTGACATGTACTTCATGTTGTTCAAATAAATCCAACAGTTGAGGAATTAGCTTCCGGGTATTCAGAAAATACTGCTTTTTAGCTTCATCTAAAGGCCATTTTTCAAAACCTCCCCAGTGAAGCTCAAAGTCTACTGATATGGTGAAAATCGAATTCAAATTATTTTTTTAAACGCAAAGCTATAATTTTTTATCAGCTAAAGCTGAAAACTGAACCACAAAGGCACAAAGACACTAAGGGATTCACAAAAAAAACTATATTTAAATAAATAAATTTAACAGGAAGGTATTGAGAATACATGTAATCCTAATTGAATTATTAATTAACCAATCATTAATTATTATTCTTTGTGCCTTTGTGCCTTTGTGGTTAATCCACAACCTTTGGTTGTTCATCAAAAGACCTCCAGATCCCCCAGAGCAGGATGCCAATTGTTAAACCCCTGAAAATCAATCAATTCCTTCTCAGCTAGTGTTCTTATCGTCACATCAGGACCTAAATTTTTATTTTGCTTTAAAATACCTGGTAGCTTAACCTTCTCAAAACCACTTATACTCATGTAATCGAAATCATTTTGATCATAAAGCTCATCGAGCAACTGTTCAATTGCTTTTTGCTCTCCAAATACCTCACAAATTCTCATTTCTACGCCTAATCCACCTGATTTTATCCTAAACAACACACAAGCCTTTTTATTGAAATGTGCATAATAAGGAATAATAGGAATTTCTGCATATCGCCATTGTAGATAATCTATACTATAGAAGCTTCTCCAAGTACTACTTTTTGTAAAATTAAATTTGAATTCAGACAAAGCTTTCGGCAAATCATATTCAGTTGCATTTTTCAACTCTAAAAATTGAGTTTCTTGCTTCCCTTTTAATTTGGCAATAGCTATTTTAATGGGTTTTTTAATGCTGATCTGAATGGGCAATTTGCCTGCTTCTTCCCAGCCCATTTTCAAATAGCCGGGCTTACTTTGACTATTGGGCGTATTGAACACTAAATCAATTCCTTCTGATTCACATTGCTCCAACAGTCCTAAAGTCAGCTTTTTAAAGATTCCTTTGCCTTGATGCTCAGGATCGGTAGCGGTATCAACGGCACGAATGGCACGATAAACTTGCTCATTTTTCTTCCATTGCCATTGCATAAAAGCCCGAACCCCTATGATCTGATCATCTTCTTCTGCCACCCAAACTGGTGAAGCTCCAAAAGGATTATTAATATGCTTCCATTGCCAATAAGCTTCAGACTTAGGCATAAGAGATTCTCCTAAGCTGGATTTAAGTAGCTTGATTATTTTGGATATGTCTGAAGTATTTGAAGGTCGTATGTTCATTCTTTTTGAGGCTAAGCCTCTAATTAACCGCAAAGACGCGAAGACGCAAAGGAAATAAGAAAATAAAATTAAAATTGGCTTTTTGTAAACAATTTTTTTTGGTTAGTTTCAAATCCTAATGTAGATAAATAATATTTCAACCCACAAACCTGAATACAATGACTGAAAATGATTTATCACGAATTGTTGTTAATGCTTCTTTTCAAGTACATAATGAACTTGGACCTGGTTTATTAGAAAACATCTATGAAGAATGCTTATTTTCAGAACTACAAGATGCTGGCATTCATGTTGAAAAAGAAGTGGTTTTACCTGTAAAATATAAAAACAAAAAGATGGATTTGGGCTATCGATTAGATATTTGGGTCGAAAGAAAATTGATAATTGAACTAAAATGTGTTGATTCCTTTATTCCTATTCATAAAGCACAGCTTTTAACTTATTTGAAACTTACAAATAATAGATTAGGACTACTTATAAACTTTAATGTCCCTCTAATCAAAGATGGAATAAAAAGAGTAGTGAATAATTTGTAGTTTTCAGAGCTTCCTTTTTTTTCTTTGCGTCTTCGCGCCTTTGCGGTTAGTCACAGCCTTTGGCTGTATTCAAGATAGACGCTTTCCAACTCACCCACCATCCTTTTCAAACTAAAGGCTTCCACTACCCTCTTCCTTCCTCCTTTGGCCAGTTTCGACCGTAATTCAGCATCTCTCAACATCCCTAAATTATCCGCCAACTTAAGCCACTCATCTACACCCACCATCAAACCGCTTTCGCCCTCTACAATCACTTCTTTTACTCCGCCAGCATCTGTAGAAACTATCGCGCATTCCATGCTCATAGCTTCTAAAAGTGCTATAGGCAAGCCCTCAAACTCAGAGCTCATCATAAAAATATCCATCATGGAGAACCAGTCTTTAGTATTCGTTTGTAAACCTGGCAGGAACAAATGATCTTCTAAATTTAATTCAGTCCTTAGCTTTAGCAATTGCTCAGCAAAGGGACCATTTCCTACTATCACACCTCTGAGATTTGGATTTGATTGAACAGCTTGATGAAATACTTTTACCCATTCCACCAAACGCTTTTGAAATCTGAACACAACAATGGTACCTACCACTTGAATGTTAGGATTATCTTGTTTTTGCTTTAAAAGATTTTGTAGTACTTCATTTCCATTGTCAAAAGGCAAAATTTTATCACCTCCTTGATTCATCTGGAAAGTGTTCTTTTCTTTATTCTCTTTTAAATTTGGGATTTCCTGGGCTAACTGAGAAAACGATTTTCTTTCAAAAAAATCAGTGTTGACTCCATTCAAAACCGTTTGAACTTTCACTTTAGGTTTAATATGTTTCCTAATAGAAGTCTCCACATCACTACTAACCGATATGGCTTTAGACTGCCAGTTGAAGGTCAATTTATTCATCCAGAAAGTAATCTTATGATAGCGTTCTTGTTTATTGTGTTCCGTGTAAATTACCGGAATTTGGGTATTTTTATGAAGAAAACGAGACAAGAAACCTGCCCAGGGCAAATGCGCATGGATGAGGTCAATTTTATGTTCTTGTACGTATTGATCGACTTTACCAATTTGCCGCATCAGTTGGATGTTATTCTTAGATGGTAAACAAGTGACTTTTCCGCCAGCGCTTTTTAAAGCTTCAACCATTTGGTCTTTCCAAGGCAAAAAATAGATATAATGAAATTCAAATCGTTCTTGGTCGTGAAGTTTAAGGGTTTCCGGTAAAAGCATCTCTGCCCCACCCCGACCGAGGGATTTTATAATGTGAAGAATTTTTGTTTTATGTTGACGGGTTTTCATGTTGGCAAGTGTGCAAGTTATTGGTTTATTAGTTATAGGTTGATTAGTGAATAGTTACAGGGTGATTGCTAACATAGTAATTTGGTCGTATCCTCTCTAATTCTCTATCCTCTAATCCCTATTCTCTAATGCTCTATTCTCTATAAATTATCTTAACTACAAAGCTAAAGCTTTTTTTGAACCTCGAAGACTGGTAGACCAGCTAAAGCTGGTTTTTTTTTGAACCACGAAGGCACAAAGACACTAAGGGATTTCAGCAAAGCTGAAACACATTTAATTTTTACATTAAGATGCCTTAATAAATTATGCGGTTAGTTCCAGAGCTTTATCTCTTTTTTTATTATTTTTCTTAGTGACTTTGTGCCTTTGTGGTTAGTCATAGAGCTTTAGCTCTTTTATTATTTTACCACAAAAGAAATGGAAGAAAACAACCTGCCCCGACCATTCGGGAAAGTCTATCAGCTAAAGCTGATAATTAACCTACCAAATATAATCCGGGCGTCATTCCTGCGAAACCTGTCCCGTACTTTAATCGGGAGGCAGGAATCTATTGATTTTAACCTTTGGTTAAAATATCATGGGGCTGATAAATCATTCTAGCAGTATAGTTCTTATTTCATATAGCCTGTTTAGTAACGGAGTATTAAAACTTTGTTTTAATACGACAAGATTCCTTTCTTCAAAGGAATAGCCTGTCCCGTATTTTAATCGGGAACGCACTGAAAATAGCAAGTGCTGTATTTCAATCGGGAACGTTCCAATTACCTTTTATAGTAAATCAAACCTAGAACCACCATTAATTCCTAATTCTTTAATTAATCCACTTTGTGTCTTAATGGTTAGTAATAGCATTGATGATGAATACGAAACTACTTGACTATTTCTATTTATCATCGTAATGGAATCTGCATTGAATAATTAGGCATTTCTGATCTATTCCTTTTTTGCCACTTACTTTGTAAACAAGCCTATGCTCTCCGCTTATCCTTCTAGACCAAAAACCTTTTAGACTATGTTTTAAAGGCTCTGGTTTTCCTATACCTGTAAAAGGGTTTTGTCTTATTGCATCTAGAAGATCTTTAATTTTTTGGACATTTGAAATATCGTTCTCAATCCAATAACTTAAATCTTCCCATGCATTTTTGGTAAAAACTATATTCATTAATGAGGTATTTCTATATCTTTCTCATTAAATTCAATTAATTCAGATTTTTCCATTTGTTCCATTGATTCACTCAATCGATCTCTATTGGCTTTTGTGGAAAGTAGATGCTCAGTTTCTTTCAAAGAGTTGTATTCACTAATTGAAATCATCACAACACCTTCGTCTTCATTTTTACCAGCCAAAATTATAGTTTCAAAGGACTTAGAAACCTCATCTATATACTTTGTGAAATTTTTACGGAAATTGGAAATAGTTAAAGCCTTCATTCAATTATCTATTTTTACTAGCAAAAGTTTAAATTAATTAAAAAAGTTCAAATATTATTAATCTAGGTGAATTGATCATTTCATTTCTTAATTACCAAATTATTAATTACTTTCCTTAGTGCCTTCGTGTCTTTGTGGTTCACCCTACAACCTCTATTACATCAGCATTAATAAAATTTCCTATGCTAAATTGTGAATTTATCTCTTCTATTAGAGTAGATTTACCAGAACCATTTGGTCCAGCAAATAATCTGAATTTTGGTTGCTTATCTCTGATACTCAAATACTAAAATCTTCAATATTTAGTTTTTTATAACCAAACTCTGCTTTTTTTAACCGCTCTATTCTACCATCTGGATAAATTTTTACAACGTACCCATCTCTTACAGTAATTCTGGCTAATTTATGAAGCTCCATATCTTCTTTATTAATAGCCTTATAAGCCTTACTAATATTGCGTTTAAGTGCTTCTGTTGTTAATTTCTTCATAATAATGTGTTCTTACTTGATGTACTAACAATTATATTTCAAATATAGTTTTTCAATCTGGATTATCACAAAACTAAAGCTTTTTTAACCGCGAAGACGCTAAGACGCTAAGAAAATATTTAAGACTTTGACAGCCTAAGGCTGTATGGGAACCACAAAGTCATAAAGACACAAAGAAAATTCAGCTACAAACTTACCTTCTTATCCCGTATTTTAATCGGGAACGTACTTATTAACACTTGTAGTCAGTCAATCTTCGCAAGATTCCTTAATTCCTAATTCTTCAATTATTAATTCTTAATTAATCTACTTGGCGCCTTGGCGGTTAGTTATAGAGCTTTAGCTCTTCATTCATTTTCTTAGAGCCTTCGCGTCTTTGCGGTTAGTTTCAGAGCCCACGGCTCTCCTTATTATTTCCCTTCGTGACTTCGTGTCTTTGTGGTTCAATCACAGCCTTTGGCTGTCCATTATTTGTTATCTTTGCATCTTAATTCTATTTTTGTCCAATGTTCTACGGCATCATCATCATTATTCTCTCCTACTTTATCTCCATGCGGGTAATAGACCGCTTGATGCCAATCAGACGAGGTAAAAACCGCCTCGGCCTCCCCAATCACAGCGCCTATGACAATAAATTCTTGAAAAAGCTTTTTTGGTATCACCTCTTTTTGTCATTGGTGTATTATATCTATGCCGTATTTAATCCCTCTGATTCGCAATTCTATTATGAAAAAGTGGTAGTTAATTTCAGAGGTCCTGATTGGTTTGATTTTTATGGCACTTCCACAACATTTATTGAATGGACCGGTTATCCCTTTATTAAGTGGTTTGGCTTTTCGTATGAAGCCATAATGGCTTTGTTTTCGTTTTTAGGATTTTTAGGATTTATCTATTTTTATAAGTTCTTTAGAGAACGTATAGTCTTTAAAAACGACCTACTTGGATTTGACCTTTTGCATTTATTTTTCCTTTTGCCTAACCTTCATTTCTGGTCAGGGTCTTTTGGAAAGGGTTCTTTTATTTTTTTAGGGATTGGCTTGTTATTTTATGGATTGAATAATATCCCCAAAAGGTATTGGGTACTGCTCATTGGTGCATTAATTACCTATCACATTCGGCCCCATATTTTATTAGTTATTTTAGCTTCTTCTTTGATCGGATTTACTTTTAGTTCCAAAGGTCTAAGCTGGGGGGTAAAAATTGCTATGATAGTAGTAGCTGCGGTGGCACTCGGTTTTATTTACCAGGATGTATTAAATATGGTAGGGCTGGAAGCTGAAACCCTATTAGAAGAAGGTCTAAACATGGAGCACAGAGCATCTGAATTAACAAAGGCTACTTCTGGTATAGCAATTAGTACAATGAGCTTACCAGAACAAGTATTTTCTTTCCTTTTCCGCCCGCTCTTTTTTGATGCACCCGGTTGGTTAGGGATTATCGTTTCATTTGAGAATGTGTTTTTGTTGGGAATTGCATTGGCCTTTATATTTAAAGGTGGGATAGGCTATATCATTAAAGGAGATTTTGCGGTAAAGACCGCTTTTTTTAGTTTTATTACGGTTTCTATAGCGCTAGCACAGATCTCAGGAAATTTAGGGATTGCGATTAGGCAGAAAAGCCAGGTGATGATATTGTTTCTCTTCGTGATCATTCAGATGTATGATGATAAGAAGAAGGGGGCGTTCAGGGCGAGAGTGAGGGCAGCGAAAAGAAAGGCTGGTGAACCAGCTAAAGCTGGTTGAAAACCACAAAGGCACGAAGACACAAAGAAAAAGCCCCCTAGCCCCCAAAGGGGGAATCGAGCAATCATTGATTCTTTTTAGCCGAGGTAAAACAATTCGCTAGCTGCTTGGCGTCAGATTAGAGCGTCATTGCGAATCCCTTTAGGGTGAAGCAATCTATGGTAAGTTAAAGCACACTTGAGATTGCTTCGTCCCTCGCAATGACGGTAATTACTATCAATATCATTAATTACTAATTATTACTCTTTGTGTCTTTGTGGTTCATTTAAGCCTTAGGCTTTACTTATGAGCTTTGCTAGGCCTTCCTTCAGTACAAAATTAGGCTTAAAACCCAAGCTCTCACTAATTAATCCAATATTAGCTGAGCTTTTTTTGATATCTCCTTTTCTGGCTACTTGATAAGATGGTTCTTGAGAGTAGTTGATTAATTTTTTAAGTACATCGTAGAGCTCATTTAGTGAGGTAGTTTGTCCGCTTCCCACATTAAATAGACCGAATTTTAGCTCAGATTTAGCGCCCAACAATAAAGCTTGCATTACATCTTCCACATATACGAAATCACGGATTTGTTCTCCATCACCAAAGATCTGAATAGGAGCGTCTTTTTGCATTCTGTCCATAAAAATGGAAATTACACCAGAGTAAGGTGAATCTGCTCTTTGTCCGGGACCATAAACATTGAAAAATCGAAAGCCTATGCTTTCAATAGCCTCCCATTCTTGAAATGCTTTGGCATATTGCTCATTTAATAATTTGCTTAGGCCATAAGGCGATTGAGGGTTTAAAGTAGCAGTTTCTTCAATAGGCATTTTTGTTTGCTCGCCATAGACAGCAGAAGATGAGGCATAACATAGTTTTTTTACTTTAAGCTTTCGTGCCAGTTCCAACATATTAATAAAACCACTTTCGTTGGTTCTATGCGTTAAAAATGGCATTTCAAATGACTTAGGAACGCTTACCACAGCAGCCAAATGGAAAATATAGTCTAATTTCTGGATGGATTCAACTGTAGAGGGTTTGGCAATATCTTCATTGATAAATTCTACTTCCGGAAACCCAATAATGTCTTCAATATTACTTTGCAAGCCAGTAGATAAATTATCGATAATGTAAAGCTTAGCTGGTTTTTGCCTGATGATGGCTTTCACCAAATGGTGACCGATAAATCCTGCCCCACCTGTCACTAAAACATGTTTTCCTTCTAAAAAACTATAATTCATTTCTGTTATTTATTTAGAGCTAAAGCTCTGGTTTGAACCACAAAGGCACAAAGACACAAAGAAAATAGCCTAAGGCTATAAGGTTATTCTCGCAAAGACGCTAAGGCGCAACGACCTCGCAAAGGAATAAAAATTAAGTATAAATTTCAAAAATTAATAGAAAGCACTATTTCATCTTTCTTTACAAATTTTTCTTTGCGTAAACTTAGCGCCTTAGCGTCTTGGCGTGAGTATTATTTTCAGCTTTAGCTGAATTTTTTGTAAAACTTAGTGCCTTCGTGTCTTTGTGGTTCCATTACAGCCATTGGCTGTCCAGCACTTCTTTGTAGTAAGAAGAGAATTTTTCCGCTATCACCTCATTCCTGAACTCCTTCAGCACTAAATCAAATGCATTTATAACCCTTGCTTTAGTTTCTTCAGGTTTTTGAATTGTTTCTTTTATGGCTCGCACAAATCCCTCTTCATCATTTTGCTTCACCAGAATACCCGTTTCATCATTTTTCACTACTTCCCCTACTCCGCCTACATCATAAGCTACAACAGGCGTTTGGCACTCGAAAGCTTCTAAAACTACGCCTGGCAAGCCTTCAATAATGCTAGGTAAAATAAATACATTTGCTTCACGCACAAATTGCATAGGATCAGACTGAAAACCTAAAAACTCTATAGAATCTGTGATTCCTAATGATTTCGCTTGTTCCTCAGTCTCTTTTCGTAAAGGACCATCCCCTACCAATGTCATTTTTGAATTAGGATAATCAGCCAAAAACCGCATAAAAATATTCAATAAGCCTTTATGATTCTTCTCAAAACTAAAACCCCCAACATGCACCAATTTTATTTCACCTTTCCCTATTCTCTGTTCACTATTCCCCAAGCCCTCTTCTCTATTCACTAATCTCCATTCTCCATTCTCAATCCCAATCGGAATTACTTTTGATTTATCTATAGTAATTGGAAATAATTGATTCAAATCTAATTTAGACTGATGGCTTACTGAAGCTACAGCATCTACCTGATTGTATAAAAAACCATTTAATTGTTTGATGACAGGATTTTTAATGTACAAACTGACCATGGAAGCATTACGAAAAATGATTGGTTGCTTCCATTTGAATAAAAGCCGAGATAAAACGGCATATTTTAGCGTGTCGCCTGCATTGGCTTGGACTATATCTGGCTTTTCATCTTTAATGATTTGAGCAAGGTTTTTAAATCCTGCATAATCCAACCAACGGACTGAAGCGTTTAACCCTAAATGAATTTGTTTCCCTTTAAAACTTAACTGGCCTTCTCCTTTGAATAAGGAAACTAAAACTACTTCATTACCTTGAGATTGTAAATGAGTGCTTAATTGACTGGCAAACATTTCTGCTCCGCGTAGTTGGGGTTTCTGTATAATTTGAATAATTTTCATGCTAATACTTGAGAGCTAAAGCTCTGGATGAACCACAAGGGCACGAAGACACAAAGAAAAAAAAATTGAATTATATAATTTGGAATTTTAGCATCAAAATTTATTGCAAAATTATTATAAACCTTTTTTGCATTTATAGTTTTGTGTATATTCCTATTCGATCGTTAGCGAGATTTTTTTACCTAGTCCTACTTCCAAAATTCGATAAAGTGTTGAAAGTTGAATATCACTTTTCCCATTTTCAATTCTTGAGATAAAGCTTTTCTTAGTCCCTGTTTTGTTTGCAAGTTGTTCTTGGGTCATTTTTGAAAGTCTTCGCTCTTCTTTGATGAGCTCACCAATGGCAAAAGACTTAGCTTTTGCTTCAAAAGCCATTCTTTTTTCATCTCCAACATCACCATACCTTTTTTCAAGATGTTGTTCAAATGCGGTAAATGAGCTATCTTTTTTCATCTCTCTTGATTATTTTTTTCTTCAAAATATTCGGCTTTTATCTTCAATGCTTTATCAATTTCTTTTTTAGGAGTCTTTTGAGACTTCTTTTGAAAGCCATTAAAAAGCACTATCAAATTACCTTCGTCAAAACAGCAAAATATCCTATAGATATTGCTACTGTATTCTATTCGTACTTCATACAAGCCATCATTGCCAGACATATGGGAAAAGAATTTCGCTGGAATTCTTTCCAAAACCATTATCATGTAAAGTACTTCATCAATCTTGCCTTTAACTTTTTCGGGAAGCTTCTCAAAAAAGTCATTAAAATGATTTTTGTAGAAAATAAGTTTCCTTTTTTTCTCCATTTTACAAAGTTAACGAATAATGGAACAAAAGAGTTTGTCTATAATAAAAAATGATGAGATATTTTTTTTCTAAATGAGTAAGATATCTAAATTCTTTCATTTTTGATCAGCTAAGCTGATTTGAACCGCGAAGGCACAAAGAAATATAAAAAAGATTAATCATTTTTAATCTATTATTCAGAATATGTGCAATTTAATTTACTAATTTTTAGATACTTACCAATTAAAAAAACCTTTGCGTCTTCGTGCCTTTGCGGTTAGTTACAGCCTTGGGCTGTTTCTATTTTCCAAAAGCTCATTATAAGTTCTTTCATACTCCTCAGCAATTTTATTAATATCAAAATTTTCAGAAGCAAATTGATAAGCCTTCTCAATTTTTTTACTCCAATCTATTTCTTGAGCTTCAATCATTTTATTTGTTAATGCATCAACATTACCAACAGGGAATATTAAACTATTTTCATTGTTTACACATTCTAAATTTTCTGGAATATCAGAAGCTATGATGGGAGTTTTTGACATCATTGCTTCAATTAAAGCGCCTGGGAGACCTTCATAATGGGAAGGAAATACAAAATAATCGGCTAATTGAAGTAATTCAGGAATATCGTTTCGGCTACCTAATAATTTAACTTTTGAATTTAGTCCTAATTCATCAATTCTTTGCTCCAAGATAGTTCGATACTGCCCTTCACCTGCAATTAACAGTATTGAGTTTTCGTCTAATTTACTATATTGATGAAAGGCATCAATTAAATCTAATTGACCTTTTCTATCTAGAAGGCGACTAACATTTAGGAAGACCTTTTCATTAGAAATAACTAGTTCCTTTTTAATAGTATCTGTATCATCGTTTTGATTAAATGCATCAAGTTCTCTGCCTCTAAAAATCACCTTAATATTATTTTCAGGAATTTTTAAAGCTTTGGCATTTGATCGCTTTATGGCATGGGAATTAGAAATAAATAAATCTACTTTGCTTAAAGATTGTCTATCAAAAAATTCAATACACTTCAACTTTAATCGCTGAATAAAAGACATTTTATTGTAACGCACTTTAGCGTAAGAATTATTTACTAAACTATTAACTAATGGAACATTTAAATGCTTTACCAAATAACGGGCTACTTGATCGGACCTAAAAAGTGTAGAGTGTATTAAATCAATATCATAGCTTTGAATTGCTACTTGAACCTTTTGAGCCGTAAGCTTAAAGTTATAATCTGGCTTTAGGTTTAAAGAAATTACTCTAATGCCATTTTCTTCGAATTGAGACTTTAAAGTATCCCCCTCAAATAATTGAATAAAAATAGGTTCGTATTTCTTGAAACGAGAAGTAATGGCTAGTAGACTTTTTTCAGCTCCTCCTGTTTCGAGGGTGTCAATTAAGAAAACTATACGCTTACTATAAATCATAATAAATGTTGAAAAATTTCTTTAAATGATCTAAATCAGAAAGGAGCATGGATTTCAATTTTTCATTCAAATGCTTAGATAATTCAGGTTTTTTAGGTTTGATATTAACTAAATAGAAGAAAAGATGATACAGTTTTGTTAGCTTTGAATGCCCGAGGAGGGCATGTATTCTATCGTAAAATAAAATTTTATAGCGAGCATCAGAATTATATGCAGATACATTTGATATTTCAAAACTGTCTAAATTTAAAAAGTCCTTTATCTTATTTTCGATTTTTGTTTTATTAGTTTTGATATCTTCCAATTGCAAAATCAATATTTTTTCTCTTTTGAAAAATTTTAAATACTCTTGTATTTGTTTAAAATATAGAGATGTAGCGATATACTCATTATTTGGCGAAGTTATTAATTCTTCAAAATCTTCAAGTTCAACTCGATCTCTTAACATATCATGATAGTAATGAGAAATAATTCGTTCAATTGGATTTCTTATTATGTAGATTATTTTTGCTTCAGAATTGAGTGAAAAAATTTTTTGAGGGACACCTGGGTATTTATGCAATTGAGAATATTTTGGAGAGATATCAATTTTAAGCTTATTTATATTTTCAAATTGATCTATATATGAATTAACAATATTTTCACTTTTGTTAAATTTAATAAAACCATTATGTTCCTTTCTTTTGGTAAGACTTATTTCAGGATGATTAAAATAAATATTATAGAAAGAAGTTGTGCCAGATTTCATAGCACCGATAATAAAAACATCAGGAATGTGTTCTTTCATTATTTAAAAGGTAATTGTAAAAAAACGTATAATTCTAAACATACTCAATTGTATTCATTTTCAGCAAGTTGAAAATAAATTGAAATTTTATAATTTAAAAAACTGCGAAATGTTCATTTCATTTGAAGTGTTTAGTCAGATTAAGTTAAATACTAAATACAGTCTTAAAAAAAGCATAATAAATTTTTGGGTTAATAGGATTAATCCTCAATGCTTTTATTAAAATCTTTTTAGCAGCACTTATTTTATTTAAATCAATTAAAAACCTCCCCAAAAGAACAAGATATTTACAGTAAATTAATTTTCTCTGCTTATAAAGTATTTTATAAGTATTTAACAAAAAAAGCAAACTACGTGTTCTTTCCTTAATGTCACGATTAGGATTTTTATCGTTTTTGTAATAAACAGCTAGTGTTCTATCAATCACTGAATGAATAGGTTTATTAAGATATAACCTAATACCAAGTTCAGTATTTTCACTATATTTTAAATTTGTATTATATCCTCCTAATTTTTGAAAAGTTTTTAGATTTATTATAAATGCCCCACATAAAAGTAAAGATTTATAATCTGGAAATAATTCATGTTTTTCCTCAGGTAATAAAATTGTATTACCTTTTTGATCTACTTTAGTAATACCTGAAATTTGAATATCAATTTTCTGTTTTGATTTTTCCAATTTCATTACATGTTCTTCTAGACATTCTGTTAGTATTTCATCATCACTATCTAAAAAAAGTAAATAATCAAGCGAAGCATGTTCAGCACCATAATTTCTTGCTGCACAAACTCCCTTATTTTCTTGCTTAATGTATATTATCCTATCGTTTTTCAGATAAGGTAAAATCACATCAGAAGTATTGTCAGTGCTTCCATCGTCCACTATTATTAATTCCCAATCTGAATAAGTTTGATTTATAACACTTTCAATGGATTTTGAAATTACCTTTGCTCGATTAAAGGTGGGTATAATTATTGATATCATTTTAATTCAGATGTTCTGATAACTTTAGTAAAAAGAATTTTTTTGAGTTAAATTTATAGTAAATTAGCTTAGTGTAATATAGTAATCTTCTTAGAAAACTATTAGAAGCGTTTTTTGATTCTACTCTTAAATAGGATTTCAATAGATAATTTTTTTCAAAATAATACAGATTAGAAATTCCAACATTTTCAATGAAAGCAGCTAGCATTTTAAAAGTAGAATAAGAATTTCTTGCTGTAATACGATTGTTATCATGTCTTCTTACAACTGAAGTTGGCTTATGTATTTCTCCTGCATATAAATTCCCTCTTCTTAAAAGTCTTTTCCAAAGTTCTGAATCCTGATGTAACTTCAGTCTTTCATCAAATAGTTTGTCCTGAATAAGAAAATCACGTTTTACTGTTATTCCATTTGTATTGAATAAAACAATCTTCTTATAAATTATATACTTATAAATTTCCATTGGAGTAGCATTTATTCCACAAATTTTTCTGACGTCAACTTTACCTCCGTAAATCTTTGTGAGATCGTGACAGCTTTCCTCTAAAATACTACTGGAGTATATTAAATCAGATTTTTCATTATAAACAGTTCTATCGGCATAAAACCTATTGGGTAAATACCAGTCATCCGCATCCAAAAAAGCAATATAATCAAATTGAGCTTTTTCTATGCCTAAATTTCTACTGGCTCCAGCCCCTCTATTTTCTCCATTTGGGTGCTGATATAATTTAACTTTATCAAATTCCCGTTCTAATTCCTTACATATTTCCAAAGCATTATCAGGAGAACCATCTTCAACTAAAATCACCTCCCCAACTTCATCTAGAGAAGTAGCTGATTCAACTGCTTTACGCACATATTTTGCAGCGTTATATACAGGGGTAATGACAGAAACTTTGAAATCAGACATGTTTTAAAATGTTTTCATATTCATTAACCATAACATCTAATGTATATCTTTCTTTTACGACTCTTTTACAATCTTTGATAATTTCAGTATTGTTAGTATTTTCTAAAGCAAATTCTAATTTAGAAATACAGTCAGCTTCAGAGTAATTATCATATAATAAATCATTATGATATTTCGCTGGAATTATTTCACGAATTGCTGGAATGTCTGAACCAATGAATAATTTACTTTCATAAAGATATTCTAATACTACATTAGGGCAGCCTTCAACAAATGAAGATAATATACAAACATCTGCTAAATGGATATAAGCACTTGCATTTTTCAAGGAACCCGCATAGTATATTTTATTTTGATTATCAAATCTGACTTGAACTTCATTATTTATACTTTGTCCTATTAATATTAAAGATACATCTCTATCTTTTTGGAATTCTTGCCAAGAATTTATTAGTAATTCATGGTTTTTTTCTGACCAAAAATTCGCTATCATTAAATAAACCTTAGAATTCATGTTAAAATTCGGTAAACTTTCAAGTGAAAGCTTTTTGGCGGGATAATCTATGAAATTCACTATAGTTCCCGTTTCATTTCTCTTTAAATTAAAATATTTAGCCAAATCTTTTGATGCGTGCTGTGAATTTGCAATTAGTTGGGTTGAATTCTTTACTGACCATCGTTCTAATTTATTTGGCTTGGTATTATACCTTTCCACTCCACTTCTTTCCATGAAATAAGATTCCTTCGCACCACTAAACTGCCATGCAATATTTATATTGAATGCAATTCCATGCGTATAAGAGAAAATAACTTCAGGTTTAATTTTTTGTCTGATATTTAAATTAATTCTAGTACTATTAAAAACTTTCAAATATCTGTGCCCCCATGGCCATCTTTTCCACCAACCACTAAAGTCATAATATTCAACCCCTTCTTTTATTAGTTCTTCAACAAAATCATTGCTTTTTTTATTTACTCCTGCAATAATCGGATGATACCCTTTCTTCTTCAGCTCAACAGCTAATCTCAAAACCTGCTTCTGTATTCCCCCTAATGTCAAATTAGGAATGATAAATAGAATTCTCAATGTCTTAAATATTTTAATCTTGAAAATAAAAATGGAATGTAATAAGCAATATTTGTAGGGAATTTTTTTAATAAACTCATGACATACCAGAATTTTGCTTTTTCTGAATTGACTCGGAATTTTTTAACTTTCGAAACCCCTTGGTCATGTACCCTATAAACTCCCATCTTTTCTTTGAAATAAAATCCTTTGCCAAAGTTTAATAGCCACAATTCCAAAGCCCAATCGGCACTTTTTGCCTTAAAGAATTGACTAGGTAATGTTTTAGTTTTTAAAATATTTCTAAATACCATACTTGCAGTCGGCCCTTGCTTAAGTTTTAGGGTATCCCGAAAATCAAACTGGTGGTCATAATTTTTCAACATTTTAAAATTTTTTCCTCTAGGTTCAGTTTCGACACTATGGTAGCTTAGTACAAAATCTTCATTAGCTTCTAAAAAATCAATTTGTCTCTGTAGTTTAACTGGATCAGTCCAGAAATCATCACCATCACATAAAGCAATATAATTACCACTACATCTACTTAATAGATCTATGAAATTAGCCATCATCCCAATATTGCATTCTCTCCTGACATAAGTTATCCATTTTCCTTTCGGATGATTTTTTTTTACTTTTTCAACTATTTGGGGTGTGTTATCGGATGAACAATCATCCCCTATAATTAGTCGAATATCAAAATTTGCTTTTTGCAATAACACACTTTCAATAGCCTCTTTAATATAGTTTCCATGATTGTATGTAACCATGCATACTGAAACCATTTCACTTTTAATTCGCATCTTTCTCTAGTTTCCGAGCATTTTCTATGATACCTTTCTTTCTTTGCTTTATATACTTAACAGGTGACCCTATGTAAACACCCCACTCCTCCAAATCCTTTGTAACTAATGATAGAGCACCAACTGCAGTACCTTCCCCTATTCGCACTCCTGGTAAAATAACAGAAGAGGCTCCAATGAGTGAGTATTTCTCAAAAATTACAGGACGATGATCAACATTTTTGTATATATCAGGAATGGTAGGTCCCACCAAATAGTCTCCGCTATAGTCATCACTGCTCGAATAAACTGAAGATTTCGAACTTATTCCTACATAATCCTGAACTTCAATTAGTTCTTTCCCAATCAAAGAGACATAGCATGCAATATGCACATAATTACCTATGGAAATACCCTTATCACCCGCTGATAAAATACAGAAGTCATCTATTCTCACATTTGAGCCTATGGATATATTCTTTGAGTTATAAATTGAAACTTTATCAGAAATAAGAACATTATCCCCAATAGTTTTAAAACCAATTTCTTTTAATTCATTTTGTGTTAAAAAAGCCATTCTAATTATAGTTTGAATTTCTAATTAATATCCTGCTAATCATATCTTGTTCTTCTTTACTTAAACTATGATATAAAGGCAAGCAAAGTATTCTTTTGGAAATATCATCCGAAATTTCTGAATTTTGTTTACTTACATACTCTAAAGAACTTAAGGAAGGGTAAAAATATCTTCTAGGAAAAATCTCATTTATTTCTAATGCTTTCTTTGAAGCTAAGCATTTCTCTTCCGTTTCAAATAAAATAGGATAATAAGCAAAATTAAATGTACATTCTCTAATTATTTTCTGCTTTGAAACATTTAACACACTTAATTTTTGATCATAATAATGTGATAGTTCTTTCCTTTTCAATAAAATTTCATGAACATCATCCAAAACAGCTAAACCCATAGCTGCATGAAACTCAGAATTTTTTCCATTTATCCCTACCCCATTAAATTTATCAGGCCCATCATGTCCGAAATTACGCATATATGCCATCGATTTTAATAATTCTGGGTCTTTAGTTATGACCAACCCCCCTTCCACAGAGTGCATTAATTTGGTAGCGTGTAGGCTTGTAGTACTGATGTCACCATATTCAAAAATGCTCTTCCCTTTATATTTTGTACCAAAGCAATGAGCAGCATCATAAATCACTTTTAGATTATGCTTTTTAGCAATAGTATCTATAGCGTCAATATCACAAGCATTGCCGAAACAGTGTGTTGCCAAAATGGCTGAGGTTTTTTTCGTTATCGCTTCTTCAATCTTGTTAGGATCAATATTAAGCGTTTCTTTATCTATATCTACAAATACGGGTTGAGAACCCTCCCAAACAATGCTGCTGGTGGTAGCTACATAAGAAAATGGCGTAGTAATAATTTCACCCTTCAATTCCAAAACTTTAATGGCTATTTGGAGCGCGATTGTACCATTCCCTACATACAACAAATGCTTAAGCCCTAAATACTCTTTTAGTCTTAATTCTAATTCATTAACCAATGGACCATTATTGGTCAACCAATGTCTTTGGTAAATCCCTTCAACATACTTTTGGTATTTTTCTATTAGGGGTAAGTAGGGTTTAGTAACGGGGATCATTTTAGTTTAATATTTTCAGTTTTATTTTCCCAAGGAAAATCAAAGTATGGAGAATCTATATTCAAGAAATTAGTGAATAATTCATAAGAATTTTTATCTGAGAGGTTAATTTTAAGAAAATTTGAAGAATCTTTAAAGTAGTCCATTACTTGCGTATTATAACTATTATATTTTTCAATTAGATGTGCTTTATTGTAAGGATCATCTTCTGAAACATTGAAATTAAATTTCATAGCTTCCCATATCCAACCTTTATATACATATGTAGAATTTTTCAACTCATTAGCAGTCGCAATTTTGCCTTCTGAAAACTTTTTAGCATGGAATTTAGTAATTGAATTGACCCATTGATCAGGTGAATCACGAATTGTAAGAATAAATTTTGCGTCAGGAAATTTCTTATGTAACTCTCTATAAATTCCAAAAAAACTAAAGGGAATATCTTGAAAAACCTGTGCAGATTTGCAATAATTAAACAAACAATTGAATTCATTATTTTTGATTTGCGGCATCAACCTTTCTGCGATTCTTTGATCACCTACAATAAAGCCTAAGTCAATAAAAGCTCTTCTAAGTGAAGTAGTCCCTGATTTATTAAGTCCAATACAAAAAATTTTAGGTTTTTTTTTCACCAAAAATGGATTTAACCACCTAAATTTGACATTTTTATATATTTTTGATATTTTTTTTTTCATTTTAAATACTTAGATCTAATTTTAATGCTATTTGCTAGAATAAAGCGTAAACCTTCGGTTTTAATTAGATAATTATATCCTAAATAACAAAAACTAAAACTTAGAGCTAATAAAATATTTTTTAAGAGGCTATCAAATTCAAAAAAATGGAATAAAACAACAAAAGGAATTAAAGGAGTTAACCCTTCAAAAACTTTTCTCAAATGAAATCCTAATGGGAGCTTGACAAACTTTTTAAGAAATAGCATATTAATTAATGTTAATAAATAACTAACAATAACAACGGCAACTGTAAATTCATAAATTCCATATACATAAGCTATAATTAAAGGTATTATTCTTATTGACTTACGTAAAACACCAATCCAAAAATTTAATTTTGATTTTCCTTTACTCATGAATGCATTAACCATCATTGAACTCAATGGGTAATTTGCTACTCCCAATATGAGGACTTGAAATATTGATATGGAGGGTTCCCATTTATCTCCAAATAAAATTAGAATAATATTTCCACCTAGTATATACAGTATTCCTGTTAGGCCATAGCTTAGGAAAGTGATAACTGACACAACTTTAAAATATATCCTACTATATTCTTTATGGTCTTCTTGCAACTCAGATAATACTGGGAAGAAAACACTTCTCAAGCTATTTGAAGAATATTTTGTTACCTGATCCTTTAAAGAAACTGCCCTAGTATAAAAGCCTAAAGAGGCAGGAGAAAATAATTTACCAATTAATAAAATATCTAATTTCTGAAAAATAGTTGACACAAATCTATCGAAAAAAACATAAGCGCTAAAACCTGTTAATTTTTTAACCTCCGAAAAGGAAAACTTCAAATCTGGTCTCCATCCTGAAGTACTCCAAAGTAAAATAGTTCCTAATGCTGCACCAGTAAGACTTTGAATAACTAAAGCATATACTCCAAATCCCTGAAAAGCTAAAATTACTCCTAACACACCACTACTTATTCCTGCAACTAAGCCTCTTACCGTTAATACTTTAAAATTTAATTTCTTCTTCAAAATATTGGTTTGCACTTGATTTAATGAAGAAAAAATAAAAACCAAGGAAAGCCACCTTACAATATCAGTAATTTGTTCATTTTCATAAAATTGACCTAAATAAGGTGCTATAAAATAGAATAAACCAGTAAGTATAAGCCCAGCTACTAAATTAACATAAAAAACGGAGCTATAAGTTAAATTGGTATTCTTTTGATTTTGTATAAGTGCAGAACCAAAACCGACATCAATAAATACTTGGCTTATGCTAATAAAGACCATAGCCATGCCCACCAAACCAAATTCAGCTGGTTCTAGTAATCTCGCTAGAAAAATGGAAATAATAAAACTACTACCTTGACGGATAAGCATCCCTCCCATATTCCATGCATAAGCTATTACAGAACGTTTTTTCAGGGAACTCACTCTATTTCTTCAATTAGCATTTTATTAAATATTTCAACTCCTTCCTGATTTAAGTGATGTTTATCATAATAATGAAAATTATCATTTAAAGTATGATCCTTGTTATTGAAATTAATGTATAAATTTACATATTCATTATCCACATATTGTTGATAGAATTTATCCAACTCTTTTCTATTTTCTATGGTTTGATAGTAATCTTTAGTTATAGGTGCTTGAAAAAGAACAATTTTAATATTTTGTTGATTCAAATAATCTAACACATTTTCAAAAGCATCAACCTGATATTTTTTAGGTGTAATTAATCGGTTTTGAAATACTTGCTTTTTATGACTAAAAGTATCTATTTGCTTCTCTACATAACCTCCCGCAATATAAGTATCTAACTTGTTTTTGGATAGTTCTGAAAAACTCTCATATTCATTTAAGTTAAAATCAATTAAAGAAGCAATCCATGTATTGTAGGCAGGTATTTTATTAATTTTAATCGCCATCTTCCATAGTTCAAATGGATTTTGGCAGTTGGAGGCTAAATCGATAAAAGATTCAAAACCATCATTTTGAAGGGTATTAGGGTAAACCTCATACAGTACAATTTTAGGATTTAATTTATCCAAATATTGTTTTACTAAATATTCTGTTTGAATATGCGTTTGACTACTAGAACCTAAATTAAATAATCGGTAGCCTGCTTTATAAAAGATTCTTGGATCAACCCCTCTATAAGCATGAGAGGAACCCAAAACTAAAATATCGATATTTTTAGTCGTATTGGCTTCTCTTAACCGCGTATAGAGATGGCCGTTCCCTCCCTTCTTAAATTTTATGTTTAACTTAAAGTTGGCAGGAGCATACAAATGTGTTAAGGCAATTATAAAAACATACCCTGGCAAAAGTATAAATACAAAAAAAGTCAGCCTTTTAAGAAATTTTGACATTAGAATTGAAAGTAGATAAATTCAGATTCATTAAATGCTCCAAAGAGACCAATCATAATTATTATTGCAAAGTAAAGAGGATATCTTAAGCCTTTGTATGGCATAGTTTTTAAATGAGTTGCAAAATCCGTATTTCTAACCCACCATTCCACAAGGGCAAATATTCCTAAACATAAAAACACAAAAACAGGGGGTCTCATTTCCATATTTAAAGAATAATTTGAAGAAAATATTCCTGCTAAATACTTCCAGGCATCTCCAACACTTTCAGACCTGAAAAATACCCAAGCTAAACAAGTCAATGCAAAAGTTGTTCCCATTTGCCAAAGTTCTCTAAGGTTAGGTAAAATTCTATTCTCGGCTACTGTATCAGTATTCTTTCTGTTTTTACCCATCAATAGAAGCGGAAGAAAATAAACAGCATTTAAAGCTCCCCAAACTATAAAAGTCCAGTTGGCACCATGCCAAAAGCCCGAAACCACAAAAATCACAAAAGTATTAAAAACAGCCCTGCCCTTGCCCACTCTGCTGCCTCCTAAAGGAATATAAACATAATCTCTAAACCAAGTGGAGAGGGAAATATGCCATCTGCGCCAGAACTCTGCCATATCTCTGGAGAAATAAGGGGTACTGAAATTGGTCATTAAATTAAAGCCAAAGAGTTTTGCTGTTCCAATAGCTATATCAGAATAACCGGAGAAGTCTCCATATATTTGAAAGGCAAAGAACACAGCCCCTAAAATGAGTTCCAATCCGCTTGCAGTTTGATAATTAGCAAATATTTCATTTACAAAAAGTGCACAATTATCAGCTATTACAACTTTTTTAAATAAACCCCATAAAATAAGGCGCATGCCGTCTGCACCTTGTTCGTAGCTAAACTCCCGCTTTATCTTAAACTGTGGCAATAAGTTTACTGCCCTTTCAATAGGGCCCGCCACCAATTGCGGGAAAAAGCTAACATAAGCAAAAAAGGCAATAGGGTCTTTTTCGGCTTTCATTTGTCCTCGGTAAAGGTCAATGGTATAGCTCATAGTTTGAAAGGTGTAAAAGCTAATCCCTACAGGCAATATCACATTTAATGACCAGGGATTGGCTTGCATACCTATCATGTTCATCATATCAGCAAAAGACTCGGCAAAGAAGTTGAAGTACTTGAAAAAGCCGAGAAAACCTAAATTGGTGCAAATGCTAATCCACAGGAAAAGTTTTTTCCGTGCTTTGGTATTTGCTTTTTCTATTTGCTGCCCAGCTATAAAATCCACTAAGGAGCTAAAAGCAATTAGAGATAAAAAACGCCAGTCCCACCAGCCATAAAAAAGATAGCTAATGGCTAGTAAAAAGAAATTCTGAGCCTTTAAGTGCTTTTGAAACACAAACCAATACAGCAGAAAGCTGAAGGGCAAGAAAAGAGCAAATTCGAAGGAATTAAAAAGCATTTAATTATTTTGTAACTTTAAATTTGATATAAAATGGATGATCAATCATCAAGAGTGATTTCCTGTATAAAAATTTCCCGAAGAACAATTTTGCCTTCACTATTTAAATGATCTTGATTTTTAAAATATTTATCTTTTTGAATTCTATATGAATAGTCATGGAACTTGAAAGGTGAAGTAATTTTCTCAATTTTACCTTTCATTTCATTTATATCATGATCTTCTTTCAATAATTCAAGATAATAAGGATGCAAAGGGTAATGTATAGCTACAATATGAATGCCCTTATTTTGTGATTGGTTTACTATTTCTTCTAAAATACTTAAAAACTCTGATTCAAGCTTAAAATCTTTTCCGAACTGTAATTTATACCTATTTTTAATCCTAATTGAATCTGTTTTAGAATTCAATTTAATAAGATCATTATGCTTCTTTTCGCTTTTTTTACTTATTAATGTCTTTAAAAATTTTCTATTTAAGACTTTTACTTCTCCCAAAATGGGAAAATAATAGTTTTTAATAGAAGCAAAATCATTCGTATAAATCCCACTAATATCATTATTGTTACTGGTTAAACGATACTTTGAAAAAACTTGTAAGTCTACTTCTAAAACAAGTGTGTCCCCTCTCTGTAAATATTCTTTTTCGATCAAATAATCAAACTTTCTTTTAAAATCAATCAAATTGTCCGATCCATAAGATAAATTGTACGTTTTATCATCTTCTTTATACTTTGGATTAAAACCTAATGCGTGAGAATCCCCCAAAATATAAAGCGAATTTTTTTCTACTTTTTGTTTATAGTTTTTTCTAGGATGGTTTAATTTTAATACTAACCAATTAAGAAAAATTAAGAGTAGTAAAATACTTAAAATATAGATTAGAAATCTCTTCATTAAAATTGAAAATAAATAAACTCTAATTCCTTATTAAAACTTCTAAATAATAAGATCAAAATAATTAAAGCGTAATCAAACCAATGCGCTTTAATCCATTTAAATTCTCTATTAGGTATGGACTTAGATCTTACTAACCATTCCATTGTCAACCAAAATGGCACCATTAAAAAGAGAGACTTTGTAATATATTTCAAATGCAGGTTTGATGTTTTTATAAATTCCACATCAAAAATTCCAACAATATACTGCCAAGCATCTCCAACACTCTCTGCCCTAAAGAACACCCATGCCAAGCATGTTAAAGCAAATGTAGTCCCCATTTGCCATAGTTCTTTGAGATTCGGTAAAAATCTATTTTCGGCTACCGTATCAGTATTTTTTCTATTTTTACCCATCAATAAAAGTGGAAGAAAATAAACCGCATTTAAAGCACCCCAAACTATAAAAGTCCAGTTAGCACCATGCCAAAAGCCCGAAACCACAAAAATCACAAAAGTATTAAATACTGCTCTACCCTTTCCTACTCTGCTTCCGCCTAGTGGGATATAAACATAATCCCTAAACCAAGTAGAAAGAGAAATATGCCATCTGCGCCAAAATTCTGCCATGTCTCTTGAGAAATAAGGCGTTCTGAAATTAGTCATCAAATTAAAGCCAAAGAGTTTAGCAGTACCTATAGCTATATCAGAATAACCAGAGAAATCCCCATAAATTTGAAAGGCAAAAAATACTGCTCCTAAAATGAGTTCCAGTCCACTTGCACTTTCGTAATTAGCAAAAACTTCATTAACGAAAAGTGCGCAATTATCGGCTATTACTACTTTTTTAAATAAGCCCCACAAAATAAGGCGCATGCCGTCTGCGCCTTGCTCGTAAGAAAACTCACGTTTAATTTTAAACTGTGGCAATAAATTTACAGCCCTTTCAATAGGTCCCGCCACCAATTGCGGGAAAAAGCTAACATAAGCAAAAAAGGCAATAGGGTCTTTTTCGGCTTTCATTTGTCCTCGGTAGAGGTCAATGGTATAGCTCATGGTTTGAAAAGTGTAAAAGCTAATCCCAACGGGCAATATCACATTTAATGACCAAGGGTTGGCTTGCATGCCAATCATGCTCACCATATCCGCAAATGACTCGGCAAAAAAGTTGAAGTATTTGAAAAAGCCTAGAAACCCAAGGTTAGTACAGATACTAATCCATAAGAACAGCTTCTTTCTAGCTTTAGTACTGCTTTTTTCTATTTGTTGCCCGGCTATAAAATCTACTAATGAGCTAAAAGCAATCAGTGATAGAAAACGCCAGTCCCACCAGCCATAAAAAACGTAGCTAATGGCTAATAAAAAGAAATTCTGCGCCTTTAGGTGCTCCTTAAATACAAACCAATACAGCAAAAAGCTGAGGGGTAGGAAGAGAGCAAATTCGAAGGAGTTAAATAGCATTACTCAGGTATATAAGTTTTTAGGTGGATAAGTTATTGGGTTTATAGCTTGTCATAATATTTTGTTTATCTCTAAATTTTTCTTTGCGTCTTAGTGTCTTTGCGGTTAGTCACAGCCTTAGGCTGTAAAGCTACTTGCTATAATAGTTCTTAAACCAAGTAACAAACTCTCCTATCCCTTTTTCCAGTGGCGTAGTCGGTTGATAATTAAAATCATTGATCAAATCCTGCACGTCTGCATAAGTTTTATGAACATCACCGGGTTGCATGGGTAGAAATTCTTTTTCTGCCGTTTTACCCATGGCTTTTTCCAGTGCTTCTATATAGTCTAAAAGTTTAACTGGTTGATTGTTGCCAATATTGTATAGTCGGTAAGGCGAATTGGAACTGCCGGCATCAGGTATATTGGTGTCAAAGTCTTTGTTAGCTGTAGCGGGTTGGTCTAATGCTGCCATTACTCCATTTACAATATCACCCACATAAGTAAAATCCCTTTCCATTTCTCCATGGTTGAAGACCTTAATTTTTTCTCCTTTTCGAATGGCTTCCGCAAAAAGGAAAAGTGCCATATCGGGTCTGCCCCAACTGCCGTAAACGGTAAAAAAGCGTATTCCCGTAGTACTGATATTAAATAAATGGCTGTAGGTATGCGCCATCATTTCATTGCTCTTTTTGGTGGCGGCATAGAGTGATAAAGGGTGGTCAGTATGGTGGTGCACTGAAAAGGGCATTTGGGTATTGCTACCATAAACGGAGCTGGAAGAGGCGTAAACTAAATGCTTAACTGGGTAATGCCTGCAAGCTTCCAAAATATTCAAAAAGCCTTGTACGTTGGCGTCCAAATAAGCTTGTGGGTTTTCTACTGAATAGCGCACGCCTGCTTGTGCTGCGAGGTTAATGACATGATCAAATTGTTCTTCTTCAAATAGTTGGTAGAGGTATTCTCGGTCACATAGGTCGGCCTTAACAAATCGGAAATTGGGGTATTGCTCGCTGAGTACTAATTGGTGGTCTTTAACGAGTTCTCTTTTAATATCGAGTTGGTTTAAGCGCCCGTACTTGAGGTTTACATCATAATAATCGTTGATGTTGTCGTAGCCGATAACGGTATCACCTCGCTCAAGGAGGGCTTTAGTTAAATGAAATCCAATGAAGCCCGCTGCTCCAGTAACTAGTATCTTTTTCAAATTATTATATTTTTTTCAACTAAAGCTGTCTAAATTTAATCACAATAGAAAACGCTGGCCCTACTAACCATAAAAGAAAGCTAATGGCTACCTTTAGGTGCTTTTTAAAAACAAACCAATACAGCAAAAAGCTGAGAGGCAAGAAAAGGGCAAATTCGAAGGAATTGAATAACATTAGTCAGTATCGAGTAGCTAGTACTAAGTAGCTGGTAACTAGTATCAAGTATCTAGAAAATTGTAGACTTGATTCTAAGCTGTAGGTATTAGGTTTTAGGTTAATTATGTTGTCAAGTTTGCAGGTTCATAATCTTAATATATTTCCTTTGTGACTTAGCGTCTTCGCGTGAGTCACCCTTAAGTCTTAGGATTTATTCAATTGATTTAGGAGATACTTGATATCTATCGATAATTTTGCAAATGCAAACCACTTTTTGCCCAAATCTTTTAGTGAAGCTCCTATAAAGTATATTTGACTATTATCGATAATTAAAAATCGATCATGTGATTTTGTAAATTGAAAAATTTCCACCTCATCATATTGAGCATTAAATATATCAATATCCAACTGTAATTTTCTAGAGATTTTCTGTGTGTAAATTTTTGCAGTTACCCCTTTTTGCCTTTTAGAAAGAAGCAATAATACACTTTCATCAATATAATTATCAATAATAACAATAGATTTCTTAGCACTACGGATTAATGAGGAAACAAATTGATGGGCATCAAAAATTTGACCGTCATAAAATATTCCTTCTTTGGGGGGTAATGCAGAATTTATTAATTGTTCTAACTGCTGGCCTTGTTGCCATACTTGCTTTTCAATGCTCTCAACTCTTTGATGAAGAGCATATCCTTTTAGTAAGTAGTCTTTGATGACCTGATTAGCCCAAATTCTAAACTGCGTTCCCCTTTTTGATTTCACTCTGTATCCAACAGATATAATTACATCGAGATTATATAAGGCTGATTTATATCTTTTTCCATCCTTAGCAGTTGTCAAGGATTCCTTGACAACTGAAGATTTATCCAATTCACCCTCTTTAAATATATTACTTATATGAAGGCTAATATTTTGTTTAGTTGTCTCAAATAAATCCACCATCTGAGCTTGAGTAAGCCACACGGTATCTTCATCAATACGTACTTTGATAGTTGTTGCCATCTCATTATTCACATAATAAGTGGCTTTTTCTTCTTGTACCATTGAATTAAGATAATCTGTCATGTGAATTTACAGGCTTTTTTAGTTGTCACTATATGTTTCGCACTATCTGAAGGCGCAAAGTCATTGATGCTGACATTTATCGTCAGTATTTTACGCAACGTTAAATTTTTATTTTTTCCTTTGCGAGGCCTCCCGATGCTATCGATACGGGACAGGTTCTGCGTCTCAGCGAGAGTCGCCCAAAAGCCTTTGGCTTTAATAATATTCACTTTGTGCCTTCGTGTCTTTGTGGTTCCCCCAAAGTTAGGCTTTCAAACCAGTACAGCCGATTTATCCCGTATTGAGCGGGAAAGCTGAGTGGCAGGAAAAGGAGTTGAAAAGCATGTTTCAGTAACGAGTAGCTAGTACTTAGTAGCTGGTAACTAGTATCAAGTATCTAGAAAATTGTAGACTTGATTTTAAGCTTTGGGTTTTAGGTTGTAAGTTTTAAGTAATAAGTTTTAGGTTAATAATGTTGTCAAGTTTTTAGGTTGACAGGTTATCGGGTTTTAATACTACTTGGTTTAGATATAAAAATTCCTTTGCGACTTGGCGTCTTAGCGGTTCAAAAAGCCTTAGGCTTTCAAAGCAAATTCGAAGGAATTAAAAAGCATGTTTCAGTAATGAGTATTTATTTTGATTTACACCCAACCTGTCCCGTATTCATCGGGAAGGCTGTTTATTTAACCAAAAAGTCATAAAGACACAAAAGACAGCTAAAGCTGTTTAATTTTCTCGCAGAGCCGCGGAGGCGCAAAGTTGACGCAAAGTAAAATTTATGATTTAGACTTTAAGTATTTTTTCAAAATCACTTGGTGATAGAATTCTAGCTGATTTAAAGGGATTATGTTCTAATAAATCTTTATCGCCAGTAACCAAATAATCTGCTTTAGAAAAATCAATCAAGTCTAAGAGAAAGTTATCTTTAGTTGGCAAAAAACGTCCCCGATATGTTGGGGGAAGATATTGCGAATTTATCCGACTCAGGCTGATGCCTTAAGTGTTAAACAATCTCTGGTTGGCTATTCGCAAGCTAGATTCCTGCCTCCGCAGGAATGACGGATGAAGCCGACTAATTATTAATTTGCTAATTATTAATTACTAATTAATTTTCTTACAATCTCAACTTCCTCATCAATTGTTTTTAAATCGAGTTCATCGGTCTTGAATGTTTCAAGTAAGCGAGTCAGTTTGGAATCAATTGCTTCTTTTTCTAATTCCTTAGATAGCTTAATTTTTTGTTTCTTTGGCAATTGCTTCACTAAAGACAATATTTGATCGAAAGTAAGATCTATTTGCAGTGGACTTTTCATATTGCTTAAATTATTAATTACAAAATTACTAATTATAAATTCCCATTAGCCCCCTCCTTCATTGTTTCCTCACTCCATCCCTTTTCGTCCCAAAATGCGTCTACTTCTTTAGTGACTTTATCTGCGAAATATTTAGCAATCATTTCCCTAATTTCATCCCATTGCTCTTGTGGTAAATCATAGCGAAACATCTTAAGTATTTCATATGTATATTTTACTTTAAATTGCCACATGGAATTCAATAAATTTTATTAATTCTCTTTTTGTAAATTGAGAATTCTAAAATTTATACTCATTTCTAATTGAGTGTTATTTAATCACTTTTCCATAATTGAATATACTTAATTTCTATAGTTAGAAGCTGGATTAGCTTGGAAAAGTTCTGAATTGGTAGAAGTTTTAAGCAGTAAGTTATAGGTCTTAAGTTATAAGTAAACAGCATAAGCTAGATTCCAGCCTCCCGACATGCAGAAAAACTTAAATGCCCAGATCCCCCCTTTGGGGGTTAGGGGGCTTTTCTTTCCCGATGAATGGTGACAAGTTGTGTCTTGGTGTCTTCGTGCTTCAATACAGACTTTGGCTGCACAATTACTAATTCTCTAATTATTAATTACTAATTAAACTCTATTCGTAATTATAAAATTCCTAATTCGAAATTATTTTTGTTTGTGTCTTCGTGGTTCAATACAGCCTTAGGCTACACAATTACTAATTCTCTCATTATTAATTACTAATTATACTCTATTCGTAATTCCAAAATTCGTAATTCGTAATTATTTTTCTTTGCGGTTCAATATAGTTAATCAACAAATGTTTCTTTTATAATACTTTTAACTTCTTTTATCTCGGGTTTTGATAGTCTTCCTAAAGATTTAAGGATTCTTTGTTTATCAATAGTTCTGATCTGATCGAGCACAATCCAACCCATTTTGTTGTCATGTTTTATTTCCACTCGTGTGGGATAATTTTTTGAACTTGTAGTCATGGGAGCAATCACTATGGTTCTCAGGTATTTATTCATCTCATTCGGAGAAATCACAACGCAAGGTCTGGTATTCTGGATTTCGCTTCCGATTGTAGGATTCAAGTTGACCAAAACGATTTCATACTGATTTATTTCCATTCGTTCAGATCTTCATCTTCAAAAACATCAGTAAACAGCAAACTGTCATCTTTATTCTCGGACATTTCCTTAAATGCTTCTTCCCATCCTTTCCGAGGTTTTGAGAGCGGTTTTATAATAATCTGTCCTTTTTCTAAAATCAGATCAACCTTATCTCTAATATTATATTTTTCTAAAATAGTCTTACTAAACCTGATTCCTTTAGAATTGCCAATCTTTACAACTGAAACTTCCATAATTCTTTTGTTTTATTGTAATTACAAAGTTACTACTTTATTATACAAAAAGAAGTCTAATCTGAAAAAGGTTTTTAAAGCTAAAGCTGATTTAGTTTAACCACAAAGATGCAGGAAGGCATTCACTAAGTTCACTAAGATTATATCAGCTAAAGCTCATTATTTCTTTACCACAACAGAAACAAAAGAACACAAAAGATAGCCGAAGGCTTTAAAACTCTCGCGACCTTATCCCGCACTGCAAGTCAGAAGACGCTAAGTTTTACGCTAAGGAAATGATTAAATTCCTTAATCAATTTTTAATATGGATAGCTGTTGCAAAATCGTTCACTGTAACGAACGATTTTAATTAATTTTGTTCAGTCTAACGGAAATTACTAATTCTCTAATTATTAACTAATTTCCTAGTCTTTTATTTTGCATTACAGCATGAATTTCGCACTCACCCATTCCCCCTTTGAGGGTTAGGGGGCTTTAATTTTCCCAAAGTAAAAGTCCTGCCTCAGCAGTTGGCACCTGCCCCATAAACTCCTCCGGGTTCATATATAAAAACCTGATTTTCCGATCAATTTTCTTTTCGGCTATAGCTGTCATATTGGCTATATAATCATAATTAAAATGATTGCCTACCAATAAAAAATCAATGATGCCACTGTCCACTCCTTTGGCGTACTCCCCTATCAAATAGACTTTTTCCAGTGCTCCTACTTTACCTATAATCTGTTCGATTATCCGATCAATGCCTATATATTTTCGGATAATATTATGGATATCATCGAATAAAGGATGCTTGGTATTGGCTTGGTAAACCTTTTTATTGCCTTCAACATCTGCTTTCAGCATTCCAGCCTGCTCAAATTTATTAAGCTCCAGGCGAATAGCATTCGTACTTTCTCCAAACTCCCCCTCCAAAGATCGCAAATAGCTTTTCGTCTGCGAATTCAAGAAGAATTTCAGTAGAAGTTTTATTCTTGTTTTTGAGGTGATGAGGGTGTCGAGCACTACTAGGTATCTACTTTTAAAATGGTTGTCTTAAAGTATTCTTTAATATAGTCTGGAAATAAGATTCAAGAACCTAGAGTCTAGAATCTAGATTTATTTGGTCTAGATTCTTGGGTCTATTATCTAGGTTCTGCAAACAGCTTCGCCCTCTCAGTCCCATTAAGGAACCTAGCAAATGCCTTTATTTAGAGCTAGCAAAATGAGTAGAATTACTACTCAATTATAAAATTATGAGATTAATATTTGATTTGCAATAAAGAAATAAAAAATATAATTGCAAAGTGGAATGATCAGCTAAAGCTTAAATGATTTAAGGACTTAATTACTCTAAGATTACACTGAGGATATCAACAAAAGCTGATTATTAATACCAACCATAATAGAGACAAAAGAATACAAAAGATAATACAACTAAAGCTGAAAAGGGTTAACCACGAAGTTGCGCTAAGACTTACACAAATTCACGCAGCATGGAGCTAGCTCAAAACGTGATTGCGAGGGAGGCACGACTGAAGCAATCTTCGGTTGGAATTAACAAACTTTAGATTGCTTCGTGCCTCGCAATGACGGTTCTAGCTAACTAATTCGTAATTTCAAAATTCGTTATCCGTAATTAACTCTTTTTCCCAAAAAACTTCTTTTTCTTCATTCTATCTTCATCATAATAGCCATAACCGTAGCCACCATATCCCATACCGTAGATATAGCCACCATAATAACCATAGCCTTTTTTACGTAATTGGATATCATTGAAAATAACCGACATTGGTTTTATTTTCCCTTCATTATAGAGGTTATTGACCATGGCCAACGCTTGCTTCATACTAATGCCTTGTCTCACTATCAAAAGCGTATGATCAACATAAGGTAATAGTTCCATAGCATCGGCTACTAACCCAATAGGGGAAGTATCTATTACAATGGCATCATATTCATCCCTCAATGCCTTCATAAAGTCACTCATTTTATCACCTGCCATGAGCTCAGAAGGATTAGGAGGCACAGCCCCAGCACCTACAAACCATAGATTTTTGGTTTCCCCTTTAATAACTACCTCATCTTTTTCTGCATATCCTGCTAAAAATTCACTTAACCCTCTATCAGGATAAGCTTCAATAAAGTCTGTAAGGTTAGGTTTACGCATATCAGCACCAATTAACAGCGTTTTTCTTCCAGAAGCAGCTAAGGTATAAGCTAAATTCAAAGAACAAAAGGTTTTTCCTTCACCACTTACAGAGGAGGTTACCATGAACGTTTTGGCTTGCTTTTTATCTTTACCCTGCAAGTATTTCAAATTAGCTCTAACCGCCCTAAATGATTCGGCAACTAAGGATTTGGGCTTATCTTTTACAATGGTATTGGTATCTACTATCTTATGGGCAATATTTCCCAGAAGAGGCATATCCGAATTTCGGTCCAAATCATCTCTATCCATAATACGTGGATTCGTAAAATCTTTAATAAAGAAAAAGGCAACCGGCAATAAAAAACCTATAGCCATGGCTATTAATAAATTCTGCTCCGAATTTGGTCTTACCGGATTATTGGAATAACTAGGTGCCTCAATTAATTGGTAATCGGATGTGGCCGAGGCTTTGGAAATTGCTGCTTCCGTTTTTCTCCTTAAAAACAGATCAAATAAACTTTGATTTAACTCGTATAATCGTTGAAACTGATTAAGTTCTCTCATTTCACCTTGCAATTCATTCATTGAACTTAAAAGAAAGTTACTCTTTTGATTAATTTTAGATAATCTTTCTTCATTAACTTGCTTATAACTTCTTAAGGCTTCAAAAATGTTTTTCTCCAACCTTTTTCTCATGCTATCTTCACGATTAACGAGCGGGTTTTTAAAGTTATGAGAATTTCTGTGGACTTTATCCTCTTGCTTCTGTTGGATGTATTCATTTACTAAATCATCTAATAATGGTGCATCTAATCCTATCAAACTAGGTGCAAATACACCTGTGGCGTGCTCCTTATTGATATATGATTTTAAATAATTGTAATAGCGTTCCTGTAATAGTACCTCTGCTTTTTGTTCGTCTAACTCATTCAACCTAACAAATATGGTTTGACTTCCTAATGTTAATTCTCTGTTTTCTAATTGCAGTCGATCAATTTTTTCTTGAAAACGAATAAGCGAATCTGAAATCATAGCCATCTGTTCATCAATAAAATTGATGGTATTTTCTAAATTCTGATTTTTCTCTTTTAAACCAAGCTCTTCCACTACCTCGTAGTAAGTCTTCATAAATTCAATGTCTTTTTCTGGAATAACACTTTCCATGGACATATTTAGAATAGCTGATCCTTGCTGCTTCCACGATATATTTAATCTTCTTTTGTATTCACTTACCAAGCTTTCCTTTCTATTGATGATAAAAAAGTATTTGTTTTGATCCATGGAAGCCGAACCGTTACCTCCAGTAATTTCGAATTGCCAGTCCTTTATTTTATATGGCTGATTATAATTAAAATCTTTATCTTCTAATAAATCTTCCCATTGTGTAGGGCCTTCTACATTAAATTCAAAACCTTCGTCTTTTTGTTTATTAACAAATATTTTTAACCCGTATGGGATATGAGAACCAGATAAGGAATCCATTTCTAATTGAAAGCCATTACCACTTTTTTGCTCTGTAGTTTTTATATAGCCTTCTGCAAAATAGCTCACTCTGAAATTTAGGCGATTTATGGTTTCTTCAATCTTATCATTTGATTTCAAAAGAGGAATTTCTTCATATACCTCTTGTGTCCCACCCAAAAAGTAGCCTGCATCCACTAAACCAGGGATAATTGATTTATTTTCGGTGAATTTTTTAGTAATAAACTGCCCTTGAATGGAATAAACTGGATTGGCATATCGATTATAAAGAATTCCCAGCGTAGTTGAAATAGCAAAAAACAGAATAATGTAAGGCCATCTTCTAAGAATTTTTCCGAGGTATTTAAGAAAATCTATAGGCTTTTCTTCTTTTATCGCCTCTTCCTGAAAGTCAAATCCATTCATTTAATTATTGCTGATTATTGCTGGTAAAATTTAAGATAATTAAAACAAGGGATACAGCAGAAGCCGTCACTCCAAAAATAGTACTTGTAGCAGGTAAAATGTATCGTCTTGATTGCCTTGCTCTGAGCGGTGGAACCACTATGAGGTCATTAGGCTGTAAGTAAAACCCCTTTTGAGCCAACATATCTTCACGCAGCGTATTGATATAATATACTTTTGCTTGACCTTCTTCAAATCGAACCACTTTCAATCGTGAACGGTCGGCAAAATCAGTTAAATTTTGAGCTAAACTGATAGCATCTATAATATTGGTTTCAGGGTCAAAAGAAGTATATCTTCCTTCATTATTTACTTCACCTAAAATGGTGAAATGAAAACTTAGTAGTTGAATTCTAATAACTGGAGTTTCAAAATAATTAATTAATTTTTCTCGAATCAGATCCTCAGCTTCTGGCAAACTTAAGCCAGCCAGCTTTACTCTCCCAATTTCTGGTAATTCCAAATAGCCTTGTCTGTCTAACACAAATCCTGTTTGTTGACGGTCTAGCATTATAGGGGCCAGACCAGCATCTTCTTCACCACCTATACCACCACCGCCTTGCAAACGCATATTTTGACCACCGCCACTTACATTCCCTTGATTATATTGATTCAATTTACGAATTAGACCTAATTGTTCTTCATATTTTTTTACAAAATCGAATTCAGTTGGCGTAAGACTAGCTATTCTAAGGGAAATGATATCTTGCGGTTGTAGTTTGTAGGCTTTATTATAAGTCTCGTAAGTACGGATAATACTATCAGAATCCATTACTTCACCTTTTTCTGGATCATTCGGATGTTGTAAATAGACTATGTCTTTGTTGGAAACACAACTCACAAAAAATAGTCCGATTATTATGATATATAGTAAATTTCTAATCAACATTTTATTTATTCAAATAACAAAACTAATGATTTTTAATTACGAAATACAATTTTAATCGCGAATTAAGAAATGGTTAATTAAGGATTTATGAAGAGTGATAATTTTTAAGTCTTAGGTTATAGTATACAGTACCATGTATAGCGTAAAAAGTATATTGAAAAATAAACAAAGTTCGATTAAGCATATTGAAAAAAGCTAACTAATTTATGATCGATATAAGCACGGAATTAATTTTATTCAATACTTCGAATGTACAAAGAGCTTTAATATCATACACCCAAAAGATTATTTGAAAATTAATAATTGCTGATGTTAGTAAAAGTAAAAATATCAACATCTCATATTTTTCCCGATGAATACTTCAAATCCGTAGACTGATTTTTGATTATGAAGAAAAGATGAAACGATACCTATTAAATGAAACCAACTATCTACTCATTTTCTTACATCACCCTTATTCTTCCTTCAAATAAATGTAAAACAAATCTGGCTGGCAATTGTAACTACCTCTTTAAACACAAAACATTTTTTAAACATGATTGAAAAAGTAACAGACATAAGTCTAGAAGACAAATTAAAAAGTAATGAAAGAGTGGTGGTAAAATTTTATGCTGACTGGTGTGGCGTTTGCAAAGCTTTCGATCCTGAATTTCAAAAAATGGCTGAAGAAGCTGCCGAAAATGTTAAGTTTTTAGAAATTAATGCACCTGATAATCCAAAAGCAAGGATGTCGGCTGGGGTTTATAGCTTACCTTTTTTCGCCAGTTATGAAAATGGTCAATTAAAAGAAAAAATTTCCTCTGCTGATCGAAAGGAAGTGCAAGAACTAATTGATAATATTCAAGCTACTACAACAGCATTAAATTAATGAAAAAAAAAACCGGCTTAAAGCCGGTTTTTTTAGTATTCTCAAAATTTATTTATCGTTAATCTTGTTCAAATTTCTCTTTAAACTTTTCATATAATCTTTGTTGGTGCGCTTCTAAAGTCACCTGTCTGCCTTCAATAAAAACATACTTTGGTTGATTTCCCTTCATATCCAAAATATCTCCCTGTGAAACAACGATGGAAGCAATTTTACCTTTTTCTAAACTTCCAATTTTATCACCTACTCCCATTATTTCAGCAGGATTCAAGGTCACCATTCTCAATGCTTCTTCTTTCCCTAAACCATAAGCAGCAGCAGTTCCTGCACTAAACGGCAGGTTTCTAACTTGCATTACTTCTCCCCATTGACCGATAGCCACTTTAATGCCTGCTTTGTGTAATAAATTAGGCAGTTGGTAAGGTAAATCCACTGGGTCTGAAGTTCTACTTGGCAATCTTAAGGTTTCTTCCACCACAACAGGGATTTCGTTTTCTTTTAGGAAGTCTTTTACATAATATGCTTCGTCACCACCTACTAAAACGATTTTCTTAACCCCCATATCCTGAGCAAACTGAATAGATTCTACTATTTCTTTTGCTCTATCGGTATGAATGTAAAGGCTTTTTGAACCATCGAACAATCCTTTCATAGCCTCCAATTTCAAATTAGGCGTTTCAGGATCAGCTATCTCATTATAAGAGGATGCATCTCTGAAGAAGTACTTCACTTCCTCATATTCCTCGTCATAATCATCATTCTCTCTCCATTCCGTTTCTCCTAACCACCATCTAGGATAGCTCAATTTTGAAGGCCAGTTCAGGTGTATACCTTCATCATTTCTCAAAACGGCATCTTCCCAGTTCCAGGCATCTAAATCCATTACGGAGCTACTTCCTGAAATTCTACCACCTCTAGGAGTAGTTTGCGCATAAAGCACGCCATTAAAACGAGTTGTTGGAATGATTTCCGAGTCTGAATTGTAAGCAATCAAAGCTCTAACATTAGGATTGAACTCCCCTGTTTCATCTTGATCTCGAGTAGCTCTTACCGCAGCAATTTCTTCCAAACCAATTATGGTATTACTTGCCACCAAACCTGGGTAAACATGCATTCCTTCCGCTTGGATAACTTTATAGTTTGTTAAATCCAGCCGAACCGTAGTGGCATCCCCTACATTTGTGATGATTCCATCTTCAAAAGTAATGACTGAATTTTCTATCACTTCTCCATTTCCCAAATGCGCATAAGCATTCATGATAGCAATGGGTTTTGTTTGTGCTTCCCCTGGTGCAGGCACCTGAGCTATGGCTGCCAAGCTGAATAAACTCAGTGCTATTATTCCTAAATATTTATATATTTTCATTTCAGCTTATTTTAAAGTTGAATAATTTTGAATTTCTGTTTCACAGTGGTAGATAATCTGTGACTTTGGCATTGCTTCTTGAGTAGATTTACCTTTTGATTTTTCTCCTTGCAATTTGGCAACTAGTCGAGCTCTTTCTGCTTGAATTGCCTCTAACTTTTCTTCTTGCTTATCTCTATCGAAAAATACAGCTCCTTCGATAATAGTTTTTTCCGCTTTTGCATAAATAGATAATGGCTCATCACTCCAAAGCACTACATCTGCATCTTTACCGACTTTAATGCTACCCATTCTATCGTCTAAGTGGAGAAGTTTAGCCGGATTAAGCGTTACCATTTTTAACGCTTCTTCCACAGGAACCCCACCATATTTAATGGTTTTCCCTGCTTCTTGATTTAATCTTCTTCCCATTTCAGCATCATCTGAATTAATAGCAGTCACTACGCCCTCTCCATGCATCAAAGCAGCATTATAAGGAATAGCATCATTTACTTCAAATTTATAGGCCCACCAATCAGAGAAAGTAGAACCACCTACACCATGCTCTTTCATTTTGTCAGCTAATTTATAACCTTCCAAAATGTGTGTGAATGTATTGATTCTAAATCCATAACGCTCGGCTACTTTCATCAGCATATTGATTTCTGATTGAACATAAGAATGGCAGGAAATAAACCTTTCGCTATTCAATATTTCCACCAATGTTTCTAATTCTAAATCTTTTCTTGGAGCTGCAGTATTTGCTTTATCTCTTTTGGATAAACCATTATATTTTTTCCATTCTGCTTCATATGCTCTTGCTCTAGTGAAAGCATCCTCAAATACTTGCTCCACTCCCATTCTGGTTTGCGGAAAACGAACTGTATTTCTATCTCCCCAGTTTGATTGTTTTACATTTTCACCTAGTGCAAATTTTATGAATTTATCTGCCCAAGAAATTTTCATTTCTTCAGGACTGTATCCCCATTTCAATTTGATAATAGCAGAACGTCCACCAATTGGATTAGCAGAACCGTGCAATAACTGAGAAGCCACTACACCACCAGAAAGCTGACGATAGATATTTATATCCTCTGAATCCACCACATCTTCAATATTAACTTCCGCTGTAACTGATTCAGAACCTTCGTTCACACCTCTACTAATGGCAATATGGGAATGTTCGTCTATAATTCCAGGCGTTAAGTGCTTTCCGGTTCCGTCAATCTCTCTGGCACCAGAAGCTGAAAGATTCTTACCTATTTTCGCAATTTTCCCATCTTCCAATAAAACATCTGTGTTTTCTAAAATGCCATCAGCCTCATTGGTCCAAACAGTGGCATTTTTAATCAAAATTGTTTCGGCTTTTGGCTTTTCTTTATTTCCATGAGCCACAAAAGGATAAATTAAAGACCCAATATCTTCCTTTTCATCCTCTTTCTCTTCCTCTTTTTTCTCTTCTTTTGCGTCTTCAGTTAACTTTTTATCATTAAGCGTTGCATTCCATTTTACCCAACTTCCATCTGGCATTTTAGCATTTCCACTTAACCCTTCATCTTTCAACCAACCTGACAATCTAATTTTTCCAACTTTATCTTTACTCTCATCATTAAATGATAGGTTGATAAGTTTTTTTGATATTTCAGATTTCACATCATAAGAAGTAGAATCATTCACAACAATTTTGAATTTTTCTTTTCCTTGCTCTCCCTTTACTTCCAGCGTATATTCATCCTCCCCAACTGTTAAGTTATAGTTTCCTACCAATACTGGAAGCGTATAATCTGCATATTTATATGGATTTCCTTGAACCCAGTTTTCATAAATTTTAGTATGCTTTTTCACCGGACTGCCATCAGTAATGATAAAATTAGCTATTTTACCATTATTTAAACTTCCCAGCTTATCGCCCATTTTAATGTATTGCGCTGGAGTGTATGTTAATGCTTTTAAAGCCTGCTCTTCTGAAAGTCCTGCATCAATTGACTGAGAAATCATGTCAGAAAGCTTGGATATATCTTTCAATCCATCAGAAGTGATCGCGTACATAATTCCTTTATCACCTACCATTTTCAAATTATAAGGTGCCATTTCCCAATGTTTCATATCCTCAAGGCTAACATTCATAGCATCGAAAGGATCTTCTACGTCATAAGCTTTTGGATAATTTACCGGAAGGATTAATTGTGCATTTGTCGCTTTGATTTCATCCAATCTCTGATATTCATCTCCATTTCCTTTGATGATGTATTGAACTCCATATTGATCACCCAATGCATCTGCCCTTAATACATACAATTTATCACCACCTGCTTCAAAAAACTGAGGATAGCTTTTGTTATTATTAAATGCCCCTAACGAAATATCTACCATTTCCGACTGATTAGCATACCAGTCGGCATCTAAATAAGTTTGTTTGATTAAGGCAATTGCACCCATTAAAGAAGAAGGGTTATCTTGGGTAGACGAACCTTTATCAAATGAAAAGTGCTGCGATGCAGATTCTTTTAACATGATCTCATTTTCAGGTCCATTGTGTAAAGCTACTACAGTTCCTGTTCCTCTCACCAATCCATCTTGATTATGAGTTAACACTACACCAAACCCAGCTTTACGCATTTTATCCGCTTCTGAATTATTATTTTCATAAGCTTCGTGTGCTTGAAAATAAGCTCTGATAGCATCATTTTTATTATAAGCACCATCTTTAGTTGGGCCTAATTGTGGTCCTGGATTTCTGCCAACTTCAGCTTTGGGCATTCCAATATTTGTGGATAATTCAATAAAGGAAGGGTATATATGTTTTCCATTCAAATCATGGATTATTGCACCATCAGGTATGGTAACATCCTTTCCTGATGCGATTACCTCTCCTTTTCGAATTACCAATGTGGCATTTTCAATAGTAGTTTGATAATCAATATGCAATGTTGCATTTGTGAAGGCATGCAGACCTGGTCTTTCATCTTTAACACCATTTACCGTAAAGGTTTCTTGTGCATTAGCTGAAAATACCAGCAAGCAAAAACACGCTAGTAGTAATTTTCTCATTATCATTTATGATTTTGTTTAAAAAATGAAAATAGTGCTTTTTATATGATTAAATAAAAATTAATGAATCTATTATTTTATTGGTTTTTAAATGATATCAGTGGAATGGAAATTATGATAGAACACTATTTTTAATAAATAAAATGCATTCATGATTTAATAATTACTAGTATTTAATCCCGAAGGGATTCTTACCATTAATAAAAATCCAATTCCTACAGCGAAAAACAGGCCTAAAGCGATAGTACTGTTGCGCATACTTCCTGTCCATTGTTCAATAAAACCATAGGAAAAAGTACCGATTACAACCGCTAATTTCTCCGTTACATCAAAAAAACTAAAATACGAGGCTTGGTCTTTAGTTTCTTGAGGCATTAATTTAGAATAAGTACTTCTTGACATGGCTTGAATTCCACCCATTACTAATCCTACCACAAATGCTAAAATGTAAAATTGATAATCGGTATAAACAAAATAAGCATAAATACAGATACCTACCCAAATGGCAAGCATGTACAACAATGACGATTTATTGCTTCGTTTTTTTGAAATGAATGCAAATGCATAGGAACCAATTATGGCAACTGCATTAATGATAATAATAGTAATAATCAATTTATCTCCCGGGAGATTCAATTCCTTACTTCCAAAGGAGGCAGCCATGTACATCACGGTTTGAACACCCATACTGTAGAAAAAAAATGAAGCAAGGAAATATTTTAAAATAGGTTGGCTTTTCACCTCTTTAAAAACTTTCAAAATCTCCCTATAACCATTAATTATTATAGAATTAGAATACTTGATAGGAATTTGAACTTCTTTTAAAGTCCGAAAAGTAATTTGAGCAAAGCCTATCCACCATACTCCGACAGTTAGAAATGAAAATCGGGCAATTAATGCAGTGCTTTCCAAGCCAAACCACTGCGGGTTTGAAATACAAATTAAATTGATAATCAATAAAATAATACTTCCTACATAACCTAAAGAAAACCCTTTGGCACTAATCATATCGTGCTTATCGGGTGTGGCAATAATAGGTAAGAAAGCATTATAAAATACTAAACTACCCGTATAGCCGATACTTGCTAAAACAGAACAAATTATAGCCCACTCCACATTCTCACCAGTAAAAAAGAATAATCCAATACATGAGAATGCTCCTAAATAGGGGATCAATCTGAAAATTTGGGGAGAAGTATTTTTCAAGCATATATTTTAGAGAGTCTGTAAAGGAAAAAGGATACGTTTTTCACACCTCTGAATTGGGAGCGAAAAGCTTTTATCTTGGCATTGAATGATTCAGCTGCTGCATTGGTGCTTCTTCTTT
>NZ_DASSWQ010000055.1:0-32459 GCF_035704835.1 Marivirga sp. | reverse complement strand
TTCGATTTGAGTTTGCGTAAAAACATAGAAACCAAAGATATTCAATAAAATTAACACCCAAAATACCAAATCAAAAACACCTTAACCTCTGTATATCACTAACTTATGAAATTATTCAAAAATGAGTGCGGAAGTCAGGAGAGCTTGCCTGCCGCAGGAACACCCGCTAAATATTAACAACTTTCTTCCGCTCAGTTCTCAAATAATCTGAGCGGAAGAAAATTTCTACCAATCTTTTTTAAAGAGCTTTTTTATCTTCTTAAATAGACCATTATTTTCTTCACCATCTTCGTCAAACTTTTCAATTTTTTCTTTGTCGGGATTGGTAAAAAGCTTCTTAAAGAAACCATCTTCTTTGATCGGAGGGCAATCCATTAATCGGACTGCTTTATTTGATAATGGCTCAAATTGGCTTCTACTATATTGATTTAGACTTGCATCAGCATTCATTTTTTGTAACCACAATCCAAATATTGGCAATGCTGAGTTCGCTCCTTGCCCTATTGCAGTACTTCTAAAGCCTATACTTCCATTATCAGAACCAGTCCAACTAACTGTCACTAAATTTGGTAACAATCCTACAAACCATCCATCACGATTGTTTTGAGTCGTTCCTGTTTTTCCCGCTATATCATTTTTTAATTTATACCTCCATCGCAAGCGAGAGGCTGTACCAGAATTGACTACCTCTTGCATCATATTTACAATCATTTCTTGATTGAGAGCAGAAAAGGCCTGGTCATATTCCGCTTCCGGCTTGAAATCAGCTAAAACTTCACCTGAAGCATTTGTGATTTTCATGATAAAATAGGGTTTAGTAGCTTTCCCGTCATTCAAAAATGATGTGTAAGCTGTCGCTAATTCCAACATGGTTAATTCTGCTGTCCCCAAAGCTATGGAAGCAACTTCTGGCAAATCGGAATTAATTCCTACCTTTTTAGCAAAATCCAATACAGAAGAGATCCCTATTTCATCTAAAATTTTGACAGAAACTGTATTCATGGATTTCCTTAATGCTTCTTGCATAGTCACATTAATATAGGAATAATCTTTTCCATCACTGTTGGTAGGTTTCCAACCTTCTAAATTCTCATAGGCTACAGCTCTTGCAGGGAAATAATCACAAGGTTTTACGCCATTTTCCAAGGCTGTTAAATAAACAAATGGCTTGAAGGTAGAACCTACTTGTCTCCTACTTTGCGAAACATGGTCATATTTGAAATATTCAAAATCAATTCCACCAATCCAGGTTTTGATAGCACCCGTTTTGGGTTCCATGGCCAGAAATCCAGCTTGTAATGTTTTAAGAGAATGTTGAATACTATCAATCACGCTCATCGTTTGTACATCACTTCCTGACCAATCAAAAACTTGCATTTGCTTTTTTTCATTCAGTACCTTCTGAATTTCTTCTTCTGATTTACCCGCATTTATAAGAGCCTTATAGTGATGCGAACGCTTGATATATTGTTCATAAACAGCTTTCTTTTTCCACGGTGCAAGATTACCCCAATTTTGTTCAAATGCTTTTTGCAAATTTTGCATGTGGGTTTTCATTGCAGATTCCGCATATAGCTGCATTTTCTTATTAAGCGTGGTTTGAATCTTTAATCCATCTCCATAAATATCAATAGCATTGCCGGTTTCCTTTTCATATTCTTCTGCCCACTTTATCAATTCTAGTCTTACTTGTTCTCTAAAATAAGGTGCTATACCCTCGTCTGCTTTTACGGGATGATAATCTAGAGTAATTTCTTTTTCAATAGTATTCTGGTATAATTCCTCACTAATTTTATCGTATTTAAGCATCTGAGAAAGCACTATATTTCTTCTTTCGATGCTATTTTCAGGAAAAATCCTAGGATTATAAGTGTACGTTGCCTTCAAGCTACCTACAAGTATAGCAGATTCTTCCAATGTTAAATTATGAACTGATTTATTGAAAAAAGTTTGCGAAGCTGCCTCAATTCCAAAAGTATTATCCGGAAAACTAACGGTATTCAGGTACAGCGTTAACAATTCTTCCTTAGAATAAATTTTTTCCAAGCGTGTAGCAATAATAGCTTCTTTAATTTTAATTGGAATTATTTCTAATCTATTGGAATACTCACGAGGAAATAAATTCTTAGCTAATTGTTGGGAAATCGTACTCCCTCCTCCGCTTGAGCGATCTTGCAAAATTACTGTCTTCAATAAAACACGAACTAAACTTCTATAATCAATTCCTGAGTGTTCAAAAAAGCGAGCATCTTCAGTTGCCACAAGCGCATCAATTAAATGCTGCGGAAGAGACTCAAATTCGATATTAGAACGATAGCTTCTATAAAGAAACCCTATGTTTTCACCCTTTTCATCCACAATTTCGGTCGCTTGAGCATTTTTGATATTAATCAATAATTCTTTATCAGGTAACTTTCCAAATAAGCCAGCTTTTATGCTAAAGAAAAATAATAGGAGCAATAATAGACCAAAACCTATTACTATAGATGAAATTTTAAGTATTCGCTTTTTTAATGTTGTTCGTTTTGTCTTTTTGGGCATGCCATTAGATTATCTAGCGAAGAACGGAAAATCACTGTAAAAAGTGTAAAGAAAATGTCATAAAGCTTGAAATTTTAAACAAAACAGAAAATTTTTCATTAATTCAATTGATAAAGATTGTATGTTTGCATACTCAAAAACAGATATAAATTGTGAGTAAAACGATCAGAATTGGCGGGGTTCCCGAACATTACAACACCCCTATTCATTTGGCAATTGAGTCAGGTGCGATTGAAAAGGAAGGGCTAAACATTGAATGGAAAACATTTGAAGGAGGAACTGGCGAAATGCGTGAAGCTCTTATCAATAATGAGGTGGATATTTGCGCTATTCTAACCGAAGGGATTGTCAGTGGAATTTTACAAGGGGTACCTGCAAAAATAATCAGCGGATATGTGAAAAGTCCTTTGATTTGGGGTATCCATAGCGGGACTGAAAATCCAATCCAAGACCATAAAGAAATTTATGACAAAAAATTTGCCATAAGCAGAATTGGTTCGGGTTCGCATTTGATGCCCATTGTAGATGCGCTGAATAATGACAAAAAAATAGATGAAACTCAATTTCATACCATCAATAACTTAAAAGGAGCATTAGACTCATTGAAAAAACAGGAAACAGACGTTTTCTATTGGGAAAAATATACTACAAAGCCTTATGTTGACCGAGGAGCCTTAAAAAGAATCGGTGAATATGTTACGCCTTGGCCGTGTTTTGTACTAGCAGCACATAACGAAATTATAAATGAGCGTCCAAAAGATATTTCAAGAGTATTGAGACAAATTCAGCGTACTTCTGCTATGTTTATGGAAAATGAAGATGCTGTAGATATTGTGAGTAAGCGCTTTGAAATAAAGAAAGAAGATACTGTAAAGTGGTTTCATGCGACTGAATGGGCCACTGATGGATGGGTTAGTAACAAAATGTTAAAAAATGTAGTCTATACGTTAAAAGAAGCCAATATTATTAATGAAATGGCGGATACTGAGCAATTGGTTTGGAATAGAAATAGCATATAAAACGGTTTTTAGTTTTACGTACTAAGTTTTGAATAGTGGTTTTTTGAATTTAGTAACCAGATAATCAGATATTACATACTTAAATCTTATAACTTATAACAATAGTATAAATTTAAAATTATGAGCAAAGCAGAAATTGTAACGAACAAGGGCACATTAAAAATCGAATTTTACGATGACGCCACTCCCAATACGGTGAAAAACTTTCACGATTTGGCTAAAAAGGGATTTTACGATGGTTTAACCTTCCACAGAGTTATTCCTGATTTCGTAGTGCAAGGTGGTTGCCCAGATGGCACTGGTACGGGTGGACCAGGATATTCAATCAAATGTGAAACTGATGGAGAAAAGCAATATCATGAAAGAGGTGTTTTATCCATGGCGCATGCGGGTAAAAACACAGGTGGATCCCAATTTTTCATATGCCACAGCAGACAAAATACCCAACACTTAGATGGCAAGCATACAGCCTTCGGAAAAGTATATGAAGGTTTGGATATTATTGATAATATCCGCCAAGGAGACGTGATGGAAAAAGTGACAATTGTTGATTGAAGATAACGGATTTTAAGATTTAAGATAAAAATGGCAGGTGAAGAACCCGCCATTTTTTTGTCTAGAATCTTTATTCTTGACTCTTGAATCTTTTTCAATTTGTTTCCAATATTTGAAATAACTCGTCCAATTTAGGCGTCAAAATAATTTCAGTTCTTCTATTTTCTCTTCTACCTTCTGCTGTTTCATTTGAAGCTTTAGGTGAAAACTCTCCTTTTCCCGCTGCCGTAACTCTTTCAGGTGAGGCACCATTATAGGTTAATATTCTCACGATGGAAGTGGCTCTCAATACACTTAAATCCCAGTTATCTTTTAAATATCGATTATTTCCAGAAATCGGCACATCATCAGTATGACCTTCCACTACAATATTTACATCCTGATTTTCTTTTAACACCTGAGCCAATTTTTTTAATGCTTCTACTCCTTTTGCATCAACATCCGTGCTCCCCGAATTGAATAATAATTGTTCTGCCAAAGAAACGTAAACCTTTCCATTTTTCACTTCAACAGTAAGATCATTTTCTTTAAAATTCAAAAGAGCCTCACTTACTTTCTTTTTTAAGGCATTTACAGCTTCCTCTTTATCGGCCAAAACTTTTTCCAGTTCAGCTACTCGCTCTTCTCTTTCTGCAAGATTAGCCGTTAACTCATCATTTCTTTGTTTAGAAATTTCCAAATCAGCTTCCATTTGCAAAAGTTGTTTCTCTTTGTTGGCTAAATCCTGATTAAGCTTACCACTACTGCTCATTAATTTATCATAATAATCATTGAGTGTGGTGTATTGATGTTGCAGAGAATCTAAGCTTCTTTGAGAATTTTCATATGCTTTTCTGGTTTGCTCTAATTTTTCCTGCTCTTCTATTAATGCAGCCTCTAAAGATTCTATAGTGGCCATTTTAATATCCACTTCATCTTCCAATGCCATTTTTTCGGCATCGAGTTTCACTTTTTGAGCTAATAATTCATCATATTTTTTCTGCGTTACGCAGGCTGCACTACTAAAAATTACTAAGGCAATAAAAATTGTTCTTGCTATCATTTTTTCAGGTTTTATTATATTGAAGTCTGTAACGAAACTACATAAATATTGATTGTATCAGACAAAAGATAAAGTTATGAAAAAGAAATTAGTAGTCTTAACTGGAGCGGGAATAAGTGCCGAAAGCGGAATCCCAACTTTTAGAGGAGCCGATGGATTGTGGGAAGGACATGACGTGATGGAAGTAGCTTCTCCGCAAGGTTGGGCTAAAAATCGTGCATTGGTTTTAAATTTTTACAATCAAAGAAGAAAAGCCGTTCTGGAGGCTAAACCCAATGAAGCACATAAAATATTAGCTGAATTAGAACACTATTTTGATGTGGAAATCATTACCCAAAATATAGATGATTTACATGAAAGAGGTGGTTCATCTAAAATTCTTCATCTGCATGGTGAAATTAGAAAAGCCAGAAGCTGCGAAGATGAAAATTTAATTTATAAACTTGAAGGGTGGGAAATTAAAGAAGGCGATTTATGTGAAAAAGGTGCTCAATTGCGGCCACATATTGTGTGGTTTGGCGAGATGGTTCCGATGATAGAACCAGCCGCTCACATTACCGCATCTGCAGATATTTTACTTGTTGTAGGCACTTCTTTACAAGTTTACCCTGCCGCAGGTTTAATTCATGAGGTTGGCCCAGAGGTACCTATTTACGTGATCGATCCTAGCACTCCCGAGTATCGAGGAAATAATCAAGTAACGGCTATTGCTAAAAGTGCTGTAGAAGGTATGAAAGAATTAAAAGAGATGCTTCTAAAAAATACTAAATAGAATTAAAGGCATAGTTTTTGAAACTAATTCAAAAACTACTATTTATTATGAAATCCTTTAGCAATTTCAATTTCTACAAATCATTCATCACTAAATTTTTAATACTTATTACTATTATAAGTCTGCAATCATGTATAGCAGCTGTTTTACTGATAAAATCTAATCCCAACCCGGTGGTTGAGTATGATGAAGTTAAGGGAATCACAAGATTTAAGAAAACATTATTCTATCGTTATGCTTTAGAAAGAAATTCTTCCTTTATGAAAAGTGAACAACTCATTTATAAAGAAGCTAGTGGTTTACAGGAAGACTATAAATTTTACGATTACATCCAATTAGAAAATCGAGCTTCATCTATTGAAAACACTATGTATTTTATAGTAGATGGCCAGAATTTTCCAGTAGAAATAATTACACAAGGGAAGGAAAGTAAATCTGAAATAGATAAAGATGAAGAAGATGTATTACTTGCTGATTCAAGCAAAAAAACCGTTATAACTGATTATGAGATCCGACATTTCACTTTGGTAAGCATCCATTATAAAGTGGAAAACGATTTAATAAAGAAAATTACAAACGCAGATAATGTAAAAATCAGGTATTATGCACCTCCAGAAATGATAACCTTGAACTTATCACGCCATAAACTAAAAATCATGAAAGCTCTACATGAAGCAACGCTTTAGGGTTATAATAATCTAATGAATATTGAAAAATGATATTTACTACTCATTTTTTCAAATTTGAAAAATTTATATTCACTTTAGGCTTAAACTGCTTATTATTATTCAGTGCTTTGAATTATTCAATATTGTCACTGATATTAAATTCAAATCAGTTACTCTACACAGATATAGTTTTAGTCGAAAGTATAGTATGATTTATCAAGTAGACATTGACGGAAGAAGGAAAAAATACTAATTTCGAAGTTAGAATATAGTACGGCAATGCTTCTATAATTTTATTTTGTTAGAAAGTAACTAGACCAAAATCTGTGAGAATAACTTTATTTGTATTACTTCTATCATATGCACACTCAACCTTTGGGCAATCCTCTATAAAAGAAGGGCTTAAAGCCTTTCCTGATACAGTCGGATTAGCATTTGCTGAAATTAAACAACTTGAAAAGAAGGGAAAGATAGAATTCAAACAATTGGATACTTTCTCTAGTGAAGTAAATATCTATTGGGTTAAGATTCAAGAAAAAGATCTTGGAGATGCAGAATACCTATATCTCTCCCAATACTTTGATAGAATTGAGGCCTATTATCCAGGTAATGACCAATCCTTTACATTATCAGGTAGACTAGTTGAGTTTTCAGAGCGCGGATATAAAAAAGGCTTCTATTTAAACGTGGTTAATTTAAAACCAAACAATGGACACCTATACTTAAAGCTTATTACGAACACCGGCTATTCAACCAGCAACAGAACCTTATCTAACATGGAAGCTGTCTCTTCCCAAGAGTTTGAATATAACACCAACTTGACACATGCTATCATCTTATTATTATCAGGAATGGCTTTTATCATCCTTTTGGTTAACTTAATTCTTTTGTACTTAAGACCGAGCCCCACCTTAGCTACTTATATCTTTCTAATCATAATCAGTATTTTGTTAGTAAATGTTGCGCACCAATCTTTTGTAGGGGTTTTAGAGGTGAGTGCCTTTCAGCTACAAAGAGCGGAAATCATACTTAATATTTTAATAACAGGAGTTTATTCTATATTTACTGCCTTCTACCTGAAAGCTTATAAACATTCCAAAATCTTATTCTACGTTTTAGTATTTCCATTCTTTTTAATACAAATTGCTTTCATCAATTTAGATAATAGCTGGTTTCTAAAAGCCAGCTTAGGCTTTTATTTTTTAGTATATTTTATGGCCACCGTGCTTTTGATTTTTAAAGTATGGAAAAAAGAAAAACAAAATTGCATCATTTATTTAATAGCCAATGGTCCTTCAATCGTGGGAGCAATGCTAACAATTCTGGCCGTCAATAATGTTTTACCTAGCACTTTTTTTACTACCTCTGCAGTATACATGAGCCTTTTACTGCGAGATACTATTTTCACCCTCGCTTGGGTGAATCATTATTTCCAACTACAGAAAGAAACTTTAAGTAGTAAATTAGAAATTCAGCAATTAAAAGATGAAAAGAAACAGTTAAAACGGGTTGAGAAATTAAAAACACAATTTTTTAATAACGTTTCACAAGGACTCAAAACCCCTTTATCTCTTGTTATTTCTCCTCTGGAAAGTAGTTTGAAAAATGATAAACTACCTCCTAGGGTTAGAAAAGACCTCCATTTTTCTTTAGAAAACAGCAAAAAGATAGTCCAGCAGGTAGATGAAATGATGGAACTTTCAAAACTAGATGATGCTGAGCTAACTGCTGTTTGCCAACCGACCAATATTAATGTAATTCTAAATGAAATTAAACTTGGCTTTCTGGCGGAAGCACAGCAGAAAAACCAAAAATTTGTGCTTTACCCAACCAAGAAAGATATTATTGCACGGATTGATCAGGATAAATTTGAAAAAATTATGAATATCCTTATTTCCAATGCTCTTAAATACAATGAGAAACCTGGAAATATATACTTTAAAATTGAAAAGGATGAAAATGATTTGAAAGTAAGAATAAGAGATGAAGGGGTGGGAATCGCCTCAAAAGATTTGCCTCGAATATTTGATCGTTATTACCAATCAAAGAAGGCGTCCGAAAAGGGTGGAACTGGTATTGGGCTTTTTATAGTGAAAGAATTTATGCAATTGCACGATGGAACTGTAAAATGCTTTTCGTTACCTGGAGAAGGAGCCACATTTACGCTTATCTTCCCAGATGCAATTGTCGAAGATTTTGACAACGATCTGGATTCAACTATTTCTGATGTGGACAGATCAAAACAAACCATCTTACTGGTTGAAGATGAACCTTTTATGCGCAATTATTTAAAAAAGGAATTGTCCGATTATAACTCTGTAGAAGCTGCAGATGGTCAGAAAGCCTTAAAATTATTAGAAGAAGGTATTCTCCCCGACCTCATTCTTACCGACTACATGATGCCTAATCTTGATGGCTATGAATTAGCGATTCAATTAAAAAGAAATCCGAAATGGATGGACATTCCTATTATTTTTCTTTCAGCAACCAACATGAGTGCCGAAAAAATTAAAGTTCTCAATCTTGGGATTGACGACTATATTGTGAAACCATTTAATGTGGGCGAACTTAAAGTAAGGATTAAAAATGCTTTGAACTTCTCAAACGCTCGGAAAAAACCGCTAAAAGATGAAAAGGATGATTTAGATATTGAAAATTTGCAATCCTTTAAAATTAAACTAGATAATTATATCCTGAAAAATCTAAAAAGTACAAACCTCTCGAATGAGCTTTTAACTAAAAAGCTCCACTTGAGTGAACGTAATTTATTTAGAAAAGTAAAAGCAGTAACAGGTCAAACACCAGCCAGTTATATTCGGGAAATTCGCTTACAGAAAGCGCGCGAATTAATGGATAATCAACCTGAGATGAGAATTGGAGAAGTTGCTCAGGAATGTGGTCTTGACAACCTTGCTCATTTTAGTCAATCATTCAAAAAAAGGTTTGGGAAAACACCTAAAGACTACAGTTCAGTAAATGAATGAAAATGATTATTCTGTTAAAGTCCACATGACTAAAGTTGAAGACAAGGCTATCGCCATTTTGATTACATAAAATCTCTACATTTACTAGCGGAGACCTTCCTTTATAATCATCTCTACGCTTCTTCACAAATTTTCACTCACACTTTTGACTCCTCAGATAGATGTAGGGGTCTTAGCACATTTCGTATATTGACTTAGAATACCTTAGCAAAAAGATAATCAAAAATCTCTTCATGTCCAGCCTTTTTATCCCTCATCATGTATCTTTTTTTTATGAATACACTAAATTCTACGATGAAAAATCATCCATTTGAATTTTGGCAGGAATTTGATAGTAATTGGCAGGAATTCGATAATACCCAAGCCCTTTTAATACCTATTTTTATGCCGTAAATGCTAGCTACAATTAATACTAACTAAGCAGCTAGCAATTTTTACTAACCTGTAAAACACATATTGATGGAAAAATTATTTACAAAATTAATCTTTGTTATAGCCTGCCTTTGGGGCGCTGCACCATGGGCAAGCACAGAATGTCTGGACCGAAGTAGGTACAGCGATTCAGGGAACTGCTAACGAAGGATTTGGCGGAGCTGTTAGCATTTCAGCTGACGGAACTATACTAGCCACTAGTGCACCTAGTTTCGATGCTGGAGGAACTGAATTTTCTCTTCGTGGAAGTGTAGAAATATATGAATTACAAAGTGGCTCCTGGATACAAAAGGGCTCCACTATCAATGGCACAAATGATGGTGCCTCCTTCGGATACACTGTAAGTTTGAGTGATGATGGAACTACACTGGCAATTGGTGCCCCAACTCATTCAAGCACATTTTTCAATGCAGGCTAGGTTCAAATTTATAACTGGAATTCAACTACCAGTGACTGGGATTTAATACAAAGCATAAATGGTGATGCAGAAGGAGATAGACTAGGTACTGCCTTAAGCCTTTCAGGAAATGGAAACGTACTGGCCATAGGTGCTCCGCTTCATGCAGGAGGCGGTAGTGCTCGTGGAAGAGTAAGTGTTTACGCTTGGGACGGAACTGCATGGCAAAGCCGTGAAAATATCGTTGGATCTACAGATAATTCAGGATTCGGTTCTGCAGTCAGTTTGGACTTGGACGGAGATGTTCTGGCAATAGGAGCACCAGATAATGGTGGGGTTAACTTTGAAGGGCTGTTTACCACTTACAGCTGGAACTCTACTAATTATACGAATACGGGCACCTTTAATGGGGCTACTGATCAATCTTTAGGCCAAAGAGTAAGCCTTTCTGATAACGGTAATGTGTTGGCAGTAAGTGCCTTTAACCTATTTACTGGAGGTGCTTCTGTAAGTATTTATAATTATACCACTTCATGGAGTTTACAAGAAACCCTAACTTCAACAATATCTGGCGATAATTTTGGAATTTCCATAAGCATGTCAGGTGATGGTTCCAGATTAGGAATTGGGGCGAATAATAATGTCACTGGAAATGAGAATGGGCGTGCCGAAATATATGAATTCGATGGGGCTAACTGGACGCTTGTAGATCAGGCCATTACTGGCGAAGCAGTTGGAGATGAAGCTGGCTATTCAATGAGTTTATCACAACAAGGTATTTATGCAGCGATTGGGGCACATCTAAATGATGCTGGCGGTGCAGATGCCGGGCATGTTAGGATATTTCAACAGGGCGCACCAGATACGACCCCTCCTACGGTTACGCTTACAACTAGCGCAAATGACCCGACAAATCTTAATCCTTTTCAAATTACCATCACTTTTAACGAAGAAGTAACTGGATTTACTACTGGTGACTTAAGCTTAACTAATGGGACGGATGGAAACCTGATGACAACAGATAATATAGTATTTACTGCAGAAATCACGGCTACGGCAGATGGAGAAGTGACCGTTGACTTGGCAGCAGAACTTGTAGAAGACTTAGCAGGAAACTTGAATTCCGCCTCAAATCAACTTAAACGAGTAGTAGATACTACTGCTCCAGAAGCTGAAATTGCTCTTGAAAACGAAAAATTCAGTTCAGATCCTTTTGAGGTGTATTTTTCCTTCACTGAGGAAGCAACAACATTGGGACTTGCTCAAATTGAGGTACAAAATGCAACTGCTGGCAACCTTCAAGGGCCGAATGCTTTTGGAGACCGCTTTTTATACTTGGCAAACATTACCCCTGATGGCAGCAATCAAGATATCATTATTGATTTGCCTGCTGGGGTAGTGACTGATGCAGCTGGAAATGGCAACTTAGCAGCGGTGCAAAAAATAGTGACTTATGACGTGACTCCCCCAACAGTGACTCTATCTGCCCAAAGCCCGACAACTAGTACTTCATTTCAAGTATCTATTGCGCTTAGCGAGACTGTAAAAGAATTCTTTATATCAGATTTTACAGTGACAAATGGAACAGCTTGCAATATTGTAAGCACGGATCAATTAAATTATACCGTAGAAATCGAACCGGATGTTGATGGAGCAGTGATTGTAGAAGTAGCTGAAGGAGCTTTACAAGATGCGGCAGGAAATGTAAATGCAGCATCAAATCAGCTTGAAGTGAGGTATGATATTACTGGTTCTACAGTTGAAATTACCTCTTCGTCCATCACTTATACCAATACACAAACTTTCCCGATCACAATCACTTTTAATGAAGAGATAACTTGGCTTACAGCTGCTGATTTTATAGTAAGCAATGGATCTGCCGAGAACCTTCAACCCACTGCTGACAGCAAAGTCTTTACTGCAGATATCCGTGCAGCAGCGGATGGAGAAGTGACTTTAGAAATTCCTCTTGGTGTAGTAAATGACCTTGTCGGAAACGGAAACACGGCATCAAACCAACTTAAACGAGTAGTAGATACTACTGCTCCAGAAGCTGAAATTACGCTTGAAAACGAAAAATTCAAGACAAATCCTTTTGAGGTTTATTTTTCTTTCAATGAGGCAACAACAACATTGGACCTTGCTCAAATAGAGGTACAAAATGCAACTGCCAGCAACCTGCAAGGGCCGACTGCTTTTGGAGATCGCTTTTTATACATGGCAAACATTACCCCTGATGGAAGCAATCAGAATATCATTATTGATTTGCCTGCTGGTGTAGTTAATGATGCAGCTGGAAATGAAAACCTGGCAGCCGAACAAAAAGTGGTGACATTTGATAACGTTGCACCGGTAGTAACCTTAAATGAAATTGCACCAAGCAATAGCAATACCCCTGAACTAAGTGGCACTGTAAATGAAACTGCCACTATTGAGTTAATAATTGATGGAAATTCTTATTTTGCTACAATAAGTGGGGAAAGCTGGAACTTAGCTGCAGATGCCTACGGAACGCAAACTTTGGCAGATGGAACTTATGATGTCCAAATAACAGCTACTGACGAAGCCGGAAATGTAGCAACAGATGAAAACCCTGATGCTTTAATTATTGACACTAGCAGTCCTACAGTGACCCTAAATGATTTACTTACCAATAACTCCACACCTACGCTTAGCGGAACCGTAGAGGACGCAAGTTCAACCGTGGCAAGTGTTGCTGTTGAAGTAAACGGAACTTCTTATTCAGCTACCGTTGAAGGCAATACATGGACTGCAAGCCTAACTACAGCTTTAGCAGAGGGTAGCTATGATGTAAGCGTAACAGCCATAGATGCCTTGGGCAATTCGGGCACTGAAGCATTTACAGCTGCACTGACAATAGATCTTACAGGACCTACTGTTACAATAGAAGGCGCTCCTGCCGGAACAATGGGCGAAGCTTTTGGAATAAGCTTTATTTTTAGTGAGGATGTTACAGGATTCGTAGAAGGTGACATCACAATAGAAAATGCTACCTTATCAAACTTTGCTAGCACTAATGCTAAAACCTACACTGCAACTATCACACCTAATGAAAATCTTGCAAGAGGTGCTCAAATCACCATTAATTTAGCTGAAAATATTGCACAAGATGCCGCCAGTAACGGAAATTTTGCTACCACAGAAGTTAGTGTAACCTATTTTTTAAAGTATAGCGGAGGAAATGGAACTGCGGATGATCCTTTTTTAATATCAAATAAAGAAGACCTTAAAGAACTTAGTGATAATTTTGCCATTTACGATTATGAATTTCGCGATGCCCATTATAAACAAACAGCTGATATTGTGCTCCCTGCCGATGTTTATGAACAAGGTGGTCTTTTTCATAACGGGGGGTTTGGATTCAAGCCGATAGACGGCTTTTTTGGTACCTATGATGGAGATAATCATACTATTGAAAACTTAAAAATTCACTCAAATATATTAGGTGCTAGACTAGGGTTCTTTTCATCTGGATTTGCTTCTATTAAAAACTTGTCATTACTAAATATGGATGTAAAATCGACTACATACTCTAATACAACAGCAGGACTTATGGCATCGTTTTCAGACGACATTAGTAGATTCGGGATTACACCTCCATCCAACCCAGAAATCTCAAATGTAAGAATTACAGGGAGGATAGAGGGGAACCATATTGTAGGTGGTTTTATTGGTTTAGCCACAATAAATTCTAGAAGTACAACATTTATTAATTGTGTAAACGAGGCAATAGTGATAAATAGAGAAACAAATTTCGGAACTACAGGTGGGTTTATAGCAATTGCAAGTGGCAATGAAGGTATTACACTTACACAATGCATAAATACTGGAGAGGTTTCAAATGGATATTTGGTTGGGGGCATAATCGGGTCAAGTAGCTCGTCTTTTAGGAATAATGTAAGAATAATTAATTCGTCAAATTCTGGAATTATTAGAGGAACAGAGACTTTTGGTCGTGCTGGAGGTCTAGTGGGACTTTTTTCCGGAAAGATAACAAATAGCTATAATACGGGAGAAATTATATCCCCTTACTGGGCTGGAGGTATCGTAGGGCAATTAACCGGTTTTGAGGGAGAGATAGCTAACTGTTTTAATACTGGCAGAGTGACAAGTTCAGCTGGTCAAGTCGGAGGTTTAGTGAGTATTCACAGTGATAATCAGTCACCAGTGACAAATTCTTTTTGGGATACTAATTTGAGTGAAACTGAAACTTCTTCTGGCGGTGGCACAGCCCTCAATACTTCAGAAATGCGTAAAAGCGAAACTTACACAAATGCGGACTGGGATTTTGAGACCACATGGTTTCACCGTGGTGAAGGTTATCACCCTGTACTGAAATGGCAGGTAGAAAATCCTAAATCCTTTACGGTATCAGGTAAGGTATTGGATAAAGATGGCGCACCCTTTACGGCAGGTACTGTACAAGCGATAAATAGTGACCTTGCAGTAACAAAAACAGAAGCATTAGCTGAAGGCGGAATGTTTACACTTGAAGATATCCCTGGCGATATTCACTCTATTGTAGTAGAACCCAACAATAAGGCGGAATATGCAAAAACCTACTATGGCAATGCCAACAGATCAGCACTTTCCAGGCATGTGATTTCCTCTGTTTCAGGTATTCAAATCAAGATGATAAATGCGACAGATCCTAATCAACTTAATGGTAACGGTATTGTGAATGGAAGAGTAGTTAGAGCCGCAAATGGAGGAGGCCGAATTGTTCAGGGTAGCATCTTGGATGGAGAAGGTCTTGCTAGTGTCACAGTTTTCTTAGTAAGAACCTCAGATCAGGAAACACTGACCCAGGTACAAACCGATGAAAACGGTAACTTTGAGATTACCGGCATCCCGGCAGGCGAGTATCAGCTTCTTTTAGATGTGGCAGGTATTGATATAAACCTGGAAGGCTCTACTTTCACTATCGATGAAGAAGGTACTCCTTTAATTATTTCAGCTGCAGTTAGTGAAGAAGGTGTGGTATTTACCATAGAAGAAGAAGTCTTAGGGATAGAAAATGAAATTAAAGTAGCGGTTTATCCTAATCCTGTAAGAGATTTTGTGAATATTCAAGTGCCAGGCAAAGCCTCCATTCGTGTGATCGATCTAAATGGAGTAGTGGTAAAAGAAGAGCAGTTCACTGATTTCATCAAATTGAATATTGGAAACTTAAACAGCAATATGTATTTCTTAGAGATACGTAATGGCTCTGGAAAAGCAATGAGAAAGTTGATTAAGAAGTAGTCTAATAGAATGATCCCAACAAATCGGGATATAATTCACTTCTTAGCACTATTGATTTTTATAGGGGAGTAAGATTAGGGTAGCTCGCATTGAGCTGCCCTTTTTTTTATAAATAGTTTCATTTCTTGCGCCCATTACCAAAATGAATGAAATAGATTAATGTAATTTTCTACTTATTTTCATTCTATCGTAATGAGCACCGCAATGCCTTTTTTAAGGTTGGAATATTGATTTCACAAACCATTACATTTTGTAAATTACTTTGAATTTACATTTTATCTTGGCTCATTTTCAGGATAGATGTTAGCTTAGCTTCTTTCTAACTTCAATTTAGTAAGGCTTATCCCTCCTACTTATGGAAAAACCAAAAATCTCTTCTCGAAAAGCAATTCATTCTATAGTATGTATCTTTTTTTTATGAATACACTATATTCTTCGATGAAAAATCATCCAATTGAATTTTGGCAGGAATTTGATAATAAATGGCAGGAATTCGATAATAAGTATAATCCCATATGCACTAATTTTAGGATAGTATTTTTTAGTGCAATTTATCATTTACTGCTAAGTCTCTAAATCTTATTGAAAAACTTATACATATAGTTAACTATTTAAAATTTTATATAGGGGAGTAAAGTTAGGGTGGCTCACGTTGAGCTGCCCTTTTTTGTTGACCTTTTTAATAAGCTAAAATTGAAAATAGTAAATCAGGGAAACAGCTTAAATCACAATCTTTTACTTGACATTTATGATTAAAATATTCTATTTATTTAAGCGGTTAATTCACTAACACGCCAAAATTTGACTGGCTATGCTTTACTTCCCCTCATCTTTTGAATAAATTGAAATGGTCTCTTTCAAACCTTAGTGAGGACATTAGGTTTTGAGGAATTGAAAAAAGAAAATACTATTTGTATTCAAGGACAATACAATCTAAAAAAAAAAGGCTGCAAAACAGCCCTTTAAAAATCAAAAAAATGAATCAATTATAATTCTTTTTTAGTATCCCATTTTTCCAAATAGTCTGCTACTCTTCTTACAACCATTCCTCCTAAAGAACCATCCACTACACGATGGTCATAAGAGTGCGATAAGAACATTTTATGTCTAATCGCTATAACATCTCCCTGAGGAGTTTCTAATACAGCAGGTTTCTTTACAATAGCACCTAAAGCTAAAATACCTACTTGTGGCTGCATAATAATTGGTGTACCCATCACATTACCGAAAGAACCTACGTTAGAAATTGTAAAGGTACCGCCTTCTAATTCTTCAGCTTTTAATTTACCATCGCGAGCTCTTTTAGCTAAATCGTTTACTTTATTAGCTAAGCCTCTTATGTTTAATTGATCAGCATCTTTAATAACAGGAACAATTAAATTACCACTTGGTAAGGCTACTGCCATTCCAATATTGATATGTTTCTTCTTAATGATTCTATCTCCATCAACCTGAACATTGATCATTGGGTAATCTTTGATAGCTTTTACGACTGCCTCAATAAAGATAGGTGTAAAAGTCAAATTACCATTTTCCTGCTCTTTGAATGTATTTTTATATTTATTTCTCCATTGCACTACGCCAGTCATATCAGCTTCCACAAATGAAGTTACATGCGGGGAAATACGCTTAGAATCTAACATTCTACCCGCAATCATTTTACGCATTCTGTCCATTTCTATAATCTCATCATCAGCAGAAATGCTAACTGGAACACCTTGTGGAGCAGGTTGTGCTGCTGCGGCAGGTTTCGAACTTAATGCAGATTGAGAAGCACTTTGAGCAGGCTGGCTAGCTTTTGCTACAGAAGCCTCACCTCTATTATCTAAATAAGATAAAATATCTTTCTTAGTTACGCGTCCTTCTTTCCCTGTTCCGGAAATAGACTCTAATTCTTCCATCGCTACATTTTCTTCCTTAGCAATGTTTCTTACTAAAGGAGAATAGAAACGTCCTGACTCAGAACGGGCTGCGATATCGTGACCGTTATTTTCTGTAGCTGCGGATAAACTAGTTTCAGCAGTTGCAGTTGCAGGTGCGCTGCTTTCAAGATTTTCTGATTTCACTCCAGTATTATCGCTTCCGGCAGAAGTTGCTCCTTCCGTTTCGATAATAGCGATTGGCTTACCAACAGCTACTATATCTCCTTCTTGAACTAATATTTTCTTTAAGACGCCAGCTTCTAAGGCAGGAACTTCAGTATCCACTTTATCAGTGGCTACCTCCAATACTGATTCGTCTTCTTCAATAGTGTCACCCTCTTTCTTCAACCAGGTAAGCACTGTTGCTTCCATTATACTTTCACCCATTTTGGGCATTACCATTTCTACCGTTGCCATGTATTAATTAGTCGTTTATTGAAATGAAAAAACTTTTTGAAATATAATCAATTTTTCAAAAGGACGCTTTCCTTTATACTTTCTATAGAAAACCTGTATAGTTTTATATAGCGATTGAAACAAATAATATTTAACTATCTGCTTTATTAAAAACTGAAACCTGACAGATTTATTAATTAAAAAACCAAATCAAATTTGTACAAAATTAACATTTATAAACTTTTTCTCAATTATTTTGAGCTTAAAGTTTGCCGAACCAAATTTAATAATGAATTAGAGGTGATTTCGATATTACCTCCTCTATCAAATTGGAAATGATACAATTTAGTTTGGGTATTCTTACCATCTGCCAAAGCTACCCAGGTGGTACCTACTTCTTTCTGGTCAGTTGCACCTCCAGGCCCTGCAATTCCACTGGTTGAAATACCAATATCAGCACCGAAAAGTTCACGGACGCGCTCCGCCATTTCAATTACGGTTTCTTCACTGACTGCACCGTGCTTTTCAAGAGTTTCTTTTTTTACACCCAGAATATTAATTTTCAAATCATTATGATAAGGATTAATTCCACCACGATAATATGCTGAACTTCCTGCATTAGATGTAATCAAATGGGCTATGTATCCTCCAGTACAGCTTTCTGCGCATGCTATTGTCAGGCCTTTTTCTATAAGCATCTCTCCTATCTTGGCTGGTAGATTACTATCATCAATTCCATAAATATACTTACCGATCTGTTCATAAAGTTTGTCTACTTCCTGGTCAATCAGCTTTTGTAAATGCTTTTCATCCTCACCTGAAGCGGTCAAACGCATTTTTACTTGATTTAAACCAGGCAAATACGCTAATTTTATCTCTTTAGGAAGATTATTTTCCCAATCCTCTAATTTTTCTGCTAAAATACTTTCCTGAATTCCAACGGTCTTCACCATTTTATGAATCAAAATCGGTGTTTTATAAATTTCTTTGAATTTAGGAATGATGGTATCTTCCATCATATATTTCATTTCCTTGGGTACGCCAGGCATGGAAATAAATACTTTATTATTCTTCTCGAACCACATTCCTGGTGCAGTACCGTATTTGTTTTCAATTGGAGTACATTTTTCCGGTAATTCAGCTTGACCTTTGTTCAGCTCATTCAACTCTCTCCCTCTTTTAGCAAATCGTTCTTTCAAGTCTTCCAAAATGTCTTCATGAAGTTTCATTCCAGAATTGAAATATTCTGCCAGCAAAGGTTTTGTTAAATCGTCTTTCGTGGGACCTAAACCACCTGTTATGAGGATAATATCAGCATTGGCTTCTGCTTCTTCAAAGGCTCGCATCATGGAATCTCGGTTATCGGCAATAGTCACCTTTCTTTTTACTCTGATACCCAATTTATCTAATTCAGCACTTATAAAATGGGAATTGGTATCTAATGTTTGGCCATATAATATTTCATCACCAATAGAAATAAGTTCTGCAAAAATATCTTTCATCTGTATTTAACTGTTTTTAAGTTGCCACATGGAATTCAATAAATTTTATTAATCCTCGGTTGATATATTAGGGATTCTAAAATTTATATGCATTTCATGTAACTAGAATTTTTTAACGATTTATGATAAATAATAAGGAAGCCTCTTGTTTCCCTTTTCTAATAATCAAATAGTAGGCTCCTTGTTTCAATTCGGAAATATCAATTGGCTGAATTTGCAAAGAAGATTTATTAATTTCAGACCTCAGCAATTCTTTACCCGTAGCATCAATAATACTGAAATTATCAAATTGATAAGAACCGTTGCCACGCAAATAAATGATTTTATCAGCTGGATTAGGATAAATGGAGAAATAAGATTTTAGTTCTTCTTTACTCCCCAGCAAAGGATCATCATATACTATAATTATTTGTTCCGCTTGCCTGCTACAACCCAAAGAATCTGTTACAGACAATTCTAATTCAAATACGCCTGCTTCCTCAAATATGTATTCTAAAACCTGATTATTCCCAATTTCCACATTATCTAACAACCACTTCCAGGAATTAGCTGATTCAGAAAGGACCTCCATTGTGACCGAACTTTCATAAGCTAAATTTAGGGTATCCTGAGATAAAGAGAAATCTGCTGTTAACGAACTCATATAAATAGGGACTTCAACAGTTTCTGAGGGTTGAATGTTGTTGACATTAACAGCATAAATCTTGGAATCAGTTTCAATTTGAGGAAGTGTGATAGATGAACCTTTTCCCAAAAATTCGTTCAAATCAGCATCAGCGTAAAAATAAACAGCATCGGAATTGGTTGCTGAAATAGTAAGACTTTGATTTTGACATACATAATAATCTTCAAATTGAGGAAGTTCACTTATAGTAGTTTGGAAAATTGCCGAGTCTATGCAGCCAGCTTCAGAAATTGCTATCAGTTTTAAACGGTCTTGGTTCAATCTTTTCAAATCGAAAGAAATCTCATTTTCTGTCCCCAAAGTATCATTTCCTATCATCCAGACCAGATTAGTAGCGTAGTTACTTTGACTTGTGGCTAATCCCAGCATTTCAGTACTGGTTGAATTTAAATCCAACTTAACGTTCATTTTAGCTATAATGGGAACAATGCTTACTTCTACCTTAATTAATTTGGATGGGTATTCCCCAGCTTCATTTCTTACAAAGAAAGCAGTATCTCTTCCTAATTCTTCCCTTACAAATTCAGCGCCTTTAAAAAGTTGCTGCGTCATTAAACTATCTTTATAAATTGTTATTTCATTTAAATTAGGGTCACTAATTCTTAAAGTAGAATATTTGCAAACTTCCTGATTAGCAATTTGTGGTTTGGGAGCTCGAAATGCAGCTACAAAATTTTGTGTGAGCGTATCAGAACAGCCTTGTGTATTCTTTACGATAAGTTCAACCGTGTATTCACCGCTTTCCTCCAATGTAATGGTCGGATTTTGATTTGTAGAGGTAAATCCATTACTAAAAGTCCAGGCCCAACTAACGGCATTTTCACTCTGACTTACAAAACGATATGAATTAGCCACTTCCGGATCTAGTAATAGAACTTCCTGTGGCACTATAAATGAAGCCCTAGGTTTGGTAATGGATATTACATACCGTTTTCGGACGGATTGAATTCCAATTGAATCAATTTCTGTAACGTAAAAAACCGTATCGCTACTTATTGTGCCTGCTTCAAAAGTATTCCCTCGATAAAGTGCCGTATCAACTGTTGGGGAAGCAAAAACTTCTATTGAACTGTCTATTCCAGCTTCAATTATTGGAGATTCATCTTGACAAATAAAAATTTGCTTGCCAAAAGGTGGAGCTAGATTAGTTAGTGAATCTTTTTCGCGTGCTCTATTCGCTAATTCTTTCAATTCCTGCAAGCTATTGGCTTTTAATAATGCGAAGGAAAACGACTGCACACTTGCAGAAGGAAAATTAGGAATCATCAACCCATGCAATCCTCCTACATTATTTCCGCCTGCCAACTGGCCTGATTGTCTTTTTGAAAAAGGGTTTTGCAATGCATTCTGAACCACAGCTTGCTTTAGGCTATCATTTTCTAAATCGCTCGTATGACCATTTGCATTTGCCATATCGAAGGCATAAAAAAGAGAGTCTTGATGACCAAAAAAGCTTAAGCCCACATACTCATTCTGAGCTTCATTATAAGCGTAAGAAAGTTGATAAGCACTATCATAAGCAAGTTTGTCATCTAATTTATCCGATAAAGCATAGTCTGTGAAAAGCGCAAAGTAAACAGAATCGAAATTAGTTGCACTCCTGTTTTGAAGTCTATATTGGTGGATTAGAATACCTTCTTCATCAGTCCAACCTAAAAGCCTTTGATCGATGAAAATATCCAATGGATTTGAAGTAGTGTCTTGCTCTTTGAAAATACTTCTTACATCAAAATCTGCGGTAATATCATCATAGCGTTTCAAGGACTGAAAACTTTCAAAATCCTCTTGGTATTGATAAGAATTAGCATCTACCAAGGTATTTCTTCTCATTTGATTGTTGCCAGCCTGAAGCACCAACCCCATATGGTCAATTACGCTACTTCCCTGGAAATTTACCGCATAATTTGAAAATGGTGTACCTTGGCTTCTACCCATATTGCCAGTGGCTGTAAAACCAAATTTCCAATTATTAAATTGAAACAAACGGATTTTAGGGCTACTTTGTATTTGAAAAGATTGGTAATCACTGTAGAACGCTCCTTCGAATAAGATTCTAAAGTTCAAAGGCTCCCCCTCGGGCAAATCTTCCGACAAGATCACTTTAAAAGTATTATTTTGATTGGTGATTTTCTGTAAAGTGCCTAATTCTGGAATTGCAAAATCCCCTTGTAAAATAGTTACATAAGGACTTGAAGAAGTCAGGTTTACATTGACATTTTGAGTGCTTTCCAAAAAATTAGTAAATTCAACTGTAATGGCTAAAGTATCTCCAAAATAGGCAGCTTCTTCCAATCCATTGGTATAGTCAAGATTAGAAATTCTTATGGAGGGCGTATCAAAATCTGCTATCGCGCTCAACACATTTAATCTTCCTTTACCGAACTTATATTGATAATCACTATTGTTAGCAATATCATAAATATCATCAGAACTTACTCTTAACTGTTCCATCACTTGTTGCGCATTCCAAGCTGGAAAAACGGAACGCACTAAAGCCGCAGCCCCTGCCACCATTGGTGCAGCATAAGATGAACCACCATCTCTTGCATAAGCATCTCCATTTTCTGTCGTGTATATCGCAGAGCCAGGCGCAACTATATCAATAAAATCGCTGTAAGTAGCATTTGAATTTCGGCTGTCATCAGCATTTACAAAACCCACCGATAAAACATTATCATAAGAAGCAGGAAAGAAATCCAAATCAGCGTTAGTATTTCCTGCAGCAGCAACTATCACCACATTTTTCTCAATGGCTGCATAATTGATGATATCCTGTGCAAATTGAGAATATCTACCACTGTTTCCCCAAGAAAGATTGATGACATCACAGCCCTTATCAGCTGCATAAATAATGGCTTCATAGCTATTTCGAGAAAAGTTATCTTCAGTTTGGAAAATTTTAATCGGCATGAATTTAGTGTTGAAGCCTACTCCTGCTATTCCGATGTTGTTATTCGTAGCTGCCGCAGCGATTCCCGTTACGCCTGTTCCGTGTGTACTCCCATCCGATTCAGGAAAATTATCATTATCCGCGAAATCCCAACCGTAATAGTTGTCAATATAGCCGTCATTGTCATTATCAATTCCGTCTATTGGATCTCCTTGATTTAAATATAAATTGTCTACTAAATCTTTGTGATCTAAATCAGCGCCAGTATCAATTATACCAATCACCATATTCTCATTGCCTTGGGTGATATTCCAGGCATCATAAACATTAATTTGGGCCAAGTGAAATTGTGCTCTCCCAAATTGGGCCTCAGGGTCATTTGGAACTAAAAGTGGTTTTACGTTGGGATATTGTTCTGCATATTCAATATTCTCATGACTTAACAAATAATCGATATAATCTCGCTCCGAAATATCATTATTGACTTCTATTTTGTATAAACCATCTAAACGACTCTTTTGTCCTTTCCTGTTTAAGGCGTTCTGCTTTCCAATATTCTTAATATTAATTACACTTCCCTCTTTCCTGAGTTTATCGACACTCAAGAAATTTCCGCTAACTCTGCCAGAAAACTGTTCATCACTCTTGAATTTCACAACAATTAGCCCTGGAACATAATCCTGGGCAATGGATTGTTGAAAAATGAAAGCTATTAAAAAGAGTGATAAGAGGTATTTCATAACGTGGTTTAATTTCCAAAATTCAGTAAATACCTTCCTTCCAAAGAAAAGCATTTTCTCACTTCAAATCTTAAATGTATATTTACCTTTAAGAATATAACACAAATTTAAAATAATTATCCATGAGTTTATACGAAAAGCACAAAGACACTTTAAAAAAGGCAATAGATGCTGTTCATGATCGCTCTTTTTACGCGCAATATCCCGAACATCCGTCTCCCAAAATTTACGGTGAAACTGCTGATAAAGATGGTCAAGACAAATTTAAGGCTAGCTTAGATAAAAAATTCGAGGATTTACTTCAATCTGATCCCGAGGCTTGGATAGGTCAGGAAGAATCTCCTTATATGCAAAAGCCTTTAGGGATTTTATATCCTTCTTTCAGCGCTGAAACATTGATTGATAGAGCCCAAAAAGCATGGACACAATGGAGAAATACTTCCATTGATGACAGAGCCGCCATCTTGGTAGAAAGTTTGGATAGATTCAAAGATCGATTCTTTGAAAATGCTTATGCCACCATGCATACTACAGGCCAAGGTTATATGATGGCGTTTCAGGCATCAGGACCTCATGCTGCTGACCGTGCAATGGAAGCAGTTGCCTTTGGATACGATGAGTTGAAAAGATTTCCTGAAAAGAAATTCTGGGATAAGCCAATGGGTAAGTTCAATGTACAATTGAATAAGAGCTGGAAACCAATGCCTAAAGGATTAGGCTTGGTAGTTGGATGTAGCACCTTCCCAACTTGGAATTCAGTTCCTGGACTTTACGCTTCCTTAATCACTGGAAATCCATGTATCGTAAAACCACATCCAGGTGCAATCTTGCCAATGGCTATTGTAGTAGCTGAAATTCAAAAAGTATTAAAGGAAAATGGAATTGACCCGAATGTTTGTCAATTAGCTCCTGATACTTATGACAACATGATTACTAAAGACTTAGCTGAAAATAAAGCGATCAAATTAATTGATTATACAGGAAGCGCTGCTTTTGGTGATTATTTGGAAGGTTTAGAAGGGAAAACCGTTTTCACTGAAAAAACAGGAGTTAATTCTGTAATATTAGATTCTGCTGAGAATATTGATAAAGTAGCTCAAAACTTAGCCTTTTCAGTTTGTTTGTATTCAGGTCAGATGTGCACTTGCCCACAAAACTTCTTCATTCCAGAAGGCGGAATCAATACTCCTGAAGGAAAAGTAAGCTTTGAAGAATTTGCTCAAAAACTAGCGGATAATATCACAGGATTAGTAGATAATCCTAAAGCTGGACCATTTGTACTAGGAGCAATTCAAAATCCGAATACTCTAAGCCATACAGAAGATGCTAAAAGAATGGGTGGAAAAGTTTGGTTAGAAAGCAAAACGATAGAAAACCCAATGTTTGAAAAAGCGCGTACTGCTACTCCTATTGTAGTCGAAATGGATGCTTCTGATGATGATAAATTCACTAAAGAACTATTTGGTCCTGTTGTTTTACTTATCAAAACAAAGGATACCAATCAGTCAATAGATTTAGCAGCAAGCTTAGCTGAAAATTATGGAGCTATTTCATGCGCTGCTTATACAACAGATGAAACGACTAAAAATCTCATAATGGATAAAATGGGAATGGCTGCTACTTCTGTAAGTTTCAATTTAACAGGAGCAATACATGTTAATCAAAATGCTGGGTTCTCCGATTTTCATGTAACAGGCGGAAACCCTGCAGGAAATGCCTCCTTGACAAACCCTGAGTATTTAATTAAAAGATTTACCTGGGTTGGTTTTAGAGAACCTGCGGAAGGATAAGTTTAAGTTATATAGTAAAAAACCTGAGTTTAAAAAGCTTGGGTTTTTTTATAACTAAATTTTTTTAAACACTAAAAATAATGTTTTTAAAATATACCCCTCGAATTGCTAATCTATATTCGAAATCAATCTTGATATTCTTAGTATAATACAAACTCTGTAAAATTACGCATTATCCTCAAACCTACTATTAGCAATATACTTATTACAGATTAGAAAAACACTTAGACATAAAAACCCTTATATTAGCAAATATTCAAAGACCAACTTAAAATCCTTAAAATCTCATAGATTGAAATTTGCAACTAATCTCATTACATCTTCTATTTATCGAAAACATAAATCTTAATATAGTACTATACAGTATAATCTTATATCATTGTATAATTTCATCATCGTCCATTATTCTTAATCAAGTTGTAGCAACATCGAGAAGTCTACAAATTTTTAAATCTATGATTATGGATACGTTAAATATCTAACTGGTCGAGGACAATGAGGCTGATATTCTTATTACACAAGAAATACTGAATTATGGTGGTATTTTAAATTCGCTGAATTCGGTAAGCACTGCAGAAGAAGCTATTTTATATTTAAATAAAACTACTCCTTTCCAATGGGTAAAAAAGCCTGATCTAATTTTATTAGATATTAATTTACCGAGAGGCAGCGGATTTGGTGTATTATTAGAAGCCAAATCAAACCTTGCATTAATGGATATTCCTATTATTATTCTAACATCTTCCACCTGTCAATATGATAAGGAATTTGCTATGAAAAATAATGCAGATTTCTACATGGAAAAACCATTAGAAATAGCCTTATTCAAGAAATTCTTAGAGGAAAATGAATCAAAGAAAAACAGCATGCATGACACTAAATTCTAAATTATTTAGCACCCAATGAATTATTAGGCCCTATATTCATTTCAGATAATGTTTTACCTCCTTTTATACCAAAGTCTAATGTTCTGATTGGGAATGGTATGGTAATATTAGCCTCATCAAATGCATCTTTTACAGCCATTATGGCTTTTGATCTCATTTCAAGATAGCTTGGATTGTCAGGGAATTTTATCCAAAATTTAATTTCAAAATTAATGGAGCTGTCACCAAATTCCTTATAAGTAAATATCATATCCTCATGACGAATAACCCCTTCTAAATTTTTAAGAGTATCCAATACCAAATCATGCACTTTATGAAGATTTTCGCCATAAGAAACCCCAACAGCCAAATCAATTCTTCTTTCTCCTAAAACAGAGTAATTGGTAATGGGATTAGATAAAACATCTTTATTGGGAACATATACTTCTTGCCCTTGGTAGGTTCTTATAACAGTTACCCGTAAATTAGTTCTATTTACAATTCCCATTAAATCACCCACTTGTACAACATCATCTATCAAAAATGGCTTTCTAAATGCTAAAATGACACCCGATACAAAATTTGCTGCTATATCTTGGAATGCAAAACCCAAAGCTAATCCAACAACTCCCACCCCAGCCAATAGTGAGGTAACTGCCTTATCCAAATTCAGAATACCTAGGATGATAAAAAGACCTATACCTATCATGGCATAATAAATAATGGTCGAAAATAGATTTTCAAGTGCCTTATTATCTGATGATTTCCTGAAAACTTTTATGAATAATTTTCGAACCAGCCTTGACAATACAATAAACACAATAAATAATATGATGGAAAGCAACATATTAGGAATCATTTCAACTAACATTTCCATCCAGGAATCGAGTTTAGCTGTTACGATTTCATTGGTCCTTTAAATTCGTTTTTGACTGAGTCTAATTTATTCTCTTGCATCTTTCTAGGCAGAATTTTAACTAATCTAAATCTTAAGTTCCTATTTATTTACTTAAAACCAAAATATTTTCTTATCATTAAAAATGTGCTACGATGTCAGCTATATGACCCAAAAGAAAAAAAAATATACCAAGCGCCATCCTGATAAAGATTTGAGCGCATTGGAAGTGTTTTTTGATGAAAAAGAAAATCCAATCAACCCAATTTTTCATATTACAGGCTTCGAGCATCCTAAATTACCAGTGATTACGAATCAAAATCCCGATGAGTTTAATTTGTTTCAATGGGGATTAATTCCCTCATGGTCAAAAAATGAGCAACAAGCTCACGATATTCATCATAAAACCATCAATGCTAGAGGTGAAAGTATGTTTGAAAAACCAGCTTTTAGAAAAGCTGCGCACAACAATAGATGTATCATTATGGTGGACGGTTTTTTCGAACACCATCATAAGCAAAACCAATTAGTTCCTCACTATATTAGTTTAAAGGATAAAAACCCCATTAGTTTAGCTGGAATTTGGGAAGAATGGGAAAATCCTGACAATGGAAATAGAATTTCTACCGTAAGCATTGTCACTACTAAGGCGAATCCCTTAATGGCAAAAATACACAATAACCCTAAATTAAAGGAAGCTAGAATGCCATTGATTTTACCCGAAGAACTAGAATCAGAATGGTTAATGGAAATGAAAGATAACATCAGCGAGAAACAAGTGAAAGCACTGATTCAGCCTTTTGATGATAAACTCATGCAAGCCTGGCCTGTTAAATCTGTAAGAAGTAAAAAAAGCAAATCCCAAACTGCTGATATTATTTCAATCCACGAACCAGGTGAACAAATGGGCTTATTTTAAAAAATACAATGCCATAATTCGAAAGTATTCTAAATACTACTACCAAAGCAAACTAACCAATCAATAAAGTTTTTTTCGCAACTGTAATTTTTAGTATTAAAATACACTTGCATACATTTTTGAACTAAGTATCTTTGACTTTTTAAAATCTTAAGTCTGTAGTCTTATATGAACAATTGTTTTTCAACCAAAAAAACTCCGTCATTGGTCTTCTACGTTCTATGTTTTTGCCTATTCACATTCTCTAAGAAGGTTTTCGGTCAAGAAACAGAGGAAGATGTTTCTCAGTATTTTGATGATGCAGGAATTCAAGAGGCTAAAAACATTCTTAAAGTAGACATGATGTCTATTATTAATGGAGATTATCAACTCCTTTGGGAACATCGATTTGCAAAAAAAGTATCTTTTGAACTTGGATTAGGAAATGTAAGTAATAAAGGATTTAGAGGAAGATTTCCCGAATTTATAACGGGCATTCCTGCTCATGATATTTCGTACAGTCGATTAAGTTACGCCATTGCATTAAAATTCTATCCTGCAGGAGTTCCCGAATATTTATTCTACAGTATAAATTACAGAAAACGTCCTTATTTGGGAGCTGATGTTTATGACTTTTATTTAGGTTCAGGGTATCAATTTATTCTTAAAACACGATTGACTTTTGCAGCAGGTATAGGAATGGGCTTCCGAAATATTCAAGCAAACACTGACCCAGCTGTCGTGAGCAGTGGATTTTCTACATTTTTCCCTTTACAATTATCCATTGGATACATTCTTTAAACTTAAACACTTAACATTTTATACACATGAAGAAAATTACTATTATCTATTTGGCTTTAATCCCTTTGATTTTTACCACTCTAAAAGCACAAACGGTAAGCCAGAACATAATAATTGGAGATGAAATAAAGCAATCCTTCAAAAATGGTTTCTATGATCTAGAAATTTTGACTGATGACGAAGAATATTTTTATGCATTGGAAATTCCTTTTACTGCTGTTTATAGCATGTCTATAGGTGGAAGTAAAAAATATGCTATAGCAAAGTATAATTTAGAAAATCTTCAACCTGTAAAATCGGTACCATTAGAATTAACCTTTGAAGGAAAAGATAGAAAATATGAATTTATAGCAGTTGTGGGAGGAGAAATTTATCTCTTCACTTCTTTCCAAAACCAAGAACAAAAAAAGACTTATTTATTTGTAGAAAATATTGACAAAAATACGCTTGAAGCCAGCAAATCATTAAGGAAAATAGCTGAATTAGATTATTCAGAGTATAATAGATATAAATTCGCTCAATTCGAACATTCGATTTCAGAAGATGAATCAAAAATTATGATTCGCTATAATCTTTTGGATAAAGGTAATTCAATTATAAATGGAGGATTTAAAGTATTTGATAGTAACCTTAAGGAATTACTAAAGTATGAGGAACCTTTACCATTAAAAGAAGATGCTATATTTACCTTTAGCGGATATGAAGTATTGAATAATGGAGAGGTAATTATATTGGGTAAGTATTTTGATGATAAAAGAAGCCTAAAAAATTCAACCAAAATGAAAAAGAAATATTTTCTTTTTGGTCCTAGAGTTTCTAGAAGATACCCTAACTATCACTATCAAGCATACCATATCAATAGCAGAAATCAATTATTAGGGTATTCTTTTGATGATTTTGAACATTATATTACTGATTTGATAATTGGAAGTAGTCCTTCAAATGAAATAATTGCTGCAGGACTTTATTCAGATATTGGAAAGATGAATGTGAAAGGAACCTTCACATGTGAGTTGGATACTGAAGACAATAAAATGACCAATATCCAATTTAATGATCTCGACTTTAACTATTTAACTAAAGGATTATCCGAAAGAGAAAGCTCTAAACTTAATAAGTTATACCAATCAAAAAAGGAGTTTTCAACAAACTTCTTTGCTTTAGAAGATTTAGTATTCTATGAAGACGGAAGTTATGCATTATTAGCTGAGCCATTTTATTCAGATTATGTAGTGCGAGGAAATCAACAAACTGGTTTTTACACTGTATACAGATATCAATTTAAAAATATCTGGGTATTAAAACATGATAAATCCGGTGAATTAGAATGGAAAAATAAAGTGATAAAACGTCAATATGTAGAAGATGGGGCTATTAAATATGCCTCATATGGAGTTAATTCTTTCGATGATAACATTCAATTTATGTATAATGTAACGCAACCTGGCATTTTTACTAAATACGGTAATCCTAAAAAAGCGAGCTTACATCAAACTATTATAAATGAAAATGGAGAATTGAGTACAAAAATGATCCTACAAGATCAAAGAGAAACCCTACCATTTTATAATAGCGATTTAAAAGAATTAAAATCAGGTGGTGTTTTAATATTCTCTAATAAAGGAAGAAATTATAAATTTTTAAGAGTTAAAAATTAATTAAAAACATAAGAGCATCTTTCAGGAATCATGAAGGATGCTCTCTTTCTTCTACCGTATCCAAAAAATACAACTATTAATTTAGCCTTCAGTCCCCTTCTGATTCATACTTCTCACAGCTCTTTCAATACCAGCTGGCGTTAAAGGAAACATTGGTATTAGTTGCTTTATAAGCTGAATAGTATAAGTATGAGGCCAATATTTAATAGGTTCTGGATTGAGCCAAACGCATTTCTTGAACTTTTGAGGGATAGCCTTCAAACTTTCGATACTCAAAGTATTAATTTCATACGGTGCCATGGCAGCATCTCCCATTATAAAGACTCTGTATTCCTTACTATGATTTAAAAGTTTTTCAATCGAAATGGCTTTGGTTCTTCTTTCATCGGAATACACTCGATCATAGATGGTATTATGAAAATAATAGACTTCCAAATCGTGGGCAAATCTAGTGCGCATTTTTCTAAAAAGATTTTGTACAGAACGAACATAAGGTGCCATAGAATAGCCTCCATTATCTATCAATACAATGATTTTAAGTTCCTCATTTTTCTCACTTGACATTTCAGGAAGAAAAAGTCCCCCTCTCTTCAAACCAGATTTAATGGTTTGTGGTACATCCAATTTTTCTGTTGCACTTTCTTCAATCACTCCTTTGATGGACGCCAAGGCTGCATCTATATTATTGTCATTAAGCGTGGAATCTCTATCGATAGGAAAATAATTTTTATCACCCATTACTTTTCTAGCCATCCGGCCTCCGCCCTGACCTCCTACCCTAATTCCATTTTTAGCTGCGCCACCATGACCATAAGGAGAAATTCCTCCAGTTCCAATCCAATGACTACCACCACCGTGTCTGGTTTTCTGTTGCTCTCTAACTTTTTCCATTCGCTCAAGCAATTCTTCTAATGACAACTCAGAATAATCAGCCATCTTATCCAGCTTTCTATTGGGTATTTCATCGTCATCATTTATAGGGTCTGTATCTTCCTGATCAGGATTATCCTTATCCCAGATTTCTTTACCAGAAACCACTTCTTTAATATCATAACTGGTTAAGTGCACTTGATCCAGAAAAGTGCTTACTAACTCTTCATTGGTAAAATCTTTATCCGCTTCTTCTATATAATCTGTCTTCCATTTTTTAAAGGTTTCAGACCTGAGCATAGCATCCTCAAGTGTCTGCCCTGCTTGGATGGGAATGTGTAGAAAGTAAGCGTAATAGGCTTTGGTAAAAGGTCCCATATCTGCAGGCTCCTTAACAACTATCCCTTTCAGCACATTATAAATATCGCCCAGCGTTTTAATGAGCCCTTTCTGCATTGCTTTTCTAAGCAGAAGCAAGGTACGGACATCCGCTTTAAGACCGTGTTCTCTAAAATGTTGTGGTAAAGTGCTAAGCATATATAAAGATTGCTATTTTGGTAGAGATAACAAAAAGCTGAGCAATGAATTCCCTTTTGAACTCCATAAAGATTGAAATATTGATTACGATAATCAATATAAAAATAAGATGAATAAAAAACCATTCACAAAACTGTAAATGGCTTTAAATAAATAATTAAAGAAATTAATTTAAAAAACTATCTCTTTAAATGGGATCAATCTGAAAATCTGGGGAGAAGTATTTTTCAAGCATATATTTTAGAGAGTCTGTAAAGGAAAAAGGATACGTTTTTCACACCTCTGAATTGGGAGCGAAAAGCTTTTATCTTGGCATTGAATGATTCAGCTGCTG
>NZ_DASSWQ010000062.1:0-61537 GCF_035704835.1 Marivirga sp. | reverse complement strand
GAGCTTTTTTAATGGGTTTCATGCATCAATATTTGCAAGGTTTCTGTCAGAAAAATACGAAAACTTGCAAAAAAATCAAAGCTTTTTATTAATTAAATAATTGATAATCAATGTATTAAATAGTTTTTAAGGGTCGACTATATAACTAGATTTTATTTTCCCAGTCAACACCTTTAAATTTCTCGAGCAACACCCCTATAATCCCCTCAAGGGGATAGCCCTCACAGATTTAAATTATTAGAGAATTTTAAGTTTTATAACTTTTCGTCAATTATCAAGCAAAAAAATGATAAGGTGATACATTAATTCAAATCAAAGAATAAAGTGTGATTCCGTGCGACTCCCCCCTAGAGGGGGGCTAAGGGGGGTGTTGCAATATCAGTTCAATGACTGCGAGGACTTGACAAAAAAGAAACAACGCCATAGGCATTCCTTTTGGAAAAGTCTCGACAACCCGTCAGCTGGCAGACCACACTTAAATTCAGCACCTTCCTTGCCTTCCTGCCTGCGCAGGCAGGTTTGTCCTCCTTCCCACCCTCTTCGAGCTAATATTATTTGATTTTGATAGTTTTTAGTAATTAATCAAGAGCACCCTATTTATACTGAATCCATATTTAGAGGAAATCCAATTTCAGATTACATTTTGAATTAACTTATTTCTGAAATATTGTGTTACTTGCAATAATTAAAAAAATAGACAATTATGAAGGATTTAATAACACCTAATAGATCATTAGCAGAAACCACAGAAAAGAAATTAAATGAGCAGATTGAAATGGAAGGAAAATCTTCTGCTTATTACCTATCCATGGCTTCTTGGTGTGAAACTAAAGGCTATGTAAACTCTGCAAAATTTTTGTATGACCATTCCGATGAAGAGCGAGGTCATATGCTGAAATTATTTAGCTATATCAATGAAGCGGGTGGACATGCAAGACAACCTGCTATTAGCGAAATCAGACATGAATTCAACAGTTTGAGGGAAGTTTTCGAACTGATTTTGGAACATGAAATCAAGGTAACCAAATCAATTCATGAGTTGGTAGACCATTGCTTTAGCACTAAAGACTTTACCACTTTCAATTTCTTGCAATGGTTTGTAACCGAACAAAGAGAAGAAGAAACCATTTCAAGAAGAGCCTTGGAGATATTCGATATCATAGGTGAGGAAGGCATGGGCTTATGGCATATCGATATCGAGCTTGGAAAACTGCATGGTATTGATACTGCAGAAGAATAAAATTGAAAAACCTCAAGTTGAACAAAGACTTGAGGTTTTTTTTCATAAACCAATCTAAAATTATAAACTGCATTGGTTTCGCCAGAATTAATATTAGTACCTCTTGATTGATTATCCTTTTAGTTTTTTCTTTGATGTGTGACTCAAATTGGGTTGGATGAATTATTATACTACACCATACGGAGCATGGCGGGAACGGGAGCAATTTCAATAATTATTTACTATTTCAACATATCGTTTACTAATCCAACCAAGATGCATTAAACTTCTCCATTCACTCGGTCTTTTACTATTTCTGTCATCTGTGTGGAAATAACCATCTTCTATTGAAGGCGTGTCAACGGAAACAAAAATCCAAGTGCGACCAGTTTCATCTACTGCTTCTGCAAAAACTGTAGCTAAGCTTCCTTCCTCCAATTCAGCTATTACATTATCTTCTTGAATGACAGGGGAAGACCTTAACCTATATTTTGGATTCAAAATTCTAATCGTATAATTAGCAACTTGTTGCTTCGGAAATTTAAAGTTGTAATGATATGTTATTACTTCATTATTTACCATTTTGTAGTCGCCAAAAAACGGGAAAAATGACAAAGTGCTATACTTAGTAGGTATTGGACTACTTGATTCTAAATGGGTAACTATACTGAATTGAGTTATATCTCCAAGACTTTTGATATTGCTTAACCTGCCGTTTATTCTCTCTTTGTTTATCAAACTATCTCCATTATTAAGATAAATTGAAAGTCCGTAATCCACGCCATTGAAATAAATTAGTGCTAAGTCAATTAATCCATCTTTATTAAGGTCACAGAAATGATGTTCACTGTCACTTTTAGCATCGGTAAAAGAGCCAATCTTATAATATTGAGTTTTATTCTTTAAATGCTGAATTTCCGAATCCGTAATATTTGATTCAATCTTTGACCAGTCCAAATGATCTTTAAAATCTTCGCTGCTATTAAGAAATTCGCTCAGATTTTGAGAAAATCCTGTTGAGCAAATGAGGATAAGTATTTTAATTAGAATTAATTGCTTCAGCATAATATCTAACGATTAATCTATGAAATGGTGCCGAATTCGAAGCTCAAACTTATCAAACCGAGATGAAATTAATATGGGATACCAAGCTTTAATAACGCACTTTCCGGCAATTTTTTCTACATATTGTTATAAGGCATTGATTTCTTTTTCTTTATATCCACTTTCTAGCATCTTTTTCAATCTAAAGTTAGACTCAATAGCCCGAATATCACCTTGAGCAATTAGAAAATTATTAAAACTAACAACTTTCATAAGTGTCTTACTAAAGGATTCTTTCCATTGATACATTCTAGCTCTTATAAGGTTTAAATCACATTCATACATTTGATATTCTTTTGAGCTAGCAACTTCTCTAATTGTTGAATTACCATTAAGATACCCTTTTTCTTTTAGGGTGAGCATCTCTAAGATATCACCATATCTATCAACAAGCTTTTTATTCCTCCCCATTTTATAACCTTCAATCTCATTCCAAATAGGAAGCCTCTCGTACTTCTCAATGAAAGATTGGAATAAAGAACTTTCAATGACCTTAACCTCTTTATCTTTATCAAACAAATTAGGTGTTTCTTGATTAATAGGAGGTTGTACTAAGATTGAAAATCCTATTTTTTCATGGTATTTAAAATGTTCTGAAATCCTAATACTTTTATTCCCCTTTGATGCTTTTGGCTTTAAGGTATTATGTTGCTTAAATCTGGAAACAAGGTTTTTACTAAGTCCAATATATAAGATTTCTCTTGATATGTAATCCCAATAACAATAAATACCATTTTTATCGAAAGGGTGCGTGTCAAAAATACCACAGATAACTTTTAAAGATGAATACATTTCTTCCTTATCAGACTCTCCATAAGCATCAGTTAGTATTGTGCCGTAAAGCCCAGAACCTAACATTATCTTATCTAGGAGTTGAAACTCATCGTCAAAATCTGGAAAAAAGTCACGAATATTTTGATTATTAAAATCAAACATCTTTAATTTTTATGGCTACGCATACATATCAACCTAATGGCTTATAACAATTCAAGTGCAACAAAAAACTTGTCACTATCCCAAAAATACTAAATATAGTGACCATTCTATCATCACTATTTCAGTTTTATTGTCCATTTTAACCAAAAAATTAAATAATTATAGGTTTTGGTTGCTGATGAACTTGAAGAATAAATGTAGCAGATTAATTTTAAATTACATCCTAAAAATATAATACTTAATCGAAAAACATAGTGATTTTAAGGCTTGAAATTAGCTTTAGGATGCTGATTCATGACCTATAACCAAATAATATTCTTTCCTGAATACTATCTGCACTTCCTGCAGAATATTATTGTTTCCTGAGTTATTTAACTATTTTCTGATTTGGTAAAGATGCTTCCTGAGTAGTTTTTAGGCCTCCTGAGTAGGGAAAATTTCTTCCTGAGTTTCAGGAATGGCTTAAGGCTATTAATTTAAACTTTGAAGTCTAAGTCTTATCAATCCTGAAAATAACCTTGGTTATTTTCCTTTGTGTTCTTTGTTACTTTTGTGGTTATAATTTGCAACTGTTAATAAAAAAGCTGACTTCGATATTTACCACAACTTGTCCCGTATTCATCGGGAACAGAGACAAAACCTGCCTGCGGCAGGCAGGGAAAACAAAAGGATTTTCGCTAAAGCGAAAATTTACTCTTTTTCACATTAGCAAAGGATTTAAAATCTATTGAATTTAATTATCATCCATCCACTCCAAAACATCCCCCATCAAATTCTTAAAATCCACATCATGATGGATTTCGTGTTTTGATTTTGGATAGCTTTTGAAAGTAAATAAGTTGCTATCCTTGGCAAAATCAGCCGTGGCATCATGTGAAATGATTTTATCCTGCTGTCCGTGGGCTAAAAAAATGGGATGCTTAAATTTATGGATATTGTGTATTAGGTATTCCCCTCCTTTTGTAATGGAAGTAAATAGTTTTGCAGAAATTTTACTGTGAACAAGTGGGTCGTTTTTATACTTCTCAACCTCCTCTTTTATACCTGAAATATCTTCTGCTTTTAGTCCTGTTGACTGGATTAATCCTGGAATTACATCTGCCACCCAATTGCCTAGGTTCACTTTCCATTTAGGTGGGGCAAAAGCCAATTTAATCCAAGGGGAAGTGGCAATTCCTCCCTTAATTTCATTTGACAGGTCTTTCGCCAGATAATTCAGCACTATATTTCCACCCATACTATGGCCATATAGATATAAATCAGCATTCAAATAATCTACCCTAACAAATCGGATAAAATATTCGATATCAGTCAAAAGCTGCTCCATGCTAGATGCATGTCCTTTCTTGCCTTCAGAATTTCCATGACCTCTTAAAGTCAAAGCAAAAACATTGATTCCTTTTTCATTGAAATATTCAGCTACTTTTTGAAATCTACCAGCATGCTCTCCATGTCCATGAACTATCAAAATAATCTTCTTTGGATTATCTGATTGAATATATTTTTGTACTTCTAATGATAAATTATCTGAGGTTTTGAAATGCGTGATTTTCTTTTCCATGGAGGAATTTAAATTAATTCAATACGATATAAATAAAAGCTGCAAAGGCTGCTCCGCTTAATGGCCCAAAAATTGGAATCCAACTGTATGCCCAATCGCTCTCTCCCTTGCCTTTGATGGGTAAAATTTGATGCATTATTCTTGGTCCTAAATCCCGAGCAGGATTTATGGCATAACCTGTTGTTCCGCCCAATCCTAAGCCTATTCCCCATACCAAAATAGCTACGGGCAATGCTCCCAAATCCCCCAAACCTATTGGCGTGCCATTTATATCCATCAGTTGCGGTGGGGTAGAAAATAGAATCACTATAATGAGAACAAATGTCCCGATAAACTCAGAAATAAAATTGGTTTTTACATCCCGAATGGCTGGAGCTGTGGCAAAAGGCGCAAATAGTAAACCTTTATCATCAGTAGCTTCAAAATGTCTTTGATAAATCAGCCATGCACAAAAAGAACCAAAAGCTGCTCCCAAAATCTGCGCAGGAATATAAATCCATAACAAATCCCAAGCGAAATCTCCAGTTATGGCCAAGGCCAGACTTACAGCTGGATTGATATGTGCACCGCTGTGAGGACCAGCGACTACTACTGCTATAAATACTCCAAAAGCCCAGGCTGTGGTGATGACCATCCAGCCAGAACCCGCTCCTTTAGTTTTGGGCAAAACCACATTGGCTACAACCCCCGAACCAATTAAAATTAATAAAAAAGTGCCTATAAACTCTGCTACAAAATAGTTCATATGATCTTATGATTCTAACCAATCCTGACTGCGGTCAACAGCCTTGTGCCAAAAATGCAATAATTTTTTCACTTCCTCTTTATCCATTTCAGGATTATAGGATTGCTCAGCTTCCCAAAGTGATTGCAAAGCATCTATATCTTTCCAATAGCCCACTGCCAAACCTGCTAAAAATGCAGCTCCAACCGCAGTTGTCTCTGTTATTTTTGGTCGAGTTATCGTGCAATCCACCAAATCAGATTGAAATTGCATGAGAAAATTATTTTCTGATGCTCCTCCGTCTACTCTCATTTCTTGTGTTTTATGTCCAGCATCTTTTTCCATAGCTGTTAATACATCATTTACTTGATAGGCTATGGCTTCTAATGCTGCGCGAGCCATATGGGCTTTAGTAGTTCCTCTCGTGATTCCGAAAAATGCTCCCCTAGCATCCTGATTCCAGTATGGCGCCCCTAATCCTGTCAAAGCAGGGACAAAATAAACCCCTTCATTATCTTTCAAGGAAGTGGCCAATGCTTCAGATTCACTTGCTTTGCGGAAGAGTTCTAATCCATCTCTTAACCATTGAATGGCTGCTCCGCCTATGAAAACACTGCCTTCCAAAGCATATTGTACCTTATCTCCTATCTGCCAGGCAATGGTAGTCAATAATTTATTTTTGGATTTCACGGGTTCATCACCTGTGTTCATCACTAAAAAGCAACCGGTACCATAGGTAGTTTTTGCCATTCCTTTTTCAGAGCAAAGTTGTCCGAAAAGTGCAGCTTGTTGGTCACCAGCGATTCCTGCAATTGGAATTTTGTGCGAGAATAAATCGCCAGCGGTAGTGCAATAAACTTCACTGCTTGACTTTACTTCTGGCAACATAGATTCAGGGATCTCAAATAAATCCAGCAATTCTTTATCCCATTTTTTCTCATGAATATTGAAAATCATGGTTCGGCTGGCATTGGTAATATCTGTATAATGATGTTTGCCTGAAGTCAATTTATAAACCAACCAGCTGTCTACCGTACCGAAACACAACTCTCCATTTTCAGCTTTTGCCCTTGCTCCTTCTACATTATCCAAAATCCATTTAATCTTAGTGGCAGAAAAATAGGCATCAATGATTAAGCCTGTTTTATCATTGAGCTTATCGGATAAGCCTTTCTTTTTCAATTCATTGCAATAATTTGAAGTTCGTCTATCCTGCCAGACAATAGCTTTATGGATAGGCTTTCCAGATTTTCTATCCCAAACTATGGTCGTTTCTCTTTGATTGGTTATACCTATTCCAGCAATTTGATTAGGCGTTATGTTTGCTTTTGTGATGGTTTCAGTGGCGACAGAAGCTTGGGAAGTCCAAATTTCATTAGCATCATGTTCCACCCAGCCTGATTGCGGAAAAAACTGTTCAAATTCCTTTTGGGCCACTGCTACTATTTCAGCTTTTTCATTAAATAAAATCGCTCGTGAACTGGTGGTTCCTTGGTCGAGAGATAAAATATATTGAGGTTTTTCCATAGTTTTCAAATTTAATTAAATAATAGTGTTCATCTACTCAAATTACTATATCAAAACTTGTTCGCAGGCGTCTTTGACGCAAAAAATGTCTCGCAAAGCCGCAGAGACGCAAAGTTTTCGCAAAGAGAAATTTTTGTTATCTCTCTTAAAGTTCAATTCTCAGTCAAAGGTATACCAGCCTCTCTATACTATCAATTTAAGATGAAGCCTCTTCTTTTAAACCAGTCCTAAAAATAACCTTGGTTATTTTCCTTTGTGTTCTATTGTCTCTTTTGTGGTGGAAATTTGCTAGCGTTGATAAAGATTAACAATCATTCGTTTTTAACCACAAAAGATTCAAAAGAAAACAAAAGTTTTTTCGCTAAAGCGAAAAACTCGTTAAGGAATTTTTTTTAACTTAAATGTATTGAAATTCCCTATAGTTACACCCCTATAGTCCCCTCAAGGGGACAGTTTCACGGATTTATTTAAGCAATTAACAAGAATTTTCATCAATTCTTTAACCCAAGAAAAAATAACAAAATAAATGTCATTCCGTGCGACTCCCCCCTTGAGGGGGGCGAAGGGGGGTGTTCCTATTGACGAAACCCGTAATTCTTTTTCCAAAAGATTCAAAAACCACTTCGATATAAAATTTATCAATATATTTCCAGCTACTAACTAATAAACCCATCTAAGATTCAATCAAATATCGCTTTGCCAATTTATTAAAATCTTTCAATTGCTTTTCAATCCAGGCCTCATCTTTTAGCATTTCTTTTGCCATCAATTCTGCAACTTTAGGTGCCATTTCCATACTTGCTTGGGCATCCAAGAAAAGTATTCTCATTCTTCTGGCTAATACATCCTCCACCTTCATCGCCATTTCATTTCTACATGCAAAAATTACTTCTGCCTGTGTATATGGATATTTTGGGTGCAAAGCTTCATTCCATTGAGGATTTTCTTTCTGCAACGATTTAATTTCATTTCTGTCAGCTCCGTATATCCCTAAATAATCTATTGGCTCTTCTTTGGAATAAGCGTGGATTTTAATATTTGCAGAGGTACTTTCTTGAAGCATTTCTCCCGTTATTTGAGTAAAATACTCTACCGTGTCCTCTCCCATTTTACGGAAGGTAGTCCACTTTCCACCTGTAAGCGTTATCAAATTGCTATCAGACACAATGACTTTATGACTACGGGAAATTTCCTTTGTCTTTTCATTTTCATCTTGTGGTGCAGCGAGTGGTCTTAATCCAGCGTAAACAGAAAGTACATCACTCCTCTGAGGTTTTTTGGTTAAGTACTCTTGAGCGGTTGCTAATACAAAATCAATTTCTTTTTGTAATGCTGCAGGCTCCAATTTTGGTTTCTTTCGCATGGTATCAGTAGTTCCTAAAACCAATTTATCTTGCCAAGGCACTGCGAATAAAACCCGTCCATCGCTCGTTTCAGGAATCATAAGTGCGTCAGTTCCTGATAAGAATGAGCGGTCTAAAACCAAATGAATCCCCTGACTTGGACGAATCATTTTCTTAGCTCCAGGATTATCCAATTGTAAAATTTTATCTGCAAAAACACCAGTAGCATTCACTACCATTTTTGCTATAATATCATAACTATTTTTTGAAAATTGATCCTTAACTGAAAGCCCAGTAATCTTTCCATTATCATCTTTTTTGAGCTCATTTACTTTGAAGTAATTCAAAACAGCCACACCTTTTTCATCGCAGGTCTGTGCTATATTCAAAGCCAGTCGGGCATCATCAAATTGACCATCATGATAAACCACGCCCCCTTTCAAACCTTCTTGCTTGATAGTAGGTAAACGCTCGATGGTTTTTGCTTTTGATATGAATCTGGATTTCCCTAAACTTAATTTCCCCGCCATCCAGTCATACATTTTTAAACCGACTGTATATTTCAATCGGTCGAAAAAAGTATAAATAGGAATTACAAAAGCTTGATTATGTGCCAGATGCGGTGCATTTTTCAGTAATCTTCCTCTTTCCTTTAAAGCTTCAAAAACCAAGAAAACATCTCCTTGCGCTAAATACCGAACTCCCCCGTGCACCAGCTTGGTACTTCTACTACTGGTCCCTTTAGCAAAATCAGATTTTTCAAACAAAGCAACACTCAATCCTCTGGAAACAGCATCTAAAGCAACACCAAGCCCTGAAGAACCTCCACCTATCACTGCAATATCCCAAACTTTATCAGTATCTGAAATTTGCTTTATGTTTTCTTTTCTATCCATTTTGTTTCGTTTTGCTCAAATATAATACTAAAAGAAACATATAAAAATATTTAATAAGCATAATCGTTAATTTTACTTTCTTTTTATTTACTTTTAGTTTCTTTTCATGACTTTTAATTATATTTTTGAATCATATGACAATTGCAGAAAGACATAAATTCATATTAGACCAACTTCAGCGAGAAGGTTTTGTTAGTGTGAGCGAATTAAGTAATTCACTGGAGGTTACTAAAGTAACCATCCGAAAAGACTTAAAATTATTGGAGGATAAAGGTTTGCTTTACCGGTCACATGGGAGTGCTACTCTAGTTTCGCCTTATGTCAACGAAAAACCTGTTGATGAAAAGGAATTGGTGAATGTTGAGGAAAAACAAGCCATTGCTAAAGCTGCTGTAAAATCCTTAAAAATGCATGAAGCCATTATTATTGGCTCAGGAACCACTGTTGGGGCATTTGCTCAAGCTATTCCCAGAAATTCAAATCTAACCGTATTGACTTCTGCCATGAATGTTACCATGGCTTTATTGGACTGTAAGGATATTGAAATCGTACAACTTGGGGGAGTCGTAAGGAAAGGTAGTTCCTCCGTGGTAGGGCATTATGCGGAAGAAATGATGCAAAGTTTTGCCTGTAGTAAATTGTACTTAAGCGTGGATGGCATCAGTTTAGAACATGGGTTCACCACTTCCAATATGATGGAAGCGCATTTGAATGCAAAAATGATTGAATCAGTTCAGAAAACGATCGTTTTGGCTGATGCAAGCAAGTTTGGCAAGAAGGGATTTGGTAAAATTTGCGATTTAGATGATGTAGACCAAATCATTACGAATAAAAGTGCTTCTAAACAATTTATCAATACTTTAGAAGCTAAAGGGATTGAAGTGATTTTAGTATAAGATTGCCTACTCATTCATTACAATATAATTACCGTAAAAATGCCTCCTTAGTTATTAATAATCCTATATTTGCATAGCAACATAAAAATTCAAAATACCTTTGAGAAGAATCTTCATCATACTATTTCTGTTCATATTAATTTTAGCAAGCGGATACGGAATCTATTACTATTGGGATAAACAAAAAAGCTTAGATGCTTGGTCCCTCGTACCCGAAAACACCTTTTTAGTTTATGAAAATAAAAACCTTGTAAGCTCTTGGAATGGAATTCAAGAAAATCCAATTTGGCAGGACCTTCAAAACATTAAATATTTCTCTTCTTTAAAAGAAAATTTTAAAGCATTAGACAGCTTGTCAGGAAATAGCGGAATGTTAGATGATGTTTTCAGGAACAATCAATTACTGATAGGAATGTCTATTATCGCTAATGATGATTTTGATTTTGTATTCTACCAGACCTTGAAAAACACCGAGCAAATTGAAATTATCAAAAAAATTGAATCCAAATTTGAGGATTTCGAAAAAGCTGAAAGGGTTTATAATAATAACACCATCTACGAATTAAAAAGTAAAAATTCTGAAAAAAGGTTTAGCTACGTACTCTTAAGAGGAAATTTCGTAGGGAGCTTTTCCCCTGTTCTAGTGGAGGATGTTATTAGAAACTTGGAAAAAGATGAAGACAATTTTAAAGAAAGCATTGAAGAAGTCTTTAAAATCGCAAATTTTCAAGATGATTTAGGAAATATTTACATCAACTTCAATAGACTTGATAAAATAGTAAAAACATTTACAAATACGAATCAATCAACTCTTTTCAATATCCTATCTCAATTCTCTGAAGGTGCCTTTTTGGATTTATTTTTGGATGGAGATGATTTATATCTGAATGGATTTACCTTCCCTCACGATTCAATTAGTTATCTAAATACTTACAGCAAACAACAGGGGGGAGATGTAACCCTAGAAAATTATTTTCCTTCAAAAACTGCTATTGTCCTCCATGAGAGATTCGATGATGCAAAAGCTTTTCAGGATGAAAAATTTAGATTCTGGAATAAACTGGACAGCGAATTTGAACAAAAAAGAAACTTCATTGCTGAGCAGTACAAAACTGATTTCAGGGAATTCTACCAATTTATGGCCGGTGAAAATGCCCAAGTTGTGTTAAATAGCAATCAAAATTTACCAGAAAACAAAAAGCTCATTTTTATCAAAATGAATGATAAAAATGAAGGCTTGAATAAATTCAATAAGTTGGCAGAAGAGGCAGCACAACTAAATCAAGATACTTTATATTACGAATTTTATGCAGAGAATGAAATAAGGGAATTGGTAATTGAAGATTTTCCTTATTACTTATTGGGCAAAAATTTTAGCGGCTTTTCAAATACATTCTTTACCTCTATTGATGACGTTATGATTATCAGCAATGACATCCAATCATTAAAGGAGTTAATCTTGGATATAGAAACAGAAAATACTTGGGGTAAATCCATTAAAGAAAATCAGTTTATAGAATCTACCCTTCAAGATTCTAATTTGAATATCTTTATTAACCTGCCGCAAGCTTGGTCAATGCTTCTCAGTAATTTGAATGATAAATGGAGAAATAATTTTAAAGAAAACGAATTTCCAATTAAGAATTTTGATATGATGGCTATTCAATTTAGCCATGAAAATGATCGATATTACAGCAATATAGAAATCTTGCATTCTGATAATAAAGTAAATAACGAATTGAAATATTTCGATGAGGTGATGCAAGTTGAAATAGAGGTACCAATCATCAGCAAGCCTTATGTGGTCAAAAACCATAACACTGGCTTATTCGAAACTTTAGTGCAGGATTCAGCCTTCAACCTTCATTTAATTTCAACCAATGGTGATATCATCTGGACAGAACCATTAGGAGCACCAGTCATTGGTGATGTTTTCCAAATGGATTACTATCAAAACAACAAATTGCAATATGCCTTTGCCACGACTGAAAAAGTTTATCTTTTGGATAGAAATGGAATTGCATTGGAGTATTTTCCAAAATCTTATGGTGACGAAAACATTGAAAATCAATATTTTAATGTGATTGATTATGATAAAAGCAAAACCTACCGCTTGCTCCTTGCAAAAGAAAATGGCGATATATATTTGACCAGCAAATATGGCGATTTGCTTGGAGATTGGGATCCATTAAAAATGCGAGATAAAATAGCCGCTATGCCTGAACATATCAGAATTAGAAGTAAGGATTTCATGGTAGTACTTCAAGAAAATGGAACTGTAAAAGTCATGAGCAGAAATGGAGAAATGAAGCCAAACTTCCCAATTAATGTAAATGATAGATTATCCAACAACTTGTTCTTTGAAATTGGAAACAGCTTCGAAACCAGTTATTTAGTAACTATTACCAATGGTGGAGCTTTAGTTAAAATCAGCTTTACAGGACAGATTAAAGAAAAGCAACAGCTTTATATGCCAAATAAAGAGACATTGTTTAAAATAGTGAAGAATGCATCTGAAAGAAGTTACATCCTTGCCAGGCAAGACTTAAGCAGAGTGAGTTTATTAAAACCAACCGGAGAAATGATGTTCGAGAAGGATTATATCAATCAAGATGAAATGGAAATCCAGTATTACGAACTGGCTCCAAATAAAGAAATCGTTGCCGTAACGGATAAAAAACAAGCTTTCACTTATCTTTACACTAGTGAAGGTCAATTAATAAATCAACAACCGATAGAGAGCATAGACGAAATTGCTATGATTTATTACAATAAAGATAATGAAGTTCATGTGTATAAGTGCCATGAAAACACTTTCAGTATTCTAAAATTTAAGATTTAAGAATGAGATACTTTTTAATATTATTTCTATTTTTTACCTATAGTGTTTTTAGCCAAAAAGAAGATGTCAACACATTACCACCCAATAGTCTGGCATCTCCAAAGGCCACAGTCAATACTTTTTTAATAAACTTACAGGAAGATGAATTTCATCCTGAACTTGCTGCAAAAACGCTAAATCCTGAATACATCAAAGGAAAAGATGCCAAACTAATCATTACGCAACTAAAGCAAGTTTTAGATGGTGCAGGTATATTAATAGATATTGACGAAATTCCTGAAAACCCGAACTATGCTGATTCAACCGATAAGCAAAGATACTATTTAGCAGAATTTGAATTCCCTCAAATATATCTTGTAAAAAGCGATGGAAAATGGTATTTCAGCAAAAAAACCATCAATAAAACGCCAGAATTACACCAACAAGTTTATCCTTTTGGAACAGATAAATTAATGAACATTTTGCCCAAAATGGGCACTCAAAAGTTTTTAGGGCTACATGCTTGGCAATATATCAGCATATTGATTCTGATTGTAATCTGTGTTTTAATCCATAAAATACTGAGTTGGTTTTTTGATTTAGTAATCTACCAATTACTAAAAAATAAAGGATACGGGAATATTGCGCCCAATTATATCATGCCAGTCGCAAAACCCTTTAGTTTATTAATTATCGTTGCTATAGTAATTATTCTAATTCCTGTTCTGCAATTACCTATTACTTTCAATCATTATTTTATATTATTACTTAGTGCATTATTACCACTTTTTGGCACTATGATGGCTTATAAATTAGTGGATATTTTGGGTGAGTATATGCTTAAAAAAGCAGCTCAAACGGAAACCACCATGGACGACCAGATTGTCCCAATTGTCAAAAGGATATTGAAAATATTCGTCATCATAATCGGTTTCCTTTACATCCTCAACAATTTAAGGTTCGATATTACAGCTCTTCTTGCTGGTATCTCCATTGGTGGTTTGGCATTTGCATTAGCGGCACAAGATACTATCAAAAACTTCTTCGGTTCATTAATGATTCTGTTTGACAAGCCCTTCCAAATTGGAGATTGGGTGACTGCAGGCGATATTGATGGAACGGTTGAAGAAGTTGGCTTTCGTTCTACGAGAGTCAGGACTTTTCGAAATTCATTGATTACCGTACCTAATGGCAAGTTAGCCGATATGGCCGTAGATAATCATGGCTTGAGGAAGTACAGAAGATTTTCTACCACGATTACCATAACCTATGATACCCCTCCTCACCTCATAGAAGCTTTCACGGAAGGATTAAAAAATATAGTGGAGGAGCATCCAAAAACTTGGAAAGAATTCTACAATATCTATTTCAACAATATGTCTGCCTATTCTTTAGACATCATGTTTTATATTTTCTTTGATGTGCCGACTTGGGGTGAAGAATTAAAATATAAAGAAGAAATTTTACTGAGTATAATGAAATTAGCCAGACAATTAGGAATCAATTTCGCTTTCCCTACGCAAACTTTGCATATGGAAAACTTCCCTGGGCAGCCCTCGTTATCTCCAGAATACCAGGAAAAGAACCAGGTGACTGAAAAGTTGAAAAACTTTTTCCCACCTTCAAATCCAAAATAAATTCTAATTTTAAAGCATCAATTAAAAATAGATACTTATGAGTAAGTCTAATAAATACAGATTTGGCACCAAAGCCATACATGCTGGTGTTGAGCCCGACTCAGCAACTGGGGCCATTATGACTCCTATTTATCAGACCTCAACATACGTTCAATCAGCACCGGGAGAGCACAAAGGATATGAATATAGCCGCTCTCAAAACCCTACCCGTAAAGCGTTGGAAAACAGCATTGCAGCTTTAGAAAATGCTGAATATGGTCACTGCTTTGCTTCAGGATTAGCTGCTATAGATGCAGTTATTAAAACATTAAAACCAGGAGATGAAGTAATCAGCACAAACGACCTTTACGGAGGTTCCTACAGAATCTTCACTAAGATTTTTCAGGATTTTGGTATTCATTTTCATTTTATTGATATGTCTACGGCTTCGAATATCGAAAAGCATATGACAGAAAAAACCAAATTGATTTGGGTGGAAACCCCAACTAACCCCATGATGAATATCATCGACATTAAAGCTGCTGCCGATATCGCAAAAAAACATAAAGTGCTACTTTGTGTAGATAACACCTTTTCTACTCCTTATTTACAAAATCCATTGGATTTAGGTGCTGACTTGGTGATGCATTCCTTAACAAAGTACATAGCCGGACATTCAGATGTAATCATGGGTGCATTAGCTACAAACAATAAAGATCTATCTGAGAAATTAGCATTTATTCAAAAGGCAAGTGGGGCTGTCCCAGGACCGCAAGACTGTTTCTTAGTTTTAAGAGGAATCAAAACATTGCATCTCAGAATGCAAAGACATTGCGAGAATGGTTCAGGCGTAGCAAATTTTTTAAAGACACACCCAAAAGTAGATAAAGTATTATGGCCAGGTTTTAAATCACATCCTAACCATGAAATTGCAAGCAGGCAAATGCATGATTTTGGTGGAATGATTTCCTTCTCCTTAAAAGAAAATACGAAAGCAGCAGCTACTGAAATATTAAGGAAATTTGAATTATTCACTTTAGCAGAATCTTTAGGCGGAGTTGAATCCTTAAGTGGTCATCCGGCCACTATGACTCATGCCAGCATTCCAAAAGCCGAGCGCGATAAAATAGGACTTTCCGACTCACTAATTCGATTAAGCGTTGGAGTGGAAGATTTAGAGGATTTAATTCAAGATTTAAAACAAGCCTTATCATAAATTGAAATGAAGCTCAAGCGCTACAGAAGCAAACGTAAATACGAACCAATTTTACCAGGACCACGCGAATGGCCTGTGGTACAATTAAGCCGTAATAGAAAAGAATTTCTCAAAGAAGTAGTGGAAGAAGCTTATAGGCGTATTAAAAGTAATACTAGAAATAAAACGGCCTTAATAGAAGAATTAGAAACTACCCTATACAAGGAAAAAGCTAGAATCAGACAAACTCCTTGGAAAGTAGACCCAGATGATGAACATCAATTCTGGGGAAAAGTAAAAGATGAATTATTGGAAATTTCCCAGCAAAAAGCTAAGGATGAAGAGAAAGCCAATAAAATTCTTCTTAGCATAATTGAGCGCTATGCTGAAGAAATTGCAGGGAATTTCAACACCAGTCACTACCGATTTGCACGGGGAGTCATCACTTTTGGATTTAACAGGTTACTTAATGCTGCTCGGGTAAAAAAATTAGGTGGATTTTGGAGTAATCAGCTCACACTAGATGATAAAATCCAAATTAATGGAGAGGTTGAAAAACTACGTGCATTAGCAAAAATAGGAACGGTGGTAATGGTACCTACCCATTCTAGCAACCTTGATTCTATCTTGATTGGATGGGTTATTTATACCTTAGGTTTGCCACCAGTTATTTATGGTGCTGGGCTCAACCTTTTCAATATCAGCGTTATATCTTATTTCATGAACAGCTTAGGTGCCTACAAAGTAGATAGGCGGAAAAAGAATATGATTTACCTGGAAACCCTTAAATCCTATTCCGCTTTAGCTTTGAAAAAAGGATGTCAAAGTTTGTTTTTTCCTGGGGGTACTCGCTCAAGAGATGGAAAAGTGGAAAAAGAATTGAAATTAGGGCTATTAGGAACTGCAATAGAAGCGCAAAGATCTAATTACCAAGAACATGGACATGAGTCTGAAAAAATATTTATAGTTCCTGCAAGTTTGAATTATCACTTTGTGCTAGAGGCGCCCAGCCTCATACGCCAATATTTAGAAAAGCGTGGTCAAGAGCGCTACTATGTAGAAAATGATGAATTTTCTTCCTCTTATAAAATCGTCACTTTCCTCTTTAAATTCTTTACAAAGGGCTCGGATATATCTGTTTCCATTGGCGAACCTATGGATATTCTAGGAAACAAGGTGGATGCAGAAGGAAGAAGTTTCGATTCAACAGGAAGGCAGATTGAACCAAAGGATTATTTTGTTTTCCAAGATAAAATTACGGTAAACAAACAACGGGAAGCAGAATACACACGGATGCTTTCTAAAAAAATTGTGGAGCAATACAGCAAAATCGCAAGGGTTTTTTCCAGCCATTTAATTGCTTTCGTTGCTTTTGAAATGATTAATAAGAAAAATAAAAAACTGGACTTATTCTCATTATTACGATTACCAGAAGAAGACTTAATCATCAATTTTAGCGAATTCAAAACTACCTGTCAGAGAATAAAAAATAAAATTGAGGAAAGGATTAAGGAAGGTAGAATGTCTCAGGCAGAACACATGGATGATAACATTAATAATATCATTGAACATGGCTTGTTAAATTTAGGAATGTATCATTCTAAAAGACCATTGATTAAAACAAAAGAAGGTGATATAACCACCATGGATATGAATCTTCTATATTTTTACAGAAACAGATTAGACGGATATGGGCTCGAAAAACACATTTGATAAGCCAATAGGTGTTGTTGGTGCGGGTAGTTTCGGACTTTCAGTAGCTAATCTTTTGGCTGAAAATTCGGAAGTGCTTCTTTATGCCAGAAATCCTGAAGCACTAGAGAACATAAACAAAAAAAGAGAATGGAACAGCTATCCAATTCATAAAAATGTAAAAGCGATTGATGATTTAGAACAATTAGCTAATACTTGTGATATCATTTTCCCAGTTGTTCCATCAGCAAATTTTCGGGAAATGATGAAAAGTCTTTCACCGTATCTTTATCCATATCACATTCTAATACATGGAACAAAGGGCTTAAACCTAAATCTACCAAATGGAAAAAGCTTAGCAGATATGCAATTGCTTGAAAGGCATCATATCAAGACCATGAGCGAGGTTATTATGGATGAAAGCGTGGTGGTAAGGATTGGTTGTCTTGCAGGCCCTAATTTAGCAAAAGAGATTGCCCAAGGACTTCCAGCTGCAACAGTTGTAGCCAGCCCTTTCAATGAAGTTATCCAAATTGGACAGCAATTGCTCCGAAGTGATAGGTTTCAAGTTTATGGAAATCCTGATTTAATAGGAATTGAACTTTGTGGCGTATTAAAAAATATTATTGCCATCGCTTCTGGTGCCTTAACAGGTTTAGGACTTGGTGAAAATGCTCGATCGTTGTTGATTAGCAGAGGAATGGCAGAGATGATTTATTTAGGTAAAGCATTAGGCGGAGATGTTCGTTCTTTTATAGGATTAGCTGGAATAGGCGATTTGATGGCTACCTCCCACTCCACTTTAAGTAGAAATTTCACGGTAGGAAGAAGATTGGCAGAAGGTGAAACCATAGAAAATATATTAGCTGACATGCAGGAAGTTGCAGAAGGTGTAAATACTATTATGATTGCCAAAAAAATTTCAGAAAGTTTCAACGTTAGAGCACCTATAACCGAAATACTCCATAGAGTGCTATTTGAAGGACTTACTATGGAAGAAGCCGTACAATATCTGATGAAATACCCGCTTAATGTAGATGTAGATTTTATATAAATCGTATTAAAGCAAATTAAAAATCCATTCAATTTCTCATATAAAATTTTATCTTTGTGGTTCGCTAAAAAATTTGGTAACTGAAATAGATAGAGGCTCGGTTCTTCGATATTTTGAACAAGATCAACCAAACTAAAGTCAGCTTACTGAGAAACTTTTAAAGCTAAAATTTAATAAATATGGGTAAAGTAATTGCAATTGCTAATCAAAAAGGAGGAGTAGGTAAAACTACATCAGCTATAAATCTTGCAGCAAGTTTGGCTGCTTTAGAGTTTAAAACACTGATTGTTGATGCCGACCCACAGGCCAATTCTACTTCTGGAATAGGTTACAACCCAAAAGAAATCGAAAGCAGTATTTATGAATGTATGGTAGATGAGGTTGATGCTCAAGACATCATAGTGGAAACTGACCTAGATTACTTGCATATTTTACCTTCTCACATCAATTTAGTAGGTGCGGAAGTTGAAATGGTGAACATCAAAAACCGTGAAGAAAGAATGCGTGATGCACTTAAAAAAGTGCGAAAAAAATATGATTTTATTATCATTGATTGCTCTCCTTCTTTAGGATTAATTACCATTAATGCCCTAACGGCTGCTGACTCAGTAATCATACCTGTGCAATGCGAATATTTTGCATTGGAAGGGCTAGGTAAATTGCTCAATACAATTAAGATTATTCAGACACGTTTGAATAAAGATTTGGAAATTGAGGGAATATTATTAACCATGTATGACGTGCGTTTAAATCTTTCCAATCAGGTGGTGGATGAAGTAAAACAACACTTTAGCAAGATGGTATTTGAAACCTTGATTCCTAGAAATATTAAATTGAGTGAATCTCCAAGTTTTGGATTACCAGCTATTGCACACGATGCAGAAAGCAAAGGTGCAATAAGCTATTTAAATTTAGCAAAAGAAATTATTAACAATAACGGATTAGGAAAATAGCGGATGGCGAAGAAACCGAGAAAAGCATTAGGAAGAGGTTTAAGCGCTCTTTTAGAAGACTCTAACACAGATAATAAATCTTCAAATAAAGAAGGTAGAGACATAACCGATATCTCTAGTGGAGCTTCTATAAACGAAATTCCATTGGAACAAATTGAGGTGAATCCATTTCAACCTCGAACAGATTTTGATAAGCAAGCTTTAGAAGAATTAGCGGAATCTATCAAAGTTCAAGGTATAATTCAGCCCATTACAGTTCGTAAGCTCAGCAAAGACAGCTATCAGCTTATTTCAGGAGAAAGAAGAACCCAAGCATCTAAGTTAGCAGGCCTTAAATCCATTCCTGCATACATCAGAATGGCTGATGACCAGCAAATGCTGGAAATGGCATTGATTGAGAATATCCAGAGGGAAAATCTTAATTCAATTGAAATTGCGCTTAGTTATCAAAGATTATTAACTGAATGTGATTTAAAGCAAGAGCAATTAGGCGACCGAGTTGGGAAAAATAGAACTACCGTAAATAATTATTTAAGATTATTAAAGCTTCCACCAGATATTCAATTAGCTATTCGTGATAAAAGAATTAGCATGGGACATGCTCGTGCCATTATCAATATTGATGATGTGGATAAGCAGCTCGATGTTTTTAAAAGAATTCTAAAGGATGATTTATCGGTAAGAAAAGTGGAAGCATTGGTTAGAGAATTGACCAGTGGAGAATCATCCGAAAAAGAGAAGCCAGCTAAAACCGATATGCCATATGAAGCAAAACAGGTTCAAAGTAAACTTTCTTCACACTTTGGTACAAAAATTGGGATGAAAATCGATAAAAATAATAAAGGAGAAATTAAGATTCCATTTTTATCAAAAGATGATTTAAACAGAATTTTAGATATCCTTTCAGTCGAATTATAAGATGCGTCAAATTCTAATCCTTCTCACATTTTTAGTTTTTGCTTCCATTTCTTATGGACAGGAAATAGAACAAACAGATTCTACTTTCATACAGATGGACAATATTAGAGGAGAATTTAAAAGTTTTGAGATGGAAGATTCTATCCATTCACCGAGATTAGCGGCTATGTATTCTGCTGCTATTCCAGGCATGGGGCAGTTTTACAATGAGAAATATTGGAAAATACCTATTGTGTATGCACTAGGTGCTTTTGCAGCATCCCAAATCAAACAAAATCATCAGAATTACCTTCTTTTTAGAAATATCAACTTTAACCTTAGAGATGGTAATGATTCAAATAATGGTGAAATTCAAGATTTCATTGATTTAGGATTTGATATAGACCGTACCGAAAGACAGCTTCAGAGTTATAAAAGAGATAGAGATTATTGGATTATTCTATCTGGTTTATTTTATATTTTACAAATAGTAGATGCAACTGTCGATGCCCATTTGAGAGAGTTCGACATTAATGAAGATTTAAGCATTAACATACAGCCAAGTCTGCAAAGTAGCCCAAATAAAAATATGCAGGCGGGCTTATCATTAAATTTTAGATTTAAATGAAAATACTTTTAATTGGTCACGGAAAAATGGGTAAAGCCATTGAAGAATTTGCCGTCCAAAGAGGTCACAGCTTAGTAGCAACAGTTGATGCTAAGGATACTTTAATGCCCACACTGGCCGAACAAGCTGATGTTGCTATTGAATTCACCCATCCGGATGCAGCTTTTGAAAATATTAAATTTTGTCTAGAGCATAATTTACCCATCTTATCAGGAACCACAGGTTGGTTAGACAAAATGCCGGAAATAGAAAAAATTTGTAAAGAAAATAATGGGACTTTTCTTTATGCTTCGAATTTTTCCATAGGTGTAAACTTATTCTTTAAACTAAATAAATTTTTGGCTAAACTGATGAATCCGCAAAGTCAATATAAGCCTTCTATGATTGAAGTTCATCATACTCACAAAAAAGATGCTCCTAGCGGAACAGCCATCACATTAGCGGAAGGCATTATTGATGAGCATGACAACTATAGCTCATGGAAAAATGAAGCCAAAACCAAGGAAGGAGAAATTCCTATTACTTCAGAAAGAATAGGCGAAATACCGGGAACACATAAAATCACATATAAATCAGAAGTTGATCAAATTAGCATCGAACATGAAGCTTACAGTAGAGATGGTTTTGTTCAAGGTGCCGTATTTGTAGCCGAATGGCTTCCTGATCAAAAAGGAATAGTTAAAATTGATGACTTCTTAAAACTTTAGAAAATGAAAATTCCATTTTTCAATAAAAAGAAAAAACCAGCCAAACCTAAATCTAAGCTTAGAGAATGGATAGATGCATTGGTTTTTGCAGTAATTGCAGCTACTTTAATCAGATGGGCAACTTTAGAGGCTTTTGTAATCCCTACTCCATCAATGGAAGGCACTTTATTAGTAGGTGACTATCTATTTGTGAGTAAATTGCATTATGGACCTAGGACCCCGAAGACTCCGTTACAACTTCCATTGACCCATAGAAGATTTTATGGCACCGAAGATGTGCCAGCATATTTGGATTGGATACAACTACCTCAATATAGACTTCCTGGTTTTAGTGAAGTTAAAAGAAATGATGCAGTCGTTTTCAATTATCCTGAAGAGCTTCAGTATCCTATTGATTTAAGAGAATATTATATCAAAAGATGTGTTGGAATTCCTGGTGACAAAATTCAAATAAAAAATGCCGAACTTTTCGTAAATGATGAGAAAGCATTTGTTCCAGAGGATATTCAATTCAGCTATTTTATAAAAACCAATCAAACAATCCGTGATAGAGTTTTTAAAGATTACAACATATGGGATAAAATGTATGAGCCTGGTTATGGTTATCGAGTTCATGCTGAGCCAGAAGAGATTGAAAAAATGAAAGAACTTCCTTTTATAGAGGAGATTATCTTTTCACCGACCTACAGTAATGGTCAAATTATAAGTACAGGGCCAAATATTGAGGATCCTGCTACTTTCCCGAAAACGCCAGAAACCAGCTGGAATAAAGATTTTTATGGACCAATTGAGGTACCGAAAGAAGGACAAACTATCTCTGTAAACCATGAAAATTTATTAATGTATGGAGATATACTTCGGTATTATGAGCATTTAGAAGATGTGCAAATAAAAGATGATAAATTATATATTGATGGGAAAGAAGTAACTGAATATACTTTCTCTCAGGATTATTTCTTTATGATGGGTGATAATCGTCACAACTCATGGGATAGTCGTTATTGGGGATTTGTACCAAAAGACCACGTAGTAGGTAAGGCACTCTTCATTTGGATGAGTATTGATCCTAATGAGTCGTTTTTCAGCAAAATTAGATGGGAAAGATTATTTACTGGAATTAATTAAAGGTTAAAATACTTAAATATTATTTTAACAGAGCAAAATATTATAAAAACCCTCTTAAACTAAATTTAAGAGGGTTTTATGTTGATAATGACCCCTCTCATTTGTAAAGGTCATTTCTTATACGGAATTTTACATTATGGACAAAAAATCAATCCCTGTAAACCAGGAACTCAATAGCTACATAATTCAAAAAGATGATGAATTATTGAAGCATCTTATAACCACCTATCCCAACAAAAAAAAACCATTACTAAAACAAGTAATGAGCGGAGGGCAGATTCGAATCAATGGAGATGTTATCACACAATTTAATCATCCACTAAAAAAAGGAGATGAAATTCAGATTAATTGGTCGAAACCATCAAAAAAAGTAAAACTTCAGAAACTGAATATACTTTATGAGGATCAAGATTTGATAGTAATAGAGAAGGAAGCTGGGCTTCTATCTGTTGCTTCCCTTAAAGAAAAGAAGAAAAATGCTGTCCAAATATTGAAAGAGCATATGGAAGCAATCGATCCACGCATTAAAGTTTACATCATTCACCGATTAGAAAGAGAAGCTTCAGGCATCCTACTTTTTGCGAAAAGTCAAAAAATCCAAGAATTACTTCAGAATTCCTGGGAAGAATATGTGATTGATAGAAAATATATAGCTATTGTTGAAGGTAAAATTAAGGAAAAGTCTCACACTTTGAGAAACTATTTGAGAAGCAATAAGAACAATCAGGTTTTTATTGTGAATACACCTGAAAATGCCACGGAAGCCATTACTCACTTTAAATTATTAAAGCAAACCAATGCATATTCCATGCTCGAATTCAAATTGGAAACAGGTTTCAAGAATCAAATTAGAGTGCAAATGGCACATTATGGCTATCCAGTAACGGGGGATAAAAAATATACTGCTAGCAAAAACCCTCTTGGAAGAGTTGCTTTACATGCTAATTTAATGGAACTTAAACATCCAATCAGTGGTGAACATTTGAAGTTTGAATTAGTTCCTCCTTCGAATTTTAGAAATTTAGTCTCAAAAGCTTAAAACAAACATATGCCAAATAAAAATATTTTGACATACGGTAATTTAGCTGAAGGATTTCAAGCTTTTATTAAAAAGGAATATCCAGAATTAAATTGCTTGCTTGCCAATACTAAAGAAGAGATCGAAAAATTGCTGCCTGAGACCGATTATGTAGCCGGTTTCAATTTTTTATCCAAAATGGATATTAGTCATCTAAAATGGATTCATTCATTTGGAGCTGGAGTTGACAGTTTTATGAAGTTAAACCTTCCTGAAGATTGCGTGTTAACAAAAACCAAAGGCAAAATGGGTCAAAGGATGTCCGAATATTGCTTGACTTACATTTTGCAGGATTTGAACAAAACCGAACTTTTTAAAATCAATCAAAGAAGTAAGACATGGGATCAGGTGGTTCCAAAATCATTGTCAAAACAAAGTGTGATTTTCTTTGGAACAGGAAATATCAGTACAGACATTGCGCAAGTGCTCCAACCTATGGTCAAAAACATAGTAGGTATAAACACTAGTGGTAAAAATAAAGAATTCTTTGACGTATGTATTTCTTTCGAGAAATTAGATTTAGCCAACCTAGAGGCAAATTCTATCATCATTAATACGCTTCCAGCCACAAAAAGCACAGAAAATTTATTTAACAAAGATTTCTTCTCCAAATTGGAAAATGCACTTTTCGTAAATATTGGTAGAGGAAATTCAGTAAATGAAGAAGATTTAGTTCAAGCTTTGGACCAAAAATATATTCGTCTAGCAGTTTTGGATGTATTTAAAGAAGAACCATTATCACAAGATTCCCAATTATGGGAACACCCAAAGTGCATTGTTACCCCACACATATCTGGAATTACTTTATTAGAAGATGTAAAACAAAGCTTTAAATTAGCATATGAGGCCTTAAAATCAGGAGAGGACAGTAAGTTGTTGGTAAATACTGAGAAAGGGTATTAAATAAAAATTTTAATCCATCAGGTTACAAAAGAGTAAAACCTGACAGATTAACTTATATATTATTGCTTTCTAAACTTACAATTTAAAAAGGTAGTTCATCATCTTCACTTGGCGGTGGTGTTTCTTGTGGTCCGCCAGCACTTCCCGAATTAGAAGGATAGCTGGAGTCTTGTTGAGCATTTGGCACTCCACCAAGATTTCCATCCGATGCTCTATCTACAGCCCAAATTTTCACATTTGTATACCATTTTCCATTATACTCTCTGCTATCAATATTGATTTTAGCATTTAACTCCTCACCTTTTTGAATATTAAAACCGTCTATTTTATCACCCCAAACCTCTGCACAAACTTTCTTAGGATATTGCTCCAGCGTTTCAAAAATATATGACTGTTTTCTCCATTCTCCATTTTTACCCTGGCCTTTCTCTTCTGGCAGAATATCAATAACTTTTCCTTTAAATTCCATTGAAGTAAATTTGTTAATTAATGCACAAAAATGTTAAATAAAAATTCAGTCACCTAATCAATTTCAGATTTATTACTTGAAAAATATTGGTTTAGAAAAGTGGCAGTAGTTTCTTTGTAAATCAATAATAAAAGTCACATAATGATTAATAATTTAAGAGTAATCGCCATTTTAGAAGGTATTTCGTATTTACTTTTAGGTATTACAATGCCATTAAAATATCTGTTAGAAATGCCAAAACCTAATTATTATGTAGGCATGGCTCATGGTGTTCTATTTATTGTATACTGCGGATTAGTCGTCTTTTTAGCAATCAAAAAAAACTGGAAATTAAAACTAACCCTGTTTTCATTAGCGGCTTCATTAATTCCTTTTGGTACATTTTACGCAGATTGGAAATGGTTTAGGAAAATGAAAAGCTGAAGTCAATCCTCTAAAACTTAAATTTCCTATCTTTGCACCTTTAAATTTTTACAGATCATGGATTTAACTACTTTAAGTGCAATTAGTCCTGTTGACGGACGCTACAGAAATAAAACCCAATCGCTTGCTCCTTATTTCTCAGAGTGGGCATTAATTAAATATAGAGTGCACGTAGAAGTGGAATATTTTATTGCACTATGCGAATTACCATTACCACAGCTAAAAGAAGTTGATCCATCGCTTTTTCCTAAAATGCGAGAATTAGCATCAAACTTCAGTGAAGAAGATGCTTTGGCAATTAAAAAAATTGAAAAAACCACCAATCATGATGTTAAAGCTGTAGAATATTTCCTGAAGCAAAAATTTGATGATTTAGGTATTGGTGCTCAAAAGGAGTTTATTCATTTTGGTTTAACATCTCAAGACATTAATAACACTGCCACTCCCCTTCTTCTAAAAGATGCAACTGAAAACGTTTATTTACCGCTTTTAAAAGAATTAAAAAACATATTAGCGCACTATGCAAATGAATGGAAAGCGGTTCCTATGTTGGCCAAAACACATGGTCAACCAGCATCTCCTACTCGTTTAGGCAAAGAAATTTCAGTTTTTGAAGTGAGATTAGCTGAACAACTCTTATTAGAACAAAACATCCCTTTTGCGGCTAAATTTGGTGGCGCTACAGGTAATTTTAATGCACATCATGTTGCTTATCCTGCAATAGATTGGAGAGCATTTGGTAATAACTTCTGTAAAAAATACTTAGGACTGAAACGCTCTGAACCTACAACTCAAATTGAGCATTATGATCATCTAGCTGCTCGGTTCGATTCCTTCAAGCGCTTGAATACTATTTTAATGGATTTGAGTAAAGATATTTGGCAATATGTGAGTATGAATTACTTTAAGCAAAAAATTAATAAAGATGAAGTAGGATCTTCTGCCATGCCACATAAAGTAAATCCGATTGATTTCGAAAATGCCGAAGGAAACCTGGGTATCGCAAATGCAGTTTTCGAGCACTTATCAGCAAAACTCCCTATCTCAAGATTGCAAAGGGATTTAACAGATTCTACAGTTTTAAGAAATATAGGAGTTCCCCTTGCGCACGGTTTAATAGCATTCGAATCATTGAAAAAAGGGCTTGGTAAACTTGAGCTAAACCCAGCCGCTATTGAACATGATTTAACTGAAAATTGGGCTGTTGTGGCTGAAGCTATCCAGACCGTATTGAGAAGAGAAGCTTATCCAGCACCTTATGAAGCATTAAAAGCTTTGACACGGAAAAATGAAAAAATTACACAAAAGACAATTGCTGATTTCATTGATAGTCTAGAGGTATCTGATAATATCAAAAAAGAATTAAAGGATATTACGCCATTTAACTATACCGGAATTTAAATCTAGTTTGTCAGATGTTGACAATTCTTTGAAATATTCTCGTATTCGCAATAGGTAATCTCCTTAGTAGTATCAGCTTTTGATGAAAAATCTGTAAGGTTAACCAATTATAAATTTATCAACTGCATCTCGTAAGTCTTGCGCTTTGAATGCAGTTGTTTTTTCGTCAGACTTATTACCTACGAATATCCCTTTTACACCAGCTTTTTCAGCTGCTTGTATATCACGAACAGAGTCACCTATCATAAAGGATTTATTTGGATCGATATCCCACTTTGCCATGGCTTTTTCAAGCATAAGACTATTAGGCTTTCTAAGCAAAGATTCGGATGTAATCGGATGATTTGGGCTAAAATATATATCATCTATTAAATCGCCTGTTTTGCTTTGTAATAATCGATGACATTTCATTACATCATCTCGAGTGTAAATGCCTTTCGCTATACCTGCTTGGTTTGTAATGACGATTAATAAAAAACCTGATTTCTTTAAAATTTCAAGACTTTCCTTTACACCATCTATTATCTTAAAATCCGCTTCTACAAATGTATAATCTCCTCTTTCTTGATTTAAAACTCCATCCCTGTCTAAAAAAACACATTTATGTATTCTCATTAAATTCTTTTTTTAATTGAACGGCAATATCTGAAAAGATTTTATAGTTTTGAAGTTGATTAGGATATATGAAAGATAATTTAGTTATCATACCCACTTACAATGAACGCGAAAATATAGAAGATATAATTCGTGCCATACTTCTATTAAACCAAAAATTCGAAATTCTTATAATTGATGATAATTCTCCTGATGGGACCGCTGAGGTTGTTCATTCATTGCAAAAAGATTACAAAGATCAATTACATATCATCCAAAGAGCCGGAAAATTAGGACTAGGCACTGCCTACATTGAGGGTTTTAAATATGCCTTGAAAAATGGTTATCAGTATATATTCGAGATGGATGCAGATTTCTCCCATAATCCGCTTGACTTAATTGAATTATTGAAAGCTTGTAAAAAAGAAGAAGTTCAACTCACTATAGGTTCACGGTATAAAACAGGGGTAAACGTTGTGAATTGGCCAATGGGTAGAGTATTAATGTCCTACTTGGCAAGTAAATATGTTCGCTTCATCACAGGACTACCAGTTTATGATGCTACGGCAGGTTTTATTTGTTACCATAGATCAGTTCTGGAAACAATTAATCTCGATAAGATCAAATTCATTGGATATGCATTCCAGATTGAAATGAAATTTACAGCTTGGAAACATGGATTTGGAATAGAAGAAGTCCCTATTATATTTACTGATCGAAGTAAGGGTGTCTCAAAAATGTCTAAAAAAATATTTAAAGAAGCAATTTTTGGTGTAATCCAAATGAAGGTAAATAGTTGGTTTAAAAAGTATAAAGTAGTTAAATCTCCATCTTCTGCCCAAAAAACTACTGTCGTTTAATAATTTCTTTTATACTGTTAATATCAATATCATGTTTCCCCTTAAATTCAGATTGGTGTACAAACACTCCAATTTTGTCAATTAATTCCTTTTGTTCCCTTTTTCTATCTTCATTAATAAATTCATCTTCATTACCACGGAGCATATAAACTTTTTTAGCTCTTAATTTATTTCCTAAGTCTGTAAAGTCAATATCTGGAGGAAAAGCACCAGAATGAAGAATCAACTTTTCAAAGTCAAAATCCAGTTTCTCAGCCCATCTGCATACAGTTGCAGAACCCTGAGAAAAACCTAGCAAAGTAACCCTAATATGTGAAGTTGCCTCGCTAAGCACTTCATTAGCTACCGAATTTAGATAAATGATATAGTTTTCAATATCAATCAATCGTTCCTCCTTAGTCATCCAAGTACTTCCTACTCTACCTGCGAAGCCGTCCAGATAAAAACGAGAAAGCCCACCTGGTGCAATAATTACTCTTTCATTATTAGCAATTTCCTTAAATTTTCGTATAAAATATTGAGGGAGTTGACCGTATCCATGTAATACAAACCAAATTTCTTTGGTAGATGATGAAATAGCCGCACTCTGATGATAAATAGCACTATGTTGAATCTTTATTGTATTTCGCATAGACAAAAGTAAAACCTGATAAAAATAGGGAACAAAAAAAGCAGGTAAAACCTGCTTTATAAATTATATGTAAATAAGAAAATTAGTTCTTAGCGCTTAAATCCTAATACACTACCTCCACAATAGTTAGTGCTACCCTCGAATGTAAACGTAATATAATAAATACCCGTCACTTGGCATGGAAAGGCAATACTTGATAAAGTTGATCCTTCATACATAGTGGAAGCCACTGTATTTCTATTTGAATCATATAAAGTCAATACAATTCCATCCGTAGACTGTCCATCATTGCAAATCATTATTTGATAAGTAGCTCCTTTGGTGAAAACATAGGAATATTCTACTTTTTGTTTGGCACCACCTTGACCATCAATATTATAACTTTTCAAGAAAGTAAAGCCAGAAGATAGTTTAGGAATACATGCCTCCACATGTTTCTCAGTATTACATTGAGCAAAAGCCTGCTGAACAGATGTTGTAAAAAATAATATTCCTAATGCGAAGATTAGCTTTTTCATATAAATTCTTAGTTAATAATGTTCTCTCTTATTTCGTAAACCTGTTGTCTTATGGTATTGATAATTTCATCATCCATAATAATTTCACTTGTACTATTATCCTTAACAACAAGCATGCCATCCACTACTTCATAGGTAGGTTCACGGTAAACGGTCTTAATTTCAATTTTATTAAATTCTTCTTGAAGCTTAGTAAACCTTTCAGATAACTGCCTGATATTAGGGTCATTATCTTTATAGAAAGACATCAATAAAACTACATTATCCATTATTATTTTTTGTTCTGCAATGGTCTCTTTTAATTTCTCATTTTCAGGATTTTTCTCTGAAACTCTAGATACAATATAAAGTGCTTCAAGCCATCCCCCAGACAACAATAAAATACTCAAATTTGAACGGTTCTGTTCTTGCAAATAATTATTGATGTTGTTGAAATTCTTGGTTGTAATTAAAAGAAGAGAGTCTAAGTTTTTACTATTAGTCGCCAATCTCTTAATAGTTCCAATATCAAAAAATTGACCTATACTTAAATCATCGGCCAAAGATTTAATAGAATTCAAATAAAATAAGGCATCCTGATTTTGCTCATAAATATTAGAATAGCCTAAATCTGTACCATAAACACCTAAAGCTAAAGCCTTTTTATAATTACTATTATAATCAGAAATTTTTTCAGGGTCATTTAAGTAACCCTTATCATATTTAGTTTCAGATTCCTTCAATAGGGTAGAAATCTCTAATGGTGAAGGGATCTGCTGGATAATATCAGAAATTACATCTTCAGAAATGGAAGGTTCTTCGATCTTTACCGAGTCCAAAATACCAGAAATTTCATCTGCTGAAGGTTTTTTCTTTGATTCACAGGCTAGGACTGTCAATAAAATGCTCAATCCCAAAAGTATGTTTTTCATAAAAATATTTTTTATCATAACAAAAATAGAAATTCCCTTAGTTAATACAAATTCTCATTTTTTAAATCTTCAATTTTTCAATTTCTAATCTGTTCGTTTTTTTCGAAAATTAAAGACAATCTTAATTACTTACGATTCCTTTTTGCCGAATTTAATATTACCGAAAACCCTAATGAGTTTTCCAAATAGTTCAAAATACAAGGTGATGTATAAAATTAAGGACATGAACCATATTACAATTATATTAAAATAAAATGTATCAATATATGTTCCTGCAAAATACTTTTCTGGTGCAAAAAAATGAGTCCTATAATTCAATGGATTATCTGGTACCTCTGGTTTGTTAAATACTGGGTCAATTTGTTGAATTAATTGACCTTTAAATTCAATCACCCGATCTTCTACCGTAAGGTTTCGAACTAAATCAGACAGACTTTCATTAAAATATTTATCTTTGGCATCATTTAAATTAAATTGATAAGATGAATCATTTTCTAAATGAAACTGTAATGTTTCTTTCTTTTTTACAGCAAGATTAAATTCATTAATATAATGATCTCTCAACTGATCGACATAAGTAGAAATTCTATTGATTTTCTCTTGATTAATCGTTTCTGGATTCAATAATTCTTTTAAATCGGTATGTTCTAAGCTACCTTTGAATGGCTCCTTCTCTAATGCATTATAAATAATAGTTGTTGAATATTCAATTTCTTCTAGTGCTTTAGGATCATTTGATTCTAAATTATTTTCAATAACTCTTAATTTCTCCCTAATCTTTTTAGTTAAAAAAGAGGATTTAAAATCTGCTGTTTTTTCAACTGATTCAATATCATAGAAATATTCCTGATAACTGTTATTCTTAAACATATCAACTGCTAAAGCTTCATAAGCCCATCTGGAAGTCATTAAATCCGCTACCACTGGTACTTTGCCTTTAGTGCTGATAAAATCATTTAACTTATCAAAACTAAATAAAAGTCCACTCAAAATCATTTGAGGAATAAGCAATAGCGGTATTAAAATATAAACTGTAACAGCAGACTTAAAGGCAGAGCTCACATTTAATCCCAGCACATTAGCAAAACATGAAGTAGTAAATAAAATAGCCCACATACTTAATGTTGCATCCTTAATTTCCAAGACCAAAACTCCTATAATCACATAAGTCAAGGTTTGTATGGCCGACAATGTAAATAAAATTGTGATTTTAGAAAGCAGATAACTATTCCAACTAAGGTCAAGAAAAGACTCCCTTTTAAGTATTTTTCTATCTCTAATGATTTCCTCAGCACTTACTGTTAGCCCCATAAAAAGTGCTACAATTATGCTCATTAATAAAAATGCTGGCAAATTATCATTGAACCTAAATAAATATTCATTCCCAGTAGGAGCACTTTTATACTTTATAATAAAAGCTAAAAGTAAGGCTAAGAAAGGCGCTTCTAATAAATTAATCAATAAATATTGCTTATTACTTAACTTTGAAAGCGTATCTCTGATTGTAAATATTACAGTTTGCTTAAGTTTATTAGGAATGGATAAGGTGGAAGGAGGTGCTTCTTCTTCATCCGTAACTCGCTTATGGTCGAAACTTTCATGATAAAAATCTCTCCACTGACTTGGATTTATTTTTCGTTTATTGGTTAATTGGCCATATTCATCAACAACTTTTGCTTCAATTATATTGAATATCTGTTCTGGATTGACATTACCACAAGTCGGGCAAACTCCTCTATCGGCATCAACCTGATTGGTCGTTTTCTTAAAATAAGTAACCGCTTCAATTGGATGACCATAAAAAATTTGGAACCCTCCAGTATCCATTATAATCATCTTATCGAACATTTTATAGATGTCCGATGACGGCTGATGAATCACTACAAATATTAATTTCCCTTTTAAGGTTAATTCTTTTAATAGATCAATAACATTTTCAGAGTCTCTGGAAGATAAGCCAGAAGTTGGTTCATCAACAAACATCACGGCTGGTTCCCTGATTAATTCTAAGGCAATATTTAATCGCTTTCGTTGTCCTCCGGAAATGGTTTTGTCTAATACGCCTCCTACTCTTAAATCTTTCCGTGCCTCCAATCCTAAATTTTCTAAGGTATCCATAACTCTTTTATGAATTTCTTCCTCAGTCATTTTCGCAAAACAAAGCTTGGCGTTATAGTATAAGTTTTGATAAACTGTTAATTCCTCAATCAATAAATCATCTTGAGAAACATATCCAATCACTCCTTGTAGCTGTTCATTATCCTGATGTAAATCTAGTCCATTAATTTTGATAGATCCTTCTGTTGGCGCCTGAATACCCGCAAGGACATTCAGCAAGGTTGTTTTTCCAGCACCAGAAGCTCCCATGATCCCAACAAGTTCTCCGGGTCCCTCAAAAACGTTCACGTTTCGTAATCCCAGTTCACCATTTGGAAACTGTAATACTATATCTTCGGCATTGAAAGATAGATTTACTTGCTCTCCATCAGAAAGGAATTTCCTGATTAATTCAGAATAATATAAAGCAGCTCCTTTGGGAGTTTTAATTGTACTACCATGAGAAAACAGATAAACACTATCTGTTTTCATAATAAAACCATTTAAGTTAATTTCTTCATGTCCGGTGTATTTAACAAAATACATATCGACACTTCGGACATTTAAGAAAAGTATTTCCCCTTTGATATCTGCATGAACGTGCAAATTATCTTCTTGTGAAGTTTCGTCATTTACAATTAGAATATCATCGAATTTATCTAATTCATCAGATTCTTGCTTTATGACAAAACTCTCAATTAATTTAAACTCGTCTTTTACAATATTAAACACATTAGAAACGGTATCGATAATCTCCATTCTTTGTGGAGTAAAGTTTTTATCGGCTGATACCATTTCCAAAAGCTTAATAAGTACTACTACTTTTTGCTTTTGAGTAAGGGTTTTATTGATTTTCTTACAAATTGCAAGAGTTCTTACGGAATCCCTAACAGAGGTAAGTTTCTTTTTCTTGGCTTTCCCATCCTCTTCTTCTTCCTCTGGCTCTTCTCCCCATCCAACTAATTTGTCATATAACTCCAAGTATTCTTTAATAGAATCTTGGTCAAGCTCTTGCTGAAAGAAACCAATAACGAAATTTCTTTCTTTTTCTGTGGCTCCTCCATCTTGTTTGGTTATAATTCCAAATAATTGAGTTAAGGCTTTGAGTATCTCTTCACTCATATAAAAAGAAGGTTATGGCTTTTAGGTAAAATAAAAGGCCAAGCTAAAAACATGACCTTAAAAAAAATGACAGGATTAATAAGTTTTAAATTCAAATGGAATTTCAACTAATTCAGAAAATTCCTCTCCAGCCTCTTCCATATCTTCATCATCTTCATGGAAATACCAATCTATTGATACCCCATCAATATCCTCTAATGAGGACAAAACATCAAGAATCAATTTAGATGAAGCCGTGTTAAAATACTCTAATTTGAACGTAAACAAAGTTTTTGGATTGGGATCCTCACCGTAGGCAGAAATCCAATCTAATATTGGCTGATAAAACTCGGCTGAGTCTTCTGGTAATGAACGTCCAGAAATTTCAAATATGCCATTTCCTTTATCTAATAATATTTTTGGGGTATCCTCTGTTCCTTCAAGGTTAATGATTTCCATATTTAATTTTATGTTTTAAATTTATAAGTTAAACTAAAATTTAGATTTTAAAATCTTAAAATAGTAGTGGTTAAAGAAAAGAAGTGAAATCCTTCACCCATTTCTTCAAAATCATACTCTAATTTTTGACCTGATTTTCTTGCCATATCTACAAAACCCAGACCTGCGCCACCTTTGTTAGAAAGACTGTTTGATTTAATAATGTCTTTATACATAGACTTTAAACCATCTTTATCAAGTGTATTAATTTCGTCTATTCTTTTCTTCAAAGCTTCTGCAGCTTCAGTATCTACAGGATTCCCGCTAGTTACAATATAGCGATCGTCCTCTTTTCCAATTATAAAAATTGCCGCATTTCTTTTAGCTGAAAGGGGATTAAAATCATCCGAATGTTTAACAATGTTTTGTAAGCACTCAACCATTACGTTAAATACTTTTCGCTTTATGCTTGACTCTTCACCCATAGAATCCATGTTTCTTTCTGCCATCGCTAAAACTGATTTAGTGATTTCTTGGGTAAATTCCCCCTCATAAACCAATATTAGGTTTCTGGACAGCATGGTTTTATGTAGGTCGTAAATATACTTCATGTTGTTATTAGGTTAATAAGCCGTTTCAAATTATAGCCCAATTCAATTCAAGCCTTAAATTAAATAATTTTATTTATAATTAAACTTTTCCCAGTTAAAATCTAATCCCGATTAGTAAAACATCATCAGTTTGTTTGTAATCTGCTTTCCAGGTTTCCCAAGCTTCATCAAATATAAGATGCATTTCATCCATAGATTTACCATGGTTATCGACTATTATCTCTCTTAAGCGCTTAGGTCCAAATTTTCTGTTTTGTGGTCCTCCAAATTGATCAGGGAAACCATCTGAACAGAAGAATACTGAATCTCCCGCTTTGTACTTAATTTTATGATTATCGAAATTCGTTTGATTTCGGTATATACCGCCTCCAATTGGAAACTTATTACCTTTAATCTCATCCAATTCTCCATTTGCATGTAAATAATACAATGGACGATGAGCTCCTGAATATTCAATTTGATTCTTTTTCTTATCTATTTTACAGAAAGCAATATCCATTCCGTCCTTAGTAGTAGAGTCATCCTGATCTTGTCTGAGCGTTGAGGTAACTCCGGCATCTAACATATCTAAAATCAAACCTGGATCACTAATTTTCTGCGACCTTACAATATCATTCAGCAAGAAGTAACCTATTAATGAAATTAATGCACCCGGCACACCATGACCTGTACAATCAACCGCAGCGATGTAGATAGCATCATCCACTTCAATATACCATGGGAAATCACCACTCACCACATCTTTCGCTTTGTAAAGAATAAATGAATCAGGTAATTGCTGTCTAATTACTTGGTTATTAGGAAGAATTGCACCTTGAATACGTTTCGCATAATTAATTGACTCGGTAATTTTCTTATTCTTACTCGCAATCTCTAGTTCAATTAACTTTCTATCCGTGATATCATGAGAAACTACTAAAATAGATTCTAATACTTTTTCTTCATCATATTCAGGAATAGCATTTACCTGCATTACGCGGTCACCCATTTCTGAAGGAAAATCTACTTCTTCGGTGACCTTTTCATTCTTTTCTCTTACTTTATCTAATAATTGAGCCCATGCCTGCACAATTTTTGGTTCAATATCTGCCTCATGTAATCCTTTTTGAATTACCTGATCAGGTCGTTTACCCGTATATCGTTCAATCATTGGGTTTACATAAAAGAACTTACCTTCGTTATCAATTCGTGTAATTAAATCGATAGAGTTCTCAGATAAAGCTTGCATTTTACTTCTCATGCGCTCCTCTTGTTCGGCACGTCTTCTTTCTGTAATATCTCTGGTATTAAAGATAATTCCTTGAATTGCTGGATCTTCCAATTGGTTTGAACCCGTAACCTCAACCCACACATATTCATTATTACTATTCAAATATTGATGCTGCATGGTAATCGACTCTTCAGGATGATCTACCAAATGCAAGAATTGCTTATGCACTTCATCCCGAGAATCTGGATGCACTTTATCCAGCTCAGTAGTATCTATGATATCTTCTTGTCTGTATCCTAAAATCTTTTCTACTGAAGGAGAAATATATCGAACTATCCCATCTTTCTCATAAATGGTGATTACCTCAGAAGCATTTTCTAGTAATAACTGCATACGTTTCTGGGTACGATTTACTTCTTCTATCTGATCTTCTAAACGCTGATTGGTTCGTTTCAACTCTTCCTGAGTTGCTTCCATCTCCTCTGCATTCTGTCTTAAAACCTCCTGCTGTTCTTGCAGCTCCTGACTCATCGTTTGAGATTCTGCCAAAAGCTTACGCGTTCTCTCATTTACTTTTATATTGAAGACCGTTCTGGCAATAATTAAGCTGATTTCTTCCACAAATTTAACCTGACTTGAATCAAACTTATGGAAACCTGCAAATTCTAATACTCCATAAACTTTTTCATCTGTAATTAATGGAACAATCAAAATAGAACTAGGTCTTTGGTCTCCTAATAATCCAGAGGTTACACTCACATAATCATAAGGAATTTCTGTTCTTAATAAAGTGTCTTGCTCTATGGCAGATTGTCCAACTAATCCTTCAGCGAATTTAAATTGTGCTTTTAAATATTTCTTTTTATTGTATGCATAACTTGATTTCATTTCCAAATAGTAATTATCTGAATCATCATCATTCAGCACATAAAATGCGCCTTGAATAGCATCAATTTTCTTGGTGACATACATTAATATTTCATCACCTAACTGCTCTAAATCATCATTGCTTCTTAAAATTTCTCCTATTTCAGCAACACCAGTTACAATCCAATTTCGCTCTTTATCTCTTTTTTCAGCTTGCTGAATAGAATTCCTCATGTTTATTAAAGAGTTACCTAAGGTATCCTCATTAGAAATGGGCTTGAAATCAGCCTTGAAATCTCCCTCTCCTATTTGTTTTGCAAAATTGGCTGTATTCTTTAGAGATGATACATAACCATCAAGAATTAAAGCCATTTCACCAATTTCATCGTCTGACTTTTTAGGGACATTATTAGGTAAAATTCCTTTCCCTAATAATTTCAATGTCTCTTTTAATGAAAGTATTGGATTCAACAGTACTTTGGAGAAAATAATTGAAATAATTAGGGACAGAATTAAAATAATCATGCCAGTATAAATAAACTTTTTAACAAGTCCACCTAATTGCTCTTTTACTTCTGATTCGTTAACATTTGATGCAATTCCCCAGCCTACTGTTGGTATGGCACTCCAAGCAGATAAAACCTCTATATTATTATAATTTACATCTTTAGCATAGCCTGTTTCACCTAATGCTGCCTTTTGTACGCCTACAGATGAATTCTCCTTTATGGTAACAGATGCGGGTGCTAAACTATCTTCTACTTGCTTGAGTGAAGATAGAAATAAAGCTTTATTGTCTTCTTGGGCAGTTAAAATACTTTCGAAAGACTTGAAATCAGTTGGATTTGAATTTACAATTTCATAAACAGACTCCATGTTCTTTACTAAAACTAGTAAGCCTGATAAGCTATTGTAGTCATCAATAAGAGGCATGCCGAATAACATTAATTCACTTTCACCAAACTGTTCAGGCTTACTAAAATGCGCAGAGGTAATAGATAAGTTATAAAAATCCTCATCTATATCCTTTAGATTTTCTCCAACTGCAAGGTCTTCAATTGCTTTATTCGAATTAAAAATTATCTCTCCATTCAAACTAGTCAATAAAATTGCATCAATAGGATAGTTCTCAACAAAAGATCTTAAATCTGCTTCCATTATATATAAGGTTGCAGTTTTTAAGCTATCTAAATTGATGGTAGTATCTTCTGCTTGATATTTCCTAATACCTGATTGAATGGATAATAGACCGGAAATGTGATTCGCATTATTCTGAATCCCTTGAAACAGGTCATCAATTTTATCTGCTTTTTTAGAGGTATGCGACATCAATTTATCAAAATTCAACTTTTCAATTGAATCTCGATTCATGTTATAGGTAATAAAACTTACGGTTATAACACTTACCAATACTACAAAAAGTAGAATTGCCGTAATTTTAGTCCCGATTTTTATGTTTTTAAACATATTGAATTCTTTGATACGAAAAAATGAATTATTTATTCTCTGTTTCTTTTTGTTGTTTTTTATCCAAATCATTAGCTAACAATGTCAATGATTTTTCCACTAAAACTTCATGAGATTTGTTAAAAGCCTTAAAAGATGCAATCTCTGCTACTCCTAATATTTTTTCATCCTTCATAATAGGGCATAGTAATAGATGCGCTGGGTCAGACTCCCCTAGCCCTGATAATATTTTAATGTAGCCTTTTGGTATATCTGAGATATTTATTAGTTTCTTTTCTTTGGCTACTTGTCCCGCTAAGCCTTCTCCAAATTCATATGAAATTGTTTGGCTTTCAGGTAATACAAAGGCATATGAAGCAAATAATGAAATGATGTTTTTATTATCTTCCCGTTCTGTTACATAAATTGCCGCTTGGCTAGCCTCAAGCTGATTTGCTAGATATGAAAGCAATTTTTCAGCTTTGACTTTACTAGAAGACTCCTTTTTAATCTTAGTATTAATATCGGTCAGTTCAGCATCTATATTTGCATCCCCTTCTTTTTTGTTTTGTGAGTCACTAGAATCTTTTTTCTCTTTGAATTTTTCAATATAAACGACATTATTTTCATCCTCATTATTTCTATTAAAAAGATGTAATAAGATAGAAACAAACCCTAAAAGAATAGATACCCCACTAAAAATATACAGTTCATCCAACACTGGTTTCAATTCAGAAACTTCGGAAAGACTAATGAGGTGTGTTTCATTAGCAATTCTTTCAGGGAATATGAAAAGATAATACGCTAACCCTATGATACTTAAGGTAAAAAGCAAAGAAGTGATAAGTGCTAAATTTTTGTATAGTGCTTTCATAAATGAATACTTCCGTGGAATAAATGTGCTCAATCAGTATTGACTTAGCCTACAAAATGTAAGCAAATTTAATTAACATTTTCATTCCAATTTTCAATCGCTTTTATTTTAAAAAGAACATTTACATCATAATGCAAACATCATCAAATATATATAATTGTATTGCTTTTCAGGCAATAAATTAAAAATCATTTGTATAATTTATCCAATTCGTTGAGGAACTGAACAATCTCTTGTACTTTTAAAGTGTAGTCAATCTCTGTTATATTTCTTGCTGCTGTTGGCATAGTATCTATCATACATTCTTCTGGATCTTGGATAATTGTCAACCCTTTTCTATCTTTTATTCGCTTCATCCCGAGTGCACCATCTTTATTGGCTCCAGATAATAAAATACCAATTAATTTATCCCGATAATTATAAGCTGCTGTTTCTAAAGTAATATCAATTGATGGTCTTGAGTTATTAAACATTTCCTCAGTTGAAAGTGCAATAGAGTTGCCTAACTCAATAGATAAGTGATAGTTTGCTGGAGCAAGATAAACTTTCCCCCTTTTAATATTTTCTTTATCAAAGGGCTCTACAACTGGCTTAATACTCTTTATAGACAATGCCTCCACAAACCCATTTCGAACGTGTTTTAGTCTATGCAAACAAAGGATAATAGGTAAGCTGAAATCGGCTGGAATAGAAGAAAGAATTTGTGTTATTCCCTGGAAACTTCCTGCAGATCCTCCGATTACTATCGCTTTATATTTATTATCAAGATTAAATCGAGCCATTGAGTACTATTTTGTACAGACCTCAGTCTTTAATTTTTTTGTAAATTTTTTCCTCATTATTTACTACGATGAATTTATTGGCAATTTCGCACCATATTAAAGATTCTTTCGACCCAATTACCAAATATCCATATTTGAAGAGGCTTTCGTGATGTTTCTTTAATACCTCATTTTGTAGGTTTTGATTGAAGTAAATCATCACGTTTCTGCACAAGATTAAATCAAATTTGTTGAAGACTACTCCTTGAACCAGGTCATGCTCACGAAATGACACATTCTGAACCAGCCCTTTATCCATTACTGCTTTTCCATTTTCCTCTTTAAAGTAGTCCTTAAAATTATTCTTACCCTCAAATCGGATGTAGTTCTTCTCATTTAGCTCCATATTTTTCATGGAGTAATGCCCTTTCTTGGCTTTATCTAAAATGACTTTATCAATATCAGTCGCAATTATTTTGGCTTTGTCCAGAATGCCCATTTCTTTGAGTAAAATCGTCATTGAAAATACTTCCTCTCCAGAAGAACATCCAGCATGCCATATACTGATGGTATTATGATTTAATAAAATATTTGGAATGACGTTGTCTCGTAACTCTCGCCAAAACGGAGGGTCACGAAACATTTCTGTTACATTCACAGTGATTTCTGCTATAAATTCATCAAAAAAAGACTTATCATCTTTTAACCTTTTGATTAATAAATCAGCAGACCCGAATTTATAGAGCTCCATAATTCGAAGTATCCTTCTTCGAAAAGAGGACATCGCATAATTCGTAAAGTCATATTTATATTGCTCCTTTACCAATTCCGTTATGCGCCTCAAATCCGATATTTCTATATCCTGTCTATTCATGTGGGTTATGCATCAATTCTACTTAAAATCATTTTAATCTTTCAATTAATAAAAATCAAATGGAAAAACATGCTGCATGTATGTTTTATCTAAAAGTTTCTAAAATCCATCAGCCTAGTTAAAGAAAGAATTGAAGATTTTTTAATTGTCTTTAATATTAAGATTAATAAATTATAACTGCAATAATAAAGACCTGTTCTTATAAATTGTTAGACATTTCATGTTTTTCGACTAATTTTTTTATCTCTCAGTTTTTTACGGAATTGATATTTATAACTTTGTCCAAACTGGAAACTTAAAAAAACATGCAAAATATTTTATTATTAGGCGCAGGAAGGTCAGCTAGCTCACTTATAACCTATCTTAAAAACCATGCTGAAGCAGAAAATTGGCATATTAAAATAGGAGATTTTGATCTTAGACTTGCTCAAGATAAAGCTGGAAATCACCCTAACACCTCTTTCGTCCAATTTGACATTTTAAATGAAATTCAAACTAAAGATGAAATCGCAAAAGCTGATTTAGTTATTTCGATGCTTCCCGCTCGATTTCATCCAAAAGTAGCATCCGCCTGTGTGGATTTAGGTAAACATATGGTCACGGCCTCTTATAATAGTCCTGATGTAGAAGATTTGTCAGATATAGCCAAAAGTAAAAACATAATCATTCTGATGGAATGTGGATTAGACCCTGGAATTGACCATATGACCGCAATGGAAGCTATGGACAATATCCGAGAAAAAGGGGGTAAACTGACTTCCTTTAAATCTTATACGGGTGGATTGGTTGCACCAGAAAGCGATAATAATCCTTGGCATTATAAATTCACCTGGAATCCAAGAAATGTAGTATTGGCAGGACAAGGAACGGCTCAATTCATCAGAAATGGGAAATACAAATACATTCCATACCATAAATTATTCACCAGATATGAAACCATTGAAGTGAATGGATTGGGAGATTTTGAAGGATATCCGAATCGAAATTCTTTACAATACAGAAGCATTTACGGTATTGAAGAAATCCCTACTTTAATTAGAGGAACTTTCAGAAAAGCGGGTTTTTGTGATGCTTGGAACGTTTTTGTACAACTAGGCGTAACTGATGACTCCTATAAAATGGAAGGCTTGTCCAACATGAGTAAAAGAGATTTTATTAATGCTTTTTTACCTTATAATAAAACTGAAGCAGTTGAGGATAAATTATGTTTCAATCTCAAAATCAAAAGAGATTCTGAGACATTCAAAAAAATAGAATGGCTTGGAATTTTTGAAGATAAAAAGGTTCCAATCACTAAAGGAAGCCCAGCTGAAGTAATGCAAGCCATTATGGAAGAAAAAATGAGTCTAGATTTGGGAGATAAAGATATGATTGTCATGCAACATCAATTTGAATATGAACTAGGTGATAAAAAGTATAGATTAGATTCTTCAATTGTTTCCAAAGGAGATGACCAAATGGAAACAGCAATGTCTAAAACTGTGGGGTGGCCTTTAGGTATCGCGGTTAAAAACATTCTAAATGATACGATCAAATTGCGAGGAGTTCAAATCCCAATCAAAAAAGAAATTTATGAGCCTATTTTAAAGGAACTGAATAGCCTTGGAATACATTTTAATGAAAATACTGAAGAACTTAAGGACTGATTTATTTTTTTAAAATATGCATTACTGGAAGATTAAAAAGACTGACAGGTTCTATTTTAAAAACTAAAATATTGTCAAGAAATCTTTCATTAAATTTATGTAAGAGGGATGGAAATCATTATTTTCATCCCTTATATATATCTTTTCAATTTTTGTTTCCCTGTTAACTTCTCCCTTTTCAAACCCATAAAAAAGCCGTATTACTTTACTATCGATTTGATGTCTTAATTCAGTGTTTTTAACCGTATTAAATCCTAGCTTCTTCATCTCATTTTCCAATAATGACATTTCATAAACGGGAAGCATTATTTGCGCCTCACCATCACTCACTAAATTCATTTCAATTCCTTTAGCTAGCGCTTCAAAAGAAAGTGTATTGGTATGATAGGCAATATTTCTTCCGTGATTTAGTTCAGATTGTAGATTATTTTGAAAAAATGGTGGATTTGAGAAAATCAAATCATACTTTTTTTCAGAAACAAAGTGGTTGAAATCCTTCAAATCTACTGTTAATCTGTGCTTCCACTTGGAATTATTAAAATTATAATTTGCTTCCTTGTATGCTTCTGGATTAATTTCTAAAGCATCAATTTTAATATCTGGGAATCGTTGGGCAAGCATTAAGGAAAGAACACCAGTGCCCGTTCCAATTTCCAAAGCATGGCGAGCTGAAGGTGAAACTTGTAGAGCAGAGGCAAAAACTGTAGCATCTGTGGTGATTTTAGCAGGACTTTGCTTCTGCTCTACTGAAAACTGTTTAAATCTAAAAACAGACAATTTCTATTTTCTAAAAGTAAAACCTAAAAGATACACCACCACCATAAAATAATCTAGGTTCAGGTGCTAAGTCTATGGCAGGTTTAAAATCGATTCCTATTACAAATGGGATTTCTGTCAAAGTATATTCTAATCCTAAAATACCGTCTGCACCAACCGTAAAACCAGTTCCTCTGTTTTCAAGATAATAGTTTGGACGATTTATAGTGTCATCAAAGAATCCTATGTGAAAACCAGCTCCGTAGTACCAATTCAAATAGGGAATATCAAATGCATTAGCATGTTTTTCGTAAAGTCCTGTAAATTCAAAACCTCCACCATATCCAGACAAAAGACCTTCCAAGGCATCTGTTTTATTAATAAAATGTTTCCCTGTAATAGCTGTCGGGAATCCACCTCTTACACCTATAGCTGATTTGTAATCTTGACTAAAAGCTGAAGAGATACCTACTAATCCAAATAGTAAAATGAATAACTTTAATCTTTTCATGAATTTTAATTTTTAGTGACTCAGTTTTTTAACGAAATAAATCAGAATCCGATGTCCTATTTTCGAATCCCTCATCAATTAGGTGCGGACCATTTTCAGCTTTAGCTACCGCAAGTCTATCACATCGTTCATTATCAGGATTCCCTGCATGGCCTTTTACCCAATGAAAATTTAAGTCATAACCTTTCGACACCTGTAAATATTGTTTCCATAGGTCTACATTTTTCTTGCCTTTAAAGCCTTTTTTTACCCAACCGGAAAGCCAACCTTTGGTGATAGAATCTATTACATATTTTGAATCACTATAAATATGAATAGGATATTTTTTGGTTTTCAAGCTTTTTAATGCCTCTACAATGGCCAATAACTCCATTCGATTATTTGTAGTATTACGAAATCCGCCAGAAATTTCTTTCACTTTATCTCCAAATCGCAACACTATTCCGTAGCCACCAGGACCAGGGTTTCCTAATGCTGAGCCGTCTGTATAAATGGTAATCATTAGTTGATTTTAGAATTAAGTTACACAAAAATTTAAGGTTGGAATTTTACAACAAACGTATCAAAACCATCAAAATCCATTTATCTGCATTAAATAGCGTTTAAAAGAAATTTTTAAATAGTTTGATAGAAATCGCCAATAAAATAATTCCAAATACTTTTCGCAATATACTAAATCCTGCCTGCCCTATTTTTCTCTCCAACCAACCGCAGGTTTTAAGGACTATAAAAACCAAAATAAGATTAATGACTACTCCAATAATTATATTCCATGTTTGATATTCGGCTTTTAAAGAAATTAAAGTAGTCATGGTTCCAGCACCTGCAATAAGTGGAAAAGCTATCGGCATAATAGAAGCACTGCTAGCAGAAGCTTCTTCATGTTTAAATAAGACAATCCCCAACACCATTTCCATCCCAATTAAAAACATTACTATCGCACCTGCAATGGCAAAAGAGGCTACATCTATTCCAAAAAGTTTTAAAATGGATTCTCCTAAAAACAGGAATACAATCATAATTATACCTGCAACTATGGTTGCTTTTCCTGATTGTACATGACCGAGTTTCTTTCTCAAATCAATCACAATAGGTACAGAACCTAAAATATCAATTACTGAAAATAAGATGAGCGAAACAGAAATTATTTCTTTAAAATTAAGCATATCGTTAAAATTTGCGCAAAAGTACAATAAGAAAATCAGCTTTCAATCTCTTTTTCAGAAATGACTTAGGAATTTAATTAAATCTATATAGTGTTGATTAGGAATAGCAGGGAAATTAGCTATCCGAATTGTATTTTCTTTCCATTGACCATATCCGTTCCCTAAGATGATTCCTTCCCTCTCTGCTTCTCGTTTAAGTTTCTGAATAAATTCTTGCTCTCCCGCAAGACAAAATACCGTATCGGACTGAAATTTTGTGGAATGTACTAATGAACTTAAATTTTGTAATTTCTCAAGTTGAGCAAAAAATAGAGCTTTCCTTTCTTTCAGATTTCGATGAATAGCGGATATATTTTCAACGCTTTGCATCAATCGGTTCAGCAAATAGATATTGGCTACGTTTGGGGTATAATGCGTTTGATTATTCCGGACATTTTGTAATATAAAATGGAAGGAATTGTAATGATTGCTTTCATTAATTTCTACAGCTCGCTCTATTGCTTTTGGACTCACCACCATCAAAGCCATCCCCGCAGGAAGCCCAAAACATTTTTGCACAGAAGCATACCAGATATCTCCCAAATCCCAATCAAATTCATAACCAGCCATGGAAGATGTGGCATCATACGATATAAGACTGTTGGGGAATTGTGTACGAACCTCTTTTTGGAAATTTTCATCAATTGAAGTGCCGTTTGAAGTCTCGTTGTGCGTGAATGCTAATAATTCTGCATTCTTTACAATTGTTGGAAGTTTTGGTAATTCATCTATACCAAATGATATTGCTTCTGATTGAAGACGGATTTTTTGGGTATAACTCCACCATTTCTCACCAAAAGCACCATTAAAAAAATGATAAGATTTACGTTCTATGAAAGATTGCGCAATGATTTCCCAGCATTCTGTTGCTGAGGAAACCATTGCAATCGCGTAGTTTAAAGGGATATTTAATTTAGATTTTAGTAGCGTTCTTGTCTCAGAAAATAAATCCTGAAATGCACTCGATCTGTGATTTCGTTCTAAAATTCCTGATTCCATAGCTTGCTCAAAATACCCAGCAACTTGTGGGTAAATTTTAGATGGACCAGGGTAGAAATTATAACGCATAGAGACTACTTACCGGTAAACTCTGGTTTTCTTTTCTCCACAAATGCTTTCATTCCTTCTTTTTGATCTTCTGAAGCAAAAGTTAAGTAGAAATTTTTTCGTTCGAAATGTAAGCCTTCATCAAGGTGCGTTTCAAAAGCTCTATTTACAGATTCTTTGGCAAGCTTAGCTGCAACTGGTGACATTTGAGCTATTTGTTCTGCTAATTCAGCTGCTGCTTCCAGATACATTTCTGTTGGAACCACTTTATTAACCAATCCATAATGTAAAGCTTCTTCAGCACTTATAAAATTACCTGTCAAAACCAATTCCATTGCTTTTGCTTTACCAATTGCTCTGGTTAATCTTTGAGTTCCACCTGCACCCGGCATCACTCCTATTTTAATTTCTGGCTGACCAAATTTAGCAGATTCAGACGCTACAATCATGTCACAAGTCATGGCCAGTTCGCAACCACCACCCAAAGCAAAACCGGAAACTGCTGCAATTAGCGGCTTCTTCGTTTTCTTGATTTGGTCCCAGGTGCTAAACTGATCCACGTTGAGCATGTCAATTGCAGTTTTTCCAGCCATTTGTTTGATATCTGCTCCTGCAGCAAATGCTTTTTCATTTCCTGTTAAAATGATAACTCTAACATCTTCATCTTCATCCAGCGTTTGTAGCGTACTTTTTAATTCAGACATTAATTGCAAATTCAAGGCATTCAGTTCCTTGGGTCTGTTTAAATTAATGAGTGCAATATGCTTTTTATATTGTGTGTTTACTTTTATGAATTCCATATTGTAAATATGAAAAAGCAGGAGGGTATAAAAAAGAAAAACCTTCTTTTTTCAAAGAAGGCTTTTCGTGTTAAACAGGTGTATGAATAAAATTTGTGTTTGTAATAGTATATACTACAACTCAGAAAAAAGTAACCCCTGATATAAAAAAGATTTTTAATTATTTAGTAAAATACTCTTAACCAATTGATTACCAAATATTTAATTCAATAAATAAATTTGAAAAAAAAATCTTAACTGATTTTATTTAACAGTTTCCTGTTCTGTAGCTTCTTTTCTACCATCCTTTGGTTTCTTCTTTTTATCCTCAGTCAAGTAATCATTTATTTTAGATCGAATTTCTTGATTAGATAAATTATGGAAGATGGTGCCATTTCTTGCAACAGATAATTGTCCAGTTTCTTCTGAAACAATTAAAATGATGGTATCTGTTGCTTCTGACATTCCGATGGCAGCTTTATGACGTAATCCAAATTGGGCAGGCACATCTTTCTCCGTTACTGGTAAAACGCATCTAGCAGCTGTAATTCGACCTCTATGAATGATTACCGCTCCGTCATGCAAAGGGCTAGTTTTATTAAAAATTGAGATCAATAACCTTTTTGAAACAATAGCATCAATTAAATCACCTGATTCAGAATAAAACTTTAATTCTGATCCTTTTGACAAGACAATTAATGCTCCTGTATTTGTACCGCCTAATGATTTTGATGCTTCAATTAGAGGAGTAATGTTAAATTCATCACTTTTGTTGCGCTTTTTCCAAGGCAAGTTGGATAAAAATCCATTGTCAGAATTAAAGGAAGTAGTTTTCCCTAAAAGCAATAAAAATTTACGGATTTCTTGTTGAAATAATATAAGTACAGCTATCACTCCAACCCCCATAAATTGACCTAAAATGGCTGAAAGCAATTCCATTTCAGCGGCTCGAACCACCAAATAAATTAAGTATAGGGACAAAAAACCTACAAAAATCCGTACGGCAACACTACCACGCATCAGATTATACACTTGAAATAGTAAAAAACTAACAAGTCCAATATCTAGTATATCTACTATACTAACTTCTAAAAATCCTATGTTAAAACCTAAAATCAATTTTTCAGTTGGTTAAACAATTTAACAGTATCTACTGCTTCTTTTACATCATGAACTCTCAAAATATTAGCTCCCCTCAACAATGCAGCCATATTTAATGCCGTTGTTCCATTTAGTGCATTTGCTGCGTCACTGCCTAAAATTTTATAAATCATGGATTTTCTTGAGATACCTATTAACAATGGACACTCCAATTCTTCAAAATAGGATAAATTATTAAGCAATTCATAATTCTGCTCCAAGGTTTTTGCAAATCCAAATCCAGGATCAATAATAATATCATTCACCTGTAGTGATCGCAACCTTTCAACTTTCCTACTAAGTTCAAAAATAACATCCTTAATCAGGTGCTCATATTGTGTTAAACCTTGCATGCTTGTTGGAGTTCCACGCATATGCATTAAAATATAAGGCACCTTAAGCTTTGCAACCGTTTCGAACATTTTCTCGTCCAAAATTCCTCCAGAAACATCATTAATAATAGATGCACCCTCTTCGATGGCTTCATATGCAATTTCAGATCTAAAAGTATCTATAGAAATTACGATTTCCGGAAATTTTCGGATTAAAGTTTTGATTAGCGGTATTACTCTTCGTCTTTCTTCATCAATTGAAACCTCTTTAGCATTGGGTTTTGTTGAATATCCTCCAATATCGATGAAGTCCGCATTTTGCTCCAGCATTTTTTCTACCCCCAGCACAGCCTTTTCTATGTCAATGTTTTTTCCTCCATCATAAAAAGAGTCTGGAGTAGCATTAATAATCCCCATTACTTTAGGAATAGATAAGTCTATCAAGTTCCCTTTCAAGAGAAGTGTTTTTTTAAGTGAAAATGCTTTATCTTTCGCTTCCAAATATATTAATAACTAGAATTTTTATAAAAACCTACAGTTCATGACGCAAACCGAAAGCGAATATAAGCAAGTTATTGCGCTGTGTAAAGATGTTTTCGAAAAGAAAACGAAAGATTATGGTACAGCTTGGAGAATCTTGAGATTACCTTCCATTACTGATCAATTATTCATAAAAGCTCAACGAATTAGATCAATACAAGAAAAAGGAGCTCAAAAAGTTGAGGAAGATATTAAAAATGAATTTATTGGAATCATTAATTATTCAATTATAGCTATAATACAGGAATCGCTTCCATCAAATGCTCCACTTGAAATTGCTGGAAAAGATTTAATGCCAAAATATGAAGAAGTTGCAGAAGATACTTTACAATTATTATTAAACAAAAATCATGATTACGGTGAAGCTTGGCGAGATATGCGGGTAAGCTCTATTACGGATATTATTTTAATGAAATTGTATAGAGTGAAACAAATAGAGGATAACCTAGGTAAAACCATCATATCTGAGCCAATAAAAGCAAATTATCAAGATATGATTAATTATGCTGTTTTTTGTTTGATTAAACTAAAAGATGCCTAAAATAAACTAACTGAAGGATTTCAGTAAAATTTGATAGATAACAAGAATATATTGAAATTAAATTAGTGAACCTATAAAAATTTAATATGAAGATAATTATAGATATCGTCCGTTACATCGTTGGCGGATTATTCATTTTTAGTGGTTTAGTGAAAGTAGTAGACCCAGTAGGAACTGCCATCAAGTTAGAAGAATATTTCTCTGTATTCGCTGGTGACATTGCTCCTTTTTTCTCCGTATTTGAGCCCTATGCCTTAGTAATCGGAATTATTCTTAATGTATTGGAAGTGACTTTAGGAGTGGCTTTAATTATAAGGTGGAGAGTAAGATACACTTTGAATCTTCTTAGTATTATGATTGTGTTTTTCACATTCCTAACTTTCTATACTGCTTATTTCAATAAAGTTACCGATTGTGGATGTTTTGGTGACGCTATTACGTTGACTCCTTGGCAATCATTTACTAAAGATATCATTTTAGTAATATTGATAGGTTTTCTTTACCTAAATATCAAAAAAATAAAAGAAAGTACCTTTGGTCCGAAAAATGTAATTGTAATATGCACAACTGCCATAAGTCTTCTACTTTGTATTTATTCTATAAGACATTTGCCATTTATTGATTTTAGAGCTTACAAAATAGGCACTAACATTCCTGAAGCCATGAAAGCGAAGGAAAACCCAAAATTTCAATACACTTTCGAAAAAGATGGCAAAGAAATTAAAACATATGAATACAAGCCAGAAGATGAGGGATACAAATTAGTAGGTCATGAAATAACCAACCCTGATGCCTCAACGCCAAAAATCACTGATTTTGCAACTTGGAACGAATCTGGAGATAAAACTCAAACAGTTTTGACGGGGAAAAAGCTATGGATTGTGGCTTATGATATTTCAAATGCAAACACAATCGGATTAATAGATATAAATGAGTTACTCACCAGGCTCAACCCAGATATAAAACCGATAATTTTGACTTCATCATCTGCTGAGGAAGTATTAAGAATAAAAGCTGAAAGAGGTATAAAAACTGATTTTTATTATGCAGATGCCACTGTTTTAAAAACTATAATTCGGTCAAATCCTGGGCTCGTTTTAGTGGAAAATGGTACAGTGAAGGGTAAATGGCATTATAATGATGTTCCTGAGCCTTATAATATTACAGAAAAACTAAATTAATGCGTTATTTTTTGGTTGGCCTACCTGGCAGTGGTAAAAGTCACTGGGGTAAAATTTGGTCAGAAAAGACTAAATCACCCTACTTTGATTTAGATGAAATTATCGAAAATAATGAAGGGGAAAGCATAAAAGATATTTTCAAAAAAGAAGGAGAAGAATATTTCCGAAATTTGGAAACATTTTACCTGACTAAATTAGTTGACAACTATAAAGCTTTAATGCTATCTACAGGTGGAGGAACACCTTGCTTTAATAATAATATGGATTTGATGAATAATTTAGGACAAACAATTCATTTAAATCCTCCTATCGAAACAATTGTTAGAAGATTATGGAAGCCAAAAGGAAATAAGCGACCTATGTTTAGCCATTGTAAAAATCAAAATGAAGTTTTAATTACTTTGGAGGAATTAAATAATAAAAGAATAAAATATTACGCACAGGCTAAATATCAACTTCAAAACTGCGATGAATTTTCAATAAAGAACATGGAAAAAGCTTAGATTAAAAGCTTTTTCCAATTGTTAGTCTCAAACTTGAAATATTCGATTGAGATTTAATAATATCACTTCCCGGATAGGCTGTGAAATCTGGATTATTAAAACTACTTAGTTTATATGTTACATCAGCGAAGAACCCATTTTTTCTCATTATCCCAATTCCTCCTGAAATTGACTGTCGGTCTTGATTAAAATTACTTGAATTTGTACCCAAATTTAAGTTATATGGATTATCAAAATAAGTATAGCCAACTCTTGCTCTCAAAATATTCCATCTCCCTTCAGCTCCCACTTTCAAATTAAATGTGCTTTCTAAATCTCCTCCAACATCTGGGATTTCTCCTCCGAAAGCACCATTTGAACTACTATATCGAGTAGAAGCATAATCAACATATTCTAAATCAGCGGTTAAGAAGCCATATTTCGATAAAAATGCAGTAGCACCTACCGAGACTTTCTGAGGAATCATAATACTGTAAGGATCCACTTCATTTATTAAACCTTCATTGCCACCAGACCCATCTAGAAAAATTGCAGTCATATCAATTTCCTGAGTTTCTGTAATTGAAATAAAAGTTGGGCTAGTATATGAAAAACCAATATTTAATATGTTGATAGGTTTATAAATCGCTCCGAAGGTAAATGCTGCTCCAGCACCTGAAATGGTGGTTTCTTCATTCAATTCCATATAATTTAAAATTCCATTATTCGGTGTTTCTCTAAATTGTCTTTCTTGACGATAATTCAAGAAATTAATATTCAAAGCAGCTCCTAAGAATAAAACATCATTATAGTTAGCACCATAAGATAAATCCAAAGTGGTTAAACCACTATATGTTGTAATATTTTCTTGCTGACGGGCAGGAGATAATTGGTTAATATCATATCTATCTACTTCGTATCCAATTACATTATCATTTTCATCAACAATTTCAATAATATTTAAAAGTCCAACGAAACTTGCTAAATTACTGTAAGGGTTAGATAAAAAATCAGGTTCAATTTCTTCTTCAGTTGCATATCGCTTATTGAAAACATTACCTTGGTCATCCGTAATTAAAAATGGAGATGCCATGTACTCTACGAAATCATATGGAAAACCATCTGCATTAAGATCTATAGTACCACTATAATTAATATTATTATAAAAACTCTGCTTTTGATTGATAGCCACTCCAAAAGTTCCAGATATCCATTTTGAGCCAGCATATTCTTCAAAACGATTATGAAATACCATTCCCATATTTGGGATCTGAAAGTTTCCTCCCATATTGCGAGAATTCTCACCCTCATACTGAGCACTAAACTCACCAATCCTCAACACTGGAGATATAGCCCATGTCGAGCGATTATAAAAACCCAAACCAGCAGGATTACCAGAAATGCTACTAATATCTCCTCCTAAAGAGACGTTGGCTCCACCTAAACCAACAAATCTTGCGGTTCCACCCCCATCTGTTTGACTAAATCTGACCGCATCGGCAGTATAAAGTGGTACTTGAGAGAATGAATTGAATGAGTAAAATGCACCTATTATTGTAAAGAAATATATAAGCTTTTTCATTGGTTATAAGTTAATAGTACTGACTAATTGACTTAAGTTTACTAATCTTAAGTAATTAAAAATAAAGTTTTGAACAGAAAAAAAGCACCTAAACTAGGTGCTTTTAATTTTAATTTCCACCTCTACCGCCCCTCGAGGAGCCGCTACTTCTTGAAGAACCACTACTTCTGGTGCCTCCTGAAGACCTACTGCTTGAAGAAGATGATCTTCCTACAGAACTACTTCTTGAGCCTGAAGATGACCTGCCATAAGAGGAGCTTCTACTGGTGCTAGATGAATTGCCAAAATAAGAATTACTTCTGCTTGAATTTGAAGACCTTCCATATGAGCCACTTCTACTAGAACTAGTTCCAAATGTTGCGCTTCTATTGTCGCTAGAGCTTCTACCAGATGAATAACTAGACCTATTCGTTCTTGCACTATTATAATACCTACCACTGTTTAAGTCAGTAGAATTTGTTCTATTTAATCTTGAAGAAGTATTCGCTACAGAACTAGAACGACTTCCATCATATGAGGCTCTTCTAACATTATTATCAGAAGCTGCACGAGCATACTGCGCAGTTCTTGAAGACCTACTGTAAATGGAGTTGTTGTCATTACTAACTCTAGCAGTTCTGCTACTATTAGCTCTATTAGAGACACTTGCTGTTCTGGATGACCTATTATCAGCGAATGTTGCTACCGCATTTCTACTTCTTACAGTTCCAACATTTCTACTTACATTATAATTTGAATTTCTTGAATTACTACTTGCAATTCTCGCATTTGTACTAGATCTACTAATCCTAGGGCTGTTGGAATATGATCTTACTCTTCTATAACTCTCATTTCCGTAAAAATTATTGTGATATAATCCAGAATAATATCCGTCATAAAAGCCATTTCTATATCCATTGTTAAAACCCCAAGCGTAACTTGAACCTATAAATGGACTTCTCCATGCATTTCTATATGCCCATGAACCTCCCCAATAAGGGTCAAAAAACGGATCGTAAAATCCACTCCCATATCCAATGGACCAGTAAGAACCTGCCCAAGAATTAAACCCAAATCCTACGTTAAATCTAGGACGATATAAAAATGGGTCATTAAATCCTCTATACATCCAAGGATCAATTCCGCCATAATACATTGGATTCATTCCTCCGTACATCATAGGATTTATACCACCATAGTAGTTAAATATCTGTGTCTGTCCATTCTGATTTCCAGTTCTCGGATCCAATCCTCTTTGTGCAGCATTTTCATCATAATACCATCCTTCGTCAGAATCCTCTTCTAACTTAGGGGGTGCTTGATTCAACTGAGCGTTTTGTTTGTTTTCATTTTTCTGAAAATCATCGAAATTATTAGAATTCTCAAATTCATTATATGAATATCCAGCGTTTTTCAATTCCTCAGCTCTCCTCTTTTCTTCAAGAGCAATTTTCTTATTCAATACTTCTCTATCATTTGAAGTAAAGTATAAATCATCTTTCTCTACCTGAATATCAGATTGAGAAAATCCAACACTTGGTAAAAGAAAAATGCTTGATAATAATATAAAGCTTAAACTTTTCATGGCTACCTTATTTATAGTTTCTAATTTTACAACGATTATTATTGTAAATTGATTTCATTATTTATTAGAATAATAATCTGTAAATAAAGATACAAAATTCATACCAAAATTTATAAAATGGCAAAAGTATTACCAAAAAGAAGTGAAGATTACTCACTATGGTACAACGAATTAGTAAAGAAAGCAGATTTAGCTGAAAACTCTGCAGTTAGAGGTTGTATGATTATTAAACCCTATGGTTATTCCATATGGGAGAAAATGCAAAGGGAATTAGATGATATGTTTAAAGAAACAGGACATCAGAACGCTTATTTCCCATTATTCATCCCAAAATCTTATTTAAGTAAAGAGGCTGACCATGTCGAAGGTTTTGCTAAAGAATGTGCAGTAGTTACGCATTACCGTTTAAAAAACGATGAAAACGGCAAAGGAATAGTGGTGGACCCTGATGCAAAATTGGAAGAAGAACTTATTGTAAGACCCACATCGGAAACAATTATTTGGAATACTTATAAAAATTGGGTGCAATCTTACCGTGACCTTCCTTTATTGGTCAATCAGTGGGCCAATGTAGTCAGATGGGAAATGAGAACCCGTTTATTCTTAAGAACAGCGGAATTCTTATGGCAAGAAGGTCATACCGCTCACGCAACCAAGCAAGAAGCCAAAGAAGAAACCGAACGAATGATTAACGTTTATGCTGAATTTGCCGAAGAATTTATGGCTTTACCTGTTATAAAAGGGCTTAAATCAGAAAGCGAGAGATTTGCAGGAGCATTAGAAACCTACTGCATTGAAGGTTTAATGCAAGATGGAAAAGCATTGCAAGCAGGTACTTCTCATTTTTTAGGTCAGAACTTCGCAAAAGCATTTGATGTGAAATTTGCTACCAAAGAAGGGAAACAGGAATTCGTTTGGGGTACTTCATGGGGAGTAAGTACCAGATTGATGGGCGCTTTGGTTATGGCTCATTCTGATGATGAAGGATTGGTATTACCTCCACGATTAGCACCTATTCAAGTAGTGATTGTTCCAATTTATAAAACGGATGAAGAACAAAGCAAAATTGCAGAAGTAGCAGAAAATCTTAAAAAATCTTTAAAAAAGAAAAAGATAACAGTCAAATTTGATGACAGGGATACTCATAAACCAGGTTTCAAATTTGCGGAATGGGAATTGAAAGGTGTTCCATTGAGGATTGCTATTGGTCCAAGAGATTTGGAAAACGGTACCGTGGAATTGGCGAGAAGAGATACAAAGGAAAAGCAAACTGTGAATATTGAGAGCATTGAAACGGTAATTGAAGATACGCTGGAATTAATTCAAGATAATATTTATAAAAAAGCTAAAGATTTCAGAACAGAAAACACCTTCAAAGTGGATAATTATGAAGATTTCAAAGCTCAGCTTGAGAAAACAGGTGGATTTATAAGTGCTCACTGGGACGGTACTGCAGAAACAGAAGAAAAAATCAAAGAGGAAACCAAGGCAACTATTCGATGCATTCCTTTAGATGCAAAGGAGGAAAACGGCAAATGTATTTATTCTGGCAAACCGTCAAATAAAAGAGTCCTTTTTGCAAAAGCTTACTGATTTTAACTATTTTTAGTCTAAATTTCAATTTATGGTAGGTATTATATTTCTTATACTCGTGGGCTTATTGCTCATTATTGCAGAGCTAATTTTTGTACCAGGAACTACTTTTGTGGGTGTTATTGGTCTTTTATTAACTATTGTTGGCATTTTTATGGTTTTTGATGATTACGGAAATATAGCAGGTTATTGGACTACAGCTGGAACCGTTGCCGTAACTATTATTGGAGTAATTTACAGCTTTAAATCAAATTCATGGGATAGATTTTCTCTGAAATCCAGTATTCAAAGTAAGGTAAATGATGACGATATTTTCACTTTTCAAGTAGGCGAAAAAGGAAAAACAGTTTCTGATTTAAAACCTATTGGAAAAGCCGAAATTTTTGGCAAGATTTACGAGGTCAGAAGCAAAGGAGAATGGATAGGTGTAGGACAAGAAGTCAAAATAACTAGAATAGATTCTAAAAAAATATTTGTAGAACCAATTAAATAATATGGATACATCGATAATTTTTATTGTAATAGCAGGAATAGTCTTATTTTTCGTATTCCTGTATTTTGTACCAATCAACCTGTGGATTACCGCCATTTTCTCAGGTGTAAAAGTAGGCTTGTTCGAGCTGGTTTTTATGCGAATCAGAAAGGTTCCACCCAGAATTATTGTGGAATCGATGATTACAGCCACGAAAGCAGGTTTGGAAGTCACCACCAATGAATTGGAAACCCACTATTTGGCTGGTGGTAATGTACCTAATGTAATTAAAGCATTAATTTCGGCAGATAAAGCCAATATCACTTTGGGTTTTAAACAAGCTACAGCTATTGATTTGGCTGGTAGGGATGTTTTCGAAGCAGTTCAGATTTCGGTAAATCCAAAAGTGATTACCACTCCTAAAGTAGCTGCAGTAGCTGCTGATGGAATTCAATTAATTGCAGTCGCTAGAGTAACGGTAAGAGCCAACATCCAACAATTAGTAGGTGGTGCTGGAGAAGACACTATTTTAGCAAGGGTTGGTGAAGGTATTGTAACTTCCATCGGTTCAGCAGCATCACATAAAAATGTATTGGAAAATCCAGATAAGATTTCAAAATTAGTATTGCAAAGAGGATTAGATGCAGGAACTGCATTTGAAATCCTTTCCATTGATATTGCTGATGTGGATGTTGGAGCCAACATTGGAGCAAAACTTCAAACTGACCAAGCATCTGCCGACTTGAAAGTGGCGGAAGCAAAAGCTGAAGAAAGAAGAGCAATGGCTGTTGCAGAAGAACAAGAGATGAGAGCAAAAGCACAAGAGGCTAGAGCTAAAGTAATTGAAGCGGAAGCACAAGTTCCTCAGGCAATTGCTGAATCATTCAAAAATGGTAATTTAGGAATTATGGATTACTACAGAATGCAAAATATTCAAGCAGACACAGATATGAGAGAGTCTATTTCAGGAAATGACAAAGGAACAAGCTCAGGAAAAAAATCAAGTGGTGGGAAGAAAAATGATGACAAATAAAATCAAATCATAAACTTTACAAAATGGCTCCTCTTTTAAAGAAGTGGAGCCATTTTTTTTGAATTCAATACCATTCTAAATTCACCTCATTTACATTTCTTCAATCTTTTTTCTTATTTTCGGGCATGGGAAATACAATAAAATTCCAGTTAATGGATGTTTTTACTTCTGAGCCTTTTGGTGGAAATCCACTAGCCATTTTTGATAATGCTGATGGACTGACTGCAGAACAGATGCAAAAAATTGCCAAAGAATTAAACCTATCAGAATCAGTATTTTTAAATAAAGCGAGTAATGATGCTGATGTAAAAATGAGAATTTTCACGCCAGGAATGGAATTACCTACAGCAGGTCATCCTACGGTTGGAACAGCTTATTACCTTTTGAAAGAAAAAGGGATTAAGCCAAAAAAGGACGGAGAATTACTATTAGAACAAAACATTGGAAATATCAATGTACATTACGAAAATCAAGAAGGGGAGATTTCCAAAATACTAATGGAGCAACCACTCCCTAAATTTGAGCAAACTTTTAAAGATAAAAAATTAGTGGCTTCCCTTCTTTCAATTGAAGAAGATGAAATTGAAGAAGATTTTCCTTGCAGAATAGTAAATTGTGGAAATCCGTTTCTGATAGTTCCAGTTAAAAGTTTAGAATCAGTTCAAAAGCTTAAATTAAATAGTGAGCTATTTGGTGAAATACTGGATGAGATTTTTATAACAGGAGTAATGGCTTTCACATTAGAAACTGAAGACCAAGAATATATATCGCATAGCCGAATGTTTGCTCCTCATATTGGCGTTCCTGAAGACCCAGCAACTGGCAGTGCACATGGTCCTTTAGCATGCTATTTACACAATTATAATATGGCTGATTTGAGTGAATTATCAATTGGAAAACAAGGGTACGAAATGGGTCGACCAAGTCAAGTTAAAATGAGGATTATTCAAGAAAGCGGAAAAATTTCTGGCGTGATGATAGGTGGCTCATGCGTGACTATGGGAAATGGAGAAATCAGGATACCAGAATAAATGAATAAAAAGAAAATCCTTTTTATTTGCCCCTACCCTTTTGATGAAGCGCCAAGTCAACGATTCAGATTTGAACAGTACCTTTCCATCTTAGAAAAAGAAGGATATGAATTTAAATTAGCTCCTTTCCTAAACTTAAAGGCCTGGAAAATTTTATACCAACCTGGTAATAGCATTAAAAAGCTCTTTTGGCTGATTCTATCATTCATTAATCGCTTTTTTCTGTTATTTAAACTAGCCCCTTATGGTTTTATTTTTATTCATAGAGAAGCTGCACCGATTGGCCCTCCTTTATTTGAATGGGCAATACACTCCATTTGGCGAAAAAGAATAATATATGATTTTGATGATGCCATTTGGCTGGAAGATCCTACGGAAAAAGGAAGTTTGAAAGCCAGGTTCAAATGGAAATCTAAAGTGAAAAGCATATGTAAATGGAGCTATAAAGTGAGTTGTGGAAATGAATATTTAGCTCAATTTGCACAAAACCTTAATAAGCAAGTTGTAATCAATCCCACCACTATTGATATGCAATACCATAAAGAAATAAAGGTTTCAAATTCTGATAAAATAGTTATTGGCTGGACAGGAACTCATTCTACCCTACCCTATTTAAAGATTTTGATGCCAGTTTTAGATCAACTAAGAAAAGAATACGAATTTGAGCTCTTATTAATTTCCAACCAAAAGCCCAATTTTGATGTCAATTATATGCGCTTTTTAAAATGGAATAAAGAATCTGAAATAGAAGATTTAAACCAAATGGATTTTGGAATCATGCCTCTCACGAATGACATTTGGAGCAAAGGAAAATGCGGGTTTAAATTATTGCAATACATGGCGATTAAAAAACCAATAGTTGCTTCATCTGTAGGGGTGAATAAAAAATTATTGAAAGAAAGTGAAGCAGGCTTTGAAGCGAACACAGATAAAGAATGGAAGGAAGCAATAATTAAACTTCTAAATGATGCTGAACTTAGACAAACGTTTGGTATAAGTGGACAAAATTATGTGAAAAACTTTTATTCTGTAAACACTAACAAAAAAACGTTCATCAGTTTATTTCAGTAAACTTAATTTTAATTTTTCAAATAAATTTCAATACTTTTATACACGTACCCCTAAAACTAAAGAATATGAAAAGAATATTTACAGTAATTAGTTCGACATTATTTTTATTTTTAATAGGATTAGAAAATGCAAAAAGTCAAAATAGTGATTTTGAAGCAGTAGTGAATTCTGGATTATCAGATGCAAATACGTACCTTAAAAATTACATGAATCCTTTTGGAGCATCCTTAGGTAATGGATTAGCAAACGGTTGGTACAATACCGCAAAGCCTCATAAAACATTCGGATTCGATTTAACGGTAACTTCAAATTTTGCGATAATTCCTGATTCTGAAAGCCAGTTCGAATTCATTCAAAGTGAATATGAGAATATTACTTTGAGAGACCCATCAAATACGATGCTGCCAACATTTACGGGAGGTGAAACATCCCAAGGACTTGTTATTAGTGGTGAGAGAGAGATTGCTGCTGGCCAAACAGTTCAATATGAAGAAACCATAGAGGCTCCAGATGGATTTGGTTTAAAAGAATTGCCTGGCCCAATAGCTGTACCTACTCCAACGGTACAACTTGGTATTGGAATTGTAAAAAATACTGACTTAATAATTCGATATACACCACAAATTAATGTTGGTGATTTAAGTTTTCAATCTTTTGGTTTTGGTGTGAAACATGATTTCAAACAGTGGATTCCCGGAATGAAACTCTTACCCTTTGACTTATCGGGTTTAGTAGGATTTAATAGAATTTCTTCAACCTATCAAATTGATGAAAATGCAGGACAGTTTGCAAAATTCGGAGCAAGTGCTACAACTATTCAAGCGATCATTTCCAAAAAACTATTGTTCTTTACCCCCTATGCAGGCTTAGGAGTTAATATTGTAAACTCCAACTTCGCTATGAAAGGAACTTATGAATTTGAAGGAGAGCCTGGTACTACATATGAAGTGACTGATCCAATTAACATTGCTTTTGACGGAAGTGGTGGCCCCCGATTTACGGTAGGTGCTCGTTTAAAAATCCTTTGGGTATTAGCTCTAAATGTTGATTATACAATTCAAAAATATAATACTCTTTCGGTAGGATTGGGAATTAATGTCCGATAACTTATTTCCACCTATCAATTATTTTATAGCGCAGACTATTGAATTGGTCTGCGCTTTTTTATTGTTTATAATAAAAAATTACATACACATATAATTTTGAAGAATATCTGTTAATATTGTAGTTCAACTAAACTTAAAAATATTATGAAAAGTAAATTATTAATTTTAACCTTTCTTATTGTTGCTCAACAAGGGTTTTCTCAAATAGGAACTGGAACTCTATTTGTAGGAGGTGGCTTCGGTATTTCGTCTAGCGAAACGACCAATAGAAGTACAATATCATTGCAACCTGCAGTACATTATTTTATCTCAGACAATATTTCGTTTGGAGGTATTTTTGGATTTTCATCTTCTAGAAACAACCCAGGTGCTGATATTTACACCAGAAACACTAACTTCTCTATTACTCCTGCAGTTAGATATTACGCTGAATTAGGAGAAAAGGTGTTTTTGTATGGTGAAGGTTCATTAGGTATCGGATTTGGTAGTTCTACAGGGATAAACGGAAATAACAGAGCTGACATCAGCAGCAATGGAACGTTTAGCTTAGGACTAAGCCCAGGAATTTTTTATGCTCCAACTGAAAAAATCGGTTTTGACCTTAAATTCAGCTTAATATCTTATAATAGATTTTCATTCACAGATGAAACTAATGATCCTACAACAACTAATGTCGCGAATGATATTTCGTTTGCATTTAGTTCATTTACTCCAACCTTTGGGGTTTATTACATTATTGGAAATTAATAGTAATTAGAAATCCTTGTTAATTAAACCTCACTAGAATTGATTTTAGTGAGGTTTTTTAATTTTAGGCCTATTAGGTAATGATGCCAAAAATAGTTGGTGATTTTTATCCAAATATTGTATTAAATTGGGAATGTAAATCTGAAGAGGAAGTAGGCTCTGCTGAGGAGCAACCTACCAGCAATAAGGTTTACCAACTGGAATGACCTCCCTTATG
>NZ_DASSWQ010000018.1:0-5013 GCF_035704835.1 Marivirga sp. | reverse complement strand
GTTCAACCCTTCTTCTAAAACTGATCTAACAATCTGTTCTTTTTGATCAATACTGAATTTGTTCCTTTTTCTCTTTTTCATAAAAAACCCCAAAGGTTATGTCTAACTTTTGGGGTTCACTTCATCTCTGCAAGGCTTTTTGCTCCTCTTCTTGGACTCGAACCAAGGACCCTTTGATTAACAGTCAAATGCTCTAACCAGCTGAGCTAAAGAGGAATTTTTTCCGTTTGGGGAATGCAAATATGCACGCCTCTTTTATTATTTCCAAATACTTCTTTTAAAAAAACGAAATATTTTTCCTGAAGTAAATAATGTCACCGATATTTCATTCAAGATTACATAAAAATGCCACAATGACACACAATAATAGTAGAAAATAAATAAATAATGCCATTGTGACTTGTTTTAGGTTAAAATTCATATTGGTACAAAATTTTCTATCACACTCTTGAATTCAATGTTTAACCTTAAACCTTTAAAATTATGACACTTATAAAGTATAATCCAAGTTTACCTAGTACAGAAAACAGAAGCTTTTCAAGTTTGCTAGACCGATTTTTTCAAGATTCCTTTAATGGACTAGGCAAAGAGATGCAACATTTTGCACCTCAAGTGGATATTTCAGAAAGTAAAAATGCTTTTGAAATAGCAGTTGCCGCACCAGGTATGAAAAAATCAGATTTTAACATCGATATGAATGATGGTTCAATCACCATCTCTGGGGAAAGAAAATTTGAGGAGAAGAAAAACGAAAAAAATTATCATGCTGTAGAAACTCAGTATGGTTCTTTCTCAAGAACTTTTCATTTACCAGAAAATATCAAAGAGGAGAAGATTGAAGCATCTTATCAGGATGGCATTTTGAATATTATTATTCCTAAGGATGAGAAAAAGGAACTAAAAAGGACTATTCAAATCAAGTAATCTTTTAGATGTAAGTATATAATTAGATGTAAGTATATAATTATAGGTAAGGGGCAAAAAGCCCCTTTTCAATTTAAAAGGTTAATACAATAAGGTTTGGAACAGAAGCGTTTAATATGCGTTTTACAGTTAGGTTTTAAAATGAATAGAATGATGAATAAGAGACAGTTTTTTATAGGAATTATTTTTGCCTCTATTTTGAGCGCTTTAATTTCAGTTGGAGGATATATTTATTTAGTACCTGGAGCGTCTTCAGCGGATAATAAGAGTTTTGAGGAAATTCAATCGAATAATGCACGATTTTCAAGCTTTTTGGATGAAACGAAATATAATGTACCAGAAGGAATAAACTTCATTTATGCAGCGGAGCAAGTCACACAAGGCGTAGTGCATATCAAGGCGAAAGTTGAAAGAGATATGCCAAGAAGTCATTCTCCTTTTGAAGAATTATTTCGTGATTATTATGGAGACAGAGGGCCGCAAATGAGAAAAGGCCAATCTTCAGGCTCAGGAGTTATCATTTCGCCAGATGGATATATTGTAACCAATAATCATGTGGTAGAAAATGCTACTGAATTAGAGGTAATTCTTCATGATAATAGAAGTTATATAGCTGAGGTGGTAGGGACAGATCCAAATACTGATATTGCCTTATTAAAAATTGATGAAGAAGATTTGAAGTTTGTTGAGTTCGGTAATTCTGATAATGCAAAAATTGGAGAGTGGGTGTTGGCAGTTGGAAATCCATTTAATTTGACTTCTACTGTTACAGCAGGAATTGTAAGTGCTAAAGCTAGAAACATCAATATTTTAAGTAGCGAGAATCGCTATGGGATTGAATCTTTTATACAAACTGATGCAGCAGTAAACCCTGGCAATAGTGGTGGAGCTCTGGTAAATTTATCAGGTAAATTAATAGGCGTAAATACAGCTATTGCAACCCCTACAGGTAGTTATGCTGGATACTCATTTGCTGTGCCATCTATTTTAGTTGAAAAAGTAGTAAACGATTTGAAAGAATATGGAGTAGTGCAAAGAGCTGTATTGGGTGTAAGTATAGTTGATTTAAATGACCCAAGATTGGGAGATCAAGAATTTGCTACTAACTTAGGAGTGTTTGTTGCGGGTACTACTCCAGGAAGTGCTGCGGAAGAAGCTGGAATGATGAGTGAAGATATCATTATTAAAATAAATGAGAAGGATATTTCTAATGTTGCAGAACTACAAGAGCAAATAGCAAGATTTAGTCCTGGAGAAGAAGTGGAAGTAACTTATCTACGAGATGGAAATGAGAAAACCACTACCATCGAACTTAAAAGCTTGGTGAATTCTACAGAAATTGTAAAAGCCAGTACTGCAAGAATGTTAGGCGGGGCTACTTTTGAAGATGTTAGTGAAGAAGAACTAGAGGAACTAGGCATTAGTGGTGGTTCTAAAGTTGTTGAAATTGAGGACGGAAAATGGAAGGATATAGGAATTCAAGAAGGCTTTATTGTAACTGCGATTGATAAAGGTTCAATTGAAAATACAGAAGATTTAATAACAACGCTTCAAGGAAAACAAGGAGGAGTTTTAATTGAAGGAATATATCCGGATGGAACAAAAGCATACTATGGTATGGGATGGCAATAAGTCATAACTTTTGTAAATAATTTCAAAAGGCACTCAAATACGAGTGCCTTTTTCTTTTGTTATCCTGCAAAAAAAGCCAATTTTGTGCTAATCAAATATTAAAAAGCTTGCTTAAACCATTGGGTTTTTGCTAAAAACATGCTTTAGACTTATTAAAGACCTTTTAAATCATATATTGTATAATAACTTATTACTATGGATATTAAAAAAACTTATGGCTTAGCAGATGCCTTAACCAAATTAGGAGTAAAAGATCATAATGGTGGTACTTCAACCGGCAGTAACTGGATGAAAGGAAACGGAAAAATTAGCTCAGTTTCTCCAGTTGATGGAAAAGAAATTGCATCAGTAGGCATTACTACCGCTGAAGATTACGATAAAGCTATTCAAACGGCTAATGAGGCATTCAAAACCTGGAGCAACATGCCAGCTCCCGTCAGAGGAGAAATTGTTCGCCAATTTGGAAACCGATTAAGAGAATTAAAAGATCCATTAGGAAGGTTAGTTTCCTATGAAATGGGTAAATCCCTTCAAGAAGGATGGGGTGAAGTGCAAGAGATGATTGATATTTGCGATTTCGCAGTAGGCTTATCTCGACAGCTATATGGCTTAACGATTAAGTCTGAACGGCCTGATCACTCTATGCAAGAGCAGTGGCATCCATTGGGAATTACTGCAATAATTTCTGCTTTTAATTTTCCAGTTGCAGTTTGGAGTTGGAACACAGCCTTGGCATGGGTTTGTGGAAATGTTACCGTATGGAAACCCTCTGAAAAAGCACCATTAACAGGAATTGCTTGCCAAAATATTATTGCGGAAGTATTGAAAGAAAATGATATGCCAGAAGGTATCTCTTGCTTGATAAATGGTGATTACAAAGTGGGTGAGATGATGACAAAGGATGCTCGCATCCCATTGGTTTCTGCTACAGGCTCAATCAAAATGGGTAAAATTGTTGGACAAGAAGTTGCTGCTCGTTTGGGTAAATCCATTTTAGAATTAGGAGGAAATAATGCGATGATTATTTCTAAAGAAGCAGATTTGAAGATGACCCTAATAGGAGCTGTTTTTGGTGCTGTAGGGACTGCTGGCCAGCGTTGCACCTCAACTCGTAGATTAATCATTCATGAAGATATCTATGATGAATTAATAGAGAAGATGAAAAATGCTTATGCACAATTGAGCATAGGGAATCCACTTGACGAAAAAAATCACGTTGGGCCAGTAATCGATAAAGATTCTGTAAACAGTTATTTGAAAGCTATTGAAAAAGCTAAATCCGAAGGCGGAAAAGTAATAGTTGAAGGTGGAGTGTTAGAAGGTGAAGGATATGAGAGCGGATGCTACGTGAAGCCCGCAATTATAGAAGCTAAAAATAGTTTTGAAATCGTGCAAGAAGAAACTTTTGCGCCTATCCTTTATGTAATGAGATACAGTGGTGATGTAGAAAATGCTTTTGCCTTACAAAATGGCGTGAAACAAGGGTTGTCTTCTGCAATTATGACTAATAATATGCAAGAGGCACATAGATTTTTGTCTTCCCAAGGTTCAGATTGTGGAATAGCTAATGTTAATATTGGAACTTCTGGTGCTGAAATTGGTGGAGCATTTGGTGGTGAAAAAGAAACAGGAGGAGGAAGAGAGTCAGGCTCGGATGCTTGGAAAGCATATATGAGAAGGCAAACGAATACCTTGAATTATGGTAACTCCTTACCATTAGCTCAAGGAATAAAATTCGATATTTAAAATTTTTGAGGAAATGCGCACGATTATTCGTGTGCATTTTCTATATTGAATTGTTTTTAAAGAAAACTAATTTTTTAACTTGTTCTCAAATCAAAATTGTTCAATATGAGTAAATATCATTCCGTCATGCTAATCGATGATAACGAAATCGATAATTTGATTAACCAGAAAATGGTAGAAGCAGCAGGCTTGTCTAAATATATTTATACACATACAGGTGCCAAAAGTGCAATAGAATTCCTGAAGAATATTGAGCAATTAGAAAACGAAATTGTTTCTAGTGTTTTGCCAGATGTTATATTTTTAGATATAGACATGCCATTAATGGATGGGTTCCAATTTTTGGAGGAATTCAATAAATTGAAAGATACTACGAAGGATAAATGTCGAATAGTAATGTTAACTTCCTCGATTAATCCTCAGGATGTTAGCAAATCTAAAAAATATGATTCAGTAAAGAAATATCTAAATAAGCCGTTATCTCAGGAAAGTTTAAAAGACTTGTCTATTTAGTGGAAAAAGTAACTTATACAAAAAAGCCATTTGAATCTGATTCAAATGGCTTTTTTGTGACACTATCCCAAAAAGTGTGTAACTAAAAATTTTGAAGATAGGGTTAAGATTCATTTAATCTGACCCTATCTTCAAATATAATAAGAAAACTGTTAAGTATTACTCCCCAGTTTCTAATAGGCTGAGTCCATTTTTTAC
>NZ_DASSWQ010000017.1:0-24260 GCF_035704835.1 Marivirga sp. | reverse complement strand
CAGCAGCTGAATCATTCAATGCCAAGATAAAAGCTTTTCGCTCCCAATTCAGAGGTGTGAAAAACGTATCCTTTTTCCTTTACAGACTCTCTAAAATATATGCTTGAAAAATACTTCTCCCCAGATTTTCAGATTGATCCCCTTTTCAGCTCTTTCGATTGAGATTTCTTCACCTATTTTTTTTTCAAGTTCTTTAATATGGATAAACCCTAGATATATTATCTTTCCTTCTATTCTGGTGAGGTAGTTACTTTTATTCACGCATGGGTTTATGATTTCTGCACCAGCTTTTCGGGCTTCATGGATGTAAAATTCGGTTTTATAAAATCCTCCAAAATTATTGATAACTCCTACCATAAATTCAAATCCCTAATAATGTTGTGTGAGCACTTCTTTAGTCTTCATAAACTCACTGGTCTGTGCCTGAAGGCTTTTATCCAAACGGCTAAGTAATTGGTTTTGCTGAATAGCTCGTAATAATCGATGCATATTGAAGCCTGTTTTATTCTTAAAAGTAACAGTTTCTAAAGCCAGTAATTTTTCTTTATTGAATTTATGGTGTTGATACCTCAAGCGATTGAGTTCTTCAGGTTTGACTCCTATGAATTCATTGGTGCGCAGATTTTCTGGAGCAGTATGCATAAGGTAAATTACGGCAACATTATCTGTGAACCGAGGTCTGCTTTGCAAGGGCAAATCATTTCGGTTGTAATAAGATAAAAAAGCATTGAGTTCTTCAAAACCTAGATTGGTTCGGGCAATGCCGATATAGATTAGTTGTTTTTGATTACGGAATTCAATTCCTGGTATTATTTTTAGCGGATAGTGAGCATATTCATTTTTCAAAAAGCGGAAAATTTCGATATAAGCAGCAGTGCTTTGGATGTCAGTCAATGCAATTTTATGAATGCCATTTTCAATACATTCCATTATCAGCTCCTCTGGAGATAGGGTATCGTATTTGAAGCTAAAATGTGTCTGACTGTTTATATACATTACTATGAGTTTTAGTAAATTCACTAAAAAGATTAGTTTTAATTCAAATAGTTTTCTTTTTTATTTTTTGAATTCAAATAAATTCTTGTTTAGCAAGCGATAGCACTATATATTCGAAACTCTATGGAATTTTCCTTTTTAATCACCATTCTGGTTATATTAACTGCTATTGTTTTATTTGCAACTGAAGCCATACGTGTAGACTTAGTGGCCATAGGTGTGATGGTATTGTGGATAATATTTGGCGTTTTAGAGCCAGAGGAAAGTTTTAGTGGCTTTGCAAACAGTGCGACACTTACAGTGGCCGCTATGTTTATTTTAAGTAGTGCCTTGATTCGGAGTGGGGTCATTAAATTACTGGCTCCATTGGCTACAAGACTTTTCAATAAATCTTATAGTGGGGCTATTTTGGGAATGAGTTCTGGAGTGGGCTTATTGTCTGCTTTTATCAATAATACACCAGTTGTAGCCACTTTTATACCATTTGTTTCCAGTGCGGCCAAAAAACTCGAATTACATCCTACAAAATTTCTCATTCCACTTTCATATGGTGCGATATTGGGTGGAACTTGTACTTTAATAGGGACTTCTACAAATCTATTAGTAGCAGGAATCGCCAAAGATAAGGGTTTCGATGAAATTGGTTTGTTTACTATGACTCCAATCGGACTCGTATTTTTGGTGGTCGGCATATTGTATTTAATGTCTGTCGGAAAATACTTATTACCCAAGGACTCTAAAGTTAAACCTTTGCAAGATGGAAGTCAGATTAAAACATTCTTAACTGAAATTCAAATTCAAGAGTTACCAGATGAAAAAAAGGGGATAAGTATAGAAGAATTATTTGAAGAGAAAGATTTGTCTTTTGAAGTGCAGGAGTTGAAAAGGGGAGAGGAATCCATTCGGAATCCCAAAATGAATACAAAGCTCGAGACTGGCGATGTGATGTTGATAAAAGGAGAATTAGACAAAGTGAAGAAAGTGGTGGCTGACCAGCATGTTTCCATCGTAAAATCCATAACCGATAAACATTTCCCTGAGGAAGAAACTAAAGTAGTAGAGGTTATCATTATGCCAAGTACTAACTTGGTAGATAAGAAACTCAAAAATATAGATTTTCTTGAAAACTATAAATCACACCTGCTTGCTATAAGGCATCGTGGAAAGCGTAAATTCAATGATATGGATAATATCCGGTTGAAGGTGGGAGATACTTTGTTATTACAAACAAGTCAAAAAGGCTTTGAACTTTTGCAAAAGGCAGAAAATAATCCAAATGCACCTTTTTTATCGATTAGGGAAAGTGATTTGAATATCCCAGATAGAAAGAAGCTTTATATATCGGGTGGAATTTTAGCATTGGTGATATTGACTGCTACATTCAATATTTTGCCCATTGTAGCCTCAGCCTGGGCTGGAGTTTTCTTATTGGGAGTTTTTAGGGTTATTAGCATGACGGATGCTTATCGTTCAATCGATTGGCAAGTGATATTTTTATTGGCAGGTTCATTAAGCTTTGGGGCAGCTATGGAAAAAAGTGGTTTAAGTGATTGGCTGGTTACCCATTTAACATCCTTTACTGAAAAAGATGTAGCACCATTTATTATAATAGGTGTCATTTATTTAATGACCATGATATTTACTGAAATTATGTCGAATAATGCGGCAGCGGCCTTAATGGCACCGCTTTCTATGGCAATAGCAGATGCATTGGGATTTAGTCCTTTGCCATTTTTAATCACAGTGATGATAGCAGGTAGTGCTAGTTTTATGACACCAATCGGTTATCAGACCAACACGATGGTGTATAGTGCTGGGAATTACGAGTTTAAGGATTTCTTCAAGATTGGTGCGCCCTTAGGGTTTATTTTTTGGATTATTGCCTCCTTGCTTATTCCTATTTTTTATTCATTTTAAATAAAATTAAAAGAATTATTCAGATTTTATAAGTGTAGGTACACCCTCTAGGTTAAATCGTGTAATCGGCTGGTTGTTTTGGTTATCAGATAAAGTAAAGACCACATCGTTGTAATCCTGATCACTTTTTTCACCATTGGCAAATTGATCTTCAAAAGCTAATACAAGGGCATTAAGGTCTTCTAACTTAATTAATACATGTTGTTGTGCTTCTTCTAAATTAAGATAGGCATTTGTGAAAAAAGTTTGGTTTTCATAACTAATTTCACCCCCGTTCCAGCCATCTATAATTAAGAAAAATCCAATAGTAGTTCCCGATGGGAATGCCTCATTGCCCAATTGCAGCATGTCACCCTGATTCAAAATTTCATCATTAATATGAGGAAATAAAATATTTAAATCCAATTCATCTACGGCTACGGTATTAGTGCTTGAGTTGTAGATATAATAACCTAGAGAATTCCTTAAAGAGGCACCCTCTATTACAAAAGTTAAATAAACTTCTGACTCTTCTGTCAGTACAATATTATGCTCATTTGATTCTTCAAATAAGTAAGGATATTGATTGATAAAATTTTTACTGTTTGGAAAAATCTTACCTATTTCTTGTAAGACTTCTGAATCTACATTAGTAGTTATTATTTCTTCTGGTACCTCTGGCATTACTTCATTGCGTTCACAAGAAAATAGAGAAGTGATACAGATTAGAATAATAGTCTTTAAGATTTTCATGATGGTTTTTCTTAAGATGTGTAATGAGTACTTTAGTCAAATGTAAGCTCTGCTGCTATTTTATGTATTACACATCAAAAACTAATGCTTATATATATGTCACATTTCCCTAAGGAATATTAGTTTCTGTAGCATAGCCTTAATTATTTGGTGTTCCGATGATTACATTTTAAATAAACTAACAATTAAGTGTTTTATATAATTTACTTCGGATTGCGGTGATAAATCATTTAATTTATGCTATCACTTTAAATGTAGGTTTTGTAAAGATGTTAAATCTGAAATGACAAAGATTGAACAATCGTTTTCCTTTTATAACGAAAACAGAGTTCATTACATTTATGAATTTTTACTATAAAATAGCTTTATAAAAATTTAAATCAACCAAACAATAAGTATGAAAAACATCAAATTCTATTTCGCTGTATTATTCATGATTTGCAGTATCCATTATCTCAATGCTCAAGGAGGTGCATCCAAATCGAAAGTTATAGATGTGCAAACAACCGAATATGATATTCTACTTTCTCAATATGTGGATGGAAAACAAAACCTCAGTTGGGAAGAAGGAGAGAAATTATTCGGTATGGGAGGAAATTTGCAAGAAATTTTGGAGAAATTATTCGATGAGTATGAATGGAAAGTTGATGATAAATGGCTGAAAGAAAACTATCATCTAAGAATCAATTATAAGGCAGAAGGAGTGAGTAAGTCAACAGTTAATCAAATATTTCTTCGGCAATTACCTGATGCAATAGGCGCCAATATTGAAAAATCAAAGATTCAGAAAAAGGCTATTTGTGTAGATTTAGAATCATCTGAAGAGGATTTGGTAAAAGCGAAGGATAGAAACGCGATGAATAAGATTATGCGAAGAGGAAATGACCTTAAAATACATAGCGTCAAACTTCAGGATTTGGAAAGATTATTGAATTTAAATGCTAATTATTTAATAAAGATGGACGAGGTAAACCCATCTTCTAATCGTTATGATTTTGAATTCAATATCGAGAATGAAAAACAATTAAAAGCAAGTTTATCCTCTTATGGTTTGGATGTGAATGATTGTGAGGTTGAAAAAACTCAAGTGCTTCTTTATTAACAATTCTACAGTATTTTATGGTTTGGGGTGAAAATTCAAGCCCCAAACCAATTTTCATCTCTTCTCAGTCTTTTATTTTGTGATATTAACCCCAAATAACTTTTTATTGATTAATATTAATGTAATTTTTTATCGATTAAATAAAATACTAAAAGTATAATTTTTTAAATATTTATTCTGGTTTAGAGCATTTAATCCTTTTTTTATTGAAATTATAATGTATTTATATGTTTTAACATTAAACTATATTCTAAATATTTCATGTAGTTTATTTTGCTTTTACATTCTTTTTTTTTTTTTTTTGATTTACAACATCAATTCAAAAATACTATTGAAAAATGGTATGGCTGGAAAGTTGTTAGTGCTAGCGAAAGCAGCTTTTGACCAAACCTGCAAAGTGAAAAATATTGACTTGGACTCACCTAAGTGTTTTCATTTCATATAGATTTTCGTTTCAAGTTTTTAGTGGTGATGAATGATTATGTTTAATCAAATTTTAAACCTTAAAAAATTAGTTATGAGAACCTTATTTTACGCACTTACAGTTATATTATTAATTGTAATATCCTCGTGTGAGAATGAAATCGATGAATTGGAATTAATTCAAGAAGAAATACAAAGTCAAGGAAATGAAGCAGTGAAGACAAATATTGCAAAAAGTATTGCTAAACGAGTGGCTTCAAATATTGATCAAGTAGAATTCAGGAATTATATCAAAAACAAAGCTTTGACCAAATTTGATGAGGATGTTAATTTTCTTCTACTCCCAAATTTGGATGATAAGATATTTTTAAATCAAAGAGGGAAATCAGAAAGTTTATCATCTATTCTACAATTAGAGGAGACTTCGAAAAGAAAAAATGGGATGGGTTTGCTTGATTCAATAAAAACATACTATCCTTTATTACAAATTGCTGTTTCAGAATTAGATGAGGGTTACACAGAAAACTGGTCAATAGATAATCATGAGCCAATAGTTGCCTATGTTCCTGAACATATTGATAATGATATCATTCCAGCATTTAATCAGCAAGGTGATTTAATCGAACTTTCTGCCGAACAAGCTCCTGATGAACTAGTAGTGATTGTTAGTGAAAATGAAAGGGTCTTAGAGATTTCAAAGGATGATGAAACAATTAATTTTCGTAATTCTAGTAGAAGATGTCCTATAGAACCTGTGTATCAGACTGATGAGAATAATTATTATCTTAAATCAGATTATTATGATGCGTTAATTTGTGAACTACCACCAATAGATGATGGTGGAAATGATGGTGGGGGCTCAACTTCAAATTATTGTAATAGGGACAGAAGTTCGAGTAAGGATATTTTGTTTAAATTTAAACTAAACTCTCAAAGTGTTTATAAAGATGCTAAAGATGGCTGGTTTAATAATGATATGGAAATTAGAGTTGATATACTTTTTGGTAAATCAAATGGGGCTGTCAGTAACATAGTGAAATATTTAAATGTACGTCAAAGGGATATTAAAAACGAACAGTGGGTGAGCTTTAATGCTGAGGTTGTAAATTGGGACAAATATGTTTGGGGTAACTCAATGAAATATTCTTGGTTAGAGGATGATGGAGATGGGTCTACTAAAATTACTTATAATTGGTCATCAGAATTTGAGGATGAGGATGATGGAACTACAGAAAATGTATCGTTTTCTGCTGAGGTATTAATTCCTAAAGACCATTATAGGTTTGGTGATTCTGTTGTTGAGTACTGTGATAATAAAAACGGTAATTTTTATAATTATAATACAGGAAGGTTAACATTTGAAGTTAGATAAGAAGATAGAAGCCAATGTTATTTTTATAATATTGGCTTTCATTTATAAAAATATTTTCATGTATAGATTGTCGGTCTTTTGTCTTTTTATAGTTTTAATTACTTCCAATGCTTTTGCTCAAAAAATTGATGTTGGGATAGAATTTGGATTTAATATGCGTCATGACATTGGAAAAAATGTTATTGCTGATAGTTTGATTGTGATGGCGGATGGATATACTGGAGGCATGCAAAATGTCTATGGTGTATATGGAGATATTGAATTATCTGAAAAGATGAAAATCCATACTGTTTTAGGTTATACTAATCAATTAAGCGGTTATTTATTGTACAATAAGGAAGATGATTCTATTTTCGGGCCTGTTGTTAAAGGTAGTGTTACCAGTGCTCATAATGTCAATTTGTTGTTTACTATGCAATATGATTTAATTGGATACAAGGGGTTTCGGGTACATCTTTTAGCAGGTTTTAGATCCAATTTTTTAATAAATGAGAACAATGATCCTATACAATTCAGGGAAGGAACTAGGCATCAAGGAATAGCTGAAGTTATCAATAATATGGATCAAGCAAATAGAAGGCTTTATATGAATTATTCATTAGGGATACAGTTAAGTTATTGGAGGTTAAAATTAAATGCTTTATATGATGCAAATTTTGCTAACTCATCATATACTAAATCAATTAAGTTTTTTGAGGAAAGTTACAGGTTTCATAATCAGACAGAAGCTATTTCTTTGACTTTAGGATTCAAATTGTTTTAATTTTTAGTGCTTAAGCGGAGAGGAATCAAGCCCCAAGCCAATTCTTATCCCGTCTCAGCCTCTTATCAAGTCCTACGGTATTGCCTCTCATAATGCTTTCGAGCCCGTGTTTGTGGCGGATTTTATCCAGGGCTTGGTAGAGTTGGATGTACTCTTCCGTATCGTCAATGAGGTTGATTTGGTAGTTGCCGTACACCAGTCCGCTTAGGCGAACTCCTATTAGGCGGAGCATCATTCTGCGGGTGTAGAGCTGGTCAAAAAGCTCTTTTCCATAACGGATTAAAGTTTTGTCGCTAGCGGTATAACTGATTTTCTTTTGCTTGCTTTCCGTATCAAAATTGCTATAGCGGATTTTAATGGAAATATTGGAAGTCAAACGATTCTGATCGCGGAGTTTATGTGCTAGTTTTTCTATCATGGCGACCAATATGGCTTTCATCTGTTTTACGTCCATACTGTCATCATGGAAGGTACTTTCCGTGGAAATAGACTTTTGTTCGCTGTAGGGCGTTATAGGCGTGTGGTCTATGCCCTGCGCTCTTTGCCACATCACAATGCCATTTTTACCGAAAGTATATTCCATCAGTTTCTTTGGGATTTGTCTGAGTGTCTCCACTTTTCTTACCCCCATGGAGCGCAAAAGCCCCGAAGTTTTTTTTCGATCATCGGGATTTTATGTACTGGCATAGGGTCTAAAAATGCGATTTTGGTGCCAGGCAGAATTTGGCGAGTATTGTTGGGTTTTGCTTCTCCTGTAGCTACTTTCGATACCATTTTATTTTGCGAAAGCCCCATGCTGATAGGTAGTCCACTTTCCTTGATGATTTTTTTTCGTAATTCTTTGCCCCATTCATAGCACCTAAAATAGTTATCCATTCCGCTTACATCCAGATAAAATTCATCCACGAAAGTCTTTTCAAACAGGGGCGATTCGCTATTAATAATTTTCATAATCATTTGGGACTAATAAATATACTTTTGCAGATCACCGGCAATCATTAGCGCTTTAGGTCAAAGTTGGAAAGCAGATTTCATGGACGTAGCAGAATACACGCCACATCCACTGATTTTGTAACTGAAGGTCGCTACAATTCCTCTGTGTCCGCTTATAATAACAGACTTACCATTCAAAGATGAATCTAGAAGGCTTTCGACAGATGCAAAAAAAAGAGTCCATCTCTACTAAAAAAATGATAGGTCTAGTAGTATTTCCCTGCATAAAGCTAAAATAAATAGCTTTTAGTTGGCTATTTTAATAATTAATACTAAATTTATTATCAAAATTACTAAAATAGATAGTAATTCAATCGAAAAAGTTTACGGCTTTTAAAAATTATTAATTGGGATGGATGTAAAAATTAGACTATCAAGTAAGCGTCTTAGTTCAGGTCGTTGTCAGGTGCATTTTCAGGTGCGTACTAAGACAGGAGACAGCAGGTGGTATGGTTACACACTGGCTGAACCGCAGGATACCGTAAGTGAGGTGGTCGGCAGAATTAGGAATCGTTTTAGCAGGGCGGAAGACAAAATTTCTTTGCATCAAAAGGTACTCTATCATATGAATAAGCACCATAGGGAAACAGATGATTTGATGATTTTTAAAGCTCCCTGAATTCCTCAAAGAGAGAATTAGACATCAGGAAAATGAAAGTTGGGTACAGTTAATTAGGACAGTACTGAAGGTCAGACCCGAATGGGCAGAATTGACAATATAACCTTGATAAAATGTGGAGTAATTGTTGGAAGTTTAGTTTAAACACGTTTAGAAAAATTGAAATAATAATATAATGAAATTCAAGATAAATGATATAAGTTTGAATTGGAGAGTAGGAAGTGAGAAGATAGAAGAGGGGGAGTTTGCTTTTTCTAGATACTCGATACTAACTATCTGATACTAAAAAAAAGTAAAAAAAACGATGAAAGGGTCTTGATTTTAGGCTCTTGAATCTTGAATCTAATAGAATGAGCTTGATTGATAGTAATATTAAATACCTCCGAAAGGAAAAAGGTTGGACCCAGCAAGATTTGGCGGATGAACTAGGCGTAAAGCGTCCTCAGATTGGTTCATATGAAGAAGGTAGGGCAGATCCTCGAATCCAAACCTTGATGAAATTATCAGATCTTTTTAATGTCAGTTTGGATGATTTATTGGGAAAGGATTTATCTAGTCCGATGGTGGTCACTAAAAAGCCTACCAAAGTTCTGGCCATTACGGTGGATAGTCAAGAGAGGGAGAATATTGAATTAGTACCTCAAAAAGCCTCTGCAGGCTATACCAATGGTTATGCTGATCCTGAATATTTGCAAGAGCTCCCGCGTTTTCAACTCCCAAACTTACCCCGAAATAGCACCTACCGTGCTTTTGAAATCAGTGGTGATTCTATGATGCCAATAGAACCAGGTACTATAATAATTGGTGAATATGTGGAAAGCCCTGAATTAATAAAAAATGGTAAAACTTATATAATTGTGAGTGAGCAGGAGGGAGTAGTATACAAACGAGTTTTTAATTATGCCAGTGAAAAAGGTGTGCTTTTCATGGTTTCAGATAATAGTGTTTATTCACCTTATGAAATAGCAGTTGAGGGTGTGATGGAAATTTGGGAAGCAAAAGCATTTATCAGCACTAAATTTCCTGACGTGAAAAACAATGATAAGCCTCCTATGAGCTTGCAACAGCTTACGGAAATTGTGCTTGAAATTAAAGACGAAGTAACAAAATTGAAGAAATAAATATTTCTTAGGAAAGAGAGATTTCCACCAGTCTCTCGGCTGGTGGAAAAATATTTTAATAATTATATCAAGCTTTCAAAGCAGCTACTCCGGGTAATTCTTTGCCTTCCATATATTCTAACAAAGCACCACCTCCTGTAGAAACATAACTTACTTTATCGCCATAGCCCAAGCTATTAACTGCAGCAGCTGAGTCACCGCCACCAATAAGTGAGAATGCACCATTTTCTGTAGCTTTTACCACAGATTCAGCTATGGATTTTGTGCCTTTAGCAAAATTCTCCCTTTCAAAAACTCCCATGGGGCCATTCCAAAGTATGGTTTTTGATTCTTCTACTGTTTTCTGGAAAATTGCTGTTGCTTCGGGTCCGATGTCTAATCCCATCCAGCCGTCTTCTATCGAGTGATTTTGTGCAATTTTAGTCTTGGCATCATTTGCAAAATTATCAGCCACAATAGAGTCGATAGGTAATTTTAATTCCACCCCTAGCTTTTTTGCTTTTTGAATTAATTCTTTAGCTAAGTCTAGTTTATCTTCTTCTACTAATGAGTTTCCGATTTTTCCACCCATTGCTTTGAAGAAAGTATAGGACATTCCACCACCAATGATAAGATTATCTACTTTGCTTAATAATTTCTCGATAATTAATATTTTATCCGAAATTTTTGCTCCTCCCATTATTGCGGTGTAAGGCTTATCTGCTTTTTCTAATACTTTATCAGCATTTTCAATCTCAGCAGCCATTACATATCCAGCCATTTTATCTTGAAAGAATTTTGCAACCACTGTGGTAGAAGAATGAGCCCTGTGTGCGGTTCCAAATGCATCGTTTACATAGACATCACCCAATTTGGAAAGTGCTTTAGCGAAAGCTTCATCACCTTTAGTTTCGCCATCATGAAAACGTACATTTTCTAAAAGTAGTACTTCTCCATTTTTTAAGTTTTGGGCTGCAGATTCTGCCTTTTCACCAATTGTATCCTCACTGAAATGTACTTTGGCACCATAGGCTTTTTCTAAATCGCCCACTATATGTTGCAATGAAAATTTATTTTCAGGTCCGCTTTTTGGTCTTCCCAAGTGTGACATTAAAATAGCTTTCCCACCGTCTTCCAATATTTTTTTGATGGTTGGAATAGTTGCTATAATTCTTGTGTCATCAGTTACTTGAAAATCTTTATTTAAAGGGACATTTAAATCAACTCTAACCAATGCGGTTTTATTACTGAATGAATAATCTTTTACAGTTTTCATGGGTTCAAAATTATGTTTATAGATTTAATCTTTTATAGTTGCTCTTTGAAGTCTATCATTGATAGCCTTTCCCAAGCCTTCGTTGGGTACTTTTTCAGTTAATATTAAGTCAACTTTACTTTCATCTAAAGTACGTAGATACGAGAATAAGTTTTTAGCTGCTTCATGCATATCTCCTGATTTTGAAAGTACTAATGATATTTCAGCATCTTTATACGATTTAGAAAATGATAAAATGCCGATTTTAAGTTTAGAATTTTGTTCCATTAATTTTTCAATATCTCCTAGAATAATTTTTTTCCTTGGGGCATAATGGCTTTTTAACATTCCAGGTGCGTCAGGTTTAGAACTTGAATGAGGAAGTATTTTAACTCTGCCAATTAATTTTTCGATAGCATCTATTTCCAATCCGCCTAATCTATAAATGATAATTTCTCCATTTTCAAATCCAACAATAGTCGATTCTATACCTACTTCACTAATTTCTCCCTCTAGAATAAATTGTATTTTATCGCCAAGTTGCTGCTGAACATGTGTAGAGTTTGTGGGACTAATATATCCAAAAGGATTTGCACTGGGCGCTGCTAACGGATAATCTAAGATTTTGAGTAAACTGAGCGCTTTTGGGTGTTTAGGAATTCGAAACGCTACTCTATCCAAACCGGAACAAGTTAGGTCAGGGATTTTGCTATTTCGCTCCAATAAAATAGTTAGTGGACCTGGCCAGAATGCACTCGCTAATGTTTTTGCAGTTTCTGGAATGTCCTTGACATATTCTTTTATTGCTTCTAGGCTGTGTGAATGTAGAATTAATGGGTCAAAGTGAGGTCGATTTTTCACTTCAAAGATTTTACTTACTACTTCTGCTTTCAATCCGTTTCCTGCTAAACCATAAACGGTTTCAGTAGGTAGACCTATTATCTCCTGAGCATCCAATAAAGCTTTTGCTCGATTTATATCGGTAGTGATTTCTGCCATAATTCAAAGGGCGAATTTAAGTTATTTTTTTATGATGTGCAGATTTGTAAAATGAGAATGATATATTTATCATTGAAATCACCAAAACATATAAAAAAATGAGCAGGAAATCGAGAAATTTAATAAAGCTGGTAGCTATTATAATTGTACTTGTTTTAGTTTTTATGGAATTGGGAATAATAGCTATTCCTGCATTGGCGACTTATAAATTTTGGCTGAGTATAGTAGCTTTTGCAATGGTACTGCTAGCCTCAAGATAGAAGGTAAAAGGGAGGAAAAACAGATTCCTCCCTTTTACTATTTAGTTGCAGAATTTTTCAATTGCTTCTATGGCATCTTGAAATCCCCTGTTTTTAGCTTTTATCAAATCATCACAGCCCGCTTCTTTTTGACCCGTATTTATTTTTATAAAGCCACTCCAATAATAGCTTTCTCCACTATTTGGGTTGATTTTTAAACTTAAATTAAGCAAACTATCGGCTTTCCTAAAAGAGCCGAATTGTAAGAATGTCTTGGCACTGTTTAGGTATGGCATATAATTATTTGGTGATAACTTTATGGCAAATCTATTGTCCTCTAACGCAGCATCATATTGTTTTAATTCAAATAATGCTGTTCCTCTGTTGATATATAAATCTGCATTGTCAGGACGTAAATCTATAGCTTGGTTGTAATCTAATAAAGCTTTCTCATAATTTTTAGTCTCTAGATGCGCATTTCCCCTATTATAATACGGCTTATAATTTGAGGAGTCAATTTTTATAGCTTCTGTAAAATCTTCTATTGACTTTGAATAATCTAATAACTGAAGATATGCAACCCCTCTCATATTGTATGCATCTGTACTTGAATTATTTTTAGAAATAACCTCATCGAGATAGTTTATGGCCTCTTTATAGTTTTCTGACTGCATATTTTTTCTGCTTTCTTGCATCAATTCTTCTTCCGAAGGACTGCAAGAGAAAAGTATTATCGAACAAAATACTAAAATAATAGTGTTAATCTTCAACATATGTTTAAACAATTAATGTTTTAAAATATAAAAAACCTTACATGAATGACTTAAATGCAATTTGTGCTAAATCCCTTTGAAAAAAGCGTTTTACATTTGTATTAAGCTTTACGATTCATTTATTCAAATGGGCGTAATTTTAAGGTTGATAGTTTACCCCGGTTTGGTTCACCGGGGTTTTTTTATGTTCTGTCAATTCTCTCAACTTTATCAAATTCCATTATAAAATCTTTTCCAAACGCTTGAGCAGGAGTTAAATAACCTCTTAAGTCGCTATTTTTAAGTTTGAGGGCAGAGGCTATTGCTGTTTTAGCGGTTAGGAAATAAGCTTCTGGCGTGATTAATTCTGCTGTAAAACTATTTCCCTTATCATCGGATATTTTTCCTAAAACATAAGTTTTACCAGATTTGAGATTTTCTTCACCAGGTCCTGTCACGGAGCTTTCAATTTTCTTTCTTATTATTTTTTGAATCCAGCCAATTCCTAACAAAAATTTTAAAGTTCGGTATTTTCGGATTTTCTTAATCATTTTCAGACTAGCACCGCTAAATACTTTAATATTAGGGATTTGCGTTTGATGGTAACTCGTCATTAAGTCACCCCAAGGAATTGTCATGCACCATTGTTTCCTATGTGAAAATTCTAATTCTTCAATTTCAAAAGCTAAAGGAACATTTTGAATTTTTCCGTTTTCTCTTATGAATCCACCTTTTGAAATGTTTTTTGCCATAGTAACGGCTGTTCCACGCGACATACCAGTTTTAGACCCCACGAAAGCTAATTCAAGAGATTTCCCATCTGGAAGTTTTTCTTTTAAGTATCCTGCTAGGCAATCGGTTGGCACCACATCAAAACCAACACCAGGTAAAAGTACAATTCCTGCTGCTTTTGCTAGTTCATGATATTTTATGATATCCTCAAAAACCCAAATTTCTCCAGTAATATCCAAGTAGTTGGTTTGTGATTTAATACAAGCTTCTACCATAGGAATAGCAGTCTCCGAAAAAGGTCCAGCACAATGAATTACTGTATCAAACTTTTTTAATAGATTTTCTAATTTTACTGATTCAGTTAAATCAATAATATGGTAGGGGAATCCTGTTTTATGGCCTAGCGATTCAATTGCTTGTTTATTCCGCCCTGCTATTTCTACTTTTATTCCTGCAGATTGAGCTTCATTAGTAATTAATTTTCCAGTATAACCGTTGGCACCGTATATTAGAATATTATAATCCATTTAAAATATTTTTAGATTTCTCTACCATTCTTAGTATTGAAGGTTCATCTGTTAAGGATTCGATTTGATTTAAATTAATCCATTGAAAGTCGTTACTTTCCAAATTTATTTGAGTTTCATCCTTATTTGTGCAAAAATAAGCAAACCTTACGTCATAATGCTTATGTTCTGCTATTCCTTTATGTTCAGGAATAGTGTGAATATCTATGTCGAAGATTTGATTATTTATTCTAGTTAGATTTTCGAGACCAGTTTCTTCATTTGCTTCTTTTCTCGCTACTATTTCTAAATTCATTTCTCCATCTGCATGTCCACCAGGCTGCAGCCATTTTTTTAGCTTTTTATGATGAAGGAGTAAAACTTCTTTGTCATGTGGGTTTATAATCCAGGCAGAAGCGGTGAAATGTGCCTCCTTATTTTCTCGAGTACATGCAATTGTACCTTTTTTAGCCAAAAGCTTTAGCATTTTCGGTAAGTATCCTTTTTCTACTTTTGTTGGTGGATCGTATACTTTTAATAATTCCATTAATTTACGAAATGGGTAAAAAAAAAAGCCGTCATATGGACGGCTTTCGTGTAAATAAAAGATTTATATTATTCTTGTATTTCTAAAGTAAGTGTAATTGGCTGTGCATCATCCTTTGCTTTCGGAAAAGGAGCATCATAAGATAAAGTTAAATCACCAGTTTCTTTGTCTAATGCCATAATTCTAAAAGTGCCACCGTTATTAAGCGTTATAACATCTAAATTACTACTTAATTCAAAAGTACCACTAGTTTCTAATATTCCATCATGATTTAGATTTGCATCAGTGAAAACATTTAGATTAGTAACAGAATATGTTAAATTATTTCCGTCAATGTTGATTGCAACAACTCCTCCTGATAAATCAGCTTCAACATTTACATCAACAATGTTCCAAGTTGCTGTTAGCTCTTGTAGTTTTTCATCTTCAGGGCTTGCTGCTGGGTCTGGTTTACAAGCTCCTAAAATAACAGTGAAAACAAGTGCAAGTAAACCTAAGTTTTTAAAATTTCTTTTCATAATGGGTGAATTTATTTAAGTATTAATGTATAAAAGTCTGAATTATTGTTCATAATTCAATAAAATATTTAATTTTTTTCTAAAACGTTCTTTGAATTACTTTCCAATATTAATTATTTTTTTTGCAAAATCATTATATTCTGCTGGGTCATTTGATGCAATCAGAATAATTTTTTTATCCAAACTTCTTCTTAACAAATCTTTATACCAATTTATTCCCTTTGTATCTAAATGAGCTGTAGGTTCATCTAAAAGTAAGACTTTTGCTTCATAGCTACAACATAAAATCAATTTCAATCTTTGCTGCATCCCAGATGAGAATTCGGAAATAGATTTATCCAAACTTGCGTGCAAATTAGCATTTTTAACCTCCTCTAATATATTTTGATTAGAATTGGGTTTTCTAAACGTAGAATGAAAATTTAAATGTTCCCTTAAAGTAAATTCTTCAATTAATTGAAGATAAGGCGCAGCAATTCCCAGGTATTTGTGAATATTTTCTTTTTCTATTAACTCCCCGTTGTCAATAAATTTAACCTTCCCTTCACTTGCTGCTATTACCCCAGCAATTATCCTTATTAAAGTTGATTTTCCACTTCCATTTTCTCCAGTTATTGCATAAGCATTATCAGACTCGAATGTGAAATTCAAATCCGTAAATAGCTTATTTCGTGGATATTTTTTGGTTAATCCTTCTAGAATTAATTGCATAAGACATGCTTAATAAGGAACTTATATTTGGTCAATAAAGTAGGCTTAAATTTAATTACCGTAGCCTTTCATAATTCCTCTTTCTGATTTTCTTACAAAAGCGGTTATATTATCTCGCTCTTCACTGCTTCTAATAAGAGTTTCAATATTTTCAAGTGCTTCAGCATTATTCTTTCCACTCAAATATAAGCTCCTATATATCTCTTGAATGTCGTTGATTCTTTCATTACTAAAGCCTCTTCTTCTTAAGCCAACAGAATTTATTCCGCAATATGTAAGTGGTTCACGAGCTGCTTTCACATAAGGAGGCACATCTTTTCTAACTAATGATCCACCCGATATCATCACATGGCTACCAATTTTAACGAACTGGTGAATGGCTGTAGCGCCTCCGATTATAGCCCAATCATCAATCGTTACATGACCTCCAACTTGAACAGAGTTAACTAAAATACAATTGTCTCCAATTATACAATCATGTGCAATATGCACATAGGCCATGATTAGAGTTTTTGAGCCAATTTTTGTGACTTTACGGTCATTTGTACCCCGGCTTATATTTACATACTCTCTAATAACAGTATTGTCACCAATTTCTGTAGTAGTAACTTCTCCACTGAATTTCAAATCTTGAGGAACAGCTGAAATGGTAGCTCCTGAATATATTTTGCAATTTTTACCAATTCTAGCTCCAGAATTAATGGTTACACTTGGACCTATCCAAGTACCGTCACCAATTTCAACATCTTTATCGATGAATGTAAAAGGTTCAATAACCACATCCTTTCCAATTTTGGCATCAGGATGTATAAAGTTTAAGTTGTTATTCATTTATCAATATTTTTCAGCAAATAATATGCTTATGAGGAAATTCTTCAATATAGTTTCTATTATTCTTCATCTTTTTTTACAATTCTCGCGGTAAGAGTAGCTTCACTAACCACACTATTTCCTACATATGCATATCCATGCATTTTGGCTATTCCTCGTTTAATGGGGGCTAGAAGTTCACATTTTAAGATAATAGTATCTCCTGGTCTTACCATTTTTCTGAATCTGCAGTTATCGATACCCAAAAAATAAGTCCAATATTTAGCAGGTTCATCTACGCTGCTCAAAACTAATATCCCTCCAGTTTGGGCCATTGCTTCAATTTGTAATACTCCAGGCATTACAGGGTTTTCTGGGAAATGACCCTGAAAGAAATTCTCATTTATGGTAACATTCTTTACGCCAATAACAGTTTTATGATCCTGATGAATGATTTTATCGACTAGTTGGAAAGGATAACGATGTCTGAGCATATTTGAAATCCCATCAATATCCATGATAGGCTCCACATTCGGGTCATACTTTGGAGCTGTTTTTTCAGCTTTTCTAATATATTTTTTAATTTTTTGAGCAAATGCCACATTGGTAGAATGTCCTGGTCTGGCAGCTAAAATTTGACCTTTAATTGGTCTTCCGACTAAAGCAAGGTCACCTACGACATCTAATAATTTATGCCTTGCGGGCTCATTTTTGAATCGTAATTCAATATTATCCAGTATTCCTTCTTCTTTAACTTCAATATGTGGCTTGTTGAAGATTTTCGCTAGTTCTTTTAATTCCTCATCGGATACTAATTTATCCACTACCACAATGGCGTTGTTCAAATCGCCTCCTTTAATTAAATTATTATTGTAGAGTTGCTGAAGTTCATGCAGAAAAACAAAAGTTCTACAAGTAGAAATTTCATTTTTAAAGTCAGATATGTTGTTAAGAGAGGCATGCTGACTTCCCAATACTTTGGAATTATAGTCAATCATAACTGTTACCCGATAATCATCCACAGGTAAAAGTGCCATTTCAACATTTTTCTTGTCATCTGTTAGAAAAAGGCTTTCTGATATTTCGAAAAAGTTTCTGAGTGCATTTTGCTCTTCCAGTCCAACGGATTCTAATGCTTCATAGAAAAGTTTAGCGCTTCCATCCATGATGGGCGTTTCAGGACCATCCACTTCAATTAATATATTATCAATTTGTAAACCTACCAAGGCTGACAAAACATGCTCAACAGTGGAAACGCGAGCTTCACCTTTTGCAATTGTTGTTCCTCTTGAGGTATCAATTACTAAGTCGGCATCAGCCTCAATGATTGGTTTTCCTTCTAAATCAACTCTTTGAAATTTTATCCCACTATCAATAGCGTCAGGCTTAAAAGTTAAGGTTACTTTATGGCCAGTGTGTAATCCGACTCCGGAAACACTAATGGGTTTTTTAATGGTATGCTGTTTATTATACATTTAGTTCTTTTTATCGGACGGCAAATTTAAAACTATTTTTTCCAAATGTTGAACTTGTTGGTGTAATTCCGGTAACCTTTTGAATAGAGTGGAGGCTTTAAGGAATTGCTTATGCTCAAAACCCACCATTCCTGATAGAATTGTATCGGTTTGTTTTACTGATTTAGACACACCGGCCTTTGCACTCACTGTAGTACGATCAGCAATTTCAATATGGCCTACTATTCCAACCTGTCCTGCTATTACGCAGTTTTTACCCACTTTTGTGCTTCCTGATATGCCAGCTTGTGAAGCAATTACAGTATTTTTACCAATCTCTACGTTATGGGCTATTTGAACCAAGTTATCGATTTTAGCTCCTTTTCTAATAATTGTAGAACCTAAAGTGGCGCAATCGATAGTAGTATTAGCCCCTATACTGACATTATCTTCCAAAATAACATTTCCTAACTGAGGGATTGTTTTATAGGTTCCATCTGCTTGGGGGGCAAATCCAAAGCCATCGCTTCCGATAACCGCTCCAGCCTGAATGTTGCAATTATTACCAATTTTGCAATCCGCATAAATTTTTACTCCTTGATAGATAATAGTATTATCTCCAATTTCCACATTATCTCCAATATGTGCTTGAGGATAAATTTTCACATTATTTCCGATTTTCACATGATTTCCAATATAAGAAAAAGCACCTCTATAATAATTATCACCCAAGGTGCTATTTTTACCTATATAAGCAGGTTCTTCTACACCTGACTTAGAGTAGGTCAGAATTTTATTATATTCTTCTAGTAAGCGGGTAAAAGCAGAATAAGGATCCTCAACTATTAATAAAGCAGGTTTGATGGGCTTTTTGGGTTTGAAATCGAGCTTAACAATAATGGCAGCTGCATTAGATTGGTAAATGTAGTTTTCATACTTATCGTTCGACAAAAAACTGATGGTTTTTTCTTTTCCCTCTTCAATTTTGCCTAAATTATCAACTACTCTTTCTCCATCACCTTCCACTTTGCCCCCAATCATAGCGGCTATTTGATTTACACTGAACTCCATATAGATTAATTATGGTTGTAATAATTTACAAAGATACGTTTTTAGGTAGGCATAGGTAATATTTTTTAACTATTTTACTCATTGCTTTGATATTCGGTAAATCAGCGGCCATTTCTATGTCCATTAACCTTCCTTTTTTGGTAATTATTTTAATACTCTTTCCTCCTAAAATATAAGCTGAATTGGTTACCTCTCCATGAGATATGAAAAAGGCAGCCTCTTTATTTAAAATTTTGAATTCTTGCGCAATTTTCCCTTTTAAAGTACTTATATCAGATTTTTTAAGTGGTTCGTTTTCAAGTTTTATTTTAAATAAATCTCTATGAATTATTCTTTGGCTTAAGTTTTTTAAAACGGTGTCAAAATTCGTTTCCCAAGTTTTGATAGCATGCCATATGTCGGCATCATCTAGTTTTGAAAATTGATGAACGATGTTTGGATTCTCTTGAAATTCTTCCAAAGTGAAGTCATTTTCTAGGAAATATCTTAAAGAAGGAGAGATATTGTCTAAACTGTGCACTTCTTTTGCCCGGCTGATCAAATGAACTAGCATTCTTTCGGCACTTAAAGCGGTTTTATGTAAGTAAACTTGCCAATACATCAGTCTTCTAGCATTCAGAAAATTTTCAATACTGTAAATGGCTTTTTCTTCAACCACTATCTCATCATCTACAACATTCAAATGGCTAATTATTCTATCAACACTAATATTTCCTTCTGATACGCCAGTGTAAAATGAATCTCTGTTTAAATAATCTAACCTATCGACATCGAGCTGGCTCGAAATCAATTGATGAAAGAATTTCCTTTTATAGGTGTTTTTGAACATCGCAATGGCAGTGTCCAATTTCCCTGAAAATTCCTTATTGAGGATTTTCATGAATTGTAAAGAAATGTTTTCATGTGTGATGCCTTTAATCAGACTGTATTCCAATGCATGGGAAAAGGGACCATGACCAATATCGTGTAACAGAATAGCAATTTGAGCTGACTCATATTCTAACTCATTTATAGGAATGTCTTTCTCTTTTAATTGGTCCAATACCAAGCCCATTAAATGGGTTGCACCTAAGGCATGATGAAATCGAGTATGGGTGGCACCAGGATATACGAGTTCGCTTAAACCCAACTGGCGAATTCTGCGTAAGCGTTGAAAATAGGGGTGATTGAAAATACTGAAAAGTAAATCACTTTTTATTGTAATGAATCCGTAAATAGGATCGTTTACCTTTTTTAACTTCTTCAACTCAAATAATTTTAAAGGCTCAAATATAACTATGCAAAACTATCAAATCTTATGGGCAGATGACGAAATAGATCTGTTAAAACCGCACATTATTTTCTTAGAAAACAAAGGTTATCAAATTACTCCGGTAAATAATGGTTCAGAGGCGATAGATTTATGTAAAGAGCAAAAATTTGATATTGTTTTCTTAGATGAAAATATGCCTGGCATGACAGGCTTAGAAACACTTAGCGTAATTAAAGGTAATAATCCCAATTTGCCTGTTGTTATGATTACAAAAAGTGAGGAAGAATATATAATGGAAGAAGCCATTGGTTCTAAAATTGCCGATTATCTAATCAAACCACTCAATCCTAATCAGATACTACTTTCAGTAAAAAAGATTCTAGATAACCAACGATTGGTTACAGAAAAAACAAACCAAAGTTATCAGCAAGATTTTCGAAATATTAGCATGGCATTCGGTGATAATATGGATCATCAGGAATGGGCAGAAATGTACAAGAAATTGGTGTTTTGGGATTTAGAAATCGATCAAACTGAGGACCAAAGTATGGCAGAAGTGTTATCGATGCAACATGTGGAGGCTAATAATAATTTTGCAAAATTTATAGATGATAATTATGAGGATTGGTTAAATGAAAATCAAGATGAATCTCCTTTACTTAGTCATAAATTGATGGAAGAAAAGGTTTTTCCTAAAATGGGAAAAGAGCCCGTTTTCTTCATTGTGATTGATAATCTAAGATTTGACCAATGGAAATTATTGGAGCCAGAAATTCTCAAATATTTTAATATAGAGGAGGAGGATAGTTATTATTCAATTTTACCCACCACAACTGCTTATGCTAGAAATAGTATTTTTTCAGGATTATTGCCCGATGAAATGGCTAAAAAGCATCCTGATTTATGGGTAACAGAGGATGATGATGAAGGAAAAAATAATTTCGAAGATCAATTCATTGAACGGCATTTAAAACGAAAAAATATTTCAGGTAAATTCACTTACAATAAGATTGTGAATGTAAATCAAGGGAAACAGGTTTTAGAGCAGATTTCTTCTATGATGGACCACAACCTAAATGTATTAGTCTATAATTTTGTAGACATGTTATCTCATGCCAGAACGGACATGAAGATGATTCGTGAATTGGCCGCGGATGAATCGGCCTATCGATCCCTCACTAAGAGCTGGTTTTTACATTCTCCACTTTTAGATTTATTAAAAAGAGTTTCCCATAAAAAAGCAAAAGTGGTGATAACAACCGACCATGGCACCATTAGAGTTAAAAAACCTTTTAAAATTGTGGGAGATAGAAAAGTGAATAGTAATCTAAGGTATAAACAAGGTAAGAATTTAGGTTATAAAAATAGTAACGATGTGTTGGAAGCTCCTAAGCCTGAGCGTTTTCACCTTCCGAAGTTAAATGTGAGTACATCTTACGTTTTCACGAAGGGGGAAAGCTTCTTTGCCTATCCGAACAACTATAACTACTATGTAAATTATTTTAAAGACACCTTTCAACATGGTGGAGTTTCAATGGAAGAAATGATTATTCCCATTATTTCATTAACTTCGAAGGATGGAAAGTGAAATCTCTGAAAACATATCATTTTCGGATGTGGCATTAGAAGATTTGCCTCAAGTTGTGGCTGAAATTTATGATTTTGGAAAAAAATATAGAATTTGGCTATTTAAAGCAGAAATGGGAGGTGGCAAAACTACATTTATAAGTCATCTTTGTGATTTTTTGAAAGTGGAAGATCATGTAAGTAGCCCTACTTTTGGGTTAGTAAATGTTTATATGTCATCAAAAGTAGGAGAAATTTACCATTTTGATTTTTACAGAATTAAAAATGAACAAGAAGCCTTTGAAATTGGAGTTGAAGACTATTTCTATTCAAACAAGCTTTGTTTGATAGAATGGCCTGAAATGATTCCATCATTCATAACAGATCAATTCTTATTGATTGAGATTAACCTTTCCACCAGTCAGAATAAAAGGAATTTTAAAATAAGTAAACATGGCTAAGGAAGTTTCAAGAAAAGGCTTTGACGTTTTGGCAAGGAAAAGTGCCCTTTATCCTCAAGAAGAATTATTGGCAGTGCATCGTGGTAAAAATGCGATGCAGATAGGAATTCCAAATGAAATTTCTTTACAAGAAAAAAGAGTTCCACTTACACCTGGCGCTGTAGCTTTGTTAACGAATAATGGGCACGAAGTGATTGTAGAAAGTGGAATGGGATTGAGCAGTAACTTTACTGATAATGAATATAGCGATGCGGGTGCTAAAATAGTATATTCTTCGAAAGAAGCTTTTGAAGCACAAGTAGTAGTAAAAATAGAACCACCGGTAAAGGAGGAAATTGAAATGTTTAAGCAGGGTAGCTTTTTGATTTCTGCACTTCAAGTTGGGCAATTGAATAAAGAATATTTTCAGTTACTCAATGAAAAAAGAATAATTGCTATTGGGATTGAATTGATTGAAGATAAAGTTGGAGGAATGCCAATGGTTAGGGCAATGAGCGAGATTGCGGGTATTTCTGCTATTCAAATTGCCACTGAATTATTGAGTAATTTGAATGATGGTAAAGGTATTATTTTAGGTGGTATAACTGGCGTTAGACCCACTAAAGTCGTGATTTTAGGAGCAGGAACAGTAGGTGAATATGCCGCTCGTGCAGCTTTAGGATTAGGCGCAAATATTGAAATTTATGACAATCATTTATATAAGCTAAGAAGAATTAAGCATGCTTTAGGTCAACCGATTCATACTAGTTCAATGGATACTGTTATGTTGAGCGATTCTTTGACTGAAGCGGATGTTTTAATTTGTGCTATTAGAGCCGAGAAGGGTAGAAGTGGATGCATAGTCAATGAAGAAATGGTAATGAATATGCGCAAAAATGCTGTGATTATTGATGTCAGCATTGATCAAGGCGGCTGTGTTGAAACTTCAGAGGTTACTTCTCATGATAATCCAACCTTTAAGAAATATGATGTGATTCATTATTGTGTTCCCAACATTGCGTCAAGAGTTTCAAGAACTGCAAGTAATGCCATAAGCAATATTTTAACTCCAATGTTACTTCAAGCGGGTGATGTAGGGGGAATTGAGGAGATGATATTTACCCACTCATGGTTTATGAAAGGTGTTTATACATACAAAGGAAGCTTAACTAATATGCATATTGCCAAAAAATTCGATTTAAAATACAAAGAATTAAGCTTATTGATGGCGGCTAGGTTTTAACTTAATCTGACACTATCCCAAAAAGTGTGTAACTAAAAATTTTGAAGATAGGGTTAAGATTCATTTAATCTGACCCTATCTTCAAATATAATAAGAAAACTGTTAAGTATTACTCCCCAGTTTCTAATAGGCTGAGTCCATTTTTTAC
>NZ_DASSWQ010000015.1:0-11926 GCF_035704835.1 Marivirga sp. | reverse complement strand
TATATATATATATATACTATATAAACATCTGACTATCAGTTGTATAAGTCTATTTTATTTGCTATATTTTGCCATGCAAGGAAGAAAGAATTATCAAGAGAAACTGTTCACATCGTTTCAATTATCTGACCGGGTTCCAGAAGAAAATATATACCGTCAGGTTCTAAAACTCATTGATTTCCGTTTTTTATATCGGGCAACAGCACCTTATTATGGAAAGGAAGGACAGGCAAGTGTTGATCCGGTTGTTTTCTTTAAATTGATGCTAGTTGGGTATCTGGAAAACATTACTTCTGACCGAAAAATTATTCAGTCAGCCTCCATGAGAATGGATCTGCTATTTTTTATAGGTTATGATATAGATGAACCCCTTCCATGGCATAGTACCTTGAGCAGAACCAGAAAATTATATGGTGAAGATGTGTTTTTGAGTTTGTTTCAAGAGGTATTAAAGCAGTGCATCAATAAAGGAATGCTTTCAGGAAGGCGACAAGCGGTAGACAGTATGTTTATCAAGGCAAATGCCTCAATGGAAAGCCTTCTTGAAAAAGATATCCTTTCAGATGCGGCTACCTATAGTGCTGAGCTAAAGGAAAATGAAGAGGAGGATAAAGAAAAAACAAGAACATTACCTGTTGTAAAATCAAAAGATGAACGTTTTGGTAAAGGTCAAAAGCGCAACAATAAAACCCATTACAGCCCCTCCGATCCCGATTCACGTATAGCAACAAAACCGGGCAAGCCGACTCTGTTAAACTATTTAGGGCAGGTCAGTGTCGATACTGGAAGCCATGTCATCACACACGCGCAGGCATTCCATGCCGATAAGAGGGACAGTCAATGTTTAGGGGAGGTTCTTAACCAGACTGTCGACAACCTTGGCAGGGAAGGTTTAATAATGGAAGAAGTTTTAGCAGATACAAACTATAGTAGTACCGAATCTCTTGAAACATTGGAAAAAATGGAATTGAGAGGCTACATCCCCAATTTTGGAGGTTTCAAGCCTGAAAGGGAAGGTTTTAGTTACGACCCAGAACATGATCACTATGTCTGCTCTCAAGGTAAGTATCTCAAATACAAAGGCTTAAAGAAGAATCATTCATTAAGTAAGCAATACTTGAGTAGATCATCCGACTGCAAAGAATGCCCAATAAGATTGTCCTGTATCGGGAAATCAAGAAATAAAATGATTACTGAAACCCTGTCAAGGCCACTGTTCATGCAAATGGAACAACGGGTTAAGAGTAGAAAAGGCCAAAGAATGAAGAATCTACGGCATAGCACAGTTGAACCTGTTATAGGCACACTTGTCAATTACTTGAACATGAAAAGACTGAATACCAGGGGGTTATCTAACGCCACTAAATGCCTGCTTATGTCAGCGATTGCCTATAATCTTAAAAAGCTCATCAAGTTCAAGGCACCACTAGCTTCAAGTTGGTCAAGAAAGACTTTAATTGACCGATTTAACAATAAAATAAGTCAATTCTTATCTGTTTTTTCAGTGTATCGGAAGTCTCTATCTATAACAGGACTTCAAAACAGAAATTATCCAGAAATGAGTCGTAATTTTAACTTTTATAAAAGGTAGTTGTGCAACAGCCACATACTGTTGCACCACTTTCTTTATCGATTATTGAAATTAATAAAGTACCTTTTTTAACTTCATATTCTTCTTTGTCTAATCCATATGCTTCATCTTCAGAAAAATCACCTTGAAGTGTTCCTTCTCTATTAAAGATTAAATAAGAAACCAACATTTCGCCATTTGATTCCTGATGTTTGTAGTCCTGTGTTATTAATTCATGTTTAATAGCATTTTCCACCTGTTTTTTAACTTCCACGGAAGGAAAATCTGGAACTGTATATGTTGTTACTTGCGCCATGTAATCTTCACTAATAATCAATGCTTCTGCTGAATTTGGTTTTACTTCTTTCGTAGGATCTAACAGACTGAAAGACTCATAATTTTTGTCAACAAGTCCATCACGTAGCTCAGAGTAAATAGATTGTGCGTTAAGGTTGGTTACAACTAATATTGCTATAATTAATCCTATTAAATTTTTCATGGGTTCTAGTTTTTGTTAAAAGGTTCATAATTAGGTACTATTAAAGAAATATAAAGTTTCGTATATTAATGAAATTACATTCTAAAGGCATTGAATAGTTCTTTTGTTTCATTATATAATCATGTAATGTGGTGATCTTACAAAATATTTAAACAAATTATGATTGCCAAATTTGAATTATATTAGAATAGTGAAGTTAAAAGACCATGCAAATTATTTCCAAAAAGTAGAACCATATGATCACTGTTTAACGTAAATTGCTTAAACAAAATAAATTAAAAATACATGAGTTTACGTAATACCGCATTAGCGCCACTATTTAATTTAAAAGATATTTATGGTCGTCAGATAAATCTGGAAGAATATAAAGACAAGAAAATTTTTATTGGGTTTTTCCGACATGCGGGTTGTCCTTTTTGTAATTTAAGAGTACATGCTTTAACTAAAGTGCATGAAAAATTAAAAGCTAAAGGTTTAGAAATGATTTTCTTTTTCGAATCAAAAGAAAGTGTTTTATTAAGAAGTACATTTCACCAGGAGGTTTCCCCTATTCCTTTGATTTCGGATCCTCAAAAAGTTATCTATGGGAAATATGGGCTAGAAGAAAATTCTGGGATTTCTACTAAAAGCCACATTACGAGTTTTATACAAACAGCTATAAAAGCCAAAATGAAGGGGGTACCTATGCATATGATGAAAGATGGAGAGTCCATCAATACCATTCCAGCTGAATTTTTGGTGGATAAAGGGTTTAGATTAAAGAAATTGCATTATTCAAAAACCTTAACGGATAGATTGGATTTAGACCTTATTGATAAATTTGCTGATGACAGCAGTATTTTTGATAATGATGATAGAGAGACGGCTTAAAAGCCTCCTAAATATTCCAATAGCCTCTTTGCCCCATAAAAGGGGCTATTTTTTTTGCTTTCGGTTGAATAGTGAAAATTATCTCTGTGATTGCTAAATAATATTTAAAGTTGAAAAAGAAAGTTATAAAAGTATCGGAATTTGATGCCAAATTTGATAATGGAAAGGAAATTTCAGATTTCTAAGATTTGAAAAATGACATTAAACCAGGGAAAAAGAAGAAAAAATAAGCTTCTCCTAACTTCTATATTCACACTCCCAATATTTTTCTTAACTTTTCACAAAAAAGTGAATGCTTGAAAAATTAAAGCAATTGGGTCCTGGAATGATAGTGGCTGCAGCTTTTATTGGACCTGGAACTGTTACCACAGCTAGCATGGCAGGAGCAGGTTACGGATATACCCTGCTGTGGGCTATGCTCTTTTCCATTTTAGCAACTATTATTCTACAAGAAATGACTGCCCGATTGGGTACACAAGCAAAAATGGGCTTAGGTGAAGCCATTCGTAAAAAATCTAACAATAAAGTTATAAGATACGTTAGCTTTGGGCTTGTTATTAGTGCAATTGTAATCGGTAATGCCGCTTACGAATCAGGAAATTTGGCTGGTGCCGTCTTGGGTTTTGAAGATTTACCCAAAGTGTTCGGCATCAATTTATTGCTCATCCTCATAGGTATTGTCACTTTTATTCTTCTTTTTCTCGGCAAATACAAATACATAGAGCGCTTTCTCGTGATCTTGGTAAGTACAATGGGCTTTGTTTTTATTTTTGCAGCCATACTTTTACAACCTTCAATAACTGAAATCTTAAAAGCTCTTTTCATTCCCGTTATACCAGAAAAAGCTGGTTTAATGGTAGTTGGGTTAATTGGTACAACGGTAGTTCCTTACAATTTATTCCTTCATGCATCGGCCAGTAAAACAAAATGGAAAACTGGTGACTCATTACAGATCTCAAGGTTAGATACCATTCTTTCTGTAAGTTTAGGAGGCCTGATTACCATGGCCATAATGGTGACCGCTGCAGTTGCTTTTGAAGCAAACCCACAAGAAATTGATGGGATTGGAGTGTTGGGTGAACAACTACAACCCATATTAGGCAATTGGTCTACTCATTTTATAGCATTCGGCTTTCTGGCAGCCGGATTTTCTTCAAGTATAACTGCACCATTAGCTGCTGCATTTGCTACATCAGAAATATTGGACTGGAAAGGCGGCTTGAATAATAAGAAATTCAAAATGGTCTGGGCTTTTGTACTCTTTACAGGAATTATTATCGCATCCTTAGGTTTTCGTCCCATTGCCCTTATTCTTTTTGCACAGGTCGCCAATGGATTGTTATTACCCATTTTAGCTATTTATCTTTTGTGGATTGTCAACGACAAAGCCCTGATGGGAAATCACGTGAATTCAAAACTCATTAATATAATTGGCGTTTTGGTTATTATTGTAACTTTACTATTAGGCTTCAAAAGCATTTTTACTGCCATAGGAATTATTTAATCTAAAAGATGAGTTCAATAGATATTAATTGCGATTTAGGGGAAAGTTTTGGTCAATTCATAATGGGTAATGATGATGCCGTTTTTCCTCATATCAGCTCATGCAATATTGCCTGTGGATTTCATGGCGGTGACCCATTACATATTGAAAATACCATTAAGAAAGCGCTTCAATACAATGTTCAAATTGGAGCCCACCCCTCCTATCCTGATTTAGCTGGTTTCGGCAGACGTAAAATTGAACTCTCCTCAGAAGAATTAAAAGCCTCTATTAAATATCAAATCTCAGCATTACAAGGAATGGTTAAAAGCTTGGGCGGAGAACTGAAATACATCAAGGCTCATGGTGCTTTGTATAATTCCATTGCCCATGATGAAAAGGAAGCTAAAATATTTCTATCCGCAGTTAAAGAAATCAATCCCAATTTAGCCATACTAGGTTTAGCGGGAAGTCCTTTCGGAGAAATCGCAAAAGAATATGGTTTCCAGTTTATAAAGGAAGGGTTTTTGGACAGGCGTTATATGGAAGATGGCAGTTTAATGTCCCGAAAAGAAAAAGGATCCGTACTGGAGTCGGTGGATGAAAGTTTGAATCAATTCATCTCCATAGCCAAAAATGGAGAAGTGGAAACGGCAAGCGGAAGAAAAATCCCAATGAAAGTGGATAGTTTATGCATTCACGGAGACAATCCGCTGGCGGAAGAAATTTTAAAAGCTATTCATAATGTAGACCTGCCCATCATTGTTAAATGCATCCAATTATGATTGGTATAAAACTGTATGGAAATAATGCTTTGCTGATCAATTTTGAACAGAAAATAGACGCTGAAATTCATGAAATAGTCAAAGCTTATTATGATAAAATTAGTGGATTCGGTGAAGTTATATATCAAATCCCTGCCTATTGCTCGATTACAGTAGTATTTGATAAAGTCATCACGGATTTCGAAAACTTGAAATCCAAAATTGAAAAGCTGAAAATAACAACTGATAAAACGAAATCAGATGCTAAAGTTATCGAAATCCCGGTATGTTATGATTCGGAATATGCCCCAGATATGGAATCTCTCTCTAAGGAAATCAAATTAAGCCCTGAAAAAATCATTTCCATGCATACTTCGGGCACTTATGACGTTTATATGATGGGATTTCTTCCTGGTTTCCCGTATTTAGGACAACTACCAGAGGAATTAGAGTGCAAAAGAAAAGCCACGCCCCGAAAGCAAGTTGCAGCTGGAAGTGTAGCCATAGCAGGAAAGCAAACAGGAATTTACCCTACGGATGCTCCAGGTGGTTGGCAATTAATTGGACAAACACCTCTTAAAATATTTAACCCGCTGAGTGACGATGCTTTCCTCATAAAAATGGGAGATAAAGTGAAATTTAAATCCATTAGTGCCGAAACTTTTAAAACCCTTCAGAAAAATGGCAAATGAATTGACCTTAACATTTTTAAAACCCGGTCTTCAGACTACTCTGCAAGATAATGGTAGAGCTGGTTCGCAGAATTTGGGTGTACCTGTTGGAGGGGCATTGGACGGCACATCTGCTGCCATGGCAAATCATTTAGTAGGTAATAAGAAAAATGTACCTGTGTTGGAAATTACAATGACAGGACCAGAGATTTTATTCGATTCGGATGCATTAATTGCATTAACTGGAGCGCCATTTGAGCTTTACTGTGATGATAAATTGATTGAAAACAATACAGCTATTTACATTAAAAGTGGTTCAATTATTAAGTTCGGCAAGCTAAAATCAGGTTGCAGATCCTACTTAGCGGTTGCAGGAGAATGGAAAGCCAAAAAATGGAAAGGAAGTGTAAGCCCACTTTTACAAGCACCAGAAGCCACGCCAGACAGCATTATTCGTAAAGGAAGCAAATTACACATCATTTCTGCATTTTTAAATAAAACCGGAAGTTGGGATAAAAACAAGCATACTCCAATTTTGTCCCACAGAGTAAGATTAAGAGTGAAGCCTGGGCCTGAGTTCGAAAGTATTTCGCGCGAATCCATTGCCAAATTTTTTGGTCACGGACATGATATTTCAAATGATGCCAACCGGATGGGCTACAGATTGAAAACTATTTTAACTGATTCAGAGGAAAGAACGGAAATGATTTCCTCAGGAATCATCCCAGGAACCATTCAAATTACAGGAAGTGGCCAACCTATTATTCTATTGAATGATGCCCAAACAACAGGTGGTTACCCAAGAATTGCCAATATTATCAATGAAGATTTAGACCAGCTGGCACAATTAAAACCTGGTGATGAGATTTGGTTTAGTTTGGATTAAATGGTTTAAAATCAAAGTTGGATAAACCTCAAATTAAAATCACTTTAAAAAATTGATTCGTTAATATCCAAATGGATGAGAACAGAATAGCATAAAAAACTGTAATCCATACGCTCTTCTTTTTAATTTCATTCAATTTAATCGCTCTAAAAAAAAGAATTGAATGCAACAACATCGCAAGTATAGGGATAGTGAATAAGCCTAATTCAAGATAAGAACTTATTCTACCCAAGTCATTCGGTCTAGAAAAATTCATCACTCCAGACATTAATTGCAAATAAAAGGAATTGAATAAGAAGGGAAAGAAATATAAGTTTTTACTTCTGGTCAATAGAAAAAAGAAAACGACCGTTTGAATTAAAGTGATGATGGGGCCCACTGCAGAAATCAACATATAATCCGACTGCGCATTATATTTCCCTGAAGCTGGATAGACCGTATTAAGTGTCATTATCATATCATATCCTAAGAATTCTCCGTATAGCCAATGCGAAAATTCATGTACAACAAAACTGAAGACGACAGCTAAAATACTTATCAGTATATATTTAATATTCCACATTACTTGATGTATAGTTTTTGGAAATTTAAATCAATTTATCTTCAATTCCTCTAAATATTGAACTAAAGTATATAATTTATGGTGTTAAATGTTTTCAATTTTAGTTTATCAAAATCAATAAAATAGATTTACTATTCATTGTGTAACAAGGCAACTTATAAATACCTAAATCAAAGAAATATTCGCATTTATCTTGTTAAAATGTCACTTTAAAAAATTGAAAAGGCCGTCTACTTCATCACAAGAAAGAATATACGTTAAATCAATAATTATCAAAGAATATATAAACTCTCATTCCGTTGAGGCGTTATGGTTTGAAAACAAATCATAATTATGAAATCATTTGAATTTAAAAATCCAACCAAAATCATATTTGGAGAAGGGGAAATAAAAAAATTGACTGATAATATTCCAACTGGAAGTCATATTCTACTGGCTTATGGTGGTGGAAGTATTAAAAAGAATAGTATTTATGACCAGGTGATTGAAGCCACTAAAGACTTTAAAGTCACTGAATTTTCTGGTATAGAACCGAATCCTCATTTTGAAACCTTAATGAAAGCTGTGGAAATCATCAGAAGTGAAAAAGTTGATTTCATTTTGGCTGTTGGTGGTGGTTCAGTGATAGATGGTTGTAAATTCTTATCTGCAGCTACTTTTTATGATGGTGACGAATGGGATTTAGTAGCAAAAGGCTTATCTAGAAAACAGGAAAAAGTGTTACCATTTGGTTCTGTTTTGACTTTGCCTGCCACTGGTTCAGAAATGAATTCAGGTGCAGTGGTAACCAAAGCAGCTACACAAGAAAAAAGAACTTTCGGTGGGCCGCAATATTTTCCTGTATTTTCAATTTGCGACCCTACAGTAATTCAATCGTTGCCAAAAAGACAAATTGCTAATGGCATTGTAGATGCTTATACGCATACTCTTGAGCAATATTTGACCTATCAGCATGATGCTCTTTTACAAGACAGAATAGCGGAAGGAATTTTACAGACTTTGATTGAAATTGGACCAAAAGTAATGGAAGACCCTTCTGATTACAAAGCTGCTTCCAATTTTATGTGGTCGGCAACCATGGCCTTAAACGGGATATTACGATTAGGCGTCCCAACTGATTGGGCAACCCATATGATTGCGCATGAATTAACGGCTTTACATGGAATCGACCATGCTCGTACCTTAGCTATCATTGCACCAAATTTATACAAAAAACTCTTTGACGATAAGAAAGATAAATTAGCTCAATACGGCAAAAGAGTTTGGAATATTCAAGGTGAATCAGATATTGAAATTGCCGAGAAAGCAATTGAAAAAACCATATCGTTCTTTCAATCTTTAGGGATAGATACCAAGCTATCAGATTACACCAAGGATTATGATAAAACGGCTCAGATAGTCCATGAACGATTTACTGAACGCAAATGGATGGGTTTAGGTGAAAGACAGAAAGTTGGACCAGATTTGGCTAAGGAAATAGTAGAAATGAGTATTTAACAAGGATAGAAACTGGATATTCTAATTGTTCTGAAGCTTTTCAGTTAGTTTGTAATACTGTGAGTGTTCAGTTTCTACCTTTTTCATTTTATCAATGATAACTTGGTCAGATTCTAGTTTAAATCTTATTTCTTTTATCGTTATATCCAAAATGGTTACTTCGTCTTTAAGCTTTTCAATTATTTCTTCCTTTTCCATCAGTTCATTCGTGTAATTCAATAAATTACACAAGCCAAGCATTGTAGCCACTGGGGCTCTTAATTGATGACCATTAATAAAAGTATATTCTGCAAGCTTTTCATTTTTCAACTCTAATTCCTCTGTTCGCTCTCGGACTTTATCTTCCAAATGATTATTTAAAGCTTGAAGTGAATCATTGAGCGCTTGTAATTCTTCCGATTGCGTTAAAATTTCTTTTTGCTGCAGCGTCACCTTACGATTTGTCAGTTGAACATTTTGAGAAAATTTATAGCTTATATAGGCTATGGAAGTAAAATGGATCAATGCATAGGCTAAAGCTAAGTGTAATAATACATCGGGTAAATTACCTTCAATCTGAAATCCATAAATAGGCAAGGTTATCAGATATCCGATTGGAATTAGCAGTAAGCGATAAAGTTTGTGAAAACCTCTTGAAGCAACATAATTACTCACCAAACCTAGAATAAAGATGAAACTAGGAATATATAATAAATGTATAAGCCCAACAAACCAGCCCACTACAAAAAAATCAAACATGTTTTGTCTAATACCTATTCCTTTATTATTATCAGAATTTACATAATAAACGAATATTATATAGGGTAAAAAGACAGCAATACTAAAAGTCAGATAATGCCAACCATCAATTGGAATATTCTTAAAATCAAGAAACATCCAGAGATATAGTGCATTAAAGCTGTAAGCTGCATAACGAAATATCAGGGAGGCTTTCCCGAAAAAATCACTTTTCTGCCAGTAAGTTCTTAGTTTAAATAAATGCACACATTAATGTAAAGACGTAAATTAAATTCACCAATTAAATATTGTAATATTTTAGAAGCAATATTGTTTAGATTGATTGAAATCTATTTCAATAAAATTATTCTAATATTAGATTAACTTTTAAAGAGGATTAATTTATTTAAACAAATATTTAAATCGTGTAGTTATCTTTAGGTAATTATTTAATAACACTAAATAAACAATTTATTAACCTGCCATTCTTATTGATTTGAATTGCACGATTTCATTCATAAATGCCAAAAATAGATAAGGAACAGAAATTCTTTGACTTCTCAGATTACGGAAGAGCACCAGCAATCTTATTTTCAAATTTAATTAAAGACACTTCACTCACTCCTATTCATGTTACGATAGGATTTGGTATCATAGGACTGTTTTCTGCATATGCTATAGCCATAGAATCATATTTAATTGCTGGAGTAGGGTTAATTTTAAAATCAATTGTAGACGCAATGGACGGAGAATTAGCTAGGATAAAGGGAAGACCTTCTTATTCAGGTAGATATTTAGATTCCATTTTTGATAGTATATTAAATTTCATATTTATTATGGTAATCAGTTATAAATCTAGCTGTCCCTATTGGCTGGCATTCATTTCTTTCTTATGTATTCAACTGCAAGGCACCTTGTATAATTACTATTACGTGATTCTAAGACATCGTTCTGTTGGTGGAGATACAACCAGTAAGATATTTGAAATGAAAGCCCCTAACGCCTTTCCAATAGAAAATCAATCTACTGTGAATGTGCTTTTTAGAATTTTTCAGATTTTATATTTTCCATTTGATTGGATTATATATCAATTTGATAAAGAGGCTTTTAAAATAAGACAATATCCAAATTGGTTTATGTCCATGATATCAATTTATGGTTTAGGCTTTCAATTAATGTTAATGGCCATAATGCTATCTATGGGTTTAATAAATTATATTATTCCCTTTTTTGTTGCTTACGGATTACTAACTTTTGTTTTTATCATCATCAGAAAAACAACAATAAGAGAGTAAAAAGAAATAGTAATTAATTCACCTTTTTATTAAAGTTTTCATGAGCCTTATTACTTATAGTGGTAATAGGCTGGTCAATTAATTCTGAATAGTTTTTGATAAACATAGCTACAAAATAGAAAATAAATGAAACATAGAATATAAATAGCATTACTAAAACAATGCTACTCGATGCGCCAAATATTCCTTTTATGTTACTATTTACAAGAATTTGCCCTATTACGACCTGACCTATTTTAAATAATACAGAAGACATAATACCACCAACTATTGCCGGTCTCCATTCTAATTTAGCGTTTGGAAGTATTTTGAAAAGCAAAGTAAACCAAGCTGTAAAAGTTAATAAGGAGAAAACTAAACTAATGATTCTTACAACAGAGCTTTTAATATTAGGTAAAATCTCATTGATTTGATCCCCAATAAATGCTAGAACAATATCAGATAATATGGCTACTAAAATTATGGCGCCCCCTATTAAAACAAGGATGATTGCAGTTAATCGTCCACGTAGATGAGAAGTAAATTTCTGATTACTTTTTGAGGGTATATCCCAAACCTGATTGATATTTAACTGTACTAAAAAGAATAAATTTGTTCCGATAAATAGCAGAAATACAAATACTAAAACGGAGGTTATTATATCATCAGGCAGTTCTTGAAAATTTCTAAATATTTGTTTTATTTCTTCTGTTCCTGAATTGCCTAAAATATTACTGATTTGACTAAATATTTCATCGTTTAAAAATTCAGGCTTAATAAATAAACTCAGGCTATTGATAAGAATAACCAATAATGGCGGGATTGCAAATAAACTAAAGAAAGCGGTTGAAGAGGCTAATTGTAAAGGGTTTTTATCTTTTAAATCCTTTATTGATTTTGGTATTAATTTTAAAATGGCTAATGCTTTTTCTTTCATTTGTAAATTACGTAGGCTTAATTCCACTTAAAATAGAAAGAAAAACCGAAGCTATTGATCTGACCCCAAAAAGTTGGACGGATTAAAAATTAATTTATTTGTGAATGAGTTCTGTATTTCACAGGACTCATTCCTTTTAGTTTACTTTTTATTCGATAATTGTTGTAATAGTCGATATAGGCTGTCACTTCCTTGA
>NZ_DASSWQ010000011.1:0-10633 GCF_035704835.1 Marivirga sp. | reverse complement strand
TGTACTTTTCATGTACAAAAAAAAGCTCATTGAAACACATTTCAATGAGCTTTAGAAAAAATATATTTATTTACCTATATATCAGAGGATTACAAGATATTTTAAAGCCTTTTACCAACTATTTTTGGCAATTAAATCTTTAATATCGAGGTAATTCATTTAATATGTCATTTATATCTTCTCCCTCAATGTTTGTTTTATCTGCATATTTAAATTTTAGTGATTTTAGCTCAGATGGTCTTATAATATCTTCATCATAAAGATAAATTAAAAGGAGTTTTACAATACCAGATGTCCCCATAATCATAGTTTTTTCATTTGGATTCCACAATACATTTTTCCATGGTTTTTCATTAATACTAAAGTCAATTTTCTCGAATCTCTTAAATATTATCCCAAAATTTTCTTTCGTTCTTTTTTGAATTTCAATAGAAGCTTGGACGAAAGGAAGCAAGCCTACAGGCCTAAAAAGTAAGTTGCCACCATTCTCTTTATTTCTAAATTTCAGTGCAGGCTTTTCACTAACTTCTAATCCAATATACTCCTCTATAGAATTTAGCTCTTTAGAAAAATTATCCCAGTATTTTCTACAAAAGCCCTCAAATAAATCTATTTCTTTTTGACTAGGTCTAAATTTCAAATACTCTTTAATTTTTTTCTTGTCCCTTTTCTCATCTGGTTCATTTTCCTTTCTTAACTTTCTGAATAATTTCAAAAGTTCATAATTGCATTGGTATAAAGTAATAATTGAAGTAATCGATGTCTTATCAGTATCGTTTATTGCTTTGTTTTTTGATTTGGTAACCCTGCTTTTTGTAAATAATTTATGCTCTTCTAATAATATTCTTGTAACGATAGCAACACTATCATCTTCATCTAAGGCTATGATATCATCCATAGTAACTGGTTTAGCATATCTATTTAGAGTAGTAAATAAGCGTCTAGACTTTTGCATCCCTACTGAATCCTTACTATGGCCTATTAAAATCACACCAATTGACTCTTTACCTAATGATTCCTTTTGTTTAATTGCTTCCTTAATACCTTCAACTCTATGCTGACCATCAACAGGGAAAATCTTCTCTTCACCACTGAATTCTAAAAAACCCATATTGAAGAATTCTTCACCCTTGAAATTTAATTCTACCTCAACCCAATTAGGAGAGTCATTATAAACAGCCAAAACTATGGAATTAAAAAATCTTTCTGATTGATTTAATATGTACTCACTAATACTTAAATGGTTCTTGGTTAAACTTCTTTGAATTAAATCTCTCAAACCTTCCGATTTATGAAGTTGATCATTAATTTTCTCAACCTTTTCAGAAATCTGTTTAAATGTCATTGTTCCTATGTAGTAAGTCCAATCGCCTATTTTTGCTCTTATTGCTGGTATTTTCATAACTGATATTTGTTTAAAAAGCTTTTACAGCATCTCTGATTCTTTTTTCTGGAATCAAATCATTAAATGGTGGTATTAAACTATTAATTAACTTTGATTCTAACTCTACTATAAGTTCATTATCCTCAATTTCCGCATAACGTAAATATAAGTTGTGTTTAAAAAATTCTAGCATTGTAGTGATTTTTGGTCTTTCAGTATCATTCAAATATTCCCTAAAATATTTTTTACATCTGACCCTAAAATTATGTGAATCTGTAAGCTGTACTCTTCCTATATATGCTAAATACTCACTAATTTCTGGAAGAACATTTGATTTAATGATAAATAAGTAAATCCCCCCTTTGTTATTAGGCAGATTTTTAACTTCACTCGAAAAGTCATTTCCAAGTGCATTTAGAAATTTATGCTCTTTCCAGTTTAACTGGTTCATTATTTCTATTGGAATATCAAATTCATTCCATAATGGAGGATATAACTTAAATCCAACTGTATGATTTCTAAGTTCTTTACCTAAATCAAAAGCATCTCTTTGCATAATAAAATTAATTATTCATAAAATTAGTCCCCAACCCCAATCATCATTTCTTCCATACCGCCAAAATTTAAGATGAAGGCTGAATAATAATGATCAAATATATCTTTTAGATATTCACCTACGTCCACAATCTCTTGGGAATTTCCATCTTCAGCTGCTCTACTAATTTGAAAACCACGATTTTTAGTGATTGAATATAAAAATAGCGTATGGAAATAAACAGACGTTTTATACTTATTTTCAGCCAATGCTAATTGCTCTGAATTTGGGTTTTTATAAGTAGATTTAAAATTCTTAAGTACACGGCTATCCATATTTACTAAAATCTTATCCAAAGCACTTTCACCTTCCGCCACTGGATACATTACTGTATCATGGTTAAAATCATCACTTATTGCATCCTCAGCATTCTGCCAAGTCATAAATCCTTCTTTATCCTCATATACCAAAACCATTGGAGGTATCCCCGCTAATTCGGGTTCTTTTTCTTTCTTTGGTTTAGTTTTTTTGGGGTTATCCTGCTCAGTGATTTTAGCCCAGAAAATTTCATCTAAATCTTCACCTGGTCCAGTTAAGGTCACTTTTATTTCAATATCATCTCCAATATTTACTTGAGCCTTCGGATTTAGACTAATGCGGATAGTTCCATCATTAGGACTAGATGTTGCAATATTAAAAACATCTTCAATATTGGTTGGACTAACTTGATTGCCACCACCACTATTATTTTTATTATAGCTTACAAGAGCTATTTTAAGTTTACCTGGCTCTGCCACACGATCAAAATAATTGTTCTCAACATCAGTATCAAACAAAAGTTTTTTCTCACTCCCTCTAGGTATATTTACAGCTTTTTGCCCGTTTTTTTCTGGTAATTTAAGTTTAAATCTAGTAGGAAACCTTTTTGGATTAAATGGCTCTTTCTCTTTCCTTTTACTATTCTTTTCATTCCCTTTCTTATCTTGTTCATCCTTAATATGTTCTAGCTTAAATGTTTTATTCAAGAGTTGCATTAACTCAGAATTAAAGGGCAATTTTTTACTTATAGATTGGAGAAGTTGATTAGTATCACCTTCATCGAAAGATATTTGTTGTCTTCTTTTTTTATTGATTTCAGATAGTTTTTCGTTAGCCTTCAATTTCTTTGCTAAAAATTGCCGTAAAGATCTTGTTTCATCGCCATCCTTTAATCTATCTCTGGATGCCATAAATAACTTATTCCTAAAATCAATATCCATGTTATCACAGTCAACATGAACTAATAAATGATGCTTAAGCATATTCATTTGTAATGAACGAACAATGAATTCATAAGTATAATGTCCATGAACCTGTCCATTTACTGAAAAAAGAACTGACATATTACTCTTGAAAAATTCATTTCTTATGGTGTCTTTGGTTTCTTTGGCAGATTTACCATCAACCTTATTATTAAAAACATAACATGTTACTTTAGCAGATCCATTTTCACCAAAAAGATCATCTGAATAGGTTTCTGAAAAAAAAGCTTCTATATATTTATTATCATCTTGCTCTAATCTTCTTTTAAGTCCGTACAATGGTCGTTCTAGATTTCTATCATCAGGGTATCTTTCTTTCTTATCTACAGTTAAGATTGGAAGAGCGGGTTCAAACAAATATTCATTTATACTCTGATTAAGGTCTCGAGAAATAACAGATCGACTTCCTGATGGAAGATCATAAGAATACAATTTTATAATAGTTCCTACCTCGAATTGTCTGTTGTATAACCCCAATTCTAACTTATCTATAGGAAAAGAAGGGATTTTATCTTGATACTTAAAGAATTCATACCAAGTATTTTTCTTAGTTTTCTTTTCTTCAGAAGTTAAAGGATGTTCTCGGATTAAGGTAAATCCAAAATCCCCAGATTTATCATACCTTTTTGATCCTATGAGTTGATAACCATGTTTTCCACAGAATACAATCGCACCACTTCCTCCCATATTGTATTTTCCTTGTACAAAATGAATCTCATTTTTATTACCACTTAACAAAGAAAGAAAAGTCTTCTCAAAATTCTCTGGGTGTTGACCTTCCCCCTCATCATAAATGACTAAAGAAGAATTCAATTTCGGACCATCGGCCACAATTTGTAAAGATTCAGCTTGTTTTTTTCTAAAAACAGGTAAATCCCAGCTAGAGTTGTCAGGAAAAAACAAATTAATAGCATCCTGCATTGTCCTAGGAGCTGTATCTGATTTTGGATCAATATTATTTTCTAGGCATTTTCTAGTTAAAGAAGCATCAATAGAATTTGTTAATTTCTCAATTAGTGCAGCAATAGAATTTGATTGTTGGTTTTCTATTATTCCATAATTACTATTATTCCCTCCTAATGGATACCAATTTTCACTATTATTAAAAAGGTCATGCTTTTCAATAACTTCTAAAAGTTCTGTCTCATTCCCTGCAGTATATAATTCATTAAACAGTTTTGGTAAGTCCATTAAGTTGAAATATTAAGTTCTAAACTAACGCTTGCCATAAAGTTATTCCAAATCTTCTAAAAGTAAAATTATTTGATATAATAATACATAAATAGCAATCTGTCCTAGTCTTTAACTTTCAACTGAATGGTTAAAAATTCTTGATACTTATAGTTATCTGTATTTTCATTATACAAATGAGATGTACTCTCAAAATGAATCAAGGCATCTGATATTAAAACTTTATTAATATCTCCCGCCTCCATATAAGAGTATTTAAATATTCGTTTCCCAGGTTTAGGAATCCTATAATATCCATATTGATGATGAATTTTGTATTGAACTGGAACTTGATAAAGTTCTAAAGCCCATTCCCCTTCAAATTTTAAATTTTCAATAATATCAGGAAGCTGATTCTTTACTTTTTCAAACGATTCAAATTCGGTGATCCCAATATTCACTTTTCCATCAATATTATTTCCTATTAAAATAAATTTGGATTGTGGAACAAGTCTATTGAATTGAGTTTTTGTATGGTAGGTTTGGTTTATCATCTTATCTAAGTATTTAGATAACTAATTTAATAATTTATACAGGAAATTCCTCAAAACCCACAGGCTTTATACTAAAAAAACCACCCAGTTTCCCAGGTGGTTTTCGGCTATGAATAAACAGTTTGTGTTTATTTTCTTTAATCTCATTTAAGATCCACACATTTCGCAATCATCAGGATTGTCCAAAGAACAAGCTACCTGAGCTGCTTTAAGCGCTGCTAGATCGTCTTCGGCATTGGCCTGTGGTCCTTGACCTTGAGCTCCACCATTATTTGCTGGTCTTTTCACCTTAGTATCGGTATTGAGGTTAATGTCCTGAGGCTTGCTTTCCGGCTGTGGTTCGTTCAACTGACTTTTATCAACAGTAAACTGAATCGCACTAGTTGCTGCTTTTGAACGTAAATAATACATTCCGGTTTTTAAACCTTTCTTCCAAGCATAGAAATGCATAGAAGTCATCTTACCGAAGTTAGGGTCTTGCATGAACAAGTTCATACTCTGTGACTGACAAATGAAAGCTCCACGGTCTGCAGCCATGTCAATAATTGCTTTTTGAGAAATCTCCCAAACGGTTTTGTACAATTCTTTGATATCCTTTGGAATATCCGCAATATCCTGAACTGAACCATTGGCTGCAATCAGTTTATTCTTCATGTTGTCATTCCACATGCCTCTTTCAATCAAGTCACGCATTAAATGCTTGTTCACTACCACAAACTCGCCTGACAATGTTCTTCTGGTGTAGATGTTAGAGGTATATGGCTCAAAGCACTCATTGTTACCTAAAATCTGAGAAGTAGAAGCTGTTGGCATTGGTGCCACCAATAATGAGTTGCGAACTCCATTTTTCTTTACTTCTTGTTTCAAGGTAGTCCAATCCCATCTTTCTGATGGCGTTACGTTCCACATATCGAATTGGAAAATTCCTTTAGACACAGGCGAACCTTTATAGGTCTCATAAGGACCTTCTTTTATAGCCAAATCTTTAGAAGCAGTCATTGCAGCAAAGTAAATGGTCTCAAAGATTTCCTTATTCAACTTTCTTGATTCTGCTGAATCAAAAGGATAACGTAATAGCATGAAAGCATCAGCCAATCCTTGAACACCCAAACCGATTGGTCTGTGTCTCATATTGGAAGTTCTGGCTTCTTCTACTGGGTAATAATTGACATCAATCACACGGTTCAAGTTTACTGTAGCCGTATAAGTAATATCATATAATTTATCGTGATCGAAGAATTTCTTTCCGTTCTCATCATCTTGCACAAACATAGGCAAGGCAATAGAAGCCAAGTTACAAACGGCCACTTCATCCTTAGACGTATATTCTAAAATCTCAGTACATAAGTTGGAAGACTTGATGGTACCCAAGTTTTTCTGATTCGACTTTTTATTTGCCGCATCTTTATACAACATATAAGGTGTACCCGTCTCAATTTGAGATTCCAAAATCTCGAACCAAAGCTCTTGGGCTTTTATGGTCTTTCTTCCTTTTCCTTCTCGTTCGTATTTTTCATAAAGTTTTTCGAAGTCATCTCCATAAGCTTCATCCAAGCCTGGCGCTTCATTCGGATCGAATAATGTCCATTCTGCATTGGCTTCCACTCTTTTCATGAATAAATCCGACATCCACATAGCGTAAAATAAATCACGCGCACGCATTTCTTCTTTTCCGTGGTTCTTTTTCAAATCCAAGAAGTCGAAAATATCAGCATGCCAAGGCTCTAAATAAATAGCAAAACTACCTTTTCTTTTTCCACCCCCTTGATCCACGTATCTTGCGGTCATGTCAAAGTTTCTCAACATCGGAACAATACCATTGGAAACCCCACCGGTTCCTTTGATGTATGAACCTGTTGCTCTTACATTATGGATGCTTAGTCCTATACCTCCGGCTGACTGAGAGATTTTAGCCGTTTGCTTCAAGGTATCATAAATACCATCTATACTGTCTTCCTGAATAGTCAATAAGAAGCAAGAGGATAATTGTGGTTTAGGAGTACCAGCATTGAAAAGTGTTGGTGTAGCATGTGTAAACCACTTTTCAGACATCAAATTATACGTTTTGATTGCTGATTCAATATCTTCCCCGTGGATACCAATCGCCACTCGCATCAACATATGTTGTGGACGCTCAACGATTTTTCCATCAACTTTCATTAAATAAGAACGCTCCAAAGTTTTGAAACCAAAGAAATCATAACCAAAATCACGGTCGTAGATAATAGCAGAATCTAATTGAGCCGCGTGTTTTTTGATGATGCCATAAGTTTCAGTTGAAAGCAATGGTGCATTTTGTCCAGTTTTAGCATCCACATAAGTGTAAAGCCTTTTCATGGTATTGCTGAAAGACTTGCTAGTGGTTTTATGCAAATTGGAAATGGCAATCCTAGCGGAAAGTTTGGAATAATCCGGGTGTTTTACCGTCATGGAAGCCGCCGTTTCAGCAGCTAAATTATCCAACTCCTGGGTAGTTACGCCATCGTAAATACCGTTGATTACTTTTCTAGCCACATCAATTGGCTGAATGTAATTAAGATCTAGGCCGTAGCATAATTTTTCTATGCGGGCAGTAATTTTATCGAATTTGACGGTTTCTCTCCTACCGTCTCTTTTTACAACTAACATGCTATTATTTTTATGGGGTTATAGGTTCTTGTTCCTCGCACGAGGCGAGGGGTTCTTTGTTTTTTATTTTCTTTTTTGCTCACTAGATTCCTGCCTTCGCAGGAATGACGCTATGAAATAGCTAAAGTGCTATAACTGACATTTTTAAAAGTCTTCATCCAAAGAGAATTTAGCTTTATCGCTATCTTCTTCTTTTTTCATTACACCGGCTTTCTGATAATCCCCAACTCTTTTCTCAAAGAAGTTAGTTTTACCCTGCAATGAAATCATTTCCATAAAGTCAAATGGATTGCTTGATCCGTAAACTTTATCACATTCTAATTCTTGTAATAATCTGTCCGCCACAAACTCAATATACTGACACATTAAATCCGCGTTCATTCCAATTAATTTTACCGGCAATGAATCCGTTACAAATTCTTTTTCAATTTCCACTGCATCAGTGATGATAGCTGTCACTTTATCTTTTGGTAATTTATTAACCAAATGGTTGTTGTAAAGCAAACAAGCAAAATCACAATGCAATCCTTCATCTCTAGAAATTAATTCATTGGAGAAGGTTAATCCTGGCATTAAACCTCTTTTCTTCAACCAGAAGATAGAGCAGAAACTTCCTGAGAAAAATATTCCTTCCACAGCAGCGAAGGCTATTAGTCTTTCTGCATAATTTCCTTCATCAATCCAACGTAAAGCCCAGTCTGCTTTTTTCTTAACACAATCCATAGTATCGATAGCATTAAAGAGACTGCTTTTCTCCTTATTATCTTTTACGTAAGTGTCAATTAAAAGACTGTAAGTTTCAGAGTGCACATTTTCCATCGCAATTTGGAAACCATAGAAAAACTTAGCTTCAGTGTATTGAACTTCAGCTACGAAATTTTCGGCTAAATTTTCGTTTACGATTCCATCACTGGCTGCGAAGAATGCCAGTACATGCTTTATGAAATGTGTTTCGCCATCCGTAAGGTTTTCCCAATCTTTCTGATCCTGGCTTAAATCAATTTCTTCGGCAGTCCAGAAGCTAGCTTCTGCCATCTTATAGAATTCCCATATATCTTTATGTTGTATTGGAAATAATACGAAGCGGTCTTTATTCTCCTTCAAAATCGGCTCGTCTTGGAATGTGGTTACTTCACTCATCTCTGAAATATTTTTTAATTTTTTATAAAATCCTCAAAGAAAACAGGTTGGTTTAGGCTAATGAATTCTTACTAAAGCAGATAGAAAAAATTACGCAATCAAAAACTTCATTTCTCTTCCCTATTTTCTTGGCTGTGCTTACAAATATTAGGAACTCTATTCAAAAATCAAAGGAGCAAAAGTTACTGACAGGGGGTTGTGGATAAGTATATATATATCTGTCTAACAACAATTTACATGCCTTTATCTCAGCTTCACTTAGGGGAATTTTGACTGTATTCAAGCATTAAAAAAACTTGGGAAAGTTTTCCACAAGCACAAGCAATTGTAGCTATCAAAAAATGGTTAAAAAGACCCTATATTACATCACTAATTATTATATAACAATCTCTCTTTCAAGTCTTCTGGCATAAATTCAATCTGTGGTTCTACTTGATTCAAGAAATAAGCTACTGGTCCGTAGTAGGTATTGTTTGTCACTGGATCTTCAAATTTTCGATAGACTCCTTTCTTCATTTTATTAGATAAAGCTGCTGAAACTGAGCTCCTTACTTTAGATTTATTAAGATCAGGTTCCTTTTCCATGATGAAATCTACCACTTCATTTGTTTTGACCAATTTCCGCTTAAAATCAATAAAATAGGCGATTTTCTTCGTCCAGGCCCATTGATCGTGATAAGCATTTGTTTTTTGGTGAAGCAAATTTTGCGCTTCATTTTCCTGAAAAAGAGGTAAGTTAACCAAATTAGAAAGATGACTATCTATCTCCTCAATTTCCGCCTTGAATTGATTGATTTTCATCTGCAAAGCCTTCTTTTTATCTCCTAAAGCTTTTATATATAAATCTGTATATTTCTCAGGAATGTTTACCTTCATCTCTCCATTCTATTTCCATGTATGATAGTTTCAAATTAAAGCACTGCAAGCATACTAAGCAAGCATATCAAGCTATTTATTATTTTAAATCGGATTAAAAAGCAATAAAACAACTTTAGTCGCTTGTATTTTATTATAAATGAAGCAATATCTCAATCGCTTATCAAATGTGCAGAACAGTCTTAAAGATATTTATTAGGATTGATTTCATAGCTTTTGTAACATTAAATAAAATCACTATATTTGCATTCCTTTTGGGAAATAGTATACTTATTAAATAATTATTTCAATGTACGCAATTGTAAACATAGCCGGAAAGCAGTTCAAAGTAACGCAAGACCAGTTCGTATACGCTCCAAAGATGGAGGGTGAAGATGGCGCTTCCGTAGAGTTCGACAAAGTATTGTTATTAGACAATGATGGAAAAGTCGAAGTAGGTGCACCTTTAGTAAAGGGCGCTAAGGTATCAGGGAAAATCCTTGGTCATGTTAAAGGCGATAAAGTAGTCGTTTTCAAAAAGAAAAGAAGAAAGGGCTACAAGAAAAGAAATGGACATCGTCAGGATTTCACAAAAGTATTAATCGAAAAAATTTCAAAATAATATAAACCATGGCACACAAAAAAGGAGCTGGTAGTTCTAAAAACGGTAGAGAATCGGAAAGTAAACGATTGGGTGTGAAAATTTATGGTGGCCAAGCTGCAATTGCAGGTAACATATTGGTTCGTCAGCGTGGTACTGCTCATCACCCAGGAGAAAACGTGGGAATGGGTAAAGACCATACACTATTTGCACTAACTAATGGAGTGGTTCAATTTAAAAGAGGTAAAAAAGACAGATCATACGTTTCTGTTGAACCTGTTAATTAAGCACAAAAAATATTCTAATTCTGAAGCCTTTCAACTATGATCTGACCCCAAAAAGTTGGACGGATTAAAAATTAATTTATTTGTGAATGAGTTCTGTATTTCACAGGACTCATTCCTTTTAGTTTACTTTTTATTCGATAATTGTTGTAATAGTCGATATAGGCTGTCACTTCCTTGA
>NZ_DASSWQ010000061.1:0-47451 GCF_035704835.1 Marivirga sp. | reverse complement strand
GCAGCTGAATCATTCAATGCCAAGATAAAAGCTTTTCGCTCCCAATTCAGAGGTGTGAAAAACGTATCCTTTTTCCTTTACAGACTCTCTAAAATATATGCTTGAAAAATACTTCTCCCCAGATTTTCAGATTGATCCATTGAAATTAGGGCCAAACGAACGAGAAAGCATTCCACCTCCGCCTAAGGACAAATAGTTACGTATTAACGGATAAAAAGCCATATAACTTAAATCTAAAGTTTGAACTTCGCCATCTGTGTTTGACAATAAACTCCGATTCATTGATACTTGATAATCATTTGAAATGGAATAGTTGGCATGAACATTAAAATAAAACTCTTTCTTTTCCTTTGTTCTTTCCTGAGCGTATAAACTTTTAGAAAAAAATAAAAATAAAGTCGTCAATAATATATATCGTGCCATTTTTAAAATATTAAACCAATTCGAAATTCAAGACCATGTGTTAGTAATTTATACCTATCTGCACTAAATCCGAAATTAACAATTCCGGTATTTGCATAATCTATATTTAAGTAATTATAATTAACACTCATTAATGCCGCTAATTTTTCAGTAAAAAACAACTTCCTACCAAACCCAATAAGTAAATTACCCCCATTTACCTCATTATATCTTGTAGATAAAACCCTACCAACATTCATCTGAATGAAATTGGTGTTCCTTTCCTTCAAAAAATAATACTTTGCATCTAAATAGACTGGCCAATAAGTTGCCATAAAAGAATCATTTTCTTCAATCCCTACTCCTAGTCCTAACGATAAGCTTTTGGGAATAATAAAATAACCTGCTTCCAAACTAAAACCATAAGAAAAAGTCGGTTCCTCTGAAGTATCCACCAAGTAAGACGAATTCCCCTGTTCAAACCTAAAATATGATTTTAAATGGAAATTAAGTTTGGGGTTAGCAGTGAAATAAACACCTTCATTTCTTGAGGTATCTTGTGAGAAAACTTCAAAACAAAGAAAGTTTAGGATTAGAAAAACGTATTTCATTACATTTAAACTAGATTTTAAGAAAGGAATCCTGAAATGGGTTACTTACTAATTCTCTTTAAGGGTCAATAATTTATAGTTTCACAAAAATTCCTTTTACAGATTTACTTCTTCATCCCACCATTATTCTTCTACTATCAATATAATTGCATTCAATAGGTTTTTGGATAGTTCTCTCATTCTTTTTGTTTTAAAATATTGAACCTAATCAACAGGTTCTAACACACAAAAGATTGAAGAGGCTTCCTTAAAGGCAGATTCAAATCAATTCACTTGTAAGTTTTACCAAGCTACATTGTGCACTTATAACTTGTAGAATAAATATTTACTTAACCATGTAGATTTTCAAATCAATAAATTAAATATTAAAAATCCAAATTAATACTTTAATATTTTCAATTAAAATCATATTTAAATACTAAAATGGTTATTTATAATACTGATTATTAATTCTTTACAAATTGTGAAAAACATATTATATATCATTTAAATGTCAAAACATTACATAACCAAACATCTATTACAAATCAGTATAACTAATCAAGTACACTTTAACCTAAGTGTAAAAAATACACTATCATTTTTAACGAATTAACTCCTGTATTTCAGATACTTACCCTATCTATAAATTCGAAATCTAAACCTTTCACCCAATTATTTTATGTTTTATAGGATAGATTTCCTAATTTCATTCCGTATAAACCACTACAAAATCATTAAATATGGACGACTCGACTAAAAACAATCATCTAAACAGGCGTAAATTTTTGCGCAATATGGGCCTGGCCGCAGCTGGTATCACCATCGTACCTAGCAATGTAATAGCAGGATTAGGACATACCGCACCAAGTGACAAATTGAATATTGCAGGTATTGGTGTTGGTGGAATGGGCCGATCGAATTTGCGCAATATGAATTCTCAAAACATTGTGGCACTGGCAGATGTGGATTGGAAATATGCCAAAAGATGTTTCGATGATTATCCAAAAGCCAAGCAATACAAGGACTACCGCGTAATGCTAGATGAAATGGATAAAGACATTGATGCTGTGATGATTAGTACCCCAGATCATACCCATTATGTTACAGCAAAAGATTCCATGAATGCAGGCAAGCATATTTACCTGCAAAAACCTTTAACTCACTCGGTGTATGAATCCAGAAAACTCAGAGAACTAGCTGATAAAACGGGTGTTGCAACACAAATGGGTAATCAAGGAAATTCATCGGATGATATGCGCAAAGTTTGCGAATGGATTTGGAATGGAGAAATAGGTGAAATAACTAAAGTGGACGCTTGGACTGACAGACCAATCTGGCCACAAGGACTTGAAAGACCAAAAGAAAAAATGGCTGTACCTAGCACTTTAGATTGGGATTTATTCTTAGGCCCTGCAGCTGAAAGACCATACCACGAAGCTTATACTCCTTGGAACTGGAGAGCGTGGTGGGATTTTGGAACAGGCGCGCTCGGTGATATGGCTTGCCATATTATGGACCCCGTTTATAAAGCATTAGAATTAGGTTATCCGTATGCATTTGAAGCGAGTTCTTCTCAAGTTAATACTGAAAGCGCACCTGTCGCAGAAAAAGTAACTTACTACTTTGGAGAAAGACCTAAAAAAGGTAAAATCAATATGCCTGCGGTAGAATTCACCTGGTATGATGGAGGACTAAAACCAGACAGACCAGAAGGACTAAAACCAGGAATGTATCCTGGTGACCAAATGGGTTGGGGTGGCGCCATTTTCTATGGAACGAAAGGTACCTTAATTTGTGGTACTTACGCCATGAATCCATTTATTATCGGAAGAGAGGACAATCCACCACCAGTAACTAACGAATTAAGAAGAATTCCTAATGCCATGAAAGGTGGTCATGAAATGGACTGGGTTAGAGCTGCAAAAGAAAATAAGAAATCCAGAGTTGAACCTAGTTCTAATTTTGCTTATGCAGGACCATTAAATGAGGTAGTGGTAGCAGGAAACTTAGCCGTTAGGTTACAAGACCTCAAAAGAAAATTCGATTGGGATGCTGAAAATATGGAAATAACCAACATAGGTCCTGATGAGGAAATCAGAGTGGTATCTTCAGATAGTTTTACAGTTATTGATGGCGATCCAAAATTCGATACTCAATACAAAACCATCAACGCGAAACAGGCAGCTGAAGAATATATCAAAAGGACCTATCGTGACGGATGGAGTTACTAATTACGAATTTGGATTTTTTTAATTAGTAATTAATGCCAACAGGTTTTAGCAAGAAAATTTTTAAAACTTTAAATAAAGAGAACAATGAAAAAATCAATATTAATAGGCTTTATAGCCATAGTAGGTATTTATGCCTGCGACAGCAGTAAAAAAGAGAACACGGAAGAATCTGATGAAGCTATAGGAGAATCAGTGGAAGAAATTACTGAAACCAAGGATAATGCCCACAACACTTTAACTACTCAAGAAGAAAAGGACGGATGGAAATTATTATTCGATGGAAAGTCTACCGAAGGCTGGCGCGGATATCAAAAAGAAAGCTTTCCTGTTGCATGGAATATTGAAAATGATGCGCTTCACATTCAAGGTTCCGGTCGAGGTGAGGCGGGTGCTCAAGATGGAGGAGATATTGTTTATGACCAAGAATTTGCAGATTTCCACCTTAAAGTAGAATGGATGGTAGATAGCGCAGCAAATTCAGGCATTTTATATCGTGGTAAAGAGGAATATGATTACATCTGGAAAACTGCTCCAGAAATGCAGGTTCTAGATAATAAGCATCATCCTGATGCGAAATTAGGAAAGGATGGAAACCGACAAGCTGGCTCATTATATGACCTTATTGCTGCAGACCCACAAAATTTCAAAGGGCATGGCACCTGGAATCAAGCTGAAATTATTGCCAAAGGAAATGACATTGTTCATATTCAAAACGGAGATACTGTTGTTCAATACACCATTGGATCTGACCGGATGGCAAATTTGATAGCTAATAGTAAATGGGCTGATATAGGAAATGATGATTGGGGAAATATTGCCTCTAAAGGTTACATTGCCCTTCAGGACCATGGTGATGACGTCTGGTATAGAAATATTAAAATTAAGGAAATGAAGTAAAGTATGAAGTCAGAAGTTGGGAGCTCGAATTAACTTCAAACTTCTGACTTCATACTTCTAACTCTTTTTAATACCCTTCAAATACTCATAACTTTTCGAAATTTCTTCAAAAGGCTTTCCACTCTTAGTGTCATCTTGCTCTACAAAAAATTGCTTTAAACCAGCTTGAGAAGCATGATCAAATATATTTTGCCAATCGATTACACCCTCTCCTACTGCCGAAAAGAATTGTTCTTTTCCTGCTCCCATATCTTTTACATGCCACAAGGGGAATCGACCTTGATGATTTTTAAAATATTGAATTGGATCTACACCTGCTCTGGCCGTCCAATATAAATCCAATTCAAATTTCACTAAATTAATATCCGATTGAGATAATAAAATTTCGTAAGGAATTTCGCCTTCTAAAGTCTGAAATTCAAAATCATGGTTGTGATATGTCATTTGAATTCCGTATTCTTTCGCTGTTTCACCACAAGAATTCAGTAACTCTGATAATTTCCTATAATGATCTAAACTTTTACGTTCAGAATCAAAAAGGTAAGCACAGGCAAGATGACTCTGACCCAATTCAGCCGCATCAGCAACAGTTCGTTCCCAATCATTGGTCATAGTTCCAATACTTTTAGGCATCGCCCAGCCAGTCAAAACATGGCTACTGACTGCTTGCAAGCCAGATTCATCCAATATTGACTTTACTTCTGTAATGCTATTTCCGAAATATTTACCGTTACTATAATTGAAAAATTCAAGATATTTAAAGCCAATTTTAGCCACTTTTTCGATTGTTCCCTTAAAGTCTTTTTCTAAGGCTTCTCTTAGGGTATAAAGCTGCAACCCTGCTTCTTTCGCAACACCATAAGCAGCACCATTGCAAGATGAAATAAATGAAGGACTGATAAATGTAAGAGCGGAGGCTATACTTGCATTTTTTAGAAATTTGCGCCTATTCATATCGTTGGTATTTTGATATAGGAATTTAGTGATTTTTTAAACTTATCGAGAAATAAGATTAGAAAAAATCAGTTCCTTTTTTCCTTCAGTAAATCTCTTATCTCTGCTAGCAATTCAATATTCTTAGGCGTTATTACTGTCCCATCCTGTTCATTTTCAGATTTCTTTCGCAGTTTATTAAACATCCTAACCACTAAATAAATACAAAATGCTATGATTAGAAAGTCTATAGTGTTCTGAATTAGATTACCGTAATTAATAGAAATTGCAGCATTAATGACGTTTCCTTGTGGATCTAATTCTGCTTCCTTAAAAACATAAGCTAAATCTTTAAAATTAATTTCACCTATAAAGATGCTCAAAACTGGCATTATTAAATCAGCAACTATAGAATTTACCACTTTTGTAAATGCTGACCCGACAATGATACCCACTGCCATATCGAATACATTTCCTTTAATGGCGAATTCTTTAAACTCTTTAAAAAAAGTCATACTATAAAATTATAAGGTTAGATTTCATAACTACAGTCAATAATTGACATTAGTTGACTACTACGTTCCAAATTAGCATAAAACAGAAAAAGCTACAAGATTTAATCTCTTGTAGCTTTCATTTGAAGTATTTGTTAAGATATTGAATAAATCAAATCTTTAATATGTAGTATTCAAATAATAATATGGCTTTTACTATTAGTTTTCCATAAACTCAATAGGGATACTAATTAAAGTGTTTGCCCAGATCAACTGTAAGCTCACATCTCCATTTGCCTGATCAAATCGTACTGTAAATGGTTCATACATTTCTTCTGATTTATTTACTGGAACTTCAAATCTCACCAAGTCTTGTTCTTCATTATATTCATAAGCGCCCCATTGGCCTACATCTTTATTCAAGATAATCGTCCAGCTTTTCGCGTCCGGTATAGTAAAAAGAGAATAAGTACCCGGAACCACCATTTTTCCAGCCATTTCTACAGTATCAGTTACCGTAATTTCAGTGGCTTCATTGGCACCTGTTCTCCAAACTTTCCCTAAGGGAGCCAATTCTGAATTTTCTCCAAAAGCTTCTCTTCCTCTCAAATGAGGTCTTCCATACGTAACCTTCGCATAAGTATCCTCAAATGTAAAGGTAACCATACCTAATGGACTAGGCTTCTGTTTTAATGCTTCCTGCGCTTTAGCATCAAAATTAATGAAAGCAATTAATGCAAAGCAGGCAAAAATAGATGTGATGAATTTTTTCATGATTTCCTGTTTTTATTTTTAAAGCAATTTACAATTTTATTAAACCTAGTACTATAAACCATTATATTTGTTTTATGAAAAAACCACAATTTGATGATATTTTCATGGAACTGGCTGTGAATTTGGCCAAACGTTCGCATTGTATAAAAAGACATGTTGGCGCTGTATTAACTAAAGAAACTCGAATTATTTCAATAGGTTACAATGGTCCGCCTGCAGGTACGCATAATTGCGATGAGGAATTTCCTGGCAAGGGATGTGGCTTAGATTCAAAAGGCAGTTGTATGCTAGCCATACATGCAGAACAAAATGCAATAATGTATGCCGTTAAAAATAATGCTTCTGTTGAAAATACTACACTTTATGTAACGCTCTCGCCTTGCTTGTCATGTGCTAGAATTATTTTTAGTATGGGTATTAAAAAGGTGATTTATCTTAATTCCTATGCACACTACAAAGGCCTAGATAGAGATGAAGGCTTGGATTTTTTAGCAAAATTTGGAGTGGAAGTTGAACATTATGAGGGGAATTTAGAAAATGTGACCCACATGATTTAACATATTTAGAGAATTTTAAAATAGTTTCATTAGAAAAAACACTTCAATTTAAATAAACTAAATTTGCAGTAATTATTTTGTTTTAATTTTCCTTGAGAAAAGTATTAACTATTTTCATGCAGAAATTTTTAACCAATACCCATGATGAAAAATTTAAAATCACTAGTACTTCTAGCTTCAATTGCATTCCTATTTCAAAGTTGTAACAATGATGATGAAGCTGGTGCTTCTGCCTCAAAAGCAGATTTAATTGGCTTATGGACAACATCAGAAATTGAAATTGATGTTATTGTAGATGGTCAAATGACTGAAAATGAATCCATTACTACCTTATTTGAGGTCGGGCAGGAAAACATAGAATTTAGAGAAGATGATACCTATACCTCAAATGATGGAACCATCGATGTAAGCACTGGAATATGGTCTTTAAACTCTGAAGGAAATATAATTTTCTTTGAGCCAGAAAATGGTGAACCATATGAATACAAAATTGTATCTGCAGCTTCAAATCAACTTAAAATAAAATTTGAAGAGGATTTAACAGCTCTAGCAGAATTATTCCAAATTGATATTGAACAAGAATTACTAATAGTTGGACATATAACCTTGACCAAATAAAAGCTAATAGTATTTCAAAGAAAATTCACTTCAGGATTTAATTCAACTCCAAATTTAGATTGAATTGAGTCCTGAATATTTTTGGCCAAGTTTATAATGTCCTTCCCGTTTCCATTTCCATAGTTCACTAAAACTAAAGCTTGCTTAGGATGTACCCCAACACCATTTTCCTGATGTCCTTTCCATCCAGCATTTTCAATTAACCAGCCTGCAGCTAGCTTTATCATTCCTTCCTCCAATTCATAAAAAGGCATATTAGGAAAGCTCTTTTTCAACTTTTCGAAATGAGGAGCATCAATAATAGGATTTTTAAAAAAACTACCCGAATTTCCAATTTTAGCAGGATCAGGGAGCTTTGACTGCCTAATTTCTATCACGGCATTACTTACATCTTGTATACTTGGATTGTCAATATTCTTATCTGTTAATACATTTTTAATAACTCCGTAATCAAGATTTATCCGATGAAAGCTAGGCTTATCCAGTAAGAAAGAAACTGAACAGATGATATATTGTCCTTTTACATCATGTTTAAAAACACTTTCTCGATATCCAAACTGGCATTCTTCATTTTTAAAAATCTCAATTTTACCATTTTTCAAATTAATAGCTTCCAACGAATGAAAAGAATCTTTAATCTCCACACCATAAGCTCCAATATTCTGCATGGGTGCAGCACCAACAGTTCCCGGAATTAAGGATAAATTTTCTAAACCACCATAATTTTCCTTAAGCGTATGCAATACAAATTGATGCCAGTTTTCCCCCGCTCCTACCTTTAATAAGACAGAATTATGAGCTTCTTCCAGGATTTCTATTCCTGAAATTCTATTAAGAACGACTAAACCCTCGAAATTTTTTGTAAGCAAAATATTGCTACCTCCGCCTAAAATAAGATGCTTATTTTCAGCCCATTCCTTGGACTTTAGTAATTCTTGTAGCTCAGATTTTGTATTAATTTCAATAAAAAGTTTAGCTACAACATTAAATCCAAAAGTATTGTAATTTTTTAAAGATTGGGATTCGGTAAATTTCAGCATAAAATGAAATCAAAATTATTGTTCAAAAATCAACTCAAGCTATGGATTTAAAAAAATTCAAAAATTTCTTATTTTTTTAAACCTAATTAATTAGTTTAGAGCATCAATGCTTAAAATTACCATGAAAAATCTATTATACATAGGTATTATCTTCCTTTTAGTAGGATGTACCGACCATAAAAAAGAAGGAAGTGAACTTTTCGAATCTGGACAATACGAAAAGGCACTGTTTCATTTTGAGAAAGTTTTAAATTTAGAACCGAGAAATGCCATGATGCACTATAATGCAGCTCGGTGCTATGAGGAATTAGGAAGTTATGACGAAGCAATTCTGCATTATGACAAAAGCCTTGAAAGCCAAAATGATTTAATCATTTCTTATCTGGGGCGAGGCAGAAGTTATTATAAAAAAGATGATTATAAAAGTGCAGTGATTGATTTTAAAAATACACTTATGATCGATAAAAATAATGAAGATGCGCTCTATTATGGCGCATTGAGCTATATGAAAGATTCTATTTATTATAAATCTCAAGATGCCTTTACAACATTACTAGAACTAAATCCTGACCATTATAAAGCAAGATTTAATAGAGGAGTTTTATACGCCATTCAAGCCAATACATTATTTGCTTTAAGTGACTTCAGTAATTTAATTAGAAATAAAAAATTCTTGAAAAACGCTCACTACAACAGAGGAATAGTATATCAATATAATAATAACCACGACTGGGCAGTTCGCGATTTCACAAAAGCTATTGAGCTGGGTTATAAAAACGAAAGTATTTTTACTAAAAGAGCAGAAAGTTATTTATACTTAAAAGAATCAGAGTTAGCCTGCCAGGATTATAAAAAATTAGCAGCTATGAATCCTGAAGCCGCTCAAAAGTATATCCGAGAAAACTGTCAGGGAATCCTAAACTAATCTTCCATCTCATTAAAAGCATTTTCTACTTTTTTCTCCGCTCCCTTCAACATGGATTTGCAATTTTTCAATAATTCCATTGATTCATTGACTAATTCGGTCAGTTGGTCAATAGGGATTTCCTCATGTTCCACTTTATTCAAAATCTCTTCCAATTTGTGAAGTGATTCCTCGTATCCCAATTGTTTTTTCTTTGCCATAATTAATCTACTCTAATATCCCATTCATCGTTAAGCACGCTAATCGTATGATGCGCGGTTAAATCAAATTGGCAAGGCACAATGGAGACATAATTATTGGCGATTGCCCACTCGTCATTATCCTCCCCTTTATCAAAATTCACAAAATTTCCTGCCATCCAGAAATATCTTCTTCCATTAGGATCAAAACGCTGGTCAAATTCTTCTTCCCATTTGGCTCTGGCCTGTCTGCAAATTTTAATTCCTTTTATGCGCTCATTTCTTTTCGGTGGAAAATTAACGTTTAGAGTCGTGTGCTTTGGCAAACCAGTATCTAAAACCTGCTTGGCAATGGCTTTCACATAATCTAGTGTATGTCCAAATTCGGCATCCTGTGCATAATCACATAATGAAAAGCCTATGGAAGGGCAGCCTTCGATAGCACCTTCTATTGCTGCAGACATTGTTCCAGAATACAGAACACTAATAGATGTATTACTACCATGGTTTATGCCGCTTACAATCAAATCGGGGGTTCTATCTTTTAAAACATGATGTTTGGCTAATTTCACACAATCGGCTGGTGTACCAGAGCTTTCGTAAGCGGTTACTTCATCTCCAAAAATATCCGTTCTATCCAACCTCAATGTATTTCCAATGGTGATAGCATGCCCCATTCCGGATTGTGGGCTGTTAGGCGCGACCACCACTACCTCTCCTAATTCCTTCATACATTCTACCAAATGGCGTATACCTTTGCTGGTTACACCATCATCATTACTGACTAAAATTAAAGGTCTTTCCATGAATCTATTTCCTATTTGGAGCTAACTAAACTATTGTAATATTTTATAATTGATACCAAATCTTTTTGTCTATCTGGTTTTAATCTATTTTCTTTTATGTAATCACTCATAATTTCTTGGTGGCTCCCAAAAAAGGGTAATAAATCACGTCTTCTCTCTGAAAATCTATGAATTGTGCCATCTGCAGTTAACAGAAAATAATCATAGGTTAAAATTTCTCTACTTCTAAATCCTCCACCGCCATACATTGGATTTGCAAAGCGATTGCTGTTTTCTATGACAACATATTCTCTTGCCATCAACGTAATGGCACCTTCATCAAGAATTTCAAAAAATACAGGGACTTTCATTTTACCCTTTAACTGAAATGGTAATGAATAAACCTCACGTACTCTTTCGAAGAATTGACAATCAAAGCTGAAAAAAAGTAAATTTTGAGAAGTAAATGTTTGGATTTTTTTGCCTTTAGAATATTGAACCAAATTTGATTCAAAATCATATTGAATATTTCCTCTCAAAGTATCTTCTGATTCCAACACCAAATACGCAGGATGCCACATTTCCTGCGGAAGATTTTGAGAGACCCCATTAAAAGTCAATAGAATAAATAAAAATATAGACAAAAAAATACCTTTCACATTAGCTGTCTTTAAGAATGCTATGTCCCATTTTATCACGCTTAGTTCGTAAATAGTTTTCATTATGCTTATTTGGTGGAATCTCTAAAGCAACATTCTCTACAATTTCTAAGCCATAACCAAGTAATCCAGCTCTTTTTGTAGGATTATTTGAAACTAATTTAATTTTTCTAACACCTAATTTTCGTAAAATCTGAGCTCCAACACCGTAATCACGTTGGTCCATTTTAAAACCTAAAGCAACATTTGCTTCAACGGTATCCATGCCTTGCTCCTGCAATTTGTAGGCCTTCAGTTTATTCATTAAACCAATACCTCTTCCTTCTTGGTTCATATAAACAATTACACCTTTGCCTTCTTTCTCAATCATTTCCATGGCTTGGTGTAATTGAGGTCCACAATCGCAACGACAAGATCCAAAAACATCACCTGTTAGACATGAAGAGTGAACCCGAACCATAACTGGCTCATCTTCTTTCCACTCGCCTTTTATCAGTGCTAAATGATTATCTTTTGTAGTAGTTTGTTCAAAAGCTACCAGTTTAAAATCACCATAATCAGTTGGCATTTCAACGTCAACTTTTTCTTCAACAAGAGACTCATTATTTAATCGGTATTCAATTAAATCTTTAATGGCTACTAATTTCAAGTTGAATTTATCTGCTACAATTCTTAAATCAGGTAGGCGAGCCATCGTACCATCTTCATTCATAATTTCTACCAAAACGCCACCTGGTGTTAAGCCTGCTAATTTCGAGAAATCAACTGCCGCTTCCGTATGGCCAGTTCTCCTTAATACGCCACCTTGCCTTGCCTTTAGAGGAAATATATGACCTGGTTTACCCAATATTTCCGGTTTAGTATTAGGGTTTACCAGAGCTTGAATGGTTTTAGAACGATCACTTGCAGAAATCCCTGTTGTGGTGCCTTCACCAATTAAATCGACCGAAACTGTGAAAGGGGTCTCAAATTGAGCAGTATTTTTTCCTACCATTAATTCAAGTCCTAACTCATTACATCTGTCTTCTGGTAGAGATGCGCAAATCAAACCTCTGCCATGCTTTGACATGAAGTTTATAATTTCTGGTGTTACTTTTTCGGCAGCGCAAATGAAATCGCCTTCATTTTCTCTATCCTCATCATCCACCACTATGATGATTTCACCATTTCTAATAGCCTCAATAGCGGACTCTATAGTATCTAATTGAATTCTTTCTGACGACATAAATCTTTGAAAAATAATAAATCACAAAGGTAGCCATTATTTCATGATTACCTGACAAAAAACAAACGAATGCGTACTGTAAGTGTTTAAAGATTGTGTTACTTAACTACTACCATCCCCAATAAATTACCGATCTCCAACTTCGCTTGATTGAGCTGCATTAAATATTGTAAAATAATTTCCTCATCTTCTTGAGAATTTTTGTTCTTTAATTCTTCTGCGTTTTTTTCCAATAAATGTAAAATAGAGCGATGTTTAAGACGAAGCACATGAATATAAATGGAATCATTTAAAATGTGGCGTTCGTGGGGAGTATAAATTTCAAATTTCTTCTCCCAGTTTTCACTCAATTCATAGCGGTCAGTATATAATGAAAATATAACTTTTCGAACTTCTTCTGAGCCATTCTTAATAAAAAAAGATTCATTTAGTATTTCTCCTTTCTTCAGATGAGAAACAAAGTTTTGCAGTATTTCAGCATAAACAGGGTGTATAAATTCAGTATCAGCTAACTCTTGTAACAAATAATCTATCACTAATTTATCATCACCCAGAGGCAATTCTGCATAAGTAAGCAAAAGTCGAATACTTTCTCGCTCCTGCAAGGCGGCCACTTCAAAAGGAGAATATTGCTTTTGAATTTGCTCTGGTGCCTGATTATAACTCTCGCTTAAATAATTAGCCTGCCGTTTTGTAATATCTCCCTTACTCTGCTTTTCGCGAAGAATAATTTTATTCTGTTCAGCAATTAAAAGTGCTTCATCGATTTCCAGAATATCACTACATTCTTTAATGTAGATAGCTCTTTTAACCGGATCAGGAATTTTAGAAATGGATCGGACAATATCTTGAATGGTTTCCGCTTTTTTTATTGGGTCCTTTTTGGTTTCTTCTAATAACAGGTCCGACTTGAAACGAATGAAATCTTTAGCATTTTCTTTAAGGAAATGTTTGAACGCTTCGTCTCCCATTTTTTGAGAATAGCTATCCGGATCTTCTCCATCTGGAAAAATGACAACTTTCACATTTAGCCCACCTTCCAAAATCAAATCAATTCCGCGCATGGCGGCCTTTAATCCAGCAGCATCTCCATCAAACAGAACCGTTACGTTTTGGGCATATCTTCCAATCAGTTTGATTTGCTGGGTGGTTAATGAAGTACCTGAACTGGCCACCACATTTTCAACGCCAGATTGGTGCAAAGAAATCACATCTGTATAGCCTTCCACCAGATAGCAATTTTCTTCATCTCTAATGCTCTTTTTGGCTTGAGCAATTCCATAAAGCACCTCACTTTTATGATAAACATCCGTTTCTGGTGAGTTTATATATTTCGGTTGCTTTTTATCATTAATTAAAATCCTGGCACCAAAAGCAATTGGTTTTCCAGAAATGGAATGGATTGGAAAGATTACCCGATTTCGAAATCTATCGTAGGTTTTATCTTCTTTCTTTATAATAAGGCCAGCTTTTTCAAGTAAATCCTCGGAATGACCAGCCTTGGTGGCCGCTTTTAATAATCCATCCCATTGATCTAAGGTAAAGCCCAAATCAAACTTGTCAATGGTAGCAGTTGAAAAACCTCTCTCTTTAAAATAACTTAACCCAATCGATTTTCCTTGCGGATGATTATGCAATAGATCTTTGAAATATTCCGCAGCGAAATTCAAAACAATATAAAGACTTTCTCTTTCATTAAATGCCTCTTGCTGCTCAGGCGAAGATTCAGTTTCTTCTATTTCAATGCCATATTTATCAGCTAATTGACGTATGGCTTCTGGGAAATTAAGTCCTTCCAAATCCATGATAAACTGAATGGAGTCTCCCGCTTTTCCGCAACCAAAGCACTTATAAATTCCTTTGTTAGGAGCCACCGAAAAGGAAGGTGTTTTCTCCTCATGAAAAGGACAACAAGCCCACATGTTTTGCCCTTTCTTTTTGAGCGGCACATAATCTCCCACCACCTCTTCAATTTCGGCTCTATCTTGGACTTCCTGTATCGTTTTTGGACTTAAACCCACCTATTCGTCAAAATTTTTAATTTTATTTAAACTAATTCCAACTAATTTTCCATATCAATTGTTAGCTAAATCGATAAAGATTAACTTGCAGCAATTTCTAAGCAAAACTACGATTATTTAATTATAAAAAATATTTATGGCTGTTACTAAAGATAGCATTATTAAAGCATTAAGTACTGTTGATGATCCGGATTTCAAAAAAGATTTGGTGACTCTTAATATGATTAAAGATGTGAGCATTGATGGCAATGCCGTTTATTTCACAGTTGTTTTAACTACTCCGGCATGTCCACTCAAAGAAATCATCAAAAATGATTGTATTAATGCTATCCATCAGCATGTAGATAAAGATTTGCAAGTATTTCCTACTATGACTTCTGATGTCACTTCAACCAGAAGTAGTGCACCTTTATTACCAAATGTGAAAAACATTATTGCAATAGGTTCTGGTAAGGGTGGAGTAGGAAAATCTACTGTAACAGCTAATTTGGCTGTTGCTTTAGCACAAGAAGGTGCAAAAGTTGGTTTAATCGATGCGGATATTTCTGGTCCCTCTATTCCCACAATGTTTAATTGTGAAGCCGAGCAACCAGAAGTGAAACAGGTAAATGGTAAAAATGTAATTGTTCCTATTGAACAATACGGAATAAAATTAATCTCTATTGGATTCCTAACCCCGCCAGATAATGCTGTAGTGTGGAGAGGCCCAATGGCAAGTTCTGCTTTAAAGCAATTTATAGGAGATACAGATTGGGGTGAATTAGATTATTTATTAATTGACTTACCCCCAGGAACCAGTGATATTCATTTAACTTTAGTACAAACCATCCCGGTAACAGGTGCTGTGGTTGTTACAACTCCTCAAAAAGTGGCTTTAGCAGATGCTAAAAAAGCAATAGGTATGTTTAAACAACCACAAATTAACGTTCCAATTCTGGGGTTAGTGGAAAACATGGCTTATTTCACTCCTGCAGAACTACCGGACAACAAATACTTTATTTTTGGAGAAGGTGGAGGTTTTAAAATGAGCGAGGAATATGGCATTCCTTTCTTAGGTCAAATGCCTTTGGTGCAATCCATTCGTGAAAGCGGAGATTCCGGTTATCCTACAGCTATGAAAGATGGCCCTTCTGCTGATGCATTCAAAGATTTAGCCCGAAAATTAGCTCGTCAGGTTGCAATTCGAAATGCAAGTATGGCGGGAACAAAAACAGTTGAAATGACAAGTTGAAATAATTAAATTATGGATATTTTAGAAAGAGTAGAGAAAGCATTAGATTCCATCAGACCTTATTTAGAAGCAGATGGTGGAAATGTTCGAGTTTTAGATATTAACAATGGTCTTTTACGTTTAGAACTACTGGGGGCTTGTGGTAATTGCCCAATGTCTACGATGACATTAAAAGCAGGAGTGGAAGAAGCTGTTAAAAAAGCAGTGCCTGAAATAACTGCTGTGGAAGCAATTAACATCACTTCAGCTGACGATCCGAATGCTGAAATGCCACAAACGATGAGATAAAATTCACTTTTATCTGACTATGTTTTCAAAAGATAATTTTGACATCTAATCAGTTTGAACTTAATGCTTGGTTTTATTGTAGAGTCTATTTAAATTTAGACAAACATTCAGAACCAAATGATAAAAACAGACCACTCTTTATTGAAATTAATCATAAGGAGTGGTCTTTTTATTTTTATCTCTTTCCTCAATTTCAATCAGCTTTTGGCTCAAGAACGATGTGCTGTTCCACAAATATTGGAAGAACGGCAAAATAAATATCCTGAACTAAGCACCGAAAAGTTCGAGAAGTGGATAGCCTTTAACTCCCAATTACAGAAATTAAGCACCCGCAATTCTAAATCTAATCTTGTCCAAGTTCCTGTGGTTATTCACATTATCCACAATGGTGAGCCAGTGGGTGTTGGCGGAAACTTACTTAAAAGTAGAATTGACCGTCAACTAGAAACCTTAAATGAAGATTTCAATCGGATGAATGCAGATGCTGTGGAGACTTTAGATCAGTTCAAAGAATTTGCTGCCTCATTCGAAATAGAATTTGTTTATGCTAGACAAGACCCTGATGGATTTGAAACTGATGGGATAGTAAGAATTCCGGGAAGCCAGAGCAGTTATAGTCTTGACGAGCGCGCAGTTTTAAGTGCCGAAAGTTACTGGCCAGCAGAAGATTACCTTAATATTTGGGTAGCTGATTTATCTCAAGAAAGTCTGGGTTGGGCTGAATTTCCAGTTTCAAATCTAGCAGGATTAAGTTCTGCCAGCAATAACAGATTGATTGATGGAGTAACGATTGACTACGCTTATTTTGGTGATAATCCAAGCAGCCCAAGTTTTGAAAGTAAAGGACGAACAGCCACACATGAAATGGGACATTTTTTCGGACTACGACATATATGGGGTGATGGAGGATGTTCTGTTGATGATTATTGTGAAGATACACCCAGTGCTAGTCGGGCTAGCTTAGGTTGCAACCTTTCCAAAACAACTTGCGAAAGCTTGGATATGGTGCAAAATTTCATGGATTATACGAATGATGCATGCATGAATATTTTTACTCTAGACCAAAAAACAAGAGTGAGGACAGTGCTGCAAAACAGTCCGAGACGAGAAAGTTTAATGAACTCGCCAGGGTTGGAAGCACCTCCCGTTTATAATCGAGATTTAGGTTTAGCTGAAATGAACCGACAATTTACTGGAAGTTGCAGCGGCAATTTTACACCTCAAATTACTGTGAAAAATCAAGGACTCTTCCCAATCAACGACTATGAAATACAACTTTTTCTAAATGGGGAACTAATAGAAGAACGAACAGTCAATGAAGACCTAAACTCAGGTGAGACCAAAGACATCTATTTCAGTTTATTAAATTTTGCTGAATTTGGCGAATATGAAATTTCATATAACGTCAATTTAAATGGCAGCTTCGCTGATGAAAGACTGGAAAACAATCAAAGAATAGAATATTATCAAAAATTGGCGCAAGCTAATTTACCATACAAAAAAGAATTCAATCAGATTCAACCTTGGTTAATTAGGAATAAAGATAAAGAAGAAACCTGGCAAATTTACGATGTTGGCTTAGGAGTTCCATTTTTCAATAACCGACAAAATTTCGGAGAAACAGAAGAAATCATTTCACCTATTTTTGATTTCACAACAATTGAAATACCTGAATTAAGCTTTGTATTTGCCCAAGCTGCGGATTCTATTCCAAACAGAATTAGCATTTATGCCTCTTATGACTGTGGACGAACTTTTGATGATTTAATTTTCACGAATGCTATCACCGATTTAACAACCGCATATAAAGTAGATTCAATTTTCACACCTCAATTTCGATTAGATTGGGACACTGTAACAGTTGATTTAAACAGAATCAGAAATGAAGAATCAGTGGTTTTTAATATAGTTGCAGAAAATCGCCTCGCCAATAATTTTTATATTAGCGAATTTAATCTGAGGGAATCAGACAGGGCGCAAAAAGAAATAAGCATCTTAAACTGGGAAGACGTTAATCCACTTTTTTGCGATGAAAAAATAGAAGGCCAGCTTAGAGTCAAAAACACAGGTTGGGAAACCATCAGTAGTTTTGAAATTCAAGTATTAGAAGATGGAATTATTATTGATCAATTTTTAATTAATGATGAAATATTAACCGTTGGTCAAACAAAAGAAATTGACTTATCATTAAATTCTCCTGACAAAAATGCAGGTGAATTTGAAATTAAAGCTATTACCTCTAATGGTGTTATCATCAATGCAGATGTTTTTTATCTCCCGTTCGAAGAAAATTGCTTAGAAGAACTACCTCCATTGAGACTATCTTTTGGAGATTCGCAAGACGACAATTGGTTTAATTTCAACCCTAACCTAGAACAAGGTTGGACTTATAGTAATATTGAAATGGCTGTCAACAGCAATTCATCTGATATCACAGAAGAAGGTTCAGAAGATTGGCTGATTAGCCCGCTAATGGATGTCAGCAACACCAACTATCTAGGATTAATTTTTGATATTGCGTATACAAAAGCATATAGACAATCTGAAACTTTTGAAATCTATATTTCTGAAGATGACGGAAGAAATTTTAATACCTTAATCTACAGGAAATCTGGTGATTCGCTGGCTACTGCTTTTAGTAATAATGAAAATACTGAATTAGTCTGGAGAAATGAATTTATTGATTTATCACCTTATGTTTTTCGAGACAAAATAAGATTAGCATTTAAGGCACTGCATGATAATGGGCAAAATATTTATGTGCGGAACATAACATTTTTTGTAGGACAATCCCCACCTCCTGCTTATCCTGATACTAGAAAACCATTTGTTATATATCCAAACCCAGCCCAAAATGACTTAAATTTACATTTAAACTTAGAAATTGCTGAAGAAGGGTTCTTTCAGATTTTAGATATGAGAGGGAATGTCATATTAGAATTTAGAGAACCCAAAATCCTCAATCAATTTATTACATTCGATGTTTCTCGCTTAGTGGAAGGAATGTATATTTTAAGGCTTAATACCAATAGAATTAATGCCGCTGAACGATTTATTATCCTAAAATAAATCATAACTGAATTTTTCCTCTTTTTAGATTTACAAATTACCATCTTTGGATTGAATTCTTAATGGATATGTTAATTTTACATTTCGTTTGACACTATTTCGACCTAAAGCTGTGAGGTTTTCTACTAGTTGAGGTAGAAAATAATTAATAAATGGGTCAGATTTTGTGTTCAACGAATCGCTATAGAATAATTAAAGTTGAAATACATTTAAACCGAATAAATGAAAATTGGAATATTTTTTGGAGGACAGTCTAGAGAGCGGGAAATTTCTTTTGCGGGTGGTAGAACAGTCTATGACAACCTCAATAAATCAATATTTGAAGCTGTACCTATTTTTATAGATAGCAAAGGACATTTCATTTTATTGGATTGGCAGTATATCTACAAGGGAACCATTCGTGATTTTTATCCTCCTGTCAATTTCTTACCGAAATCTCAACTTCCTGTTCAAATTTATGCGGAATCACTGCAAAACTTAAGCGATGCAGAATGGGATCATTTAATTACTGAAGTTGGTCAAAAATTAAACCCTGCTGATTTTAAAAAACACATTGATTTTGCTTTTCTTTCCCTTCATGGCCCTTATGGTGAAGACGGCAATATACAAGGCATATTAGAATGGTATGGTATTCCTTTTAGCGGAGCAGGCATTTTACCTTCATCGATAGGAATTAGCAAAATAGCACAAAGACAATTTTTACAACAAGCTGGATTTGATAGCCCCAAAAGCCATATTCTAAATAAATCTGATTGGAATACGCAGCCACATGAAATCATCTACGAAAGCTTAAAAAAAGAATTAGGCTTGCCTTTGGTCATTAAAGCTCCACATCAGGGTTCTTCTATTGGTGTTAGTATTTTAAACGAAGATAATCTATCTGAATTTGAGCGGCTTATTCAAAAAAGTTTTTTCGAATTATCCATCATCAAAGCTGAATGGCAGAATTACAATCAGAGTGAGAAAACTGCTTTTTTAGCAAAATTAGTAGATATAAGAGAAGGCATTGGATTACCTGTAATTGTTGAACAAGAAATTATCTATACACCGGATGAATTGCTTAGCTATCTGAATACTGAGTTTTCTCAAAAAAAGGAAATAAAATTGAAAGCAATCGATTCAGAAAATTCACTTTTGATTGAATCGTTTATAGAAGGAAAAGAATTCTCTTGCATTGTCATTCAGGATGAGAACGAAAGACCAATCGCTTTACCTCCAACTGAAATCAGAAAAGGAAAAGATGTATTTGATTATCGCTCCAAATATCTTCCCGGTATAAGCAGAAAAATAACCCCTATTGATGCATCTCAAGATATTATTGAGAAAATAAGAACTCAATGTTCAGATTTATTTAAAGCCTTACAAATTGACGTCTATGCCAGAATAGATGGATTTATCACAAAAGCAGGAAAAGTATTCCTGAACGATCCAAATACAACATCTGGAATGTTGCCATCTTCCTTTTTCTTTCATCAGGCAGCTGAAATAGGGCTAAATCCATCTCAATTTTTGAGTTATATCATCAGGACTTCTCTAAAAGCGAGATTAAAAACGGGTAAGCATCATTTTGAGCTGCAAAAAATGATCGCCCAATTGGATAATGCCTTATTAGGACTTAAAACCGAAGCTCAGCAAAAAATCAATGTTGGAGTTATCATGGGAGGATTTTCTACTGAAAGACATATATCAGTGGAAAGCGGCAGAAACATTTATGAAAAGCTGGCTTCTTCAGAAAAGTATTTCCCAATTCCGATCTTTTTAAGTGGAAATGAAGAAAAGCACGATCTGTATGTTTTACCTATCAACATTATGTTGAAAGACAATGCGGATGATATAAAAGATAAAATACAAAATTATCAAGTTCACCCTATTATATCCCAAATCAAATTTGAATGTAGTGATATCACGGATAAATATACCAGCATAGCCAATACAGAACTGCATAAGATTGGCTACCAAGACCTACCTAAGTTAATTGATATTGCTTTTATCGCACTTCACGGGAGGCCTGGAGAAGACGGAGCAGTTCAATCTGAACTTGAGAAATTAAATATTCCATACAATGGTTCAGATGTTGAAAGCTCAAGGATTACCATCAATAAATATGACACGAATGAAATCCTGAAAAATGCTGGCATCCTTGTAGCTGACCATTGCTTGATTTTCGAAGATAAATGGCAAAGCAATAAAGAAGCTGAAATTGCATCTATTGAAAAACAATTGAAATATCCGCTAATTGCAAAGCCAGCTGATGATGGTTGCAGTTCCGCTGTAAAAAAGATAAAAAACAGAACAGAACTTGAAGCTTTTGCAGGCATGATGTTTCGTCCGCAACCAGAATTTATTGAGAATTTAGCTACTATTCTCAAGCTAAAAAAGAATGAAGAATTCCCTCAGAAAACCTTTTTCTTATTGGAGGAATTGATTGAGAAAAAAGATGCTCATCATTTTCTGGAAATTACAGGCGGACTTTTAACTCACTTCAAAGAGAATGGAGAAATCGAGTATGAAATATTTGAACCTTCAGAAGCGTTAGCAGGTGGTGAAGTTTTAAGTTTGGAAGAGAAATTTCTGGCCGGGGAAGGACAAAATATCACACCAGCCAGATATACTCTGAATAATGAAAATTATACAAAAGTGGCTGAACAAGTAAAAGCGATATTAAAAAAGACTGCCGAGGTATTGAACATCACAGGTTATGCCAGAATTGATGCTTTTGTACGGATATATGAGGATTTAAGAGCAGAAACTATTATCATTGAAGTAAACTCATTGCCGGGGATGACCCCAGCAACTTGTATTTTTCATCAAACAGCAATCAATGGCTATAAGCCTTACGATTTTATTGATAAAATACTTTCTTTCGGAACAGAAAAAATGAAAAATCAAACGATTTCAAAATGAAGCTAAAAGCTAATTCTTTAAAAGATTTATTTATCCACCTAAGTATTATAATAGGAATAGGACTTATAATTGTACTCACCTTTTTCTACATCTATCTACCCGTTTCAACCCATCATGGGGAAAGTATTACAGTTCCTCAACTAGAAGGCGTTCATTTAAACGAATTAGACGAATTTTTACTTGAAAGAGACTTACGATTTGAGGTAACAGAAGATTCTGGATATTCTGCCGAATACCCAGCTTTAACTGTACTAAATCAAGATCCGAAGGCAGGAAAGAAAGTAAAGGAAAACAGAAAGATTTACGTTTCACTAAATGCTACAAGTCCCCCAAATGTAAAAATGCCAAAGTTGGTGGATGGCTCTTTGAAAAATGCTCAAATGGTATTGGAGAGTTATGGCCTATTATTAGGTGAGATTAGCTACGAACCTCATGAATTCCAAAATGCAGTATTAAAACAAAAACTGGATGGCGAAATTATTGAAGCTGGGGCAGATGTAGCCAAGGGCTCATCCATTGATTTGGTCGTAGGCAATGGCAACGGAAGACCATTCGCTATGCCTGATGTAGTAGATAATAATCAAGAAGAAGCAGAATTTATTATTGTTGGGAGTGGTCTTCAAATCGGTAAAGTGAGAACGCGAGTTGATGATGAGAAAGCTGCGGGCATTGTTTTACAGCAGTATCCCGAGGCAGGCACCTCTGTTCGAACTGGAACTAATGTAGACATTTGGGTGGTAGCACCAAAAAATAAAGATGAAATATTGACTCCAGGTGAGATATGAAATTCAGTTGGCTTCTAAAACTCAATCTTATCGGTTGCTTTTATATTTTCTTTTTTAGTGCAAAAGGACAAATAACTGAAACAGCTATTGCCCATAAATTGAGTTCAGAAAACACTGAATTATCTAGAATTATAAATCTTAAAGATACTATTTCACTACCCATCTGGGATGATTTTTCCTACAATAGTCAAGTTCCTGATACTAGCATTTGGCTTTATGGAGAAAATGTATTTGTCAATAACAGTTATGCTTATCTCCCACCTTCTTATAATGTGGCTTCATTTGATGGTTTTGATGGTCAAGGAATTCCATACGACAATGACCCTGGAAATAATGGAATAGGTGATAGTTTAGTATCAAAACCAATCGATCTATCGGATTTTTCCATACTCTCCAATATTAATTTAAGCTTCTTTTGGCAAGAAGGCTTTGGTGGAAATGCACCCGATCAGCAAGATTCTTTAAAATTAAGCTTTAAGAATAGAGATGGGAATTGGATTCGAGTTCAAAGCTTTGGTGGAAATGGGAACACCGAAGCGAAACTTTTTTCCCAACATTTTGAGAGAGTGAATGATGAAAATTTTTTACATGAAGGTTTTCAATTTAAGTTTGAAGTTACTGGGAATTTAGCAGGAGATTTTGATGTTTGGAATATTGATTATATCTATTTAAATGCAGGAAACACCCCAGTGAATACACAGAATAATTCATACGATTCTTATGAAGATAGAACTTTCACCCGCAATCCTGGAACACCTTTTGGCGATTATTATGCGCTACCATTAAAACATCTGGAATTAGAATGGTTAGAAGAAAATCTGCAATCGTCTGATTTTATATATAATAATCTTTGGGCAGGAAATGCTAATAATTTCTCATTTGGGACTGAGTTTTTCAGTATAGTTTATGATACCTTAAAACCAGAAAATATAATTGATTCTTTAGAGGTAGATGGTCTGTTTTTAACTGATCTACAGGACACCGCATTATTTACCTACCAGGTTGAAAACAAATCAAATTTCATCAATTACCTATTGGCTGAAAAAGAAACGGAAGATTCCGTCTACTTGAAATTTCAATTTAATTTAGGGACGAATGATAGTCTGTTTTTCGAAACTATCAACGGAGTAGCCACCTACTATCCAGACCTAAGTTTCAGACAAAATGATACGATTTCAACCGTTATTCCCCTTCATGACTTTTATGCATATGATGACGGAACTGCCGAATCAAGAGTGCAACTAAATTCCCGTAATTTCCTATTAGCACAGGGATTTGAGTTAATTGGCGAAAAATACTTAACAGGTATTGAAGTCTATGCTCCTAATATAGGGCAGAACTCGTCCACGCAAAACATCACGTTTCTGGTTTGGAATGAATTAACGGTAGATACTGACGATATTATAGGCGCACAAAATGTGTTAATTAATGAAAGTGCAGGAATTAACGAATTTCAAAGATTTTCATTGGATAGGCCAGTTCTACTAAATGGAGAATTTTTCATTGGATATCGAGAGGAAAATGACGAACCAGTTTCAATTGGTTTCGATAAAAATACCAATAGTGCTACAAATCTTTTTTATAATCAAAGTGGAGCCTGGGAACCGAATACCATCCTCGAAGGAAGCGTGATGATACGTCCAGTTTTTGATGAATCCAGAGTAACAGTCTCTAATAAGAAAGCTGTTAATACTGAATGGGATATTAGAGCATTTCCCAACCCAAATCAAGGCATATTAAAACTCTCCGATAGCTGGGATGAAATAATAATATACAATTTGCAAGGCCAACAAAAGCTTCAATTTGATAATCATACAGAGCAAAATGAAATAGACATCAATATCTTAAATAACGGCTTATACCTAGTCAAAATCAGAAATGGAAATCAACTAAGAACTTTAAAGATTATGTTGAAGAGGTAGATGAACTGAATAAATCAGGATTCTGAATTTCTATTCATGAAGGCAATGGTTTATTTATTGAAACTTCATTTCAATAATATAAGATCCCTGCCTCCGCAGGGATGACTCACAGATTTTCTTTAAGGTGGAACTAGCGAAAAACTCCCCTCTTAGAATTGTAATAGCATAATTTGTCTCAAAATTCAATATGGGCATAAACCATCTTGATTCTTGACTCTTAAATCTTGATTCTCAAACCAAAAATCAATCAACAGGCTCATCATTACCCATTAAATAAGCTTTGATATAATCATTCAAATCTCCATCCAATACGTTCTGAACATCAGTTCTTTCCACACCTGTTCTGGCATCTTTAATCAATTTATAAGGATGCAATACGTAGTTTCGAATCTGAGAACCAAAGTCAATTTTCTTTTTGCCTGCTTCCACCACATTTCGTTCAGCACTTCTTTTCTCTACCTCTATTTGATATAACTGAGATTTCAGCATTTTCATAGCTTCTTCCCTATTACCTAGCTGTGTCCTATTAGCCTGACAAATCACCACTATACCTGTTGGCTTGTGTGTTAGCTGCACCTTGGTTTCCACTTTGTTTACGTTCTGACCACCAGCACCACCAGAGCGAGAAGTATGCAATTCTACATCGTTAGGATGAATGTCAATCTCAATGGTATCATCTACTACAGGATATACATAAACAGAAGCAAAAGACGTATGTCTTCTCCCACCACTATCAAAAGGTGATATCCTTACCAACCGGTGAACGCCATTTTCAGATTTTAAGAAACCGTAAGCCTGCGGACCATCAAATTCTAAGGTTACGGATTTTACTCCTGCAACATCACCTTCTTGATAATCTACTTCACGGACTTTATAGCCGTTGGCCTCACCCCACATGATATACATCCTCATTAAGATACCTGCCCAGTCGTTACTTTCAGTGCCACCCGCACCAGGAGTGATTTGTAACATGGCCGAAAGTTGGTCTTCTTCAGAAGAAAGCATCTTTTTAAGTTCCAACTCTTCAGTTTTAGTCAAAGCTTTTTTATAGGCTTTGGCAACTTCTGCTTCGGTAGATTCTCCCATTTCGAAGAATTCATAATAGGTTTCAACCTCACCATATAATTCATGCAGCTCTTCAAAATGTTTCGTCCATTCCTTTAAGCCTTGAATTACTTTCATGGTTTTTTCGGCCTCATCTGAATCATTCCAGAAATCAGGTTGGGCTGATACCAATTCCAGTTCTTTTATTTCTTCTACTTTTTTATCGTAGTCAAAGATACCCCCGAAGTGCTTTCACTCGGGCCTTTAAGTCTTTTAAATCGTCACTAGTCATTAGGATGTTGTTTAAAAAATATGATTAATTAAGACCTATTAGGTCTAATTATGAAACATCAAATTATATATATGCTTCGGTTTGTGTCTCCACAAACCGTTAAAAGTGTTTATGTATCTATTTTCATTTAACAATACACAAACCTAAATTTTCTTTAATGCTTTTTGCCTTTCTTTTTGCTTGAACAAAAAGAAACAAAAATTCAAGACAAAAAGATGCTCCAACCCTACAATCTTCCCTCACTCCGCCTTTTTGTTCTCCCTCCTGCTCTCTATGAGCAAACTTCATCATTATGAAACTTTGGTTTGTGTCTCCATAAACCTTGAAGAGATAATAATTCAAATTAAATAACCCCCATAAAAAAAGCCGTACAATCGTTCATCATACGGCAAATTCAATATTTTTGCTATCCGTTAAAGCTTAAAAATCCAGTCAAATTTATCTTCTGACTCGCCTAATTTAATGGCATCCATTGCTTTTAATACTTTATTGGAAAATGCTCTTTCTGCAATTGGAGGTAAGGTATAATCCGCCCCATCATAACCGATTAAAGCAATATGAGCTATAGTTGCGGCAGTTCCAGCTCCGAAAGCATCTTGTAAAGTGCCATTTTTAGCCGCATCAATTACTTCTTTAATGCTAATTTTTCTTTCCTCCACTTTCATTCCCCACTCTCTTGCTAAGGTCAAAACAGAATCTCTTGTAATTCCTTTCAAAATGGTTGTACTGACTTCAGGAGTAATGAGCGTATCGTTAATGACAAACATAATGTTCATAGTACCTGACTCTTCAATATACTTATGCTCTGTAGCATCTGTCCAAACCAATTGGTGATAACCTTGCTTTTGTGCTAATCTTGCCGGATATAAAGAACCTGCATAGTTACCCGCTGCTTTCGCATAACCAGTTCCCCCTTTGGCAGCTCTGGTAAATTCTGTTTCGATTTTCACTTTCACTGGTTCGCTATAATAAGCGCCCACAGGACAAGTTATAATCATAAATCTATATTTTTCGGATGGCTTTATACCGATGTAGTTATCCATCGCAAAAACAAAAGGACGAATGTATAAAGCCGTATGCTCTTTACTTGGAATCCAGTCTTTATCTAAATTCAGTAATTCAGTCATGGCTTGCATGAAAAGCTCTTCTGGCACTTCAGGAATGCACATTCTTTCCGCAGATTTGTTCAATCTTTTAGCATTAGCATCCGGACGAAAAACTACAGCTTCTCCATTTTTATTTTTGTAGGCTTTTAACCCTTCAAAAATTGACTGTCCATAATGAATGACACTAGATGCTGGGGCCATGGAAAGGTTTTCATATGGCACAATTCTTAAATCGCTCCATTGACCACCTTCATAGTCCGCAATAAACATATGGTCAGAATACACTTTCCCGAAAGGGATATTGTTAAAATCCACCTCATTAATGCGTGAATTTTGAACTTTATTAATAGAAATATCTAAAGTATCTAACATGATGGTCGGTTTAATTTAAAATTCCACGAAAGTACAAAAAAAAGGGTGAAATTCCAATTACTTTTTAGGTACCCAAGGCACTTCACTAGCATTCAATTCTTGGGTTAATTTACGGCTAAGCATGAATAAGTAATCAGACAATCGATTTAAATATGTGATTATCAAATCATTGACTTCTTCGTGTTCTTTCAAGGCCACCACTCCCCTTTCTGCTCGCCTGCAAACGGTACGCGCCACATGCGTGAAAGAAACTAGCTGATGACCGCCCGGCAATATGAAATTTTTCATTTCCGGAAGGCTATCATTCATTTCATCTATGTTTTTTTCCAATCGCTCTACATCCGATTCGGAAATATCTGGAATAGGAAATTTGCTCCCTCCTGGCTCTTTTGCCAACTGCGAACCTATGGTGAATAATCTGTCCTGAATTTCAATAAAAAGCAGATTGCGGGAAGTATTTTCTTTATGGTCACGCAATACGCCCATCCAAGAATTCAGCTCGTCCACATTGCCATAAGCATCTATGCGCAAATGCGCTTTCGATACCCTTGAACCACCCAATAAGGAAGTTTTTCCTTTATCTCCCCCTTTAGTATATATTTTCATTTTTTGTAGTCGTTAGTCACAGGGCAAATATAGGGGGAAAGGGCGGAAGAAGGGAGAAGTTTGGCGTTAGAAGTTATGAAATGGTGAAAAGAGGGCCAATTACATCTTAACTATCTAATTTTTCCTTAAAGTGTAGGTATCATAAATTCCCTCACCATAACTTCTCTTAATAGTTATTAGGTCACCTGTGGTCGATATGTCAAATTTCCCTGATAAAATAAAAGACCAATCAAATTCTGCCGTCCATATACATAGATTTTCAAATTCAATTTGCGTACCCTCTCCATTGTAAGTACCTCTACAGATTGCTGGATATTTCACAATGCTACTTTCGCCCTCAAATTTATTTCCTTTAAAGACTAAAGTCACTCTTGCTGGTTGATAATCTGCGATTGGACTAGATCGGTGAAATTCTCCAGTATATGTTCCGTCAGCTATCATAGAAGGTTGAACCTCATTTCTATTACAAGAAATTAAAAGTACCCCTATTGAAATTATTATTATTCCGATTCTCATTCATAAAATTATTGTTTTACTAGGACACTCATTTGCTTTACAAGGTTGGGTATGGTCTTTGTAAAAGTAGTCCAAAAGTTCGCGTGAATTTTTCGAGAATCTTGATTATTAAATAAATGTCATGATGAAGCTTTTTAATGCTTCATTCACAATTTCAAATAAAATTAACTCACGATGCAATGGATTTTAGGGCACCTTTACGGATAAAAACTTTTCTAAAATAGAAATAAATTAAACTTAGCGCTAAAGTTGTTCCAATTAGTAAAGCTGATTCTTGAATATTAAATTGCTGGAAAATCAAATCAATTGGATCAAAATCCAATCCGCGTTGATCTTTTATGAGAGAAGAGGCTTTGTAAGCATGGATAATTGATTCCAGAAAATAGCATACGATTACCATAACCAATATCTTAACCGCATAAGCTTTTTTTGACTTTGAAAGATATTGAGGAAAGAGGTAGAAAACGTTAACAAAAAATAATAAACCCACTATTACTCCGGATGTAACCGTATGAACATGGACCCATGGAAGTGTGCGACTGAACATCATTCCATGGTAAATATTATAGGACACTAAGAAGAGATAAACTAGTGCCAATAATATTATTTCGATTAAATATCTGACTTTCATACACTTAAAATTCACTTTATAATAAATTATCTATAGCAGAATAAAGTTTTTCCTTTTGACTTGGTCTGGGTGCATTTGCATCAATCACCATTTTATTTTTATCAATTAGTAAGTAATGCGGTATAACAAAAGGCTCCTCCATTTCTGGTACTTCGTCCCAAATACCCTTATAAAAATCTAAGTTCATAAGCATGTGATTTCCTTCTAGATTATAATTTTTAATGGCCGCCTTCCACTTTTGAACATCATCAATATGATTATACGGGGATGCTAAATAAACAAACTCAACTTCCTTATCTTTATATCTCTCTTTTATTTCGTTAAGATTCTTAAACTCTTCTATGCAGGGTCTACAATACACTCCCCACATATCAACATACAGCACCTTATTCTCAAATTCCTTTCTACCGACCAAATCCGAAAGAGATGAAATTTCATCATAATCTTTAAGGATAATTATGGATTCATTTCCATCAAAAGAAAGGTCATGGTAATATTTTACTACATAGCCCCCAAGAACGATTATGGAAAGCATCCCAACAACTGCTAAAATTTTCTTCATCTTTTCAACTTTTTGGTTGTGATTATGATCATCTTAAAATAGTTTCTAAAATTGAACAATGATTTAGAACTTAGCATCTAAAAATCTTAAATTCTTTAAAACAGAAAACCATCAGCTGGTAGGCTCAAAGTTTTTAATTGAATATTTAAACTGATAAAGTAAGTGAGAAATCAGTTTTTAAAGACGGAAATTCAACTACCCATCAAAACCATTTTTTAAGTTTAATCGCTGTTTTTCAAAGACAAAGTTTGTTTTATCTGTTTTTACTGTCAGTTTTTATAACTCTTTTAGACCAATTATCGATTCGAATAATATAAATTCCACTTGGTAAGTGGCTTAAGTCAACTTTTGTTAGCTCTCTTTTTAAAAATTGAGTATAAACTGATTTACCTTCCAAGGTGGATACATGAATATCTCGTTTTTCATTTAAAATACTTTCTGGAATTGAAATCGTTAAAGCCTTCGTAAAAGGGACTGGGTATGCCTTTATAAACTTTTGCTGTTCTTCGTTAATGGCTAAGAAGGACTCATCAAATATAGAAAATGATTGATATACCGTATCAGAAGCCAAATAAATATCCGTTTCTAAGCTGTAAGCTCCTATTTCCACCCTTCCTGTATCCAACAAGGTGACTATATTGTTTTCAATCGATACTTTATCTTCTCCTTCTGAAATTAAATAAAGAACATCCAAATTTGAAGAATTTGTAACGGTCAATGTTAATTCGGATTCTATAATTGACAGATCATTAATCGGTTCAAATTCAAGTATTTGCTCATTTCTTAAAATTTGAAAGCTTTGATATATAGTATCTGAATCCAAATAAAGGTCTGTTCCTAAGCTGTAAGCTCCTATTTCCACCCTTCCTGTATCCAACAAGGTGACTATATTATTTTCAATCGATACCTTATCTTCGCCACCTGAAACCAAGAAAAGAACATCCAGGTTGGACGAATTTGTAGTGGTCAATGTTAATTCGGTATCCAAAATTGATAAATCATTAATCGGGTCAAATTCTATCATTTGGAAGTCCTTAATAAATACATCAACCACCTGAGTGTAATATGAAAAGCCCCCATCTGTCATAGCTGAAACTCGATAATAATATTTTGTTCCATTGGTCAGGTTAATATCCATATATTCCACCGAATTAGCATCCGTTTCTGCAACTACAGCGAAATTTATGGAATCAGTTGATCGCTCAACTCTGAATCCTATCTCTGTATCTGAATTATCAGACCAGGTTAAATTAGCCGAACTACTTTCTATATAAGCTACATTTAAATTGGTAGGCTTAGTAGGAAAATCAATTTCGGTAATTTCTAAAAATTGATTTGAATTCGTGTTTATAAATTCCTGGTATCCTTTTAGTGGCCATTCTACTAAGATGGTATCCACCGATGCAGATGAAGCAAGTCCAAAATGAGCATTTAAACTACTTTGGGCTTTATTTCCAGTCTGAGATTGAATAGTTCTTTTTTGCCAACCTTCAACTGTTTTTAATCTAATATTTGACCCAATGGCTGAATTGTTAGAAATCGTTCCAGTAAGTTTAATATTAATCCAATTATTGCCATTTTCCGTATTTTTGTAAAGTAAATTCTCATTAGACAGTACGCCTTCCTCTAAGTTTGCAAAATATAAATCTAAGAACCCATCCCTATCGTAATCAACAGTTGTTACTGATTGTGCATAAGTAACATCCGTAATCCCCCATTCAGTGGAAACATTTTCAAATCCGGCTCCAGTATTTCTAAACACATAATTACCAGTAGTTGAAGCAATTGCTAAATCAATCAACCCATCATTATCAAAATCGCCCCAAGCACTACTGTTAGCCATGATATCAGCATCTGTTACTGCATTAAAAACTTCTGTAAATGTGCCATCTCCATTGTTAACAAAAAACTGATCAGCTCTATTGACATTGTTGGTCACAAATACATCAAAATCGCCATCATTATCAAAGTCCGCCCATGAAGCTCCCACAGTTTCATTGGGAGTGCTAGTTAAGCCAGAATTTTCAACAAGCTCCAACATACCTAAACCATCGTTGGCGTATAACAAATCATTTTCATAATAATTGGATACCATCAAATCTAGACTTCCATCATTGTTATAGTCTATCCAACTTGCTGAATTACTATTCGCATTATCGTTAACAGGTGAAAGCTCAGTTTCTTTTGTAAACGTACCATTCTGATTGTTAGTAAATAAAAAATTATTACTTCCGTAATTTGTGACAAATAAATCTAAATAGCCATCATGATTATAGTCCCCCCATGCAGAACTATTAGAAGCTCCTATATCTGTACCATCAACTATATCACCGGTGGTTATTTTCTCAAATGTCTCATTTCCTAAGTTTCGATATAGATAATTTAACCCTGAGTTTGTAACATATAAATCAAGGTATCCATCATTATCGTAATCTCCCCAGGTTGCGTTTCTGCCCACCCCATCTTCAATTAAAACTAAGTCTGTAATATTACTAAATGTACCATCACCATTATTTTTGAATAGCTGATTAGTGGTAGGATTACCTCCGAAAACAGTTGTTACGTTAACAAAAAGGTCATCAAATCCATCGTTGTTGTAATCTCCCCATGCCACACCCCGACTTTCGCTGGCATTTGATACTATTGGGTCATCTGTAATTTTGATGAATTGGGAATAAGAAGTACTAAAGGTCAGGAGACTGACAATCAACATAAATAAAACTCTGTACATATAGATAATTTTAAAATTAATTAATCATGATAATTGAATAGAATCCATGAAATTGATACTATTCCAATCATTTTTCATTCAAAAACTTCTCAAAACAGATATCCATCAATAGGTGGGTTTGTAGGTTTTGATCGAATTCATGAACTGCTAAAATAGGTAAAAAATTTATTTTATAAGCAATTTTCTAAAAAATCTGTAGAGAAAGAATTACTCTCAGCGATTTTGATTATCTAAGCATAAGTTGAAACGGTGACAATAGATTAGTAAAGCATTTAATCTAAACTTTATTTCCTGCTTATTTTAAACAGATTTCTATCTAGGATCTGGCCTATTCTGTTGTTTCATCAACTTGCCAACAAAACAACCTGCTAACTTGTCAACTTAGATTTCACATTAACAGCTAATAACGGAAAAAAGAAAAACACGCCTATCATAGAGAAAATCAAACCGCCTATAGTGCCAACGGCCAGCGAAAACCAGAAAACTTCATTCTGTCCGCTCATGACGAATGGAATTAAACCAAAGCAGGTCGAGAATATGGTTAATAGAATCGGTGCGGCTTTGGTGGTAACTGATTTCAGGAATCCTCTGCTGTTTTGGACTTTTCTGTTTTTAAAATCATATAAAATATAAATCCCTGCATTTACAGTTAAGCCTCCCAGCATTACAAAAGCGGCATATCCGCCCTGGTCGAAATAAAATTCAAACCAACCAAACGTTAAGAACAAACCGATAAATGAAAGCGGAATTAACAGCAAAATATAGAATGGAAGTTTGAAGCTCTCAAACAAAATACTGCAAATGAAGAATATCGCCACTATAAGCAAAAGCAATAATGAATACTGCTTTTTGGCATCTGCTGAGCCCCAGCTGTAAGATTGCTTTTCAGCAGTGTAGCCAAGTGGTTTAGTTTGATCATAGGTATTCAAGACTTCTTCCAAATACTTACTACCAAAGCGAGAAGAACCATAATATTCAAAACTCAGGATTCTGATATAACTTCTGTTTTCTTTATAGATCGCATTGACGGTGCTCTCCAATTGCAGCTTGCTTAAGTTGCCTGTCGGGATTCTTTTGCCTGCATAATCTAAGCTGTATTGCTCTAAAGCAAATTTATTGAAATCATCTGCCTTAGCTGAAGCCAGCACTACCGGAAACTGTTCTCCATCGATTGGCAAATAGGCAGATGCACCATTTGCGGGAGCATAAGTTCGAATGGCATTGGTGAAATCTGACAGGCTGATATTATGAAAAGCCAGTTCCTTCAAATCAGGCCGAATGATATATTCTTTGCTTTTCTGGTCTTGCCAGCTCATTCTTTCATTGGTATTCACTTCCTGTATGCGCGGATGTTCCAATAGCATTTCGGCTACTTTATCTGCCTGACTCTCCAATTCGAAATAATTATAGCCTTTTAACGCCACTCTAAAAGACGGAATCCTATCTCCCGAACCTGTACTAAAGCCCTGCCCTACTCCATAAACACTCCAATCCACGCCACTCCAGTTCGTGCTTCTTGAAGAAAGTCGGGCCTTGAGCTGATAAGGGAAGGCTGATTTTTCATATTCTTCCTTGAAGATAATTTCTATCCTTCCATACTGTCCCGAATAGATTTGCGTAGTGAAAATATCAATGCCTTCCTGTTGAAGTAGGAATTCCTCAAAATCCTTCATGATGGTATTCATCTGTTCTAGCGTATTGCCGTAAGGAAGTCTCCCGGTAATGTAAAGCCGCGTTTTTTCATTTTGCCTATAGCTGGAACGCTCATAGACATTTCGCACAAAAAGGCGCAAACTTCCGCCTAACAACTTATCAGAAATCGGTCGAATATCATCTTGATAGACATCCGAGCCAATGATTTTATTGTACCATTCGTGATCCTCCCATTTGGCTGGAAGCATGAAAATGGGCAAACCAAAAGCCAGCAAAAGAACCACAAAAAAGCTCTTTCGATAGTTAGCCGACCAATTAATTGCGCGATAATATCTATTAAACCACTTCACTTTCCTGCGGAGTTGCGGGATAGAATTTCCTTTTTTATTGCGGTTTTGAGCACTGAACAATAGACTGTAAAGCGCAGGGGTAAAAAATAAGGCTACCAATAAAGATACCCCCAGAAGCAAAGCTACCACTTTAGAGAAATCTACCAAATTCATTTTTTGTTCTTCCGGTAATAAGAAAACCAAAAGCAAAGCAGCAATGGTAGTTAAAGAAGCGGCTAGCAATGCTAAAAACAAATGACGGTTTTTGTATTTGTGGATGTGATCAATCATCACAATGGCATTATCGACTATCAAGCCAAAGGAAATCGTTAAACCAGCCAATGAATAGAGATGGATTTCAATATTCAGAGCCCATACTCCAATGATGGCCAAGGAAACATTGACGAGTATACCCGTAAAAAGCACCAGTAAATAGCGCCAGTTTCGGTTAATAAGAAATATGAAAAATATCAGAATGCTGATGGATAAAATGGAACGCTCATAGAGTTTGTCTAGCTCCTTTTCTAAATATTCTGTATCATCATAAACCAGGCGAAGTGCCACGCCTTCCGCCAGGCTATTTTCAATTTCACCTAATCTGCTTTTTACATCACGAGCCAAATTGATGCGGTTTACCCCTTCTCGCGCTTCCACCACCAAAGTCACAAAGTTTTCCCCGTTTATTCGATAGTGACTATTAGCTTCCTGTTCTTCCAGATTGATATCCGCCAAATCTTTCAAACGATAATTTTTGCCCGATTTGCGCTGCGTAATTTTCAATTCCCCGATTTGCTGAATGTCGGTAAACCGTTGATCAAGCACTAAAACATATTTTTCATTGCCTGCACTTTGCGCCAAACCAGGATAACGCAACTGACCGCTTTGCTGTAAAAGAGTTCTTAAATCAGCTGGATTTAAGCCGTAAGCATCCAATTTCTTAGGGTGAAAATTGATGCTGATTTGTAAATTATTAGCTCCATAAACTGGCAGTGATTCAATCCCTGCAATATTCTGTAATGGTTTAACGATAGATTCCTGGGCAATTTCTTTAATTCTGTAGGATGCAAAAGGCCCGCGTACGGTATAACGTAAAATGGTTTTGTTCTGGGTTTCGTCATTTCCCCCACTGCTCTGCAAAATAGGATAGCCCACCTTCTCATCTAATTGGGGATAAACCTGGCGAATTAAAGTAGCGACTTCAAAGCGTTTGTAAGCCAAATCCGCATTTTTAGAAAAGCGCAAGGTAATATTTCCGCTTCCATAGCGCGATTGAGAATTGAGTTCGTCTAAATCTCTGAGTTGAGATAAAATATTTTCAAGCGGAGCAGTCGCCAACTTTTCTACTTGTGTGGGATCAGCATTACGCACACTAAATTGCAAACTGATCTCAGGCGTCTGATAGGTAGGGTTCAGGTTAACTGACAGTTTGGGAATAAGCGCCAGTCCCATTAAACTAACGACCAAAAATGAAATAATAATGCGAAATGGGGTCATACGGTAAAGATAGGAATTATTAGGGATTGTGAAAGGCGTAAACTAGGTTTTTAGGTTAATTTTTAACTAATAAAAAAAGCTCCAAAAATTAGGAGCTTTAATGGTTAATTTAGTTTCTAAATTTATTTTATATTAGCTTTAACAAGTAAACGATTAAACTTATCTTTTGTATTTGATTTTACAATGGCATATATATTAACGTTACCTATTTTATCATATGTATCGATAACAAGGTTAATATATCCTGAATCAGATGCCAAAATTCTCTTTTGAGATATTGTATATGAAGTACATCCGCATTCTGGATTCACATAGTCGATTATCAAATCATTAGCTCCTGAATTTTTAAAACTATATCTTGCAGTCAAGGTATCACCTTGTTTTACATCACCAAAATCTATAATCTCATTATCAAACCTTATAGTAGTAAGTAGGTTATTTTCTTTCTGTACATCCTGGTTATTTTCAGAATTATTTTCGGTGCAAGAAATTGTAAAGATTAAATAGAAAATTAATATATAATGAATACTTTTCATAAATTCTCTAATTTAAATCTATACAAATTTAATTTACTATCATCATTAGTTTTCAACTCTCCATAAACATAAGGTTCAATATATCCTTTAACTCTAAAAGATTTGGGAACCTGAACATCACCAATCAATGTCTCATCTTCAAAAATTTGCAATCCATCATAATCAGAATGTTTACCTTTCGTATAACTTCTAAATAAAAGACCTACATCATCAACGAATTCTAAATATGAATACCATCCAAGTTGCGGTCGTTTATTAAAGTATAAATCCTTAAACAATTTTGAGTCAAATTGTTTCATTGTAATATAATCTGTAGCCATATTTCTGCCCTTCGACCCAAAAACTGAAACTAAATCGAAATTCTGATCATATTTAAAAATTAAAGAGTCTATTTCATGACTAACATAAAAATAATTATTTTCATCAATATCATAGGAGAAAAATGAATGATGTGGTAAATATTTTTGTTCCAAATACTGAGGAGAACGTTTTCCTAATAATTTGTCTATTCTGCCAGATTTCAAATTAAGGCGGGCCAAAATATGCCCCTTATCATAATAAAAGTCAGAATTAATACCATTAAAATATTGAGTCTCTCCATAAATAGGTAAGTAAACATTACCATTTTGATCCTCACGAATTATCAAATTCTGATAGTCTAAAGTATATAAAGCAAACTGATTTACATCAGGTGATGAAGATGTCCTGACTTTGTTAACATCTTGTGCACCTTCCCAACTAAAAGTATAACTTTTAATACGTTCAAAACTTGAATCAGAATGAACATGTACATCAAATGTAGAACCTAAAAATAAATGGTTTCCAGATTTTAAATTCACGTAACCGTCTAAATATGCAGTATTAATTTCATTAGGACCTGCCCCTTGGCCTAAGTGACGATTAACTAATTTTCCATTCGGATTAAATTCGTATACCCAACCAAATCTTTGATCAACAAAATTTATTTTATTATCAAAAATCTCAAATGTACCAGAAAATGACGTTGATATATTAGGAAGCATGACTTCTTCAATATATATACTATCAATTTTAATATTTTTTGAGTAACTTACTTTTGTGGATTTTTCCTTGTGGTTACTCGTACAAGATATTACCGTAAAAATAATAAATACGTAAATAATTTTTTTCATCACATAACAAATTAAAATAAGGACTATTAAAAATAGCCCTTATACCTTTCTAACAATTTCCATCATAATTGCTACACTGAATATTACCACCTGCTTCACTTTGCGCACAGTTAGATCCACTTCCAGAAGCTTTACAACTGCCAAACATAGTACAATGACATATAATTTTGTCTCCAGATGAATCATCTTCCTTGATTATCTGACCATTTGCAAACCCAGTTGATAACATCGAGAATAATGACATAGCCATAACTGCAATGAATAATTTTACTTCTTTTTAAAGTTAAAATTTGAAAATAAAACAATAATCAATCAAATATTATCAAGTGTAAAATTCATGAATCCTACAACCAAAGGCCTAATAAGATCATAAAATTCATAATTCTTATATTGATTAAGTGTTTTTGAATCTCAACAGTTGCTAACTTGCGGTGAAAAAAAACAAATAAACATTAATAATTTCAATTGATTTTTAAACCTAGATAAAATTTAAAAATAATCAAAATTTAATACATTAGTTTTGTACCAAGAATTTAAAACTTAAGTGAATATTTATATTAATCATGCAATATTGCAATTTAATATTCAATTAACCTATTTATTTAAGACTGATATATTTATAAAATTATAATGTTGAACTATTCATAAACACTTGGGAGCAATATATAGCTGTCCAATACAGATATTTATATTCATTGCTACCGGGATTAAAATAAATACTTAAATTATTAATTACACCCTCAAAAAAAAATCATTAGTTTTAATTCAATTTCCTTTGATTCTAAACTACCAAAGTAGTAGTTTTAAGTTTGAACCAAAATCGATATGTCAAAAAAATTATTTCTACTCCTCATTCCGTTTGTTTTCTGGGCTTGTGATTCAGAAGATAAAATAGATGAAAAAGCAGCAACGGAGAATGTTAAAAACACTCCGCCCAATACTTTGGTAAAAGTGGACACGGCTGTAACCGCTCCTTTTTATTTATTAATTCAAAGTTCTGGAAAGGTGAAAGCGCATAAAGATGTGCAGGTTTTAGCAGAAACTACAGGCACTGTTCAGCAAGCCAATATTAAATCAGGACAGAAAGTTTCCGAGGGAGAGGTTTTAGTTCGATTAAACCCTCAGGAAGCACAATTGAAGTTGCAGTCTGCAGAAATCAATTATGAAAAAGCAAAACTGGAATTTGAAAACAGTCTGATTGGATTCCCTAAATTGATTGCTCAGCAAAATCCAGAGCAGGACAGTCTTTATCAAAAGTTAAAAATAGGAAGTGGTTTGCAAGAGAGTAGTATTCAAATGCAGGAAGCCAAAATAGCACTTGCTAAAACCGTGATAAGAGCACCATTTTCGGGTACTTTATATGATGTAAAAGCTTTCATGGGCAAAAATGTAAAAGCTGGTGATGAACTATTTTCTGAATTTAACCATCGTCTTTTGGTGGAAGTCAATTTATTGGAATCGGAAGCTTTAAACTTAAAAGAAGGCATGCCAGCAGAAATTCGCAACCCAGCTATGGATGCTAATTTTTCAGGGGAAGTTTTCAGCATCAACCCAAAAGTGGATGAAAATGGATTGGTGCAAACGAATATTCTGATCAAAGGAGAACATACTCTTTGGCCCGGAATGAATGTGTATGTGGAAATCAAAATTCCAAAAGGAGAAAGATTGCAAGTGCCCAAAAGTAGTTTGGTTTTGCGTTCTGGCAAGCCTGTGGTTTTCTCTATAGAAAAAGAATTGGCAAAATGGAATTATGTGGAATTAGGATATGATAATGGCAAAATGGTGGAAATCACCGATGGTTTGGAAGCCGGAATGGTGGTGATTACCAACAACAATTTGCAATTAGCACATGATGCCCCTATCAGCATTCAAAATTCGGATAACTAATGACCCGCTATTTCATCCAGAGACCCATAGCCGTCATTATGACTTTTGTTGCGCTCATTGGTTTGAGCGTATTGGCATGGTTAAATAGACCTGTTTCCCTCCTACCCGATATTGATGTGCCTGAAATGGCCATTCGAGTGAATTATGCCAATGCCTCACCCGAGGCCATTGAAAATAACATCCTGAAACCCATGAGGGAATCTTTGGCTACCATGCAGGGATTGTCCGATTTGCAGTCCACTGCTTCCAATGAAAATGGTTTGTTGCGCTTACGGTTTGACTATGGACAAAGAATGGATTTGGCTTTTGTTGAAGTCAATGAGAAAATTGACCGGCTGACAGACCAATTTCCTGCTGATATGACACGCCCAAGGGTGATTCGAGTAAACTACACCGATATACCAATTGCAAAAATTCAGTTGATTCCCAAGGATGCATCCAATATGGTAGAAAGCTCCCAGCTGGCCGAAAATGTAATTAAAAAGCGCATCGAGCAAATAGAAGGCATTTCATTGGTCGATTTAAACGGAACGGTAGATGAGCAAATCAAAATCATTCCCAACTTAAAATCCTTAGAAAGAGCCGGATTGGAAATAGAAGCCATTTCTCAAGCCATTCAATCTGCTAATCAGGAACTGGGCGGAGTGGAAGTGAAGGATGGGCAATACCAATATTATATGCGTATGGCAGGTAGGTTGAATGATGCAGCAGACATTGCTGAAATACCTGTTAAAATTAATGAAGAGAAGTATATCCCGATTCATCAGTTAGCAAAAGTAGAAACTGCAGAAGAGAAAGTCAGCGGTTTTCATTTTTTCAATCAGAACAGAGGCATAGTGATGAATATTCACAAGCAACCGCAAGCGGTGATGACGGAATTAATGCCTGAAATTGAAAAATCCATAGCACAATTTAAAAAGGATTATCCCACTTTAGATATCGCCATCACACAAGACCAATCCGTTTTCCTGAAAGCAGGAATAAACAACCTGCAAGGCAGTTTATTGTTTGGTGGGTTATTTGCTTTTGGAGTACTATTTCTTTTTATGGGCTCGTTTCGCTTGCCCGTCATCATGGGGCTTAGTTTGCCACTATCTCTGATTTTATCCTTTCTATTCTTTGAAATATTTGGTTTGAGCATCAATATTATTTCGCTTAGTGGTCTTGCACTTGGATTAGGAATGCTAATTGACAATGCCATTATCGTACTGGAAAACATCAGTCGAAAGCGCATGGAAGGTCTTAATTTGCTAGATGCTTGCGTAGCTGGAGTGACTGAAGTTCAGGGAGCATTAATCAGTTCGGTTTTGACTACTTTAGCAGTATTTATCCCTTTGATTTTCTTAAGTGGTGTAAGTGGAGTGTTATTCTTCGACCAGGCCGTTTCTGTGGGAATTATTTTGACGGTTTCTTTACTGGTTTCCTTTGTTTTGCTTCCTCTGCTATATCGCCTGTTCTTTGAAAACAAAAAGGATTTTAAGAAAGAAGATAGTCGCTTTTTCAAACATATTCTAAAAGGTTTTGAAAAATCTCATCATTGGTCATTCCGAAATAAAAGCTTAAGTATTATTATTATTCTCTTGATAATCCCTCTTGGGATTTTGGCATTCTGGAATATGGAGCAGGAAGGTTTACCCAAAATCACCAGAATCGATGCGGTGGTCAAAATCAATTGGAATGAACCGATTGATGTTATTGAAAATGCAAACCGTAGTCAGGCATTACTGAATAATTTAAATCAGCAACTTGAATTTAGCGAAACCGATGCTGGCATTCCTCAATATTTGTTGAGCTTGGAAAATGCAGAGTTGCAGGAAAGCTTGATATATTTGCAATTTGAAAATGAGGAAGCTAAAAATGAGCAATTGAACTTGCTGGAAAATCGAGTAAGGCAATCCTATCCAAAAGCTTCATTTGAAAAAGAAAATGCTAAAAATGCCTTTGATATGCTATTTGCCAGCGAGGACCCTTATTTCAGGGTGCAGTGGCAGGACCCCAATTTGAAAAATTCTAATCCAGAAAGTGTAAAGTCTGTACTGGAAAGCTTCCCTACCAATAATTTTCTTGCAGGACCTTCATTACAGGAAGAAAGCAGCATGATTATGTCCATAAAGCAGAAAAAATTGCTGCAATATGGCATTGCTCCAGAGCAAATCATCAATCAACTGCAACGGATTTTGGGTAATTACAAAATTACGGAATTAAAGCAATTTGCCATCATAACGCCTGTGGTTTTAGAAACGGATGAAAAAGCGTTTGCTGAATTGTTAAAAATCGCCAAGGTAAAAAACAGTGAAGGCAAAAGTTATGCTTTGGAAAATTTTGTAGATTATGAATGGGGTAACAGATTAAAGAAAATTACCGCTGATGTATCGGGAACTTATTTTTCGGTAAACTTAAATCAAGATGCAGTTCTAGAAAATAATCCTGAAGAACTAACAAATGAAATTAATCAATGGGCGAGTGACAACAGCTTGATTCAAAAGGTATCAGGTAGGTATTTTTCAGATCAGGAGAATCTAAAAGAACTGGCTTTTATATTGTTGATTTCTGTAGTGCTATTATATTTTATCCTTTCGGCTCAGTTTGAAAGTTTCTGGCAACCACTAATCGTGATTTTCACTTTGCCTTTCGGAATTATGGGCGCTATGATTGTGCTATGGCTAGGCGGAAGCAGTATCAATATCATGTCGGCAATAGGAATGGTAGTAATGCTTGGAATCATGGTCAATGATGCTATTTTGAAAGTAGATACCATGAACCGAAATTTAAAAGCCTTAGAGATAAGAGATAAAGATAGCGTTTATGAAGCCATTTTTTCAGCTGGAAAAATCAGGTTGAAACCTATTCTGATGACCTCTATCACCACCCTTTTGGCCTTAAGTCCGGTATTGCTTTCAGGCGGCTTGGGAGCTGAATTGCAAAAACCTTTAGTGCTAGCGGTAATGGGCGGCTTGACTATAGGAACTTTTACGGCTTTGTATTTTGTGCCTTTGGTTTATTATAAGTTGACACGTTGACGGGTTTTCCGGTTGGCAAGTTAGTGGTAGAAGACTGTTAGCAGTACCAAGAAGTGTGGCCGCTTTTTTCTAGATACTTGCTACTAGATACTTTAGTCTAATTAGGCCATTACCGCAGCTCAGACCGGAAATCGACATCATCGTAAATATCTATTCTGTGAAGATTTTTGTCCACAGTCTATTTTCAACTTTCAATTGCTCCGTAGTGCTTCAATCAGTTCAGCTTTCTTCATTTTAGAACGGCCATCTATCCCTACTTTTTGAGCTTGATCTTGTAGTTCGTCTACAGTCCATTCCTCGTAAGGTGGCGCTTGTCCGCCTTTTTTACCTGCATCTGGTGTATTGGCAATGCGAGCAGCTTTTTCCTTACTCACGCCTTTGTCCCTTAAAGCTTCGTACTGCTCTTCATTTTTTACGGTTGGTATGTCATTCTTTTTAGCCATTTCTTTGTCGATTTTACTTAATATAACCGATATAAAATGGAAATGTTACTAATTCAGTTTGTTGAATCTTCTTCTAAATATTCCTCTCCTGTCATGACTGGTTCTAAATTCTCCATTTCTTCCATGGTGAAAATTCTAGAGCGGATGATGAAACGTATGCCCATAGGAATTTCCAATGAGAAGCTTGAGCCTCGGCCTTCTGTAACATCTAGAGTGAGATGGGTGTGTTTCCAATATTCAAATTGGTCTTTGCTCATAAAGAAATCACAGCCGTAAACTTGTCCTAACCATACGTCTCCTCCCCCAACTTTGAAATCTCCTTTTTCAAAACACATAGGCGAAGAACCATCGCAACAGCCTCCACTTTGATGAAACATCAATTCACCAAATCTATCTCTTAATTCATCAATTACTTCTATTGCTCGATCGCTTATTGTTACTCGTTCCATTTTTTACAGTTTTAAGTTTAAGGTTCTAAGTCATAAATAAAAAAAGTTATAAGTTGTAAATGAGTTTCCTTACTTACAACCTATAACTTACTACCTAAAACAATCTACTAAAAGAAACCTAATTTATTCTTATCATAAGAAATCAACATGTTTTTGGTTTGTCTGTAGTGATCCAACATCATTTTGTGGTTTTCTCTACCGAAACCTGATTTCTTATAGCCACCAAATGGAGCATGTGCAGGATATGCATGGTAGTTATTCACCCAAACACGACCTGCTTTCACAGCTCTTGGCACTTGATACAATTCATGTGCATCTCTACTCCAGAAGCCGGCTCCTAAACCATACATGGTATCATTGGCGATTTCTATAGCTTCTTCTGTGGTTTTAAATGTACAAACCGAGGTAACAGGACCGAAAATCTCTTCCTGGAATACCCTCATTTTATTATGGCCTTTGAAAATTGTAGGCTCAATATAGTATCCATTTTCTAAACCAGAATTTAGATCCGCTTTTACACCACCGCAAAGCACCTCTGCTCCTTCTTGCTTACCTATTTCCAGATAAGAAAGAATTTTCTCAAATTGATCATTTGATGCCTGAGCTCCCATCATGGTATCTTCCGCTAATGGATGTCCCATTTTAATGGCTTTGGTTCGTTCTACTACTCTTTTCATAAATTCATCAGCGATGTCTTCATGTACCAAAATTCTAGAAGGACATGTACAAACCTCTCCTTGATTTAAGGCAAACATCACAGCTCCTTCAATACATTTATCTAGGAATTCATCATCCTTATCCATTACAGATTTCATAAAGATGTTTGGTGACTTACCACCTAATTCCATGGTCACTGGTATAAGGTTTTCGGAAGCATATTGCATGATAAGGCGCCCCGTAGTAGTTTCACCAGTGAAAGCCACTTTTGAAATTCTATCAGATTGTGCCAATGGCTTACCTGCTTCAGGACCGAAACCAGTTACTACATTCAATACACCAGCCGGCACTACATCTTGAATCAATTCCATCAAAACCATTAGAGAAGTTGGGGTTTGCTCAGCTGGCTTAACTACGGTGCAGCACCCAGCTGCCAAAGCAGGAGCAATTTTCCAAGTTGCCATCAATAGTGGGAAGTTCCATGGAATAATTTGCCCTACAACTCCTAAAGGCTCTTGCAAGTTAATACTAACAGTATGTTCATCATGCTCTGAAATACTACTTTCATCTGCTCTGATGGCTCCTGCAAAATAACGGAAGTGATCCACGCATAGCGGTAAATCTGCTGCTCTGCATTCTCTTAATGCTTTACCATTGTCAATGGTTTCTACTCTTGCAAGCATTTCTAAGTTTTCCTCAATAATATCGGCAATCTTCAATAGTACATTTGCTCGTGCTGCCGCAGAAGTTTTTGACCAGGTTTCAAAAGCTTTGTGTGCTGCATCAATTGCTCTATCAACATCCTCTTTTGTTCCTCTGGCTGCTTTGGTAAAAGCTTTTCCATCCACAGGACTGATATTATCAAAATATTCTCCTTTTGCGGGCTTAACCCATTCCCCACCGATAAAGTGGTCATATTGCGCCTTAAAAGTAGGGCGATCTACTGTTTTGTGAGTTTTTTCTAACGTTTCCATAGTGATTTTTTAATTTTTAATATGTTGTAATTTCATACTTATAATTCTTAATTATTTTGTTAAGCGTATGAATCATTTTGCTTTCCATCTAATTTTTAGAATATCATAAAAATTACTAAATTGTAAGACTGCTTTCTTCATTTTATGCAAGGAGTTCTATCAGGATTTAGAAACCTAACAAATAGGTAATAGAAAGTAGGAAAATAAATAGCTATGAACAATGCCATCCGACCATACCAAGTACCCGTAGGAAATGAGAATTCGCTTTTCACATTAGTGGAGAACCGAACTGCTTATACTTATGACAGTTGCGAATTGAATGTTTTTGAAACGCATCAACAGGCAAAAGATGTAAAATTGGTTTTTAACGACTTTGTATTCACTTCTATGTTGAGGGGTAAAAAAGTCATGCATCTGGAAAATAAAGAAGCATTTGACTATCTACCAGGGGAATCAGTAATAGTTGGCCCAAATGAAGTGATGGAAATAGATTTCCCAGAAGCAAAAAAAGGACAGCCTACTCAATGTATTGCATTAGCAATTTCACAACAACTGATTGATTTCACATTGGAGATGCTAAATGAAAAGCATCCGAAAGTAATGGAACAAGAGCAATGGAAAATTGATCCTAGCATTCATCATATCATTAATAATCAGGAGTTGATTAATACGGTAGATCGGATCATCAAAATTTCCAGAACCGAGGATAACACCACTAAGGATTTATATGTGGATTTAGCAATGAAGGAAATGATTATCCGATTAATGCAGACACAAGCCAGACATGTTTTCACCTCCTCACCTAAAGCTTTAGCTTCCCACCATCCGTTGGCTTATGCCATTCATATTATTCAAAATAAAATAGGCGAGAAAATTGATTTTGATAGATTAGCAAATGCCGCTTGTATGAGCAGGGCTACTTTCTTCAAAAAATTCAAAGAGGCTTTTGGCTACACACCTGGGCAATATGTACTATCGGAAAGAATTAAGCTAGCTAAAAAGTGGTTAAAAAAACCAAACTGCAGTATTTCTGAAGCTTGTTTCAATTCAGGATTTGAAAATCTCTCGCATTTTACTAGTGCCTTTAAAAAAGAAGCAGGTATTTCCCCTTCTACTTATAAAAAAAATAAGCAAGGGAGTGATTCATTTTTGAATTAAAATCATATCTCTTTAGGATGTTAGCGCATATTAATAACAAGATAATGCTATGTATAACTCACTACTTTTTTCTCCAGTAGCCATACAATAACTTTTCAAGCGAAAAATTAATATTCGTATCCCATTTTCATTCCTACCGTAATAGAGTAGAAACAAAAACTACAATTTGGAAGACTATAACAGAATACTCGATGATATTTTACATACCGTTAATTCGGTTGACACTCCAGGAAAAGTAGCCACCTATATTCCTGAATTGGCAAAAATTGATCCTTATAAATTCGGAGTATCATTACAGTTTGCAAATGGTGAAACATACAATGCAGGGGATTATGATGAGCGTTTTTCCATTCAAAGTATTTCTAAAGTCTTTACTTTAAGTATGGCTATTCAATGCATAGGTGATAAAGTTTGGGATCGAGTAGACGTAGAGCCTTCAGGCGATCCTTTCAATTCATTAGTGCAATTAGAGCATGAAGCAGGTATTCCCAGAAACCCATTTATCAACTCAGGAGCGATCGTAATTTGCGATATTTTACTTTCCGAATTAGATAACCCTAAGGAAGAATATTTACAATTCATGCATGACCTGCAAGGAAATGACAAGATTCAATACAATGAAGAGATCTTTAAATCAGAGAAAAGCATGGGCTATAGAAATGTGGCCATGGCAAACTTTATCAAAAGCTTTAGGAACATCCACAATAATCCAGAAGATGTGCTTGATTTTTACTTTTACACTTGTTCTATAGATATGAGCTGTGTAGAATTGGCTTGGTCTTTCCAGTTATTTGCTCAACATGGAAAGTGCGCTCCAGATGGTACTTTATTCTTAGAACCCAATCAAATCAAAAGAATTAATTCCCTTATGTTGACTTGCGGATTCTATGATGAGTCAGGTGAGTTTGCTTTTCGCGTGGGCTTACCTGGGAAAAGTGGCGTTGGCGGAGGAATTGCAGCTGTCTTGCCAGGTGAATTCAGTATAGCGGTATGGAGTCCTAAATTGAATGAAAAAGGAAACTCGGCTAAAGGTATGCACGCTCTGGAATTATTTACCACCCATACTGAGATGTCTATTTTCTAAAAAAATATAACCACAATATAAATTAACCACAATAGATTAAAAAGAAAACAAAAGGACAGTCAAAGGCTATAAAAGTTTAACCACTCCTGACTTCCGCACTCATTTTTGAATAATTTCATAAGTTAGTGATATACAGAGGTTAAGGTGTTTTTGATTTGGTATTTTGGGTGTTAATTTTATTGAATATCTTTGGTTTCTATGTTTTTACGCAAACTCAAATCGAA
>NZ_DASSWQ010000047.1:0-16676 GCF_035704835.1 Marivirga sp. | reverse complement strand
CTTTAACTTCAAAAGGATGATGAACATATGGAAATCATCTCTTTGGCTCTATTTACAAAAGATGTATCAAAGCTGTTTCATCTGATATCAAAATTTTTTACCATTAAAAGGGATATATTATGGGGTTTTTAAGGGCTGACTAAGTACGAAAATTTAAGTCAGAAAGAGAAAAATTTACAGGAAGTACAAACATCATTAATTGTCAAAGGTGAACAGCATCTAATTCCATCAGACTTGATTGCTGCTCAAGGTCAAATTTATTTAATTGACCAGGGAAAAGAATATTTTATCCATAGATTTGACTCAGATTTTGATAAAATTGATAATTCATTTTTGGAAAAAGGAGATGGCCCTAATCAATTTAAAAATACGCCACTGGTTTTTACTAATAGCTATAATAATTTTCTAAATATTATAGAATTATCTAGAAATGAAGTTTATCAACTTAATATAGAAAATGGAGAGCTTGAAGAATTGGTAGCTCTGCCTGAATCATTAGGCCTTATTAATCAAGCTAAAAATTTAGGTAAAAATCAAATAATAGGAAAAGCAGGAAATACGAATGGAAATATTTTTTACTATGATTTTGACAATAAAACATTAAAAGCAACTGAATACACTCCCATACTTACTCAATCTATTAAAGAATCAGATAAGAAATTCGTTTATAATTCTTTTATTGAAACCAACCAAAAAAGTGGAATTGTTGTAGAAGCAATGCAATATTTTGATGTTTTCAATTTCTATGATTCTAATGGTGATATTATTAATTCAATTGGAAGTAAAGAGCACCAAAAGTTCTATGAAGATAATGAAGGTTCCTTTTCTGGTCCAAATACTAAATTGCACTATGTTGATGTCACTGGTGATGAAAATTTTTGTTATGCATTGTACTTAGGGAAATCAACTAAAGCTGCTAACAGTCAATTTAAAAGTGTAGATATGATTATTAGAATTTTTTCATGGACTGGTGATTATATTAATTCATTTAAATTGAATAAATTATGTACCTCCATCACTGCGTAGGAAGGCCAGTTATTTGGGATTGACCCTTCTAATGAGCAAGACCCACTATTCGAAATTAAAACCAGTGAATTATCACTGTAATTATCCTTATGGCCTTTTGAGTGATTCATCCATCACTTTCTCCTTTATTAGCGAATTTATTTTGAATTTCTTCAAAGGCCATATCCATTTCATTAAAATCAAAAGGTGATTTAATAAATTTTGCTGTTTTATCTGAAACAATAATGGGTGTTTTAATTAGCTGAGGGTGTTCTTTGAGTAATTGTAACAGGTCATTATCGTCAAAATCTTTACCCTCTATTTTATCTTTATAATAATCATTATTTTCATCCAACAGATCTTGAACTGACACATTTAATTTGGTGGCTATTTCTGCCCACTGGCGCTCTGTAATAGTTTCATTATCTAAGTCTATCGGATTGATATAATGCTGGTCTAATGATTTGGCATAACCGTAGGCTTCACGTTCTTTTATTTGAGTACTATTATAAATGAATTTGAATTCCATATCTGATTTTTTCTTTGTTCCCATATATATTGAACTAGATAAAAAGAATGAAGTTTCAAGTTTATCGGTTTTACTTGGTTGGTAAATGTCCAAATGGAGCGAACAGATCAGATATGATCCTACTATTTAGGAGAAATGTAGATTAATTTTAGAAGCCTCTAAAATATTGGTATTCTAAATTTTAGGTATAGATTCAACTCAGGATTCAATTTAATATTTGTTTGGCCGTAACCAGGTATGTTTTTCACTTCATAATCATCAAAATTATCATATTCTTGAAGTGATTTTAAACGGAGCTTAAATCCTATTGAAAGAAAATCAGGAATATTTTTCTTGCCTATATTCCTTACTTTTTTCTCGGAAGTTAGTACCAATTCTACCCAAGTTGCAGTTAAGTTTGTGCGGCTAATCTCTCCACTTTCGTTATCAAATATAGGGTTTCCTATTTCATAGGCTATATTTTCGTTAAAATTAGACTGAGCATAGCGCACTCCCAAGAATAAATAATTATTAGGGATTACTGTGAAATGATAGTCTAATCCTACTCTATAATAATCTCCCTCGGATTTATATTCTGCATTTTTATAAGCATCATCTGGTGTAAGTTCGGCAATTCCATACTCACCAATAACAGAAATTTTATCCAAAATTCGCAAGTTAACAGCTCCCTCCCATTTTTCACTTCCATCAATTAGCAATGTGTGTAATTTTAAATAATCAAAAGTAAGACCAACGCTTAATAGCTGGACTTTCTCACTATTGACGTCTGTTGAATCTTGAGCTATTGACTGATTCATCAGAGTGAAGCAAACTAAAATCAGGTATAAGCCTTTATATTTCAACATAAATCTCCAGTTCATTACTAATACAATTTTGTATTGGATTACAACCAAAAGGACCTCTCAAGGATTCAAATTGGTGTTCAATAACGGTTAGATTCTTCGCTGACTTCGTGATTTTATCATTGATAGTGGTGTCAATCAGTTGGTATTGAATTTTTAAATATCTAATAGAGTCAGCAGATTCAATTTTAAACATATAATTTGATTCTCCTTGATTAGTATTAATAGGAATTCTAAATCTAGTTAAACTATCACCTCCATTTCTGTTTTGAAATAGATTAGTTTCGCCATTTATGGATTCTATACTTATAGAACCTTCATTAGTAGTCCTAATTAAGGCATTTATCAAAGCAAGAGAATCGGATTTAATTGCTTTAAGATTATTTAAGGAATCCGCTACTGGAGCATTTTCAGGATTGTCTAGTTCTTCATCAACCGCATCTATTTCATTTGTTATTCGCTCTTGGTAAGCCGTTAAGGTATCTAAAGAAGTTTCATTTAAGATTCTTAGATTAAAGTAAGGGTAAGCATTGTTTGGACCGCAATCATTGCAAGGCTCGCAAGCTCCGAAAAGAGTTACGCCTAGTAAAATGATACTTAAATATTTGATGGTATTATTAATCATGACTGTAAAATTAAACTTTCTTGTTGATTTATAAGCCTAAAAATTCATATGAAATCAGCATAAATTTTAGAATCTTTAATATCAATTGCGATTAGATTTACTTACCTCTGACTGGAACAATCAAATTTATGGTGATAACCTAAAAGCAGGTATTCAGATATTAATTTTTCTTTCGAATTATAGCCCACCCGAATGTTAAATAATAAAGTTAATAAACTTCAGACCTAATCCTGTGTAAAAGCAAAGCTGATGATATTTGCCCCCATTTTTAAAGCTTTTAATCTAACAGCATCAGGGTCGTTATGAATACTTTGGTCTTCCCATCCATTTCCTAAATCGCTCTCATAAGAATAATAACATACTACCCGACCTTCATAAATGATGCCAAATCCCTGAGCAGGTTTACCATCATGTTCATGGATTTTTGGTAGTCCATCTTCAAAATTGAATTTTTGATGATAGATTGGATGGTCAAAAGGAATTTCAACGAAGTCTTTTTCAGGAAATACTTTTTTCATTTCTAATCGAATGAATTGGTCTAAGCCATAATTATCGTCAATATGAAGAAATCCGCCTGAAATAAGATAATTTCTTAAGTTTTGAGCTTCATCATCAGAAAAAACCACATTCCCGTGCCCGGTCATATAAACGTAAGGATATTGATAAATTTCTTTGCTGCCCACTTCTACCACATAATCCTTTTCGTCCATAGGTATTTTTAATTCCCGCTCGCAAAATTCAATTAAATTAGGAAGAGCAGTTTTATTGGCATACCAATCTCCACCGCCATCATATTTTAATTTAGCAATTTTTACTTCCTGAGCATATGAAATAGAAGTGGTTAAAAGTAAAAATGAGAGCAGTTTGAAGATTTTTTGTTTCATGTAGACCTTTATATTTTTTAAAATGCATTAATGCTACTTATTCGTTTAACTCGTGGAAATCTTTTATTTTTAAAAGTAGCCCGTTTGGTAATTCCTCTTTTTTAAGAGATGTATATAAGCCGATAACATCCATTCCAGCACTTTTGGCCGATTGAATACCTGCTAAAGCATCTTCTAATACAACGCAATTTTCAGGAGAAATATTCAATTCTTCTGCTGCTTTCAGATAAATCTGAGGATCCGGTTTCCCTTTTATGACCATTGTGCTGTCAATCACTGCATCGAAATATTTTCTAATCTTGAGTCCATCCAAAGTGAAATCTGCATTGGCAGTAATAGCAGAAGTGGCTACAGCCATTTTTAGTCCAGCTTTTTTTGCCATGGGTAAAAACTCCATCAAGCCTGGGGTAGGGGCTAAATCAGCGCTGTACAAATCTCTATAAATTTGCTCTTTCTCTTCAGCTAGTCGCATCACTTCCTTGTGATCTGCATTAGGTTTCAATCCTAAAATAACCTCCTGAATAGTTCTTCCATTATAATGATTTTGGAATTCCTCCTCTGTTATGGCTTTACCAAACTGCTTTAGAAATTGCTTTAGCGCTTCTATATGGTAGGAAATGTTATCGATTATAACACCATCCATATCAAAGATGATGGCTTTTTTGTTGGAGAAAGCTTTGTGCATTTTCAAAAAATTGATAGATAACAAAGATATTGAAATTTTAGCGATCGAATAAGATTGGCAGTAATAATAGTACTTAATAGACTTTAAATTAAGCCACCAAATATCGTTTCCCAGGCATGGATTTGATAATTCCCTGCATTTCTAAATTAAGTAAAATTCCTGCTAACTGATTGAGACTAATTTGACTTTTGATGCTTAAAATATCAATTGATAGTTCCTTATTGTTTTGCAGTAGCGTATTCATCACGCTTTGTTCTTCCTGACTCAAGGTGGATAAATCTAAAACCTTTTGTTTGATAGCCGCTTGGTTCTCCAATTCCCAATTCATGATGTACAGTACATCGTCTGCCGTTTCAACCAAATGTGCTTTATGCTGTTTAATGAGCTTATTACAGCCTTCTGAGTAAGTATCCCCAATTCTTCCAGGGAAAGCACCAACTTCTCGATCATAAGAGTTGGCCAATTCTGCTGTGATTAAAGCACCACCCTTCTTAGCTGCTTCCACTACAATGACCAAATCTGCCATGCCAGCTATAATTCTATTTCTCGCAGGGAAATTAAATGCATCAGGTTTGGCGCCAAATGCTTGTTCAGAAATAATTCCACCATCTTGCTGCATTTCTAATGCGGTGGCTTTATGAGCTGAAGGATAAATAACATCCAGTCCAGATCCCAAAACTGCATAAGTGGAGAGCTTATGTTTTAATGCGGCTCTGTGAGCATGAATATCAATTCCATAAGCAAGTCCACTTAAAATAATGGGTTTTAATGGGCTTAGCTTTTCTATCATTTCTTCCGTGAGCTTTTTTCCGTAGGCAGTTGCATTTCTTGTCCCCACAACGGCTACTGTTGGTTGCTTTCTGTCAATAGGAAATTGTCCCTTGGTATAGATAAGAATAGGTGCATCAGGAATTTGTTTTAAGCGAAAAGGATAATTCTTATCTAAATAACTAATGATTTTCACGCCTTCTTTGACAGCTTTTTCAAATTCTTTTTCAGCGTAATTCGTGATTTCCCTGCTTTTGATATTGTCGATTGTTTTCTGACCAATACCAGGGATTTTTAAAAGCTTAGATTGTGGTAAATTTAGCACTGCTTGAGCAGAACCGCAGTGACTTATTAAACTTTTAATAGTAAGATTACCTATTTTGGGGATTAAATGCAGGCTTAGCAATGCCTTTTCCTCTGCATTCATATGGGTCTGTTTTGGTTGTTATATATTATCTTTGATTTCAGTTAAAAAACCTCTAATATTTCTTAATGAATCTAACATTTCCATTTTGTCACGAACCTCGTTAGAATCGTTTTTAAGCATATCTTTTGCGCCTTGCAAAGTGAATCCTTTTTCTTTTACTAAATGATAAATCAATTTTACATTCTCAATATCTTCTTTGGTAAATTGCCTGTTACCTTTACGATTTTTCTTAGGTTTGATAATATCAAACTCTCCTTCCCAGAAACGAATCAAAGAAGTGGCAACATCAAATTGTTCAGCTACCTCACCTATGGTGTAGTATTTTTTCTCTATGGTTTTTTCCTTGTATGGCACGGTGTTTTAAAATTGGTCTTGAATATAGCGAATATTCCCTTCAGGGTCAATTAAAATTTTAGATTCTGGAAAATCAGCTTCTGTCAATTCTTTTATTTTTTGCGCAGCTGCATGATTTTCATCTAATTCTGGTATTCCAGCACCCTTTTGGACTGCGGAAATGATTTTTCCCTTTACGAAACTTCCGTCTTCCGTAATCCAAATTTTAGCAATAGGAGCTAAGCCACTTTCTCCTCTTAAATTGAATCTTCCATAAGTGGCAAAATTCCCTAAGCTGTAAGCAATAAATCTGTTTTTATAAACTTCTATTGCTCGAGCTACATGTGGACCATGTCCGAAAATAATATCGGCTCCAGCATCTATCATTTCATGAGAAAATTCATATACATTTCCTCTGTTCTCCCCATAGAAAAATTCCCTTTCACGTGTTACATGTTGATATTTTTTACCTTCAGCTCCCCCATGAAATGAAACGATAATAATATCGGAAAGGGTGTCTAAATGGTGAATTAAACTTTTAGCGGCTTCTAAATCATTAATACTTTGAGTGCCATTGTTAGGTGAAAAAGCTACAAAACCATATTTAATTCTTTCATGCTCGAAGATGGTAAACGGTTGAGCCAATTGTCCGGCATGATGAATACCAAGGCTGTCTAATACTCGCATGGTATTTTTCCTGCCTGTTTCACCAAAATCCCCAGCATGATTATTAGCCAGACTCATCATATCTATTCCGGCATCTACATAATGTTGGGCTAAATGTTCAGGACTTCTAAAAATATAACAAACGGAAGGGTCTGAACAACTTTTGGCTTCTCCTCCTTCATTCAAAATTACCCCTTCCTGATTTCCAAAAGTTAAATCTGCATCTCTTAAAACATGCGCAACTGATGACAGCATATATTTCCCTGAATCAGGTGGTAAATAACCTTCATTTGGGAAATTGGTGCCAATCATAATGTCTCCAACTCCAATCACACTTATGGTATCAGGCTTTGTGGGATATGTATTGAGCGTAACTTCCTTTTGTGTTTGAATTGTATCTTTGATAGCCAATTGTAAACTATCTATCTGCTGCTGAACTGAATCAAGCTCTGCTTGTAATTCAGCAGTCGCAGAATTATCCTTTTGGTGTGTTTTTTGCAAGGACTTACATCCTGAGAGGATGAAAAGTATGATAAAAAATGTGAAAAGAGACTTGGTCATTTTTTATAGGGCTAAAAAAAGCAGTCTCTCGACTGCTCTTTACTATTTTAAATATTTTTAATAATTAACCTAGTGATTGATTTTCTCTAGATGACAATTCTAATAATTTTTCATACTCTTCATCGGTCACATCCTGATAGAAATAATGAACAGGATTTATTGGACCATCATCTGTGTGGATTTCATAATGAAGATGTGGTGCAGTGGATGTTCCAGTCGAACCAACAAAACCAATACAGTCTCCTCTTTTTACTTTATCCCCTCTTTTCACATTAAATGAGGACATATGAGCATATTTCGTAATGAAACCATATCCATGGTCTATCACTACTAATTTTCCAAAACCTCCGTATGTGCTACTTATTCTTACCACTTCACCGTCACCTGTAGCGTAAATAGGAGTTCCTCTAGGGGCAGAAAAGTCGCAGCCCTCATGCATTCTCATCACTTTTAAAATGGGATGCATCCTCATTCCATATCCAGAAGCTAATCTTTTTAATTCTTTATTTGGAATAGGTTGAATAGCAGGGATAGCAGCCATCATTTCCTCTTTGTTTTTTGCCATTTCCAAAATCTCATCATAAGATTTTGTTTGGATATACATTTGTTTCTTCACTTTATCCAGTTCTTGCATCATGCTCAGGATAAGTTTTTCTCTTTCTAGATCGCTTTCAATAATGTTTTTGTAACGCTCTGCACCACCAACACCAGCAGATCGAATGCTGGATGGAATTGGTTCTGCACCCATTATATTTCTATAAACTTCATCATCCCTTTCCTGCAAGGAGGATAAAACCTTTTGAACATTTGTGACTTCTTTTTCCATCATTTCATAATAGAATTGAAGCTCCTCATTTTCCTTCTTAAGTTGAGCCTCTTTAGGAGAATCAAAATATGAATAATAAACAAAGATGATTCCGACAGCTAAAATTAGAGATACAGACAAAAAGCCTAATAAATTTAAAAAGATGTCCCACTTTGAAACCTTTACTCGCTCGTATCTACAAGTTTCGGTATCGTAATAGTATTTAATTCTTGCCATTCCGTTTTAGACTAGTTAAAAACTTCTAATTTTGTATTCGGATTTACTAATCCGCAAAATTGCACAAAGGTTCATCAAAAATCAAATATTTTGGTGAATCAAATTGATAAAGGCAAATATATATAAAATATTTTAAAGTAAAACATTAAATACAAATACTTTACTACATGACTTCCAGCGAGATACGAAATAGATTTTTGAGCTTCTTTCAAGACAAACAGCATAAAATAGTGCCTTCTGCCCCTATGGTAATCAAAGACGATCCTACTTTGATGTTTACCAATGCGGGAATGAATCAATTTAAAGATTACTTTTTAGGTAATAAAAAAGCAGAAGTTACACGAGTATGCGATACGCAGAAATGTTTGCGTGTTTCAGGTAAACATAATGATTTAGAAGAAGTAGGACATGATACCTACCATCATACCATGTTTGAAATGCTTGGAAACTGGTCTTTTGGAGATTATTTCAAGAAAGAAGCGATTGAATGGTCTTGGGAATTATTGACTGAGATTTACAAATTGCCCAAAGATAGATTGTATGTCACCGTTTTTGAAGGAGATAAAGAAGATAATATCCCATTTGACGAAGAAGCTTATAATTTCTGGAACGGACATATAGATGAGAGTCGAATTTTGAAAGGAAATAAGAAGGATAACTTCTGGGAAATGGGAGATACAGGACCTTGTGGACCTGCTTCCGAAATTCATGTTGATTTAAGAGATGAGGCTGATATCGCTAAAATTCCCGGAAAGGATTTAGTAAATAATGACCATCCTTTGGTAGTGGAAATCTGGAATTTGGTATTTATTCAGTTCAATAGAAAAGCAGATGGAAGTCTTCATGCATTGCCAGCAAAGCATATTGATACAGGGATGGGCTTTGAGCGTATTTGCATGGCAGTTCAACATAAAAGATCCAATTATGATACGGATGTTTTCACTCCTTTATTAGATGAAGTAGCAAAGATTTCTGGTAAAAAATATGGAGAGCTAAGTAAGATTGACATTGCTTTCCGTGTAATTGTAGATCATATAAGAGCAATATCGCTCTCTATTTCTGATGGACAATTGCCATCCAACAACAAAGCAGGATATGTAATCAGAAGGATTTTAAGAAGAGCAGTTCGCTATGGCTATACTTTCCTTGATTTGAAAGAGCCTTTCCTTTTTAAATTGGTTCCGATTTTGGCAAAACAGTTTGAGGAAGTTTTCCCTGAACTGAAAGCACAGCAAGAATTGGTAGAAAAAGTTATCAAAGAAGAGGAAACTGCTTTCTTGAGAACTTTGGAGAATGGATTGAAAAGATTGGATAGCATTAAAACTGAATTAGCTGAAAGTAAAAACACCACCATTTCCGGAGCAATAGCTTTTGAATTATATGATACCTATGGGTTCCCATTGGATTTGACAGCATTGATTGCCAAAGAAAATGGATTGACTGTTGATGAAAGAGGTTTTGAGCAGGAAATGGCTAAGCAAAAAGACCGCTCAAAATCTGCTGCTAAAATGGAAACAGGCGATTGGCAGATTGTCAGTGAAGGAAATGATGTTGAATTTGTAGGTTATGATGAAATAAAAGCGGAAGGTAAAATTTTACGTTATCGCTCCGTGAAGAATAAGAATAAGGAGCAAATTCAGCTGGTATTGAACAAAACACCTTTCTATGCAGAAAGCGGTGGACAAATTGGAGATACGGGTATTCTGAAAGTAGGAGATGAAACCATTAAGGTTTTGGATACCAGAAAAGAAAATGATTTGATTGTCCATTTTGTGGATAGAATTCCTGCAAAATTGGAAGCACCAGTTTATGCTGAAATTGATAATAATAGAAGAAGGAAAATTGTATATAATCATTCGGCAACGCACCTTTTACATGCAGCCCTAAGAGAAGTTTTGGGAGACCATGTGCAACAAAAAGGTTCTTTGGTTTCAGAAAAATTGTTACGATTCGATTTTTCTCACTTCTCAAAAATGACGGATGAAGAAATCTTGAAGGTGGAAAGAAGAGTTAATCAGAAAATCAGGGAGAATATCCCTCAGCAAGAAGAACGGAATATTCCGATTGAAAAAGCTAAAGCAAAAGGTGCGATGGCCCTTTTCGGAGAAAAGTATGGTGATTCTGTAAGGGTGATTACATTTGACCCAAATTATTCGGTAGAACTTTGCGGTGGAGTGCATGTCCCTGCCACCGGAAATATTGGACAATTTAAAATCACTTCCGAAACTTCAGTTGCAGCTGGAATTAGAAGAATTGAAGCATTAACCGGAGAGAAGGCAGAAGAATATCATTTAAATCAAGAGGCAATATTAAAGCAGGTCAATGCTTTATTAAAGAACCCGAATGATTTGGCTCAGGCGGTGGAGCAATTGATGAAAGAAAAAAATGAATTGCAGAAATCCCTTGAAAAGGAGCAGTCAAAACAAGCGGGTCAGCTGAAGGATGAATTAATCAAGAATGCCGAAAAGCAAAATGATATTACAGTCATCATCAGTGAAATTACTTTGCCAAATGCAGATGCTCTGAAAAAATTATCTTTTGAGCTTAAAAATGAAGTTAATTCATTATTTGCCGTTTTAGCTTGTAATGTAGACGGAAAACCACAAATTTCTGTGGTGGTATCTGAGAATTTGGTAGAAGGTAAAGATTTGAATGCTGGAAAAATTATCAGAGATTTGGCTAAAAATATTCAAGGTGGTGGTGGAGGACAAGCCTTTTTCGCCACTGCTGGCGGTAAAAAATTAGAAGGTTTGCCAGATGTTGTATCTCAAGCTAAAGGGATGGCAAGCGAATTATAAAAGATGTCTGTGGAACAATCCATAAGAAATAAATATACCGTTGTTATTGGACTAGAAGTTCATGCGCAGTTGCTGACGGAAAGCAAATTATTCTGTTCTGATTCAACTGCTTTTGGAGCAAATGCCAATACACATATTAGTCCGATTTCTTTGGGTCATCCGGGCACCTTGCCTTTGCTCAATAAAAAAGCAGTGGATTATGCCATTAAAATGGGCTTTGCTTGTGAATGTAGCATTACTGAAGAAAATATTTTTGCCAGAAAAAACTATTTCTATCCTGATCTGCCAAAAGGCTATCAAGTTACACAAGATAAAGCCCCTATTTGCGTGGGCGGAAAAGTTTGGATTAAAGCTAAAGGAGAAACAGAAGAAAAAGCAATTGCCTTAAATCGAATCCACATGGAGGAAGATGCTGGAAAATCCATACATACTGAGGATTCAACTGATACTTTGGTGGATTATAACCGTGCTGGAGTTCCTTTGATAGAAATAGTAACTGAACCAGTTTTAAGAAGTGCTGATGAAGCTTATGCATTTTTAACAGAAGTTAGAAAGCTAGTTAGATATCTTGAAATCTGTGATGGCAATATGGAGGAAGGCTCTTTAAGATGTGATGCCAATATTTCTGTGATGTGTAAAGACGCAAAAGAATACGGAGATAAGGTGGAAGTGAAAAATATGAATTCCATCCGAAATGTACATCGGGCTATTGAGCATGAAGCAGAACGTCAAATCCAATTATTGGAAAAAGGGGAGAAGATAATTTCTGAAACTCGAGATTTTGATGCAGCTAAAGGCACCACTTCTAGTTTGAGAACCAAAGAGGAACTAAACGATTATCGCTATTTCCCAGAACCGGACTTATCGCCTTTGATAGTAGATGAAGCTTGGATTCAAAAGGTGAAAGAAGAAATGCCAGCTTTACCTCGTGAGTTAGCCAAGAAATTCACTCAAGAATATGGTTTACCAGAATACGATGTTCAGGTTTTAACAGATAATAAGGATATTGCTTTATATTTTGATGACCTTTGCCAGAGGACTAAAAATTATAAATCTGCTTCTAATTGGATAATGGGAACTGTGAAATCTTACTTAAATGATAAAAATTTAGCTATAAATGATTTCCCGATTTCGCCAACGAATTTAGCTGGATTGATTAATTTAGTGGATGAAGGTAAGGTGAGCAATACAGTTGCCAATCAGCAAATATTTTTTAAAATGCTGGAAAACAGAGGGTCTGATGCTGAAACTATTGCAAAAGAAGATAACTTAATACAGGAAAGTTCGTCTGAGACTATTCAGCCAATAATTGACCAAGTTTTGATGGAATTGGCTGATAAAGTAAAAGAGTATAAATCCGGCAGAAAAGGATTAATGGGCTTATTCGTAGGAGAAGTAATGAAAAGAAGTAAAGGAAAAGCTGATCCTAAAATCACCAATGAATTATTACAACAAACTTTAGAATAGAATATGAAGAATATTTTGAAAAATAGTGCTATAGCCATTTTTACAGCCTTGTTTTTAATAGCTTGTGGCGATACGGAAGAAAAAACAGGCACAACAATTAGTGGTGTTGTTGAAAATCCACAAGACCAAGGCGTGATTGTTTTGGCTAAAATAAGTGCAGGAAAAAGAGAGGTAATCGATACTTTGTATTTGGATGCGAAAAATACATTTGAAACCACCCTGGAGACTAATGCTCCTGAGTTTTATCAATTGAATTTTTATAATAATCAAGTAGCTACATTGATTGTACATGATAAGGACTTAGAAATTGTAGCGGATGGTGCAAATAGAAATGGCAAAATGGAAATTACGGGTTCCAAAGACATGGAATACATGAGCCAACTTCAAGATATCATGAAGAGGCAAAATGAAGAGGTTCAAGAAATAGACAAAGAATTTAGAGCGGCTCGCAATGCGAAGGATGAGGAGAAAATGAAAAATATTCAGGATGATTTTCTTTTGATGCAAGAAAGAAAGAAAGAGGATATCAAAAAACAAGTGGAGCAAATGTTGCCTTCCTTGGCTGCAATTCAAGCTATGAATTTTTTCAATCCAAATGAAGATTTTGAATTTATGAAATCTGTAGCGGATAAAATTGCAAGTGAACACCCCAAATCAGAAATGGCAATTTTCTTTAAAAATCAAATGGATGAAATGGCTAAAATTTCAGTCGGGGCAGTGGCACCTAATTTCACTATGCCAACTCCTGAGGGTAAAGAAGTAAGTTTAACTGACTTTAGAGGAGAGTATGTTTTAGTAGATTTTTGGGCTGCTTGGTGTAAACCTTGTCGGCAGGAAAATCCTAATATTGTAGATGCTTATAACAAATATAAAGGTTATGGCTTTCAAATTTTAGGGGTTTCTTTGGATAGAAAACGTGAGGATTGGCTGAAAGCAATAGAAGCGGATAACTTAGCTTGGACGCAAGTTTCAGAGTTGCAATTTTGGAGTACTCCAGTAGTTCAAGAATATAAAATTCAAGGGATTCCATTTTCTGTGCTGATAGATCCTGAGGGAAAAATTGTAGCGAAGAATTTGAGGGGCGATAGACTTCATGAAAAATTGGAAGAGATTTACGGAGGTTAATTTTTGGAAACTTCTTACTATTCATAGCCCTGATTCAGCAATGTTTCAGGGCTTTTTTATCTAATGCAATCTTTATTTATTGTAAAAGAAATTTGTATAGCTGCTTGCTTATTTCAGTGCGTCATTCCTGCGAAGGCAGGAATCTTGTATTATTGAAACAAAGTTTCAATAAATTATCCTTTGCCAACTTATTAATCAGATGTACATTCTAAACTTGAAAACACATTCTTAATATTTTAACCAAAGGTTAAAATCATTAGATCCCTGCCTGCGCAGGGATGACGCTCGGATTAAATTTAGTAGTTATATTTTAGGTAGATAAACTATCGAAAGATATCAAAACCACCCTCACCTCAACCCCTTATTAAAAGTAATAGTGAACTTAGTCCCCTTATCTACCTCACTTTCAACTGAAATATTTCCCCCTAAACTTGTAATATGTGTATACACTAAATAAAGTCCAACACCTTTACTATTTTCATTATGATGGAAAGTTTGATGTAATCCGAAAATTTTATCTTTAACTTTTTGCATATCAAAACCCATTCCTTTGTCTTCAAAAATCAATTCTGTTTTATCAGGATAATCCTTACTAATGATTTTTAAATAAGGAATAGTGCCTACTTTTGAATATTTTATGGAGTTTGTAGTCAAGTTTAAAATAATACTTTCTAGGTAATTTCTGTTAAAATATAGATAAGCCTGACTGCTGAAATCTGTCGTAATTTCAATTTTGGAACTTGAAATCAAATTATCGATTGAATCCAAAACAGATTTTAAACAATCTTCAATTTTTATTCTCTCCAATTTAACGATAGGACTATTATTATTACTCACTGCGTCAATATAGAAATTCATTTTTTCCTTAAGACTTTCACTTCCTTTTTTTAGTAAATCAATAAGTTTAAGATTTTTTTCATTTCCAATATCAGAAAGGTCAATCATATTAAGTAACGTTTGCATATTCTGAATAGGTGATCGCAAATCATGAGTAGTTCTGTAATTAATTTCTCTAAATTCGGCATTTCTATTACTAAGCTCTGCCAATTGATTATTTCTTTCAGATTCCAATCTCTTTTTGTAAGTAATTTCTTTAGCAATAGCAAAAATAGTTTGATCTTCATCTGATGGGATTGATGTCCAAGCTAACCAAATTATTTTTCCGCTTTTGGTAATATACCTGTTTTCAAAATTATGGAGCCTATTTGACTTTATTAATTCTTGTCGGTGAATAGAAGTGACTTTTTCGTCTTCAGGATGGATGAAGCTAAAGATAGGGCTGGCATAAAGTTCTTCAAAACTATAGCCTAATGTATTTACTACTGCTTGGTTAATTTTTTTGAAGTAGCCATCATAACCTGCAATACATACTAAATCAGGAGTCAACTCAAAATAACGCTCATAATTGAAGCCGGAAGTATTCATTAAACTATAGGAATTAAAATATGAATTTTTAAATATAGTGCATTTTAGGTAATAGCAGGGGAAAAATAATAGTATTAAAAAATAGTAAAATACCATAAATTAGGTTTAAAATTAGAGTGTCGTGCTAATGTCGGATATAAGCCCACTTAATTCGTTTTATTTTAAGGTTTAAAAAAGCTACTTGCCATGGTCAACAAAACAATATACAACATGAAACAACCTGAATTAGGCTATAAAATCCAAAATTGGAGAAAGGCAAAAGGACTTACGCAAGAAGAACTTGTAGAGAAATGTAATTTGAATGTTCGTACACTTCAACGAATTGAAGCTGGGGAAGTACTTCCAAGAAGTTATACTATCAAATCGATATTGGAAGTATTAAATGTAGATTTTTCAGAACTTAATTTGAAAGAAGATCAGCAAAATCAATTTTCAACTTTGCTTGAAAATAAAAGCTCATACTTTAAATGGGGAGCTATAATTGGAATTATTTATTTGTGCTTATCCTTTGTGGAGGGATTTATGGAAGTCGGCTTTTACTATGAAAGTGGCAATGATATTTCTGGTATAAATTACAGCTTAGTGAAAATAGGGGTGATGCTTACTTTTGCTGTTTTTTATTACCCAATTTATTTAATGGGAAAAGCATTGAATGACAGTTTACTTAAAATCAGTAGTTTATTCTTAATTGTACTTATTCTGGTCAGTAATATTAACGATATAGCAGTTTTTTATACAAGCTATATGTCAGTGGAAGTAGTATTGGTGGCAAGAAGCGTCATGTTTGGAATTGCATATCTTTTGATAGGTACAGCCTTTGTAATGAGACAAAAATCATTGGGTACTCTTTCTTTGGTTATAGGAATTTTTGCCATCGTTACTGGCTTGGGCTTCGTAAGCGTTTTAATGGCAATTCCAGCATTATTTACACTGACTATTTTTGAAATTCTAATGCTTGTATTGATTGTGAAAGCCATGAATGCAGATGGGCTTAATACTGAAAAGACTAGTAGTAAATTATCTTCTGTCGCTATTTAAGTTTTATTTTGTTTTCAATGTTAATATCATGTGAAAGAATTTTATAAAGCTTCTAACTGTGTTCTGTGCGTCATCCCTGCGAAGGCAGGGATCTTGTATATTGAAACGAAGTTTCAATACCTTGTTTTTGGAAATTCTGGACTTAAATGTACATCCTAAACTTCAAAACTCATTCTTAATATTTTAACCAAAGGTTAAAATCAAAAAATCCCCACCTTCGCGAGGATGACGCACGGATTAAGTTGAGTATATTTATTAATTCTATTATTTTATAGAAACCAAATATGCAACAAATAAGGAATATTTAGATCTAACTAGTCGACCCTTAAAAACTAATTAATACATTGATTATCAATTATTTAATTAATAAAAAGCTTTGATTTTTTTGCAAGTTTTCGTATTTTCCTGACAGAAACCTTGCAAATATTGATGCATGAAACCCATTAAAAAAGCTCA
>NZ_DASSWQ010000042.1:0-18652 GCF_035704835.1 Marivirga sp. | reverse complement strand
CTTTAACTTCAAAAGGATGATGAACATATGGAAATCATCTCTTTGGCTCTATTTACAAAAGATGTATCAAAGCTGTTTCATCTGATATCAAAATTTTTTACCATTAAAAGGGATATATTATGGGGTTTTTAAGGGCTGACTCATTAGGCTTTATTGGAATACATATTACGCATTCTACGTTAGCCACCAAACAGCCTGCCATGACAGCCTCTAAACTGGCAGCAGCACTAGATGTTAAAAACAAACCCAATAATGAAGCACTAAACAACCTAGCAGAATTGATCGTCAAAATCTCTAGAACACAATTTATTGCATTTGTAGGCAACGTTATTATCGCATTTTCGGTAGCTTTCACAATTTCTTATAGCTACCAATATTTTACAGGAAGTACTGTAGCTGATACCGAAAAAGCACTAAAATTCATACATGAACTAGATATATTCGAAAGCTATGCTATTTTTCATGCAGGCATTACTGGGGTATTTCTATTTCTATCAGGAATGATTTCAGGGTATTATGACAATAAAAATATATATAATAAGATACCTCAACGACTGAGAAAACAAAAATTATTAAATTCTATCTTAGGAAAAAAACTAACAAATAGATTCAGTAATTACATTGAAGAAAATTTAGGAAGCCTTGCAGGCAACTTCTTTTTAGGGATATTTTTAGGTTCAATGGGGACTATTGGCTTTATCTTAGGTCTACCTCTTGATATCCGACACATAACATTCGCTTCAGGAAATTTCGGAATTGCATTTGTTACCCTTGGTTCTGAATTATCGAATTATCAGATTTGGATGTCTATAGCTGGAATTGCTACAATTGGCATAATGAACTTTTTAGTAAGTTTTTCTTTGGCCACCTTCGTTGCCATAAAATCTCGAGGTGTAAACTTCAAGCAGAGTCAAAAACTTATCTGGAAACTAGTAAAATTATTCTTTACAAAGCCTACCCATTTCTTTTTTCCTCCCAAAGATGCACGCACAGAGAAGGAATTGGAAGGAGACTTGGATTCTAAAATTAAGTCATAAATACTTTAAATACGTTACAATAAAAAAACTGTGAACTGAAAGAAGCCGTTTTACAAATTCAAATAAATTAATCTTGAATTATAAAACAATAAATTCAATATTTTATAATTTTACCTTCTTTATCAAGATTTTATAAGTTACCTACACACCTTTAATTAAATATTATGAGTGAATTTTTTAGTCATTTATTGCATGAATTTGAATTTCCGTTACAAAACCCAGTATTAATATTTTCATTAATACTATTTATAATTCTGTTATCACCTATATTATTAAGAAAATTAAATATACCTGGAATTATAGGATTAATAATTGCTGGAGTAATCATTGGACCTTTCGGATTAAACATACTAGAGAAGAATTCGGCAATTGATCTTTTTTCAACTATAGGTTTATTATATATAATGTTTATAGCAGGTCTCGAATTGGACATGAATGAATTCAAGACCAATAAAAATAAGAGTATCTTATTCAGTTTATTTACATTCACTTTACCGTTAGGTATTGGATTCCCTGTATGTTACTATTTACTTGGCTATGATTTTAATGCGAGTTTCTTAACTGCAAGCATGTTCGCCACACATACTTTAGTTGCCTATCCTATTGTGAGTAAGCTGGGAGTATCCAAAAACCAAGCCGTTGCCATTACAGTAGGTGGGACAATTCTTACAGACACAGCTGTATTGATTATTTTAGCTGTTATTATGGGGAATAGTGAAGGAAATTTGAATCAAGAGTTTTGGATTCGATTAGGTATTTCATTAACAATATTCTCTGCAATCATGTTTATAATCATACCAAGAATAGCCAAATGGTTCTTTCGAAAATTGGAAAGTGAGAAACACTCACATTATATATTTGTATTAGCTGTAGTATTTTTTGCGGCATTCTTAGCCGAATTAGCTGGAGTGGAACCAATTATAGGAGCATTCATAGCAGGATTAGCTTTGAACAAACTTATTCCTCACTCCTCAGCATTGATGAATCGAATAGAGTTTATCGGAAATTCCTTATTCATACCTTTCTTCTTAATAAGTGTAGGAATGCTTGTTGATATAAGTGTTATATTAAGTGGCCCAATGGCTATCATAATAGCTGCCACTTTATCAGCTGTAGCTATATTCAGTAAATGGGTTGCTTCATGGTTTACCCAATTAATTTTTAAATACTCCAAAGCGCAAAGACAACTAATATTTGGCTTGAGCAGCGCCCATGCTGCTGCAACCTTAGCAGTAATTTTGGTAGGTTATAATGCTGGAATCTTAGATGAAAATATTCTTAATGGTACTATAATTCTAATATTAATTACATGCATTATAGCTTCTTTTGCAACAGAAAAAGCGGCTAAAAAAATCATAATAGAAACCGAAAATGATACAAGTGATTTAGTAAATTCAGCCAATACGCAAAACGAACAAATATTATTACCTATTGCAAATGTCGAAAATCTCGAAAAATTGATTGATTTCTCAATATTCATAAAAAATAAATCTTCAAAAAAACCCATTTCTGTATTATCGGTAGTTTCAAACAATAATGAAGCCGAAGTTAATATACTTAAAGCAAGGAATAGTTTGGATAAATATGTTAAACAAGCCTCAGCATCAGAAACTAATGTCAAAATTTTAACTACAATTGACCACAATGCTGCAAGTGGGATTATCAGAATAACAAGGGAAATTATGGCCGATATTATTGTATTAGGTTGGCCAAGAAAAGCAGGTTTTATAGAAAAATTAATTGGTGAGAAATTAAATAATATTTTAAGAAATATCGATAAAACTGCTTTTATATGCCATGTGGAGAAACCATTAATTTCGCATAAAAGAATGATAATTGCAGCGCCTCAGTTTGCAGAACACGAACATGGTTTTACCTTATGGATTACCAAAATGTCAAAATTAGCAAACGAATTAAGTATTCCAGTAATTCTCTATTGTGGTGAGCAAACTGAAAAGGCTGCAATGAAAATTCTAGCTAAAGCTAAAATTTCAGTATCGCTTACCGTTAAAAATTTGCGATTTTGGGAGAATTTTGACTTATTAAAAAGAAAAATCCATGAGGATGATATTGTAGTATTAATTTCTGCTAGAAAAGGGGCAACATCTTATTTAAGTTCATTAGAAAAATTACCATCTAGAATGGAAAATCAGTTATCAAAAAATAGCAGATTTATAATCTATCCCCAACAATATGAAAATAACTACACTATTAAGAAAACAATTAATGTAGACGGACTTCAAATCGAATAGAATGAATTGGAATGTTTTCTTCAACAAAATAACTTTTTTCATATTTTTCTAAAAATAATTAAAAAATTATTTTGCAAACTAACGCATTAGTTTTATCTTAGCATTTTTAACATTTAAATAGGGGAAAAACTATGTTAGTACTTACTAGAGCAGAAGAACAAATCATGCATAAGCTATGGGAATTAAAAAAAGCTTATGTAAAAGAAATTTTGGAAACTTTACCGGAGCCAAAGCCAGCTTACAACACTGTAAGCACCATCATTCGGATATTGGAAAGAAAAGGAGTTGTAGCTCATGAAAAGACAGGTAAAAGTTATTTATATTATCCTGTCTTGAAGAAAGATGAATACAAAAAGCAAAGTTTGAAAAAACTTATTCATGGCTATTTTGAAGGCTCATTTGCCAATATGGCTTCTTTCTTTGCAAAAGAAGAAAACCTCAGTACTAAGGAATTGGACGAGGTTATGAAGCACTTGAACGACCAAAAATAAAAAACCTTGGATACCTTAATTTACATCGTAAAAGCTCATTTACTATTTGTGATTTTAGGTGGAGTTTATCATTTCTTTTTAAGGAAAGAAAAGAGCTTCACCTTTAATCGATTTTACCTTCTAGCAATTTACGGGGCAAGTATTATTGTCCCTTTGCTAGATTTTAAACTATTCAATACAATCTACTTCATAAAGCCTGATTTCTTGACTTCTAATCGGTCAGAATCTCTTTTAAATAACACTCAGCAAGGATTTGAAGGAAGCGGAATAACTTTCGAGGAAATAATCCCTTGGATATATGCAGCTATTGTATCCATTTCAATACTTATTTTTTTAATTAAATTCATTAGGAGCTATCATCAATTTAAATTAATCCATCGATTTTCGCGATTTGATTTTATGCAAAAAGTGTATTGGGTAGAAGATGAAATCCCACCATTTACCTTTTTAAACAAAACGCTACTTCCTGTGAAATTAAAACAGGAAGAGAATAAAGAAATGATTATAAAACATGAGGAAGCACATCGAAAAACATTACATTTTCTCGATATAGTTTGGGTTGAAATATTATCCTCTCTACTCATTTTTAATCCATTACATAAGAAAATGAAAAAGTATGTAGCAGAAAATCATGAGTTTTTAGCTGATGAATATGCATGCAAAAACATACAAAAAACCAATTATATACAATTATTAATTCAGCAAACGCTGATGCAAAATCAAGTTCAATTCGTAAGCTATTTTGCTAAACCTACAATTATAAACAGACTAAACATGCTAAAATCTAATAAAACATCCAGCATCAAGCCATTTCTGGTTGCCATCAATTTTATTTTAATCACTCTACTATTTTCATGTGATTTGAATCCCAATGAAGAAATAATAGTGAAAAAAGAAAAAGAAGCCATAGTAAACGGTGATTTGTTTGAAGGTGAACAAGTAAATGAAAATACGATCTTCAGTATAGTGGAAGAACAAGCCGAACCTAGAGATGGAATTCAAGGATTTTATGATGCAGTCAGTAAAGATTTGGAAGGAAAATACCCCGAAGCAGCATTAAAGCAAGGTATTGAAGGAGTAGTTTATATACAATTCGTCATTGAAAGAGACGGTAGCTTAAGCAATATTCAACCTGTGAAAGGAATTGGCGGAGGTTGTGATGAATTGGCTGTTCAGGTTTTAAAAAATTATGGCAAATGGATTCCTGGAAAGCAAAAGGGAACTACTGTTCGGTCACAAAGAGTAATTCCAATACGTTTTGTAATTGGATAAAAGTATAAAGTATTCATTAGACTAAAAATCAATATTCCTTTTCAATAGTTTTAGTTATCTTTAATCACGTAATTGAAATTTGAAATGAATAATATTTTTAGCCTATATTTTATCTTTTTGCTACTTCCCTATGCGCCAATAGATTCTAAGGAAGATCAACAAGCAGTTTTGCAAAGTGTTTTTAATATAGAGGAATTTCAAAATTATCTTGCTTACTCCCCTCGATTTGTTAGCACGAATTCCAAACAAGAAGTCCTCATGGTCGGTTTTCCAGAATTAGAAAGTCGAGATATGGAACTTACAGTACGTGAAAAATCGATTAAAATAATTTCTGAAAATGTAATAAATGAATTGGAGCTTAATTTCTTTATCAAAATTGATGAATTTGACATTAATAGATCAAGTGCCAAAGTCTTACTCTCTTATCAAAATGCAAGAATGTATTTTGAGAAAGAGCAAAAAATATTGTTAGATGCTCAGTTAGAAAAAACTAGTGAGGGAGAATGGATAGTGAAAAATTATAATTTATATGAAGTGAGTACTAATACTTCCGATTGAGAATTTCAGCATAAACAATTGCTTTTTTTGCATTTTCAGGGTCGGATAAACCTTCTCTAATTTCTTTTGCAAACGTATTTTCTTCATTTTTCACTTCAAACTCTGCAAATCGACTACTTTGAGTTTCTATTTTCTTGATATCCACTAACTCATCAATACTCTTTAGCTTCTCCCCCTTCCTATAAAGTTCTTTCAAGGTGTCGTCCGCATTTTCATATTCCTCTTTACTAACCTCTTGATTTAAAGGTCTTTTATCTACTTTTTTAGAAAAATCCTTTTTTGAAGATATTTCATCATCATCCGAATAGGTGGTTTGCTCATTTGATTGATTATCTCCACTCAACTCAGCTAATAATTCTTCGAAAGATTTAGGCTTCCTTTTTTCTCTAGTCTCTTCTGGATTGGCTTGAGGCCGTTCCTCAGTTCTAGTAACAGGCTTTTTCTTTTTCCCTCTGCCTTTAAAAAGGAAATAAAGAATTGATAAAACTAAATAGATTAGGATTTTATAATCTTCCATAGAATAAAATTACGAAAACTTTGGATAAAATTGCATCCCTTGTCAAAAGGAATTATTTATTAAAGAATTAAATTAATTTGAATCCTATTAGTAAAACATCGTCAGTTTGACTAAATCCATATTTCCAATCTTCAAATTGCTTTTTCAAAATATAACGTTGGTCATTAAAATCTTTAACAGAAATTTCTTGTAGTAGTTTCCTCAATTTGCTCACCATAAATTTCTTATCATGAGGTCCTCCAAATTGGTCTTGAAATCCATCTGAAAAGATATAGAAGGAATTTTTAAGATTATATTCAACTGAATGTGTTAAGAAATTATTTTCTATTTTAGATTTTCTCTTACCACCAATTGACATGCTATCTCCTTTGATAATTTCCACTTTTTGATTGTCATTAATTATAACCAATGGATTTTTAGCACCTGCAAACTGAATAGTCTTTTCTTTATCATCAATAACCACAATGGCAGCATCCATTCCATCCTCATTCTCCGTTTCCGATTGCTTCAAATAATTGCTTACTCCTATATGTAATTTATTTAATATCTCAGCTGGATCAACTACCCCTTCTTGAAGCACTATTTGGTTCATATTGGTATCTCCTACCAAAGACATGAATGCTCCTGGAACTCCATGCCCAGTACAGTCGATAGCAGCCAATATCTTCTTACCATTTACCTCAGCGGCCCAATAAAAATCACCAGAAACAATATCTCTTGGAATAAACAATACGAAAGATTTCGGAAGCATTTTCTTTAAATATGCATCCGTTGGCAACATTGCAGATTGGATTCTTTGGGCATACCTGATGCTACCAATTATATCTCTATTTTGCCGTTCTATAAATTCTTTCTGAGATTGCATAGCATCTCGTTGCGATTGAATTTCTTCTTTCTGCACTTTCAATTCTTCATTTTGCTCTGAAATTTGATCGCTTTTAAATCTCAAATCTTTCTGAACTTTCATCAAACTTTGATTTCGTTCCTGCAATTCAAAATGTGCTTCTTGTAGAGCAACTCTATGCATAAAATTATTCTTGATAATATAGTAACGAAAACCAGCTATGGAGAATGTCGTAACACCAACTACAATCAAAATATTTACACCTTTCATTAAGAAATAATCCAAAATACCAACATCACAAAAATAGGTGTGAACTAAAATTTGAAGAATAAATACCGCAAAGAAATTGATAACAAAGAAGAAAGGTCTGAGAATCACTAATACTGCACTTGTTAAAAAAACAGTGACCATTGATATCAGGTAAGTCATCCAATCATTACAATCAACCATGTAGGCAACTGATGTAAATAAACAAAATGCAATGATTTCAAAAAGGAGTTCATGACTGAATCTGTACTTTTGATGTAGTAAAAATACTACACCTACTACCACAGAAGGACCATATCTGAAAATATACCATATATATATGTTAGATTTTTCAATTGAAAGCTCAGGAATTGTACTGAGAGGAAATAAAAAAATAACTAAAACAGCTCCCCACCTTGCATAAATATGACCAATACGCCTATATTCTGCCTTCCAAGCTTCATTTAAATTAATACCAAAACTGTCTGAGAGATTAAGCTTCATTAATATTTGAAAATTCCACTGCGAGATTAACAGGTTTCCTTGTAAAATAAAAGTGAATTAACGAAAATAAGCACATTAGCGGTGCGATTATTAGAATTGCATTTTTTGACGGATCTTACTTCCAAACTAATTATCTAAAAAATAATATTTCAATCTTTGAAACAAACTAGTTAAATAAATATGCCTTAAAAGAAAGTATTCCAAAATATAGTTATTTCAAGATTTAATTTAAGTGATTTTCTTTCTAATTAGTATAAAAAAAATCTATCACTCACGATAATTAATCTCTAAGATCTTAACATTGAAACAGTGGTAATAAAAAGGGAAGCATTTCACTACCCACTTCTCCAAATAAATTATAAATTTGTTATCCGCTTTTTTTCAGCGAATATTTTTTCAGGAAGAATTATGCAGCTAACCAAACTTGAGATAAAAGGATTTAAGAGTTTCGGTGACCGAATGGTCATTAATTTTGATAAAGGAATCACTGGTATAGTGGGTCCCAATGGATGTGGTAAATCCAATGTAGTAGATGCCATTCGATGGGTTTTGGGAGAACAAAAGTCACGTATGCTACGGTCTGATAAAATGGAGAATGTCATCTTCAATGGCACTAAAAAGCGTAAACAAAGCAATTTAGCTGAAGTTTCCCTTACTTTCAATAATACCAAAAATCTACTTCCCACTGAATATTCTAACGTTACCATCACAAGAAGGTATTACAGGACTGGAGAAAGTGAATATCTTTTAAATGGCGTGAGTTGCCGATTAAAGGACATCACCAATCTTTTTATGGATACGGGGATTAGCTCCAATAGCTACGCCATTATTGAGCTGAAAATGGTAGATGATATCCTAACCGATAAAGATAACTCTAGAAGAGGTCTATTTGAAGAGGCTGCAGGAATCAGTAAATTCAAAATCAGAAAAAAGGAGACATTAAAAAAACTAACTGATACAGATGCCGATCTGGAAAGAGTTGAAGATTTACTCTTTGAAATAGAGAAAAACCTGAAATCACTTGAAAAGCAAGCTAAGCAAGCCGAAAAATATTATCAATACAAAGGAGAATACAAGGAGAAAAGTATCCTATTAGCGAAGAAAACGGTAGCCGATAAAAGAGAAGTTTTTCTAAATCTTACCAAACAAGTTCAAGCTGAAAATGATAAAAAAATCAGCCTGAACAGACAATTAGCCGAACAAGAGGCCGCTTTACAAAAAGGCAAATCAGAATTATTACAAAAGGAAAAATTATTGGCTAGCCGTCAAAAAGCACTCAATGAGCATGTCAATAAAATCAGGCAATATGAAAGTGAAAAGAAAATCAAGAATGAAAGATTACGCTTTTTGCAGGATAAAAGTGATAGCCTAAAAAATCAAATCGAACAAGATAAGCAAAGTAATGAACGTGCTTCTTTTAGTATTAAAAGCTTAGAAGGCGAAAAATCATCTGCTGAAAAGATTTTCTTTGAAACTGAGCAACGCGTAGAAATCTTAAAGTCAGAGTATGAAGAGCAGAAAAACAAAACTGCTGCTATTCGCGAGGAAGTCAATACTTTAAACCGACAGCAAAAAACACTTCAAAATGAAGTCTACCAGCTTAATAAATCACTGGAAATCAAAGAAATTCAGCTTTCATCCGTAAAGCAAGAGCTGGAAAAAAGCAGCACTGACACCACTGAGCAATCTGCAAGTTTGCAAGAATTTGATGGAAAGCTGGAGGAACTTTCCAAGCTTTTAAAAGAAAAAAACGAATACTTATCCAATCTTAAAAACAAAGAAGATCACCTCAATAAACAAATTGAAGATCATAAAAACACTATAGAATTAATTAAAGAAGAATTAACCCAATCTTCTCGTAAGCTTGATGCGAGAGAGAACGAATACAACCTGACCAAATCATTGGTTGACAATCTGGAAGGATTTCCTGAAGCAATCAAATTTCTTAAAAAGAGTTCTAAATGGGGTAAAAATGCTCCTCTCCTTTCCGATGTTTTGACTTGTTCAGAAGATTACCGCATCACCATTGAAAACTTCCTGGAGCCCTACATGAATTACTATATAGTGGAAAGTGAAGCTCAGGCTTTTGAAGCTGTAAACTTGCTGAGTGATGCCAGTAAAGGAAAAGCCCATTTCTTCATTTTAGATAATTTTGAAAAGTTTAAACCAAGCGATTCGAAGCTATTTGACCAAGCAGTTGCTGCTACTGAAATTGTAGAGTATGATGCTAAATACAAAAAGCTAATCGGTTTTATACTCGATAATGTTTATGTGGTGAAAGGCGATTACAATTCTATTCCTGATGATAAGGACAGTGTTTTCATCACACAAAGCGGAAAGGTTACCAAAAGAAAATTCAGCATGTCAGGAGGTTCCGTAGGACTTTTTGAAGGGAAAAGAATTGGTAGGGCCAAAAACTTGGAAAAACTTCAGGTTGAAATAAAAGATTTAAACAAAAAAATCAGCCAAATAAAAGAAAGCCTCGAAAGCCGACAAAACGATTTGGATAACCTTAAAGAACATAGCTACCGGGAGAACATTGAAATCCTTCAATCGGAAATCAATGAGGTGAATTCAGAATATGTTTCTGTAAGAACCAAACAAGAACAGTTTGCTAAAATGTTAAATAGCGCTGCCAACAAGCGCGAGGGCATGGAAGAGCAACGTGAAACTTTAATTGACGAAATTGAGGCTATTAAACCCGAAGCAAGCGAAAAATCTGATAAACTGAAAGAAATTGAACAAAGATTAAGCCTGATAAGTGAAGACTTAAGTGTTCAAGACGAAATTTTAAGCCAAAAGTCATCATCATTCAATCAGGAAAACATTGAATTTCATCAGCAACAAAACAGAGTCAATAGCCTTGAACAAGAAATAGGGTATAAACAAACTGCTTTTGAAAGTAGTAAGGAGCGTTTAGAAAAAAATCAGTATGAATTAAAAGTAAACGATGAGGCCATTAAAGGCATCATTGATACTGCTGAAACCAATGATGATGAATTATTGGGTATGTATGATGAAAAAGAGCAGATTGAGATTGGAGTCAACGATATAGAGAAAGATTATTATGCTGCCCGGGGCCAAATAGATGAAATTGAAAAGCAAAGCCGAAACATTCAGCGCAACAAAGAGCAAGTGGATGAGCTACTGATGCAAATTCAAAATAATTTGAATGAAACTAAGTTGGAACTCAATAGTGTAAAAGAAAGGCTTTCTGTGGAATTTGATATTGATTTGGATAAAATCATGAATTCTGAGGAAGAGGAAGTAGAGACTGAAGAAACTGCGGAGGATTTAAGAAGTGAAGTAAGCAAATTGAAGGAAAGAATGGAGCGCATTGGACCAATTAATCCAATGGCCATGGAAGCTTATGAGGAAATTAAAGAACGAAATGATTTCATTATAACTCAACGGGAAGATTTAAGAAATGCTAAAGAGTCGTTACTAAACACTATTAGTGAAATTGATGAAGTAGCCCGAACCAACTTTATTGATGCTTACGAAAAAATTAAAGAGAATTTTCAAAAGGTATTTAGAACGCTTTTTACTCACGAAGATGAGTGCGATTTACAATTATCTGATCCTGACAATCCATTAGAATCAAAAATTGAAATCATGGCTAAGCCAAAAGGAAAACGCCCACTAACCATCAATCAATTATCGGGAGGTGAAAAAACCTTAACGGCTACTTCCCTACTATTTGCTATTTACCTATTGAAACCAGCTCCATTCTGTATTTTTGATGAGGTAGATGCTCCTTTGGATGATGCTAATATTGATAAATTCAATAATATAATCAGAGAATTCTCAAAAGAATCGCAATTTATTATTGTAACTCATAATAAGCGAACCATGTCCAGCACGGATGTGATTTATGGCGTTACCATGGTTGAATTGGGGATTTCAAGAGTAGTTCCTGTAGATTTAAGAGAACTAGAAGACACACTTGAATAATTAGTAATTAGTAATTGTATAATTAGTAATTAATGGTTGAGTCGTGCTTCAGAATGCAGAATTATAAATTATGAGCAAAAAAGTATTCTTTATAAGGATTGGAATTACAGCTTTAGTATTTTGGTTAATAGATTCTCTCTTAATGTATTTTATTGAGGATGAAACACCTCTGACTGCTCAGATGCAAGAGTCCTTCTTCAAAGCCATTTTATTCTCCATTATTTTTGGATTAATCATGCGCAAAAAGTGGATGAAAAAAAAAATGAGGAATAGGTAAATTAGCATTTCCCTTTAAAATCCTTTTCCAAAGTTCCCAAATTTGCAGAAGTTAAATACCTATCAACTTTCGTAAATCTTATCCATACGCGATTTACATAAATCCCACCTTCGGTAACCTTCTGATTTTAAAGGAGTAACCATCTTATATCAATCTGATGAATTCCGATTTTTTTACGGTAATTATTTACCCATATCGGAAGAATTTTACTACTAGTCTTGATGATAGAATACAATCTATTAGAAAGGCAAATTTTTTGAACTATGGAACCGCAAATTAAAATACCGAACCCAACCCAAGTTTACCAAGAATTTGAAGAACTCATTTTAGAACATGACCACCCTTGTGTGATGGCTCAAAGCAGTTTTAAATTAAAACAAGTCGAAATATTTACCTATGAAAAAATGGGATCTAATGAAAGCTCTAAAGCATTGCTCGATGATCTTAAGCATTATATTGATACTTACGATTTTAATGCATCACAATACCAATCGCTATTGGCCGTTTTCCCTAGTGACTGCATAAGTTCTGAGCAAATTTTTGAAGAAAAACTTTGGACTCAACTTCATAAACTTCATTTATTAGATGACCGCGAATGGGATAATGAAGTAAGTAATGATCCTGAAAATGCCAAATTCAGTTTTAGCGTAGCAGGGAAAGCATTTTATATTGTAGGTATGCATCCGAAAAGCTCTCGATTTGCAAGAAGAAGCCCCTATCCTACTATCGTTTTTAATTTTCACTCACAATTTGAGCAGCTTAAGGATAGAGGGGTATACCACGAGGTGAGAGATAAAATACGCTCTAGAGATAAAGAATTACAAGGGACAATTAACCCAGTGGTGAGCGACTTTGGAGAAATAAGTGAAGCCAGACAATATAGTGGAAGAAATGTCGAACAAGAATGGAAATGCCCTTTTCATCCAAAACCTTAACCTTTTAAAAGAATGGCTATTTCAAATGGAACAAATAATTGAAAAACAAAGTGGAATTTCTTTCCAAATAAAAAAAGGACAACATCTCAAAGTTACAGATCCGCTAGGAGGACAGGTTAGCGATATGGTGCTGTTTAATCAATATGATATCCGAGAGAAAATATCAAGCGGTAAAACGTTCGATTTTGAAGAAACCATTCTTATCAATAGTGGAAACTTCCTGTGGAGTAACAGAAGCAACAAAATGATGCAAATTTTAGAGGATACTAATGGACGAAACGATTTTCTTTTAGCTCCTTGCAGTCCTGCTACTTTTAGAATTATGTATGGCGTAGATACATTTCATCCCAGCTGTTTTAAAAATCTAGAAAAGCACTTACAGCAACATGGTATTAATAGTGATGATATCCCTACTGCTTTCAATATTTTTATGAATGTGCAGTTTGATGAAGATGGAAACTTAAGTGTAGAACCACCACTCAGCAAAGCAGGAGACTATGTTCTTTTTGAAGCTCATATGGATCTTATTGTTGGCCTAACTGCCTGTTCTGCGGAAGACAGCAACGGAGGAACCTTTAAACCCATAAAATTTGAAGTTTTAGAATAGGAAGTATTTAAAATTACAGATTATAAATTTTTCATTGTAACTATTAGGGCGTGGAGAAGCTAGATTTCAAACCAGAATCAATAAATTAATATTCAACATTAACTTTATCTTCTCAATTTGAATCAAAAAAAACAACCAAATTTGTGGAAGGCTTTAAAATGAAAATGCTGCAGTTATTTTTGTTTCTAAAAACGATAGAAAACAAAAAAGCATCATCACAATATGCAACAATGCTTTCTAACTGTAATATATATTCTGTTATTCAGGGACTATAAAAAGTCCAACGATATCATATACTGTTCCTGTTCCCATTACAACATTCGCATCCAATGGCTCGTCAAAAGCTTCCTGAATTGAATCTCGATCGATATTTGGCACATTACCTACAAAAGCAGCTTCTAGATTCACTCCTGCTTGAGTAACATTTGCTTCAGATGGAAATTGATCTGCCGGATCCCCTGCTTGATACACTGCTAAAGCAGCTTCTGGAACAGAAGTATCTTCACCAGTTATCCAACCTTTCTGACCTCGTAGTCTTCTCACCATAGAGGCGTGTCTAGCTTCTACACCGTGAATACTTAAAGCAGCAGTTAAAATAAGGTTTGACATACTATCAGATACCAATTTTGCAGCCTGCCCTTTATAAGCTCTTACTCCTGTATCTTCAAATGCCTGACTGAGCGCGAGAAATTGTGCATAATCATTAAAAGGATCAAATGGACCTGTACCCCCTTTGCCACCAGTAAAATCAAATGTAGGTTTAGCAACTGCAGAGCCACCTTCCATGGCATTGATTGTTTCAGTTAAAAATGCAACATGTGCCTCTTCATGATCTTTTATTTGATCAAAAACAACCTTTTGTTCGTTATAGACGCCTGATTCACTAGCCTTTTGGTAAAATTCATATTCAAGATACTCTAATGTAAGCGCAAAATTAAGCACTTCCATTGTATTTTCAGCACTTGACTTAGCAGAAAGCATACCTGGCATGGATGCAAGAATTCCAGTAGGAATAGCGGAAATAGCCATTTTTTTACTAAACCCACTTAATTTCGTAAAGGCTTCTCTTCTTGAAGATAATACCTCCAAATCTTCTTTGGAGCCTCCTTCAAAACTTAACTGATCTAAAAATTTTATAATATTCATAATATTGATTGCTTTAAAAATGAAAAAAATGATTCCGAATTATCAAGGCATAGCGATTTGTGTATCCACCATTCCTCCACTTGGAAAACCTGATGCATCTATTTCATTCACAATAAAAGATGCCGCTACAGGTAAAATATCAACAGGGTTAGCCGTCACCTCAAGACCTTTACTGTTAATGATATCATTTCCAGCAAAATCTGCCGATGTAGGATTCAATAAATCTCTGATGGCGGAAGCATGTCTTGCTTCTACAGATACTATCTTGCCTGCAAGCGTTAAATATTGCCGACCAGCATCAGTATTGGAAAAGAATTGTCCAGCACCATTATAGGCTCTAACTCCTGTGTCTTCAAGTGCCATGGCTGTTGCCAAAACTGAATCAAGACTGGTAAATAACCCTTCTGTATACTGAAATGTAAGATCTGGCACTGCGTTATCAGCTAATGCAGCTCTTAAAAACTCCCTATGAATAACTTCATGTTTGTATAGGTCAGTCAATATTGTTTCTGTTTCTCCACCGGCAGAAAGAGAGCCATCGTCAAAAGCTGCATAAACTTTTGTATAAAAATCAGCTTCCAATTGTTCTAAAACATATGCATAATTTAAAACAGCAATATCACCGGTTCCCAGATTGGCAATTTCAGGTTCTTCACCATCCACATCAATCACATTTGAATAAGCAGAATAGACGGTTCCTTTAAATCCTCTTACCCTATATGCATAGGTTGTAGTTGAGTCTATATCCATGCTATCAGTATAAGAAGTAACCCCCTCCGTTACAGAAGCAATTTCTGTAAATGTATCTGTTAAGGAATTTGCTCTCTCAATTTTAAATCCATCCTCATTATCAGAATTATCCATCCAAGAAAGATCAATTCCACCTGAACTGTTTCTATTCGCACTTAAATTTGTAGGACTATCTACATTCAGGACTGTACGCATGTTATCTTCATCGTCATTATTACAGCCTGCCAGAAATAGTCCTGATATAGCTATTGTTGCACCTGAATAAGCTAAAAATTTCCTTCTGGATTGGTTATTCATCTCTTCAGGACTCCATATTCCAGATTTATTTTTCATTATCTTTGACATAATTAAAAGGTTTTATAGTAAAAATTATTAAAAATGATAGTATTCTTAAATTTAGCTTCTCATTTATAATTAGGTCTTACACTATTCTTTTTCATTTTTACACAAATCTGATAATCTGATTTACTGAAAATGTTAAGAAGGACACTCATTCCTCGGTTTTTGATATGTATATTTAACCAATAGTGAGTACCTAATTACCAGGATCCTATTTGATGCATTCAATTTTAAGTAATTGAATAATAATGACTTAAAGTATAGAAATTCATTCTTGAAAACGGTATATTTTAATGCGTAGATAGAATTAGCTTATTAAATTAGAGCGCAAGACAAGTGATATAGTTTACAGTTCAGAGATTTTTCTAAGAATGTAGTTTTCTCATTTCCTTACAACTGCACGAAAAATATCATAAGAAATTGTGAATGAATGAGTTCTAAATCAAAACCCAACCTTATCAAAAAATAACAGCACACATCATAATCAGTATAACGGTAAAAACAACCCTAATTAAATAGTATTTTTTTACTTAAAAACCAAAATATGAATAGTTGATATCAGCTTGAAAAGGTGACGTCACTTCACTTTTTAATGAACCTTAGTTATGCTGACTTATCTATATCTTATTTTAGGAGTTACTATTTTCCTTCTTACTTTCTCGGATTTTTTGATTACAGTTTTTAGCCCTAAAGGAGCGGGAATAATTACTGAAAAAGTAAATACCTACGGTTCGAAATTCTACTCATTTGTGGTTGGGAGAAAAGGAACGAATACTTTACTCGATTACAAAGTTATATTCCTGATCGTATCAATTATCGTGATCTGGATTACACTTATTTGGCTTTCTTGCTTTTTAGTTTTCATGAGTAATCCTAATTCAATTATTGATTCAGACACCAAATTAAATGCTTCAAGTTTGGATAAATTTTACTTTACTGGCTATACGCTATCCACTTTAGGTCCCGGAGATTATAAACCTAATGGTGATATTTGGAAACTATTTACAAATTTGTGCTCATTCTTTGGCTTTTTTCTAATTTCAATTTGCATCACCTATATCGTTCCTTTGGTCAGCAATATTACAAAAGCAAAGGCTCTAAGTCTGAAAATTTCAGGATTAGGAGAATCTTTAAGTGAACTATTGATCAATTCATTTAATGGAGAAAGTTTTGAGGAACTTACAAATCAGTTCTCATCATTGTCTGATGAAATCTTAACTTATGCCACAAATCATTTAGCTTATCCTATTCTACACCAAGTACACAATAGTAATAGGGAAGAGAATATTATTTTGAAACTGGCAAGTCTTGATGAAGCTTTGAATATTTTTATTTATTTAATTCCTGACGAATACAACAATAATCCCTTGGGCTTACAACAAGTCAGAAGGGCTATAAGTACCTATTTGAAAACGCTTAAAAATTTAAAACCATCTGAAAAAGCTCCGCCAATCCCAGATTTAAGTGCATTACAAAAATCTGTTCCAATAGATTTTCTCCACACTGACCCTAAACAGTTGCAAGCCATCTACAGTCAAATAGAATTAAGAATGAAATTACACAACTCAAATTTAGAAAAAGATGGATGGAAATGGGAGGATATTGTGACTGACTATTATATGGAGTTTAAATGATAGTATTGAATTTTTTAGGTCGCTATTTTTCATGATTTTTATATCAATTAACTATATTTTCCTTCATATAGCATCTTTTCCAATAAATAAGAGTTTCTATGAAATGAGTGATTATTGCTGAATATAACACGTTCTAAAAACGAAAACCAAAAATGTAGCATGACTGATGATGAATTAAAAAATACAAGCCAAAACGAAATACAAGAGGTTCGGGACTCTAGCAACAAACCTAAATCTGCTTCTAAAATCTTTCTGGAACAAGTGGAGGAAGGTAAATCTGAACATAAACGATCTTCAAGATACCTAATGATGTCATCACTTGCTGGAGGCATGGAAGTTGGTTTTTCTTTACTTCTATTAGGAATTATACATACCTCATTCAGCGATGTATTGTCTGAAAATCATCTTAAGTGGATTTTAGCAGCAGGTTATCCCATTGGCTTTATTTTTGTAATCATTGGACGTTCTGAGTTGTTTACTGAACATACAAACCTTGCATTTGTCCCTGTTTTAAATGGTTCCGCGCGAATAAAAAGTTTATTTAGGGTCTGGGGTATAGTATATATGGGAAATCTTATTGGGGGTTACGCAGTTTCTTTTATACTTACACTTTTAGGCCCCTCCATGAGTATAATTTCAGAAGAATCATTTTATAAATTAGCTTTTAAGCTCGTAGATCATAGTTTTGGAACCATATTGATAAGTAGTATTACTGCAGGTTGGTTGATGGGCTTACTTTCTTGGCTCGTAAGCTCTTCCCAGGAAACAATTAGTCGTATTTTAATGGTTTTTATTATCACTTCATTGATTGGTCTAGGTGGACTTCATCACTCAATTGTTGGCTCTATTGAAGTATTTGCAGGCCTATTAGTTTCTGATATAAGCTTTGCCCAATACGGACATTTTCAACTTTGGTCAACTATAGGTAATTTGATAGGAGGCGTCTTTTTCGTATCTCTATTAAAGTTCAGTACGATTAAAAACAGGGATAATTCTTAATTCCTTTTCTAAAAAAGGTAGACAATAAAAAAGGCTGTCATTTCTGACAGCCTCTGTAGCCCGTAGGGGAATCGAACCCCTGTTTCCAGGATGAAAACCTGATATCCTCCTGACTTCCGCACTCATTTTTGAATAATTTCATAAGTTATTGATATACAGAGGTTAAGGTGTTTTTGATTTGGTATTTTGGGTGTTAATTTTATTGAATATCTTTGGTTTCTATGTTTTTACGCAAACTCAAATCGAAGAATGGTAAGACCTATTTTCAGGTAGTTGATAAGAGTTCAGGC
>NZ_DASSWQ010000028.1:0-21156 GCF_035704835.1 Marivirga sp. | reverse complement strand
TTAACAATAAAATAAGTCAATTCTTATCTGTTTTTTCAGTGTATCGGAAGTCTCTATCTATAACAGGACTTCAAAACAGAAATTATCCAGAAATGAGTCGTAATTTTAACTTTTATAAAAGGTAGTTGTGCAACAGCCACGAAATGCTTGACCAAGCCTGGATTCATTTGGATTTGAAGATACAAGAAGAAAGTGTTCATTTTAAACTTGTTAATAGTCGAGTGTCTTTTACAAGCAAAAACAACGCTAAAGGAGGAATTGGCTTACAAAATGTTCGAAAGCGACTGGAATTGCTTTATCCTTCACAACATGAACTAGTGATTACGGAAGAAGAAGATTTGTTTATCGTAAACTTAAAAATTCAACTTCAGGTAGAAAAAATCAATACAATATTATTTTCAAATAACACATTAAACGCTGTAGGCCATGAAAATCAGGTGCATGTTAGTAGATGATGAGCCACCTGCTCTACAAGTACTAAAAACACATATATCGGCCTTTCCAAATCTGGAAGTTGTGGCTGAATGTGCAAATGCTATAAATGCATTTCAGGTGCTACAGCAGCAAACTATAGATCTTCTTTTTCTGGATATTCAAATGCCACAGCTATTGGGGACTGATTTTATCAAATCTTTAAGGCACCCACCTAAAGTAATATTTACAACTGCCCATCGTGAATATGCACTGGATGGTTATGAGCTGGATGCAATTGATTATTTATTGAAGCCTATATCTTTTGAGCGTTTCATGAAAGCTGTTCAAAAAGTAATCCGGCAGGATTTATCTTCTAATGTATCTCCCAACTCTAAGCAATTAAATAAAGAACTGCCAGCCTCGGAAGAAGCTTACTACTATTTTAGGGTAGATCGGAAAATGGTGAAGGTCAGACTCAACGAAATATATTATATAGAAAGCCTCAAAGATTATGTTAAAATTTTTACAGCTGCTAAGGTTTTAATTGTTAAACAAACCATGCAGGCTTTGGAACAGATGTTGCCAGAAGAGAAATTTTTGCGAATACATCGTTCTTACATGGTTTCGGTGGATAAAATCCAGTCCTTCTCGCAAAATCATTTGGAAGTAAAGGAAAAAGAATTACCCATCGGAAGGTTGTACAAACTAGAGGTGCAGCGTAAACTGGAATGATAAAATTGGAATAGACTGTTTACATCCTGCTGAATTGGATTTAGGATATAGCTGTAGAAGATGATTTCAAATTAATGAGAGACTTTTAAAAAGCTTTTTCACAGAAACTCTGTAAACATTAAATTGGCCGTTTAATATTTCTTTATCTTTTTTTGAGGAAGTTTTATCCTGAATATCAGAAGTAAAGAATAAATATTTTCCATCGTAAGAAAAGAATGGAGTAAATTCAAAAGCGCTTGAATTAATCTCATCTCCTAAATTTACTGCCTCAGACCAACCATCTTCAGTTTTTTTGCTTACATAAAGATCGCCTTGACCCCTACCTTCAGTTCTGTCCCAGGCAGAGTAAACGAGGTAATTTCCATCGGTAGATATTACTGGATCTGCCTCAAATTTTGATGTGTTAATTGGGGCACCAATATTTATTGGTTCGGAAAAAACGCCATTTTCTAAGATGCTATAATAAATATCTGAAGAAGTTGCTTGCCCTCCTCTGGTGGAATTAAAATATAAAATTCCATTGCTGTATTCCACTCCCAATTCCATTTGAGAGGAATTCACTTCTTTAATAGGAATTAGTTTTGACCAGTTACCATTAATTAACTCCGCTTTCCATATGTCATAATCTACTTTTGCCGTTTCACTTCCATCCGTGGGACGGTTTGAAATAAAAAAAAGTATTTTGCCATCTGGTGTTATGCATGGATCTGAATCCCGATATCGGGTATCCGAAAAACTAACTGGCTCAGGAATTGTCCATTTATCCTTTACAAATTGAGACACCATAATCTTTGATTCTTTAAATCCTGGCAAAGAATGGACAATATAAAGCGTTTTTCCATCTGCAGTTAAGGTGGGGTTGAATTCATTTTTAGAAGTGCTGATCACACCCCTTTGGAAAAGACTCACCTTTACCTTTTGAGATAAAATATAACTTGGTAAGCAAAAGCTAAGAACCAACAGAACAATGGAAGATTTAATATAAAACATTGAATAACAGCATAAAAAGGATGACCAAATACTTAGTCAAAAGTAAAAATAAATTTTATTATAAATTAAGGGAGTAACTAAAAATAAATTCTCACACATTGCAGGAGCTTTCTTCTGAAAATGCTAATAATATTCATTTTATATGTTGTAAAACACTTATAGCAAATGATGCTTTAGTCATTGAAAACGGTGAACTAGAAATTGCTTATCTAAAGTTCGCTCTAGGTCTAAAACGGTCTTTGAAATCAGTTGAAATGATAAAACAATTAGAACTAGATAAAATAATTTGTTACGATGGTGGTTTGGTGCAAAAAAACGTTCCATTTAATCTTGAAAAATCAATCCTAATACAACTAATGAGGCAATCAGAGTCTTTCCTTTCTAAAAGGAACATTATTAATAAATAAATTTATATCTCCCCGTATGCCGAATTACTGTACTAAAAATAAGTGATCAATCTTATGATTTTATTTTTAAACACCTATAAACAAACATCTAAAACCCACTAAATTAATAGTGTAATAATAATGTATATTAAAAATAGGGATAGCAACTTATTAGCAAAAATGTCACCACTACTTTAAAAATAATAATTATGAAAAAGTTAGCTTTCATTCTTACCTTCTGTATAACTCTCAATGGATTTGGACAAGAAATTAATCTATCTAAACACCTAAAATCTAATAGTATTGATGTTATTAATCGTCAAATAACAGCATATGAACTTGATGGCGTTGAATTGGATGCAAAAGAGGGAGATGGATTAGCAATTCTAGATTCTATTCACTTTAAAAAAGGAACTATTAATTTAAAAATTAAAGGTGAAAATGCTCCCGGAAAAAGTTTTGTAGGATTAGCATTTAATGTCCAAAATGATTCGACATACGAAGCTGTTTATTTTAGGCCCTTCAACTTTGTTGCGGAAGATTCTTTTAGAAAAAACCATATGGTTCAATATATCGCACATCCGGTATATACATGGGATAAGTTACGTCAAGAACGTACCGATGAATTTGAGGGAGAACTTAAAACACCACCATCACCAGACGACTGGTTTTTCGCTAAAATTGAACTTCTAAATGAAAAAGTAAGGGTATACATTAATGAAGAAAAGAATCCCGTATTTGTCGTTGATAGATTAGCTAAACCAGAATCTGGTAAAATTGCATTATGGACTGGTCACGAATCATCAGGAAGGTTTAAAGAGTTAGTTATTTACAATTAAGGTCAGGTTTTGAAAGTAAAAAATTGTGGCTGAAAGTAGCCATGAAAGCATCGGGCAGTTACTATGATGGGTTTAGTCAATATTTTTACTTCTTGTGATAATTAATCCCTTCAGTTGCCATATGTATTAGCCTAAGCCTTACCTACAATTTAATTAATAACTGTAATTGAAGTGTACATAAACATAGAAACAGAACGACTAACAATAAGACCCATAAATTTGAAGGATGCCGAATTTATTATTGATTTGGTCAATTCAGATGGCTGGTTGAAATTCATTGGTGACAGAAATATTTCTGACATCAGTGATGCCAGAAATTATATCCAAAAAATACTTGACAACCCTAATTTTTATTATAGTGTTTTCGAATTAAAAGAATCAAGGAAGGCTATTGGAGTAGTTACATTTCTCAAACGAGAAGATGAAAAGTACCCTGATATCGGTTTTGCTTTATTGCCTGAATTTGAAAAAAATGGATATGTATTTGAGGCAAGCAAATCGTATCTTGAAAAAATAAAAAGTTTAGACAAATACGTTAACATTATTGCCATTACTCTACCTGATAATCAAAAGTCCATTAACTTATTACAGAAACTAGGACTTCAATATATAGGTGATTATGAAAAAGAAAAAGTCACTATATCTTATTATGTTTTGAAAAATGAGAAATGAACCGTATTAAAAAATCTAACATAAACATCAATCTTGGTGTCGAAATTAATGATGGTTTGGATTATTTCAAACTTTCTAATGAGCATTAAAAATATTTACAAGCTTTATTCAAAAATGACTAAAATAAACGGACAGACTTTGTCCACACTGAATAAGATTGTGCACAGTTTGAATAAAACTTGTCTTTTAGAATATAAAATATAGAAACAAGATCTTTAGTAACTTTTCATTCCTACTCTTTATTTTTCACTCTATCTACCAACCTGCCATTATTCAACCAATGAATTGTATTCATTAAAAATTGAATATTTTGAGGTGCAACAGGAGAATTAAATCCTACTTTATACTTTTCTTGAACGATTTGGGCAGTAAACATTGCCGCCTCCGTAAAGAATGCTACTTTTCCTTTTCCATATCTTTTAATTGCTCCCATCACTAAATTAGCGGTAGATTTCTCAATTGCATTTGCATCGAATTCACATGCCACTTCTGGTATTAAAAACATCTGGACTCTGGAAATTCAGCAATGATGATAGTATCGTCAGATGGAATTAAAGCAGAACCAGTAAAAGCTGCTAATGAGTCTATATCTTTTTTAGTAAGAGGCCTAACAAATAATTTACCTGCCTTCTTTGAATAAGTATCTAGTGGCCAATCTCTCCTCTCTTTCAAAACAAATCCGTCATCATAGAAGAACCCGAACTCTGGATAATTCGTTAGTAGCACAAGGCAATGGCATATGGTTTGCAATCAACAAAACTATATTGATTTAAGCATATTTTCACTGATTTCATCGATAGAAATGGGTTGATTGCCATAAGCTTTCATCAACTTTGCAAATGGATTAAAATATATCCTAAGGCTGGTACCTTCCCCCCTCTTTTGGAAATCCAATTTTCTTAAATGCCACAGCCAATTTGAACAAGATGGATATTATTGGCACCTATTTTATCTCCGTTCCTATTATAAACTTCCCAATAGCCTAACCAAAAGTCAAAGACTCTGAGATTTTCAGAATTGCAATTTTATTTTCGAAAAGTCCTTGAAAAATTCGTCAGCGGTAAATTGAGAATTACAGGCTTAATTCCGTTATCATTTTGAATGTTACCCTCCTTATTAAATCCCCAGAAACTATTAGCTACATAAAATAATGAATCGTTTTGGATAAAACCCAAAGTTGGCTCGCCCATAGCAGGATGGTTCTTTTCAAGGTATTCAAAACTCCTCACTTTGTCATAATCTTCATTGAATTGCAAATAGGTTATACGATTTGGAGTTACACCATTTTGAATAGCAATTAAACCATTTTTATAGGCATATAACCCATCAATCCCTTTTAATGCTAAGTCAGGTTGGGTTTCAATTTTCTGCATGCTATTCTGCACCGTATCAAATAAAAACAACCCTTGACTATAATCGGCCAAAAACACCTTTTCACCGATCTGTGCTATTCCTTGTAAGGATAAGATTTTATCCGTGCTGATCCATTTTACTAATTTTCCTTTATCAAGCCTGTAAATTATATTCGCCTTACTATCTGAAACTAATACCCTTCCATGCACGGATAAGACCACATCACCAAAAATATGATTTTGATTATCTTCAACCGAGATACTATCTAACAAAACACCATTTTTCAAATTCGCTTTATACAATTTAGATTTCTCTAAATTTGAATCATTTTGATCCAATCCTGCCTCTAAAAAACCAGCACCAGCAAACCAAAGTATACTGTCCTGAATAGTCATTCCAGTAATAGCAAATGGAAAGGACTTTTCAAAAACCGTTTTCAATCCCTCACCTGTAAATGAGTAAATATTTCTTTTGTTGATACTGCTCAATAAATAACTATTTTGAAAAGGATTATAAGCAACATCTTCGATATGCAGTGTTTGGTCATTTATCACAAAAGCTGTATCTGAGTTAATGATGGTTTTCATCATTTCCAATTGGTAGGCAGATAAATCTTTATATGCTTGGGTGTTTTTTAATTTATTAAAATCACCTCTTTCTAAATCATAATTTTTGGCATCAATGCTGACGACTTTTCTTAACCAATAATTGGCGGAATCAATATTGTTATTTAATGAATGTGCTATGGCTAAATAATAAATAAGCGTTTGATGCTGTGGTCGTAGCCTATGGGCATTCTTCATTTCCACCAACATTTGTGAATAGTCATTTGCTTTATATGCTGAGGATGCTTCTTGAAAATGGGATTGATAAGTTTGTGCCTTGAGAGATGAAACACTTAAGATTAAAAGAAAAGTTAAAAAGCTTCGCATGAAATAATTTTTTCATAAAAATGAATAAAAATAAAATCAATTGCATCTAATCTAGATGCATTAAAATAATTTAAAATGATTCCGAGCATTATGAAGTGTAAATTTAAAAACAAATCATCTAGGCAGGATGATGGTAAAAAACCTATTATGAAGTAAAGTGCAGGAAACCACCTATTCAATTAATTCACTTGTAAAAAGTAAAGACAAACTATGAGTTAGTTTTAGTAGATTGAAATCAATAAAATACAAATTTTCTTACTATGCAATGTCAAAACTATATTGTAGAAACGGCAATCGATATTTCCAAAAATAAGACATAGCTTTTATGCAAGTATTTAATAAAAATTTCTTTAAATAAAAATAATGTACTTTAAAAGTGACTAAATACTAGCTTTCACTTTAACACATAGCCAAATTTTAATTATCTTCAAGCTGAAAAAAATCAAATCACCAATGAGAAGTTTATTATTTTTTTTAATTCTTTCATTTTTAAATTTCTCTGTCACCCTTTCCCAAAATCATTATGGAAAAAATGGCATGGTAGCCAGTGCGTCCACTTATGCATCTCAAGCTGGATTAGAAATTATAAAAGACGGTGGGAATGCAGTGGATGCTTCAATTGCAACGGCATTTACCTTGGCGGTAACCTGGCCTTTTGCAGGAAATCTTGGTGGGGGCGGTTTTATGGTCATCCATAGTGGAAATGGAGAAGTCACTACTTTTGATTTTCGAGAAAAGGCTCCTTTAGCCTCCACAAAAGATATGTTTTTAGACGAGAATGGAAATTTGAAATCTGGTGGTAATCATAATTCAGCTTTGGCTATTGGGGTGCCCGGAACGGTAGCTGGTCTCTTTGATGCACATCAGAAATATGGTCAAATATCTTGGGAAAAGTTATTAGAACGAGCAATACAATTAGCAGAATTTGGTTTTCCATTACCAAAATCCTTAGCTGAGGATTTCTACAATTTCGCACAAAACCCAGATCAATATCCTGAAATGCAGAGTTTCATTAAGCGAGATGGTAGATTAGTAGGCTTCGGAGAATATTGGCAACAACCTGCCTTAGCAGAAACTTTAAAAGAGATTCAAAAAGAAGGTAAAAAAGGGTTTTACGAAGGAAAGGTGGCTGAAACCTTGGTAGATTATATAGATTCACAAGGAGGTATTTTGACCTTGGAAGATTTAGAAAAATATCAAGCTATCGAACGAAAACCCATTCATTCCACTTTTAATAATTATGATTTATATGGTATGCCTTTGCCAAGCTCGGGAGGAGTGGCCATCAGTCAAATGATGAATATGTGGTCACATCTGGATTATACACCTAAAATGGGTTCTGTTCAATATTATCATATTTTAGCTGAAATCATGCGAAAAGCCTTTAAGCACCGAGCACAATACCTAGGGGATATGGATTTTGTTGAAATTCCTGAATTAGAGAAACTTCTCTCAAAAGCGTATGCCAAAGAACTGTTAGCTGAAATTGATTTTGAAAAAGCCAGTAAGAGTGGAATTTCAGATATCCAACTTTTTTCGGAAGGGCAAGAAACTACTCATCTTTCTGTTATGGATGAAAATGGAATGGCTGTCTCGATGACTACCACACTGGAACAAGGGTATGGCGTAAAAATGCAATCTCCTAAGCTTGGGTTTTTATTGAATAATGAAATGGGAGATTTCAATGCTGTGCCGGGGAAAACTACCAATAGCGGACAAATTGGAACAACCGCAAATACCATTGAGCCCGGTAAAAGAATGCTTTCCAGCATGAGTCCGTTTATTGTCATGAAAAATAATCAACCCTTTTTAGTAATTGGTAGCCCCGGAGGAAGAACCATAATTAATACAGTTTTTCAAACCATATTAGCAACATTAGTTTATGATTTTCCGATGGCACCAGCAATCGAAGCTCCAAAAATTCATCATCAATGGCTGCCTGATCAAATTATTTATGAGGAATACAAAATGGCTCCGGAGACTTTAAAATCTTTAGAAGAGATGGGACATGAGCTTCAAGTGCGTAGCTTTATGGGGAGATTGATGGGGATTAAATTTTATTCAGATACAGGATACATGGAAGGTGCTGCTGATAGCGGAAGTCCTGATGGAGGTGTCGCTTCATACTAAATGACAAATTCAAATAAATACTAAAATTCTTTTAAGATAGATTCTTGTAAATACTTTCTAAAATTCTTTTAAACTCTTGAAAATCCTCATCTGACAGATTTTCCCAAGCTTTCATTCTGATTTTCTGTACTTCGGGCAGACAATCTTCCACCATTGCTCTTCCTTCAAAAGTTAAAGCAATTATAAAACTTCTTCTATCCGTAGGATGTGATTTTCTTTCAATCAGGTTTTTGACTTTCAATAAATCAATTATTCGAGTCATAGTGGGATGATCCTTGAAAGTATTGGTGGCTAATTCCCTTTGATTCAAATCACCCTTATCATATAACTGCTTAAGCACTGCCCATTGGTCGATAGTAATAGTCCAACCCAGCTCTCTAAATCTCTGCTTAGCATATTGCTTTACTCTTCGAGCTGTTTGATCTAATAAAAATGAATATCTACTATACTTTTGAGCTTCTTGCATAATTAATTATTAGTATGACAATCAAAATAAGTTATTGTTTTAGATTTTAGCAAGTTTTTAGAAAGAATGGAATCACCCAAATTGAAAAATGTGGTTTTACATTCAAGCATTTCAAAGCAATAGTTATTATTTGAAATAAATAGTTTTGAATGAAAACGACACTTGAAACATAAAAATCTATATTCTTCTACTTTAAGCATTTATGAATATTTATTGAGTACCTTTGCGCTCCAATTGAAATTACCTTTATGAAGCGTATTAACGAATACAAAAAATTATTTAATGTAGAAGGTCCTATTGACCTTAAGCAATTAAAAGCAACTTATAGAAATTTAGTAAAAGAATGGCATCCTGATAAATTTCAGGCCAATGACCCTAGGGCTGAAGAAGCCGAAATCAAAAGTCAGCAAATAATTGATGGCTATCATTTCCTTATTAGTATAGCTCCTGAAACTAAAGAAGCTAAACTAGCTGAATATAATAAAACCACTACGGAATCGGGCATTCTAGATTTTAGACATAAAGGTTTATTATTAGAGATTTCCTTCCTTGATGGTACCACTTATGAGTATTTTGGTGTTAATAAAAATGTTTATTCCAAATTGGTAAATTCTGATAAACCGTATCGTTATGCCAAAAGAAATATCTTTCACAACTTCCTTTACAGAAAATCAAAGAAAGCTATGGAGATGGCTGAGTAACTAAATCTGATTTTTTGATGCTTTTTCCAATAGTACTTTTTGGTTGTTATTGAGTACTATTGGAAAAACCTATTTTATGTTCTAATCCGTAATTTTCTTAAAACTTTTACCGATTTGCTCCCCTACTTCATCGAGTTCTTCTCCGATTTTTTTAGCTTCCTTTTCAATTTCTTCTGATTTACTATTGAGCTTTTCTTTCAATCCTTCTGCCCCTTCTTGTATTTCTTTATCCAATCGTTTGAATTCAATTCGTAATTTGGCCATCCATTTTTTAAAATCCAGAGAAGCTTTGCCTGTTTCAATAGAATTCGATCCTTTTTGGTAAGAAGCCATTTCTCCTGCTATAATATTTTTTGATTTATCACCAACTCTAAAGTTTACGCTGCCTTCTTCCACTTCTACTTCCATATCTTCAGTGTTAGATTTTACGCTAAATTCGGTACCTAGAACTTCTACCTCACCTAATTTACCTATTACAGTGAACGGTTTATCTGCCGTTTCTACTGAAAAATAACACTCACCTGAAATAGCAACTTTACGCTGATTAAAAGCCTCGATATACTCTAATTCTGAATAATGATTTAGAAAAATGATGCTTCCATCTGGTAACTCGACTACCTCATAATTATCAGCAGTCGATATTTTTTCCTTTGAACAAGAACTGAAGAGTGCAAAAAATGCAATAAGAGAAAAAACGTATTGACTTTTCATTTGTATTTTATTTAGTTATTGCTGCAAAGATAATAGAAAAGCAAAAATTGATGGACTAACTCTTGTTCAAACTAGTGATAATTATGTTCGTTTCAGGACTAGAGCAGCGCGGTTTACACAGTAAATTTTCATGAAATCACCTCCCTCCTTTTTAAAAGTCTCATGAATTGTTAATTGATCAATTCTTTCATGACCGCCAAATTTTGCATCATCGCTATTCAATAAATAGTGAAACTCCCCTCCTTTTGGAACCCAAAACTCATAGTCCGGAACTGAATTATTGGGATGAAAATTGAACACAAAAATTAAATCTGCTCTTTCAAAAATCAGAACTTTATTGGTTTCGTCTATATTTAACAAATTGGCCGGTGGCGATTGCAGTACATTTTCAGATTTCAAGACCTTGAGCATTGATGCTTCAAAATCATTAAGATAATGATATTTCAATTCTTTATTATCGACCAAAGACCATTGCCTTCTGGCGTATTTATAACTCCAATCATTGCCCTCTCTGGGAAAATCCATCCATTCAGGATGGCCAAACTCATTTCCTATAAAATTCAAGTAAGCTTCTCCACCAGCTGAAGCCGTTACTAAACGAATCATTTTATGCAAAGCAATTCCTCTATCGATAATCAAATTATCATCTTCTTTGGCCATATGCCAGTACATTTCCTTATCCATCAGCCAAAATGCTAATGTTTTATCGCCAACCATCGCCTGATCATGGGATTCTGCATAAGCCACTGTTTTTTCTCCATATCTTCTATTACTGAGGACATTCCAGATTTCCTGCATGCTCCATTCTTCATCTTGCTTATGTTTGAGCCATTTAATCCAATTATCGGGTATTCCCATTCCTAATCGATAATCAAAGCCTAAGCCGCCTTCCTCAATGTCTTGACAAGTGCCTGGCATTCCGCTCATATCTTCTGCTATACTGATGGCACTCGGTTTAATTTCATGAATTAACTTATTCGCTAATTGCAAATACCGAACGGCATCCCAATCCACTCCTTCTTTAAAATATTTATCGTAATGATCAAAATTTGTATGTTCACCATGATGGTGGTAAAGCATAGAGGTTACGCCATCAAATCGGAACCCATCAAAATGAAACTCTTCCATCCAATACTTCAGATTTGAAAGCAAAAAACGAGAAACCTCTTCTTTTCCATAATTAAATAACTTGGAATCCCAGCCGGAATGATAGCCTCTGCATCCATGGTGGAAATATTGACTTCCACTTCCGTCAAAGTCATTTAAGCCTTCAGAAAAATTCTTTACAGAATGAGAATGTACTACATCCATAATGACTGCAATTCCCATTTCATGCGCTGCATTGACTAAAGTTTTTAAATCATCTGGAGTTCCAAAACGAGATGAAGGGGCAAAGAAATTAGCTACATGATAACCAAATGAACCATAATAAGGATGTTCTGCTACTGCCATCAATTGAATACAATTATACCCTAAAGCTTTTATTCTCGGTAAAATATTTTTTTCGAATTCCTGAAAGGTGCCCACTCCTTCTTTTTCCTGCGCCATTCCGGGATGGCATTCGTAAATCACTGGGTTTTTAATATCACCTAAATTGAATTTACTGTCCGTCCATTTAAATGCTTTTTCTGGCTGCCAAATTCTTCCCGTAAATTCATGATTATCGGTATTTTGAGTGGTATATTTTATATAAGCTGGAATTCTGTCATGCTTTCCATTAGCTGAAGTAACTCGCACTTTAACCAATGAAAGATGTCTCAAGCCATCTTCATTCTTAATTTCTACTTCCCAAATTCCAGCTTCATTCTTCTGCATAGAATGTGCATTTTCATCCCAATTGTTGAAATCACCAACTAATGCTAAAGCTTGAGCTGCAGGCGCCCATTCTTTATAGGAAAAGCCTTTTTTGGTTTTTTGAAAACCCAATTCCTGATGTCGGGATGCGTAACTGGTAAGACTTCCGAAAACACCATTAATTCTATCCATTTCCGATTTGAAATAATCAAATCGATTTTGAATATCATTTTCGTAGGGGGCTAACCAAGGGTCGTCTTTAATTAATTGTAACATTATCGGAAATTTAGGCTTTTCTAAAATTAGGAAAAGATAATGGAATCTTACAGGGAATGAAAATATAAGTTATAAGGTTACTAATTTATTTATAAGATTGTAGATTTGCGATTTGCTGCAAAATTTAAAGAAAAAGAAATGAGGATAATCACAAATATGTTGGCGCCTAAAGAATATGAGAGCAAAAACGAATCGGGCAATATCTTAAACATTGATATGTATGATGCCAAAAGCAAAGACTACTTCTCTCCTATGGAAAGTCTTTTGGCTGCTCTGGCCTCTTGCGCATCAGTTGATTTAGTGGAAATGATCAAGAAAAGAAGAAAAGAACTGATAGATTTACAAGTAGAAACAATAGGGCAGCGAAGAGAAGAAAATCCAAGATCTTATGAGCGCATTCATATGATTTTCACTGCGACTTCCAGTAATCTAAAAGCTGATGAGTTTATGAAACTAGTAGAATTGGCTGCTGGTAAATATTGCTCAGTTTCAGGGACTTTGAATGTAAAAGCTACTTACGAAGTAGTCGTAAAAGAACTGTAAATAGGAGCTGCCTCAAAAGCCAATATTTATCCATTTCTTTGCAAGGAAGACTTTTGAGACAGCTTTTAATTTTAAGTTACCAATCCTGTTTTATAATTAATTTTTTGATATTCTTCTTTACTCAATTTTAAATCTCGTCTGGCATTTTGTATTTCTGGCCTAAAAAAAGAACTGTATAGTAGTAAGCCAGTAAATAGTCCCATCATTCCTTTGTGATAAGTCATCGCAAAAACTGCTATAGTAATGATTTGATATATGGCTAAACCAACGTATTTAATCATAGTAGCACTGCGATATTTTCTCATTTTAGCAATCAAATCATCCATCTGAGATGCTGACTTATATTGCCTTGCAGCTAGTAAATGAAGAAAGACAATTTCAATTATTGCTAAGATTACTGTAATTCCTGCAACAGTATCTTCCATCTCATATGGGATACCAATTACTTTAGCATTACCATTTTCTGATCTTAGAAAAACAATTGCAAAAAGAAATAAGGGCACTGCTAATAAACCATAATAGGTCATCTGCAAAGATTGAAAAAATGATTCCCAATATTTATAATCCGATTTTTTATCCATGAAATTTTTCAGATTATTATTCTGCAGCAGAATCTAAAAGCTTTACTGCAGATAGTCCCAAATGGTCTACTAGGATTTTTTTATAGGCTGTTGTGTTTTTATAACCACCATTTGCATTGAAAAATTCTTCAATAATTGGTTGCCAATCACTTGATTGTGGCATAATGTAAGCAAATTCTTCAGACCCCTCATCTCCAACTTTATGTCGTTGTAATGGCTTTCTTTCCTTTACAGCAGATAAGTAAAAGGCTAAATCTAAATATGAAAAAGAGTTTTTATCATTTAGAATTTTTTCCAGAACGTCAGGACTTGAATTCACATAACTTATTTCTAAGTCAGGATAATAATCTGATTTTAATTTATTGATACGTTTTTCATTTAGTGTACCCTTGGCTGTATAAGCAGTAAACCCATTAAACTTTTGAGTAATTTCACTCATCGATTCAAGAGTTGGTACGCTGCTATGTGTCACCAAAATAGCAAAGTTTGTGATAAAAGGAGGGCTAAATAAAATTTCATTCTTTCTGGCTTCAGTCACAGTAATGTTTCCAAGTCCAAAAACACCATTTTTTCCATTTTTAACGCCATTATACATTGCACTAAAACTGCTTCCATTACCCAAAAAACGAGCGTTCAAGTTAATTCCATGATTAGTCCTTACATATTGAAGGAAATCATTCATGATATCTACACAAACACCTGTTAACTTTCCACTTTGATCTTTATACACAAAACCAGGAGTTTCTACATAAGTGAAAGTTACCGTTCCCTTTCCATTGTTCTTGGCAGTTTCATAATTATCGCCAGATAAACTTTGGGATAATAGCGTGCCAGTTATCATGGATAAAACTAACACAAAAGTCCATTTTAAAAATTTCATATTATTCAATTTATAATTTTAACACTTTTGAATCGATACTTAAATAAAACTATTCCTTCTTAGGATTCAAATTTTCTTTAGCCAAAGCATATTCAGGAGCTATTTTTAATGCATTATTAAAATATTTTTTTGCAGAATCTTCATTGCCTTGAGCTCGTTCGATTAAACCTTGCATATTTAATATTGCTGCTCTAAAAGGAATTTCTATTTCATTTCCATTCTCATTTTGGGCATAAACTGTTGCTCTATCAACCACCGGTTTACCTAAAAGCAACTCTGAATTGATTTTGGCATCAGCATACATTTTCATAAAATATTGTTTTTGAATTATTTCGTATAAAGTATAAGGATCATCAGTCAATGTATATAGTTTCTCGTACATTTTTAATGATTGATCTATAGCACCTATTTTCTCTAAACTTTTAGCGCCTACCTGCAATACTAATTTATTGTTCGGTGAGAATCTTAAAATATCATTAGATACTAAAGCAGCGGAAGCAAATCGATTAGATTCATAATAAAGAAAAGCCAAAGAGTCCAGGTAGGATGCATTGTTTGGCTCAAGCGTCATCAAATCATAAATGGCATTGGTAGCTACACCAAAATCATTATATCTGATGGAGCTAAAATATTTCTGCTTCGCTCGTTTTATGGCCTCTTCATTTTGGCCATATAGATTAGATTGCAAACCTATTACTACCAAAACCACTGTAAGAATTAATGCTTTCGAATATTTCAATCTTTTCATATTTAAAAATTTATTGTTGTCTAAAATCATACCAATTATTTTAACATTAAGATTATTCTACTTTTTGAAGACCCAGATTCCTTGCAATTTCCAACATATAATCATAAGCTTCATCTCGGTTGTTTTGAATTTTACCATCCAAAATAGCTTCTTTTATTTCACTTTTAATAAGTCCGATTTCTTTGCAAGGTGTTAAATTAAAAGCTTTCATGATATCTTCTCCGCTTACTGGTGGCTGAAAATTTCTAACTTGATCATTTTCCTCGACTTCTTTCATTTTTTGCTCGACCTTATCAAAATTAGCGCGGAATTGTTTCACCTTATTCATGTTTTTTGAGGTGACATCTGCACGGCAAAGGGTCATCAAATCTTCTATATTATCACCCGCTTCAAAAAGCAATCTACGGACCGCAGTATCTGTTATATTATCTCGAACCAGGGGAATCGGCCTCAAATGAAGCAATACCAATTTTTGTACATACTTCATTTTTTCGTTTAAAGGTAATTTCATTCGCTTGAAAATCTTGGGTACCATTCGTGCCCCTTTATCTTCATGACCATGAAATGTCCAGCCTTGCTTAGGATTAAATCTTTTGGTTTCAGGCTTTGCAATATCATGTAAAATTGCAGCCCATCTGAGCCAAAGGTCTCCTCCATATTCAGCAGTATTATCCAAAACTTGAAGCGTGTGATAAAAATTATCCTTGTGCTTAAAGCCATTCTTTTCCTCCACACCTTGCAATTCCATCATTTCCGGAAAGAATTTATCTAGCAATTGCGCATGATAAAGCAACTTAAAACCATATGAAGGCTTTTCAGTCATGATGATTTTATTCAGTTCATCTGTAATGCGCTCTGAAGAAATAATTTTTAAGCGTTCTGCATTTTTTATAATGCTGTCAAATGCTGTGGGAGCGATATCAAAATTTAATTGAGCCGCAAAGCGAATTGCTCTCATCATTCTCAAAGGATCATCAGAAAAAGTAATATCAGGATCTAAAGGAGTTTTAATAAGCTTTTTCTTCAAGTCTTTTACTCCACCAAAAGGATCGATTAAAGCACCGTAGTTAATTTCATTTAAGCTAATTGCTAGCGCATTTATGGTGAAATCTCTTCTATTCTGGTCGTCCTCCAGAGTCCCCTCCTCTACTACTGGCTTGCGGCTATCTCTTTGATAGGATTCTTTTCTGGCGCCTACAAATTCTAACTCCCATTCACCATGATGAATACTTGCAGTTCCGAAGTTTTTAAAAACCTGAAATTTCTTATTCGAACCAATGTTAGCGGCCACTTCTTTTGCCAATTCTATTCCGCTCCCTACACATACAAAATCAATGTCTTTAGAAGGTCTTTTTAAAATTAAATCACGAACATAACCACCTACTACATAGGCTTCAATCCCCAAAGAATGGGCGCTTTTTTTAACTAACTCAAAAACAGGGTGCTGTGCAAGAAGTGCAGAGAAATTCATTATTACTACTTAGATGATGGTTTTACCAAGTATTGACTTACTCAATAGAATAAAAAATAGATTCGTATTAAGCGATTGTAAATTTAGTATAATTTGATGATAAGAGGACGAAATTGGGAAGTATTTTAAGCTTTAATTATACTTTTTTAGAGATTATTTGATGTGATTTAATTTGAGAGTAGGTGTAAGCCATGATTATATTTTAATCAAAGATTAAAATGGATAGATTCCTTTCTTCAAAGGAATGACTCACAGAAATTCTATTGCAGTAAACAAATTAGAGCATCACAACAATTTAAGATTGGAAAAAATCCATTCATTCACTGAAATAGATAAGATCGTCATTCCTGCGGAGGCAGGAATCTTGCCCTATTGAAACTTCGTTTCAATAAAAAAAATAGCTTCACCAGTAAAAGCAAAGCTATCTATTAAATAATTAAAGAATAAACCTCTTAATTCCTTCTATTTATTTCATCGCGGATTTTAGCAGCTTTTTCATAGTCCTCACTCTGGATCATTTTGTCTAGCAATGTATTCAATTTATCCATCGGCATATTTTTCAATTTATCGAAATCGGATTTTGATGTGGGACTAGACGGTCCAGGTGTAGAGGATCTTTCTACTGGTTTTTTCAACTCAGAAATATCTTCATCTTCTTTTTCATCTGATAGCACAATTCCAGCCTCAGACATGATTTTTTCATAGGTATAAATAGGTGCATCAAAACGAATTCCTATTGCAATTGCATCAGAAGGCCTGCTGTCTATTTCTACTGTTTCCATGCCGTTATCACAAACAATTTTGGCAAAAAATACACCTTCTTTCAAATCCGAAATCACAATTTCTTTTACCGCGTAATTAAAACTGTGCGCAAAGGATTTGAATAAATCGTGCGTCATAGGCCTATTGGGCACAATCTTTTCTATTTCGATAGCAATAGCTTGCGCTTCGAACATACCGATGATAATCGGTAATCTTCTGCTACCAGGCGCCTCACCCAAAACAAGAGCGAACGAACCAGATTGCGACTGACTAGACGATAAACCTAATATTTCTAATTTGATTTTATCCACAAGTGAATTTTAGTTTTGTGCTTTTTTAAGAGCTTCTGTTAACTTAGGAACTACTTCAAAAGCATCTCCTACAATACCATAATCTGCTGCTGAGAAGAACGGAGCTTCTTCATCTTTGTTGATTACTAAAATATATTTGGAAGAATTCACACCCGCTAAATGTTGAATGGCACCAGATATACCTATTGCAACGTACAACTGTGGAGATACTTTAACCCCTGTTTGTCCTACGTGCTCATGATGAGGTCTCCATCCGATATCTGAAACTGGTTTTGAACAGCCTGTAGCTGCACCGAGTGTTTTAGCTAAATCTTCTATCATTCCCCAGTTTTCAGGACCTTTCATTCCTCTACCACCTGAAACAACAATTTCTGCTTCTGGCAATAGGATTTCACCTTCTTGTTTGTCCTGAGAAGTGATTTTCACTGCAAAATCTGAATCATCAAAAGTTGGTTCGAAAGCTTCAACTGAAGCATCTCCACCATCTTCTTTCATTTCTACAGCATTTTTCTTGATTCCGATAATCTTTGTTTCTGTGGTCATTTCCACATTTGCAAAAGCTTTACCTGTATAAATACTTCTTTTCACAGTAAATCCGCTTGATGTATCTGGCAAATCTGCTACGTTGGAAACAAAACCAGCTTTTAATTTAGCGGCAATTCTTGCTGCAACTGGGTCACCCAATGATGATTTAGCAAGTACTAAAGTTTTTGCACCTACTTTTTCCATTGCCTGCGCAATAACTTTTGCGTAAGGAAGGATTAAACCTTTTTCCAATTTCGCGTCTGCAGCATGTAAAACTTTTGACGCTCCAGCTTTTCCAGCTCCTTTCAAAACTGATTCATCTACTGGACCTAAAGCGATTGCAGTCACATCCTCTCCCATAGCAGCAGCATAAGATACTGCTTCTAAAGATGATTTTTTAATTTCGCCTTCTGCGTGTTCTATAAATACTAATATTGACATTTCTTTCATATAATTTCGTTCAACAATGATTAATTGGCTGTTTAGTTATTATATAACCTTAGCCTCGTTTTTCAACAATTTTACCAACTCTTCTACATTGTCGGCATCAATCATTTTCACATCCCCTTTAGCAGGCGGCATTTCATATTTCTGTAATTTAACTGCTTCAGAAGCATCTGAAGGAGCTACTACATCCAATTTCTTGCTTCTTGCTGACATGATTCCTCTCATGTTAGGAATTTTCCACTCAGCAATCGGCTCTTGACAACCTGCGATGAAAGGCAATTCTAATTCTAAATATTCTTTTCCACCTTCAATCTCACGAGCCAGCTTGGCAGTTTGGCCTTCGATATCCAATTTCATTACCGGAGAGATAGCGGGTAAGCCTAATAATTCACCTACCATTCCGTGTACCATGCCACCGTTGAAGTCTATGGATTCTCTTCCCATCATGATTAAATCATAACCGGCATCTTTAGCATGGTTAGCAATTTGTTCTGCCACGAAAAATGAATCGGTTGGCTCAGCATCAATTCTGATGGCATCATCAGCTCCAATAGCCAATGCTTTTCTTATAGTTGGTTCGGTTTCAGCTTTTCCTACATTTAAGACAGTAACTGTACCGCCTGAAGCTTCTTTCAATTCAACTGCTCTTGCTAAAGCGTAATCATCATATGGGCCAATGATGAATTGTACTCCGTCTGATTTAAATTTTGTGTTATCGTCCGTAAAGGAAATCTTTGCCGTAGTATCCGGCACATGCGTTATGCAAACTAATATTTTCATAAAATATATTGAGTTTATGGTTCCTTGTCTAAAACACTTTTTGTTAAAGACATTTGAAGATTTATAAAGTATAACTGATATTAAAGCCCGAAGTTAAGTATAATTGAAAAAAATAAAAATTGAATCCGACTAATGAATGAAGATAGAATAGCTCAACTTCAAAAATTTAGAGAAGAATCTCCCAATGACCCCTTTTTAATCTATGCTTTGGCTACGGAATATAAAGAAGATGTCCCAGCCAAAGCTAAAGAACTTTTCGATGAACTAATTGAGAAGCACGAAAACTATATCGGCACCTATTATCATGCAGCTGCTTTGTACGCTGAATTCTTTGACAGAGATAAAGCAGATGAAATCTACCAAAAAGGAATAGCTACTGCCCAAAAAAATGGAGAACATCATGCGCTGAGGGAGTTGCAGAATGCTTATACGAATTTTCAGTTTGAGGATTAGATGCTAGAGATTAGAATCTAGAGTCTAGATTCTAGATTTAAGACTTCTATTCATTGTATTTTTTGCGACAATTAAAGCCAATAATCGATGCAAATCAATTTGGAAATTTAATTTTACCTATAATAGCTTCATTCCAATTAAATTCATAGACCTCAAAAGCTCAATCTGTAAATCCATAACTTTAAACTGATAGATAGAGTTAAAATCAGTACATGTATAATCTCATGAACATTTTTTCAAGAAATCTAAAATAAGAGCCATGAAATTAAGCAACTACCAGTCAAAACTCAATAAAGAAAACCAAACAGATTTTAGTGGATTGAAAGCAGTTTTTATCAATTGCACTTTAAAGAAATCACCCGAAAAATCTCATACTTCTGGGCTGATTAGCATGTCTGCGCAAATCATGAAGGAAAATGGAATACATGTGGATATTATCAGAGCGGTTGACCATGACATTGCCTTTGGTGTGTATCCAAATATGACCGAGCACGGCTGGGACAAAGATGAATGGCCTGCAATTCAGCAAAAAGTGATGAATGCCAATATTTTGGTGATTGGAACTCCTATTTGGTTGGGTGAAAAGTCTTCCGTTGCCAGTCAGGTAATTGAAAGATTGTATGCATTCTCAGGAAAAACCAACGAGCAAGGACAATATGCTTATTATGGCAAAGTTGGCGGATGTTTAGTTACTGGAAATGAAGATGGCATCAAACATGTGGCCATGAATACTTTATATAGTTTACAGCATCTGGGCTATGTAATTCCTCCACAAGTTGATGCTGGATGGATAGGTGAAGCAGGACCAGGTAAATCCTATATGGATGAGGGAAGTGGAGGCCCTGAGAATGATTTCACTAACAAAAACACCACTTTTATGACCTGGAATTTAATGCACATGGCTAAAATGCTGCACGACCAAAACGGAATCCCTGCTTACGGAAATCAGGCTACGGAATGGGAAGCAAGAACTGATAAAGACCATCCAAATCCTGAGTATAGATAGATTTTTTGAGATCAAAGATTATAGACTAATAGATAAAAAATAATGGTTATTATATTAGACTGATGCTGATGGAATTACTGTAAATAAAAAAAGCGGTCTACTTTATCTAATTTGACACTATCCCAAAAAGTGTGTAACTAAAAATTTTGAAGATAGGGTTAAGATTCATTTAATCTGACCCTATCTTCAAATATAATAAGAAAACTGTTAAGTATTACTCCCCAGTTTCTAATAGGCTGAGTCCATTTTTTAC
>NZ_DASSWQ010000077.1:0-4998 GCF_035704835.1 Marivirga sp. | reverse complement strand
CAAATTGAGAAAAGCGCCTGCCGCGGGCTCCTCGAAATTTAAGTAGCGATTTTTACAAAATCACTCCCTAAATTTCCGAGGCTCAATAACTGTTTTGTAAGCCCTGATTTAGAACTTACACAGTTTATGAGATACTCCCCATTGGAATGTCGGTGGTTGGACCTTAAAGAGTACCACTGATGATGTAGGCTTTATTGAAGCTTTACTTGATTCAATTTCAGCGGATTATACTATAGATAGTTCTAAAGTATATAGCACAGGAATGTCAAACGGAGGGTTTATGAGTTTTTTATTGGCTTGTCAATTGAGCGAAAGAATAGCAGCAGTAGCTTCTGTTACAGGCTCTATGACTCCTGAGACTTTTACAGCCTGTAACCCACAGCATTCCATTCCTGTATTACAAATACATGGTACTTCCGACAGTACAGTGCCTTATTTAGGGGCTAGCTATACAAAGCCAATTAACCAAGTAATAGAATATTGGAAGGATAATAATAACATCAAAGTTTCAGCAGATACTTCTGCTATTGAAAATATCAATACCAGCGATGGTAGTACGGTTGAAAAAATACAGTATCAAAAAGGCAATAGCAGCAGTTTAGTTGTTCATTATAAAGTGGAGGGTGGAGAACACACCTGGCCTGGGGCATGGGGCAATATGGATATAAAGTCGAGCGCTATTGTCTGGAATTTTCTTTCCCAATTTGAAAAAAATTAAATTTTATATGGAAGAAAAGGATATTTATTAATCCTGACTATTTCAGTTGAAAGAAAGGCGCGTTCATTTATGATTTAGGTGCGGATTAAGGCATTGGCAAACTGTTAAAGACTGTGTTTTAATGCGTTTAAAGCCATTAATTTATACGTTCTTGATAAGAGGTCATCAAGTAAAAAATGCAAAATAGATTGTGATGATCAGTTAATTCTGAAGTATAATAATTACTCTCTACCCCTTTGAGGCAAACCGTGGTTTAGATGTAAAGAATTGGCAAATATAGTAAGAGTTAGTCCAAGTGGTTAAATTAATCTAATTTTTTATTTTCTGCCACTTTAAAATCAATTACATTAGTCTAAAATTTCAAACCAAATAAATCCTATTATGAAAAATTATTACATTTTAACCATTGCCCTAGTCATTGCCACTTTATTTTCTTCTTGCTCAGGAAGCGAAAGTAGTGAATCATCAAAGCAAGATACCACTCAAAATGAAATACCAGAGAGCGTTGATGCAGTATCAGTTTGGGACGGAATTTCTGTCCGAGAACAACCATCTTCGGATGGTCAATGGATTTCATCAATTAGCCTGGGAGAAAAAGTGTTGATGACCGGAAAGACTGCAGTTGATTCTGCTGAAGATAATAGAGAATACGTAGAAATTGAATTGGGAGATGGAAAGCAAGGCTGGGTATTGAAAGATTTTGTGGTAGAAGGAACAGCCGTAACAGCCGTAACTGAAACCCAAATTTTCAAACGTCCTGATTTATTAACCAAAACGGACAAAAGTTTCAGTTCGATGGATGTCTTGGCCTTAATGGATACTAAAGATGAGTGGGTTGAAGTAAAAGGGAAAAAGCAAGGAGACAATTGGTTTTCAACAGGTTGGGTTAAGCGTACCGACTTATCTGATGACGAGGTTGACATCGCGGTTGCCGTTTATGCACAAAAAGCCTTTGAAATTGAAAGCGAAGATAAACGTACTGAAGCAATTCAAGAAATATTGGAGAACGATGCTTTTACCTCTTCTCAATTTTTAGTAGACTTAAGAGATGAGCTAAAAGAACTTAATAGCGATGAAGAGGAATTAATGGCTAAACCTACTGAAGAAATGGACAGTGTAGGAATGGATAAAGAAGTTGCTGAAACAGATGAAACCATCAGCGAATAAAATACTTTTTAGATAATAGTAAAATAGCCACTCATTCAGTGGCTATTTTTGTTTTACTGCAGTTGTAATCATAAATGTAATCCATTATGTCTCATTTCAAATCATTGGAAATTATCAAACCAGAGGACATTCCAAATACCTTTGTAAAAGCCTGGAATCTTAAAGACGCCAAAATGCTAGCTTCTATTTTTGATGAAGATGCGGAGTTTATAAATGTAACAGGCTTGTGGTGGCACGATCGAAAGTCAATATTTAAGGCGCATGATTACGGTTTGAAAGTGATTTTTAAAGATTCCGAATTGTCAATAAGAAAAACTAAAGTCAAATACTTATCCGATAAAATTGCGGTTGTAAATGCCAGGGTTCATTTGGAAGGACAAACTTCCATAAATGGAAAAAATGCACAAGCAAGAAATACCATTTTCACTTTTGTAGTGCATCAAAAGGAAAATGGAAACTGGAGTTGTGCATCCGCTCAAAATACAGATATCGTTCCTGCTAAAGAAACACATATAGTTGATGAAGAGGGAAACATAGAAGCTGTTGATTATAGCAGTAATTCTTGAGGATAAGCACAAGTGGCTGCTTACCGTTTTAGGCTAATGCAATCTGTTTCAAACGTCTAGCTTTGACCTAGCACTGCTTATTTGGACTTTATACGCAACTTTGGAACTATAAAAGCAGTAGATTATTGAAAATATTTTCTATCTTGCTTTATGCGCTATCTAATCTTTATTTTCTTGCTTAGTTTGACATCTTTCGTTTTCGCCCAGTCTGCTATTGTTTATCAAGAAGTGGAATCAGGTAATTATTATCGGTCATACGAGCTCGAAGATGCTAATGAGTCCAGGCGGGAGACCTACAAAAGCGTTTTTCCAAATATGACAGCTTCTTTTGCTGTTCAGATTAAAGAAGAAATTGTTCGAAATGATTCCTTGATAAAAGTTTTTGAATGGAAGAAATCTGAAGGTGGGTACCTTGAAAAGATTTATGAATATAAGGGGAAAAAATTACCAGACTATAAATTTAAAACGCTGGAGAAAGAAAAGTTAGGATTATCTGAACTTGAAGGCAAGCCAGTTTTCATTGATTTGTGGTTCACTAGTTGCAGTCCGTGTATTGCAAAGTTTCCCGAATTAAATAAAATCGCCAAAAAATATAAAGAAGAGGTACACTTTGTTGCTATTACCTTTGACTCATCTCCGGAAGTTGAAAAACTTTTAGAAAAACAGCATCTTGATTTTTTACATCTAATAGATGCCAGACCATTTTTAGAAGAAATTGGTCAACAATTATATCCTAAGTATGTCTTATTAGATAAATCTGGTAAAGTTGTCTTCATCAATGAAAGTTTTAAATCAGTCGAAAAGAAAGAGTTGACAAAAGTTATTGATGACGCGCTAAAGTCCAATTAAGATTTTCTATTTCATATTTAATTTAATAATAGCTATCACTAATAATTATTTAGTACTGAATATAAAAGTTGTAACTATACTCCTGTATAGTCTCTAATTAATAGCATCTTACAAAAGGTTTATTGCTTCATTAATTTTCTTGTTTCTACTCTATTTTCCAAGTAGAGAAAGAGTATGTAAGTTCCTTTTTGTAAAGCAGGAGCGTTAATTTTCCATTTGTCTTGAGGGAAATATTCAGTAGAAATATTGATGTTTTCACCCATAATATTTTTGAGCTCAATTCTTTTAATTGATTTTTCACCTTTAGATTTAATAAATATTTGGTCTATGAAAGGATTAGGAAATACTTCTCGCTTATTCGTTCCATAATCTACTCTTACAATATATGAGTATTCAAATCTACCATCAGTATCAACCTGTTTAAGACGATAGTATTGCGTTCCTACGATAGGATTTAAATCAACAGTAGAATAATTCATGATAGTATTCGAATTTTTTGCCCCTTTAATAATTGCTATTTTTCGCCAGTCATTATTTATATCTTTTTTTTCAACAGTAAAATGGTCATTATTCTTTTCTGAATTCGTTTCCCATCGGATTTCGATTTTCCCATTGAGTATTTTAGCAGAAAAAGAAATAAGATTTATGGGTAATGGGTTGTTCTGGTCAGTGCCGGTGAAATAACTAAAACCATTATCAATATTTTTGACAGTAAAAACTCTGCTAACAGTATTCACTGTAGTTTGCCAGGTAGACCAATCATTCACTTCATCGGATCTCTTCGTAAGCAAGATATCATTAGTAGAGATTCCCGCTAGTAATGCAGGCTCGTAAGCAAGCTCGATATCATACATATAATCACTTCCTCCAACTGCATCCACTTGAATATATCCGTTAAAAACGGGATATCCGTCTGTATCTGGTGGTTGATGGCCGGGATAATAATGAATTTTTACACTTGTGGGAAGACTTCCTCCATTTTCATTCCACTTAAGAGAGACTATTTTTCGATTTCCTACATAAAAGTCAGATATACCAGGATCGGCAATGGCACCTATTTGATGTGTGGCTATGGGTGTAGTATTTGGCGTAAATTCAAAAGCACCCAAACTTGGAGGATTTTCGGTAATATCGAGGCTTCTTGCAGTTCCGCTAAAATCCTCTATTATATTGGCTAAATGAGTTCCTCCTGCGTAAACCAACCAGGATTCTTGCTGGGATTCATCTATATCTAAATAATTTCCAGCCCCTTCATTTACTGCAGCGAACATTCTTTCTGGGTCAAAAGTAAAACCAGCGCCATTAAATTTACTCATATCCCCACTAGAAGCTCCGATTGAACTTAGGTCATCTCCACTTAAAGCTTTTAAGTCAGTTAGAGATGAAGCTGAACTGGTAAAATTGCTTGCCATAGATTCAATTCCTCCCGCTAGACTTCGAACCTGACTGTAATAAAGATTGTAATCAATAGCAGGAAAATGATCAGTAAAGGTGCCTTGGTAAGCGATTGTGGTGTATCCAGCTGGCTGGCCACTACTATTAACGCCTCCTAAAGTGTTAATTAGTCAGCCCTTAAAAACCCCATAATATATCCCTTTTAATGGTAAAAAATTTTGATAACAGATGAAACAGCTTTGATACATCTTTTGTAAATAGAGCCAAAGAGATGATTTCCATATGTTCATCATCCTTTTGAAG
>NZ_DASSWQ010000048.1:0-34105 GCF_035704835.1 Marivirga sp. | reverse complement strand
GATAGCTGAAAATATATTTGAAATACAGGCTATAATGCCTGTTAGTGGTAAAAGAATTAAGAAGACTCTCCTCTTAACCCAAGAACAAAAGTATTTAGCTGAGCTATTTAATTTTGGGTGTTAAAATGCGGAAGTCAGGAGTTAAAAGCAACCGTGACATACCAACGAAAACATACTGAATACTTTTTAACCTGCCAACGATGAACTTTTTCATTGATATTTATTTTGAGTAAAATTAAAAAATTCACCCATTGTAATTGATATAGTAGTAGATAATTTATAGCTAAAATAGAATTTAATCACTCAATTAGATTAATGGTATTTGTCAATTGTCGACATGTATAAATAAAACTTAGATGGGCTTTTGTATGGTCCCCAGCTGGCACACGCGTATCGTGGCTGTAGCACAATTACTTATCCATCTTCCAAAACTCCATGATCATTCTGTAATTGATAGTAAACCATGATGAAAACCGAAACAAATAGAGGAGAAAGAAAAAGACCTATAAAGAATTCCATAATTGTAGCCAGACTTATACCCATTATGTACGTATGGCTAATAAATAAATCCACAATAAAATAAATTAATAATTGTGTAAGGAGCCCTATAAAAAGCATCTTTACTACTAAAATTGGATTTCTCTCAACTAGCTCCTTACTTCTACTAAAATTACTTTCCACTTCTGGATTTAAAATATTTAGTATTGGAGCAAAATTAAAAAAGTAAATTAGCAGAAGTGTAATGCTCCCAAAAACAACTGCCGCTATTACGGTGATGTATATAGGAGCTTCCAATGAAATTGATAAAAAGATTAATACAATTGGCAAAATAATCAATAATCCAAGTGTGAGACAAGTAAGAATGTAACTCCAGAAATAACTGCCTGCAGTCTGATAACATTCCAATACACTAGTTTCAAATTGCTGATATCTATTATTAACAGCTATTACTAAAGCAATTTGTATTCGAATAGAAAAGTAAAGTAAAAACAAGATGCCAGCAATAAGTGCAACTATATTTAGGCCACTATTCAAATTTACCATTCCATTTAAACCCGTCATCAGGATACTTAATAAAGAACCTAATAAACTTAAGGATAGGAATAGTTTGTAATTGGTTTTAAATAAAGAAATGGCTTCTTGGATAATTTCGTAAATACTTATTCGCATGAGGATGGTTAAAAAGAATTGAACTATAAATACTCTCAAATCCACCAATAAATCAGGTGGATTTGAGAGCAAACAATAGGATCTAAATTAAAAAAACTAATAGTTGTATTGATAACGATTACCCAATAATTAACCGCAACAAGCACACATTACAACTGCTTGTCTAAAGCAAGTAGCTCATCAATGTCCGAAGCAATATCACCAGATGGTCTTGCAGCATTTGCATCCACTATATTACCTTCTTGATCGATTAAAATAAAACGAGGAATTCCACTAATCGCATATTTTTGCATAATAGTAGCGTCCCAAGCACCCTCAGCATATAAATGGATTCCTCCTAATTCTTTTTCATTAACCATTTTCTTCCACGGCTCAGGCGATGAATCTACACTTATTGCGAGAAAAGCAACGTCTTCATCTTCGTATTGCTTCTGTAATTTTTCCATGTAAGGATGTTCTGCAATACATGGTCCACACCAAGTAGCCCACACATCAATATAAACTACTTTACCCTTAAAATCAGCCATGGTCATACTATCCCCATCAAGATTGGCATATTTAAAATCCGGAGCTGGATTACCTTTTGCCAATGACGCTAAAACATCAAGCTTATCTTCAACTGTCTTTAAACGTTTCTTTGAGGGATTCAATGCCTTCCATTCCACGATCAATGAATCCCTATCTTCTTCGTTTAATCTATTAAAATGTACATTTATTACTTCATATAATAATTGTTCTTTTATGGGGTCGCTCGGAAAAGACTGTACTTCTTCTATTGATGCCTTCACATATTCACTTACATCTGTAGGTCCATTATCTTTAAATTTTTCAACTACTTTTTTTGTAATCTGTTTTTGTATATATGGGACAAAAAACTCATATTCTAAATTGCTTGAGTCGTAAAGATCTAACGAATCCTGAAAAGCATAAAAGTTCTCAGAGGGTTCGAATTCTTCCTGCGTCAATCTGGTTTTATAAGCTGGATAATTTAAAAGATTGTAATAAAACTCCCATTCATTATTTTTAAGATACCAATCTTTAAATTCCTGATCAGTAACAGCTGAATTTTCCAATGCATTTTCTTTTTTTACATAGGTATTACGGAATTCTATTAGAAAACTATCTTCAGAAAGAACCGCTAATTGTGCTATACTTTCAAGGGTATCTTCCATTAAAACAATCGATGCCAAAAAGTTATTAATGGCTGCTCCTTCACCTTCATACTGTAAAGTTTCATCAAATTGTGCTGGATCAATCGTAAGTCTTAACTGGTCACCTGGTCTTAAATACATGGAAGATATTTCATCCCCATGTGCAAATACTACTTTTTCAGCTTTTACAATGGGTACATTAGTTTGAAAATCTCCTAATGAATCCAATGATGCCGTGATAGTAGTATCTTGAAGTCTTAAAGAAATTATGTCACCCTTTGGATTAATGACTTTCCCGCTTACGGTGGTATTAACATTTTCTTTCCCTGGGGAGCATGAAGCTAATAACCCTAAAACGAATAATGAGATTAGTTTGATAGTTTTCATTTGAATTAAGTTAAAGTCTTTATTAAAAAACTAAAATATACGTTATATTTTAAAATTAAAAGGCATCTTTTGAATATTAATTAGAATTTTACTGATAATTACTTCTAATGACAAATGGGTAATGGATATGAACCTTTTAAATATCTACTGAGACATCGATTTATCTCTTACGCACCAGCTTGTTGCACTTCCCCTCATGAATCTTCGCCTGCGGCTCGATTTAGCTCATACGCACAAGGCATGCGCCATTCCACTCGTGAACCAATTCATTTTTAATGAATTGGTTTCAAACCGAGCGGTTCTCATCCGCTAAAAAATTTATGCATAAAAAAACCTCCAACAGAAAAAATAAACTGCGGGAGGTCAAAAAAAGAGGTCAAGAGCGCCTGCCTACAGCAGGCAGGGATTACTAATACGCACTAAGCATGCCACACATGGCTCTAGTGAACCAAGTTTTTAACAAAACATTGGTTTCGAACCGAGCGGTTCTCATCCGCTGGAAAGTTTGTGCATAAAAAAACCTCCAACAGAAAAAATAAACTGCGGGAGGTAAAAAAAGAGGTCACGAGCGGATTCGAACCGCTGTGGATGGTTTTGCAGACCACTGCCTAGCCACTCGGCCACGTGACCTTATTTGCTTTTGCGATTGCAAAAATAAGCATATTATCGCGCTTGTCAAATATAGTGCTATATTTATTCTTAAATAATTTTGTAACAATCTAAAAATCGGGTATAAAAAAAGCCACTACCTTAAAAAGATAGTGGCTTCCATATTTTATGATGAATTAAGGATTACTCCTTATCTTCTTTTTTATCATCAGCCTTTTTTTCTTCTTCAGCTTTAGCTTGTTCCTTTTTGGCTTCTGCTTTAGCTTCATCAGGTGCTGGCACTTCTTTCTTAGCTTCTGTTTTTTCTGCTTTTGCTTCCGCTTTTGGCTCTTCCTCTTTCTTAGGAGCAGCTTTTTTCTTGCTTCCGCCTTTAGCATCATCTTCCATTTGTGTTTTCAATGCAGATAATGCATCCAAATCACCTAATGTAGAGGAAGAAGCTTGTTGTTTAGGGGCTTGCTTTTTCTTACCAGCTCCAGTTGGCTTCTTCTTAGGAGCAGCTTCCTCCACTTTAGAATGCGTATGTAAATGAGAAAGAACTATTCTCTTATCATCTTTAGAGAATTCTAAAACTTGGAATTCTAAAGACTCACCTACTTCTGCCATAGAGTCATCCGCTTTCTTCAAATGCTTAGTTGCAGCAAATCCTTCGATTCCGTAAGGAAGCTCAAGGATAGCACCTTTTTCGTTTTTGTTCAACACAGTACATTTGTGCTTAGAACCAACGGTAAATACTGATTCGAAAGTATCCCAAGGGTTTTCTTCCAATTGTTTGTGTCCTAATGCTAATCTTCTGTTGTCAACATCTAGTTCTAAAACAACTACGTTCAATTCTTCTCCTACTTTAACAAATTCAGATGGGTGCTTGATTTTCTTAGTCCAGCTTAAATCAGAAACGTGAACCAATCCGTCAATACCTTCTTCCAATTCGATGAACAATCCGAAGTTAGTCATATTTCTAACAACTCCTTTATGCTCAGTACCAACAGCATACTTTGTTAATACTTCTTTCTTGTTCCAAGGATCTTCAGTCAATTGCTTAATGCCTAATGACATCTTACGCTCTTCTTTGTCCAAAGTAAGCACAACTGCTTCCAACTCGTCACCCACATTGATGAAATCTTGTGGATTTCTCAAGTGCTGTGACCAGCTCATTTCAGAAACGTGAATCAAACCTTCAACACCTGGAGCGATTTCCAAGAATGCACCGTAATCAGCAACATTAACGATTTTGCCTTTCACTTTAGAACCTACATCAAGCCCTTCAGCCAATGAGTCCCAAGGGTGAGAAGTCAATTGCTTCATACCTAAAGAAATACGCTTCTTGCCTTCGTCAAAGTCAAGTACTACTACTTTCACTTTTTCGTCAAGCTTCAACACCTCTTCAGGATGGTTGATTCTGCCCCAAGAAATATCCGTGATGTGCAATAGACCATCAACACCACCAAGGTCAATAAATACACCAAAGTTGGTCATGTTTTTGATCACACCTTCTAGAACCTGACCTTTTTCAAGGTTGTTCAAGATTTCAGCTTTTTGCTTTTCTAGATCTTTCTCTATTAATACTTTGTGGGAAACTACTACGTTATCGTTGCTGTAGTTAATTTTCACCACTTTTACTTCCATTTTCTTACCAACGAAAACATCGAAGTCGCGAATAGGCTTCACGTCAATTTGAGAACCAGGTAAGAAGGCTTCTACACCGTGAACATCCACGATTAAACCACCTTTAGTTCTTCTTTTTACTAATCCTTCAATGATTTGGTCTTGGTCAAGTGCTGTTTGGATTTTGTCCCACGCACCTACAATTTTTGCTTTTCTTCTTGATAAAACTAATTCACCGTTTTTATCTTCACGCTCTTCAACGTAAACTTCCACTTCGTCACCAACTTTCAAGCCAGGAGTGTCACGGAATTCATTAGTAGGAACTAATCCATCAGATTTGTAGCCAATATTAAGTACAACGTCACGATCATTAATCGCTACCACAATACCTTTAACTACTTCTTGCTCCTCAAGGTCAGTAGCCACATTGTCGTACATTGCAGCTAATTCTTCTCTTTTAGATTTTGAGTAACCTTCACCAAAACCTTTGGTTTCAAATGCTTCCCAATCGAACTCTTCGTTCTTTACGTTTTCTTGATTTTCTGCCATAATTTGTCAGGACTCTTTAATTACAATGACTACCCGAGCCAAAATTGCCATCGTTTTGGTTTACAAATACTTATCCACATAGATAAGCCCATTCACTCGAAGGGATTGCAAAGGTACGATTTATTTGGAAAGTCACAATATGTTGGGGCTCAGATAATAAAAAATCTCTTACCTACTTAAATTCTGAGTTTTCAAACATTTAATGTCAAAAATTACTTAAAAGACATTTTTTTTAAACCAAAAGAGTCAAAAGAAAACAATAAAAAATAACCAAAGTTATGTTCTAGAATTGCTGTTCATTTTTGATCAAGTCCTCACTGCTTTTAATCTAAACTTTATAAGGGCTTTTGATTCTTTTGTGGTTCAATTTGACAATTGTTTTCTTTATCAATCTTCAGTTAATTCGAATAGATAGGCTTCAGGAAAAATGACATGATAGTTCTCTCCTACTTCATAAACTGACTGATTTGATTTTACAATAAGTGATTGATTTTTGGCAAATTGAAATTGGTAGCGATAATAATTTCCTATGAAAAGCTTTTCTATCAATTTTAAATTCAATTTATATTTTAAGCTATTATCATCTTCAATCAAGATATTTTCACTCCATATCCCTAGCAATTTATTTTGCGCTTTTCCTAATGTTCCTTTTGGAATAAAGTTTACCTCACTTAAAATATTGGCAACTGAAATAAATTCAGGATTTTGATAAAGTGACTTTGGAGTATCACTTTTAATAATTTTTCCATCTTTTTGAATATGAATAATATCCGCTAAATAAAAAGCTTCATAAAGATTATGGCTTACCACAATGATGCTGGTGTCAAATTCGTTTTTAACTTCCTTTATGGCATCTAACAGGAGCTGACGAGTAGGGAAATCAAGTTGAGTAAAAGGTTCATCAAGTAATAAAACAGCAGGCTGAGTGGCTAACGCCCGAGCTATTGCTAAGCGCTGTTTTTCACCTCCCGATAATTTTTCAATTTTTTGAGATTTTAAGTTTTCTAATCTCATCAACTGTAGTAATTGTTCGATTTGCTGCTTCGCAAAATCATCTTTAAAGGCTAAAAGTGCATCCTTTAAATTCTCAATTACTGTTCTATTATGAAGCAAGTTAAAATTTTGCGCTACATAGGCTAACTCTTCATGTCCAGCTACCAAAACATCCTCAGGGTTAGGCAATTCTTCATTTTCAAAAAATACCTTTCCTTTATCGACAGCAGTGAGGCCTGCTAAAATTTTAAGCAATGTCGATTTACCTTCACCGCTTTTCCCCATCACTACATGCGTTTCACCTTCCCTAATTTTCAAATTGATTTCTGAAAGAATAGGCTTATCGAATGATTTGGAAATGTTTACTGCTTCTAAAATAACTTTAGCCATGAAGTGGTACTTTTATACAGCATATCTCAACACAAACTTGAAAGGATTATCGTATCCCCAAGTATCTGCAAACAAAAAAAGCGAACTGATGTTCGCTTCATTATTATAACTTCAAAGAAAATTAAAATTAATCTTCTTTTTTATCTTCCTTTTTCTTAGTTGCTTTTGGCTTATCTTCTGCTTTAGCTTCCTCTTTTTTAGAATCTGCTTTCTTTTTAGGAGCTGCTTTTTTTGCTTTTGGAGCTTCTTCTAATTTTTCAGCTTTAGCAGTTTCTTCTTTTTTGGCAGCAGGTTTTTTGTCTGCTTTTTCGAATTCTGCTTTGATAGCTTCTACATCAACATTTTTGATAACAGGCTGTTGCTGCAATCTTTGGATATTAACTACCCTTTTCTTTGCTACTACTCTGTTTCTTCTTTCTTTTCTTTTAAGACTTGTTCCTGCCATGATTAGTTCTTTGTCAAAATTGGATTGCAAATGTAGGTTTAATGTTCATTTAATCAAAATATAAGTTCAATATATTTTCTCGATTAAAAGTTAATCATGACATTAACATTGCCTTGTCGATAATATTCATTTCCAATCAGTACGTTTAAAGGATTAAATTTCAAGGTGCAATAATCATAAATCTTTAATTTTAATTCAATCCCTAATTCTGCTCCGAAACGGGTATCATCTATAAATGCCGGTGGAAAAAGCAATGAAGGCGCCCTCCGCCCCCTGTAAATGACTTATGAAAGGTCCGCCATAAGGACTTAATGAAAAACCTCTAAACTCGATTAATTTATAAGCTATTATTGGACTAAAACTTAAATTTTTAATGTAAAACGGATAAACCTAATTATAAATTTTTGAATCCATTATTGCTAATCGCACTGTTGGCATTAGACTCAATCTTTCCCTTGGTAAATTAATTTCACCTTGCAAGTCAAAAGAAAAACCTTTCACTTGGTCAAGACCTGATTCCGAAATTTGGGAGTAAACATAACTCACACCAGCATATAGTTGAGATTTCGCCTCAAAATTGGCGATTATTAAGATCAAAATAATTACTGCCATTAGTTTTCTTTTCATAGTTTTTAGATTCAGCAAGCATTACATTCAATTTTTAAACTCCCACAAAACTAAAGACCTAATATACGTTGATTAAGCTGGAAAGTAATAAACCGGAACTTCTTTTATTAGTTTCAAATTTTAAAAATAGAAAATCATATGTTAATTAACAATACGATCTAAATAACCAGAAAAACTTCTTTTTACAATTGGAAGTAACGTTTCCTCATAGGGATAGGGCTGTAGTGCAACCACTCTAAATGCAGAATAATTACTGACGAGCTTAATATTTTTCAAAATTTGAATTTTAATTTGCTCTAAGGTGATGCCTATTGACTTTTTAATCTTATCTATGAAAACAGTTTGAAGTCCTCTCACTTTTTCTTCAGCAGCTTCAAATATGGAAATTCTATATTGATAGATGTGGTAAAAAGATTCGTATTGAGGATCGATTAAGAGTAAGCCTTCATTTTCCTCCAAAGCTTTAACTCCTATTGGTTCAATAATAAGGTGTTTCTCTACCTCATCAAAAATATTTTTTCCGACTTTTATATGTTCTGTCAAACTATTCATAGCAAAATCAACAATATCTTCTAATTCTTTCAATTGGTGATCTTCTGTCACTTTAGATTCAAAAAACATTCTGAAATTCTTTAAATCCAACTTAGTTAATTTTTTCGGAAATGATCTCCACAATTTTTGCTTGCCATCTTTCAATTGAGCCGCATTTCTGTAATGCATAATCAAATCGGCAAAAGATGGATAAAGTTTATGTTGCTCAAAAGATTTTCCTACTTCCTGCAAATAAGCCAATAAAAGATACTTTTTATATTCAAAATCTAAGGTGCCCTTCGTGATCCAATCATCTGCTAGCTTTTTCATTTTATTTTAATTTTTGATTAAACTGACAAAGAAATATACTTAAAATCTGTCAAAAATTCACAAACGATAAATTGAATAATCTTACATGTCATTTTAAATAGTAAAAGTCTGCAATTTTGACACGCTTTTGCAAGTGGCACATTTAATGTAATCAGGATTGCAGATTAAAAATTAAAATCAAAACACAAATTATAACTAAAATGTCAAACGTATCATTTAAACCAAACGAGGATAGGGTTCTAGTAGAGCCAGCTCCTGTAGAAGAAAAAACAGCATCTGGTATCATTATTCCTGATACAGCAAAAGAAAAGCCTCAACAAGGAAAAGTAATTGCTGTAGGTCCAGGAAAAGATGATGCTCCTGTAACCGTTAAGGTTGGTGATTCTGTATTATACGGTAAGTATTCAGGTACAGAATTTACACTTGAAGGAAAAGAGTATTTAATTATGAGAAACTCCGACATTTTCGGTACTATTTAAAGTTAAACTAAAAACATTATAATACCATGGCAAAGAATATTTCATTTGACCTAAAAGCTAGAGACGGCTTAAGAAAAGGCGTTGATAAATTAGCGAACGCAGTAAAAGTAACCTTAGGACCAAAAGGTAGAAACGTAATCATCGATAAAAAATTCGGTGCTCCTACGGTAACTAAAGATGGTGTATCTGTTGCGAAAGAAATCGAACTAAAAGATCCTATCGAGAACATGGGCGCTCAGTTAGTTAAAGAAGTTGCATCTAAAACTGCTGACGAAGCTGGTGACGGAACTACAACCGCAACTGTTTTAGCTCAATCTATTTTCAGACACGGATTGAAAAACGTGACCGCAGGTGCTAACCCAATGGACTTGAAAAGAGGCATTGAAAAAGCAGTAAAAGCCGTAGTTGCTGACTTGAAAAAACAGTCTAAAGACATTTCTAACAGCAACGAAATTGAACAAGTAGGTACTATTTCTGCTAACAATGATGCCACAATCGGTAAAATGATTGCTGAGGCAATGGATAAAGTTGGAAAAGATGGTGTAATCACCGTTGAAGAAGCTAGAGGTACTGAAACTGAAGTTAAAACTGTAGAAGGTATGCAGTTTGACAGAGGATATCAGTCTCCATATTTCGTGACCAACACGGAGAAAATGGAAGCTGAATTAGATAATCCTTATGTCTTAATTTACGATAAGAAAATCGGTAGCATGAAAGAATTGCTTCCAATTTTAGAGGCAGTTTCTCAAACTGGTAAGCCTTTATTGATTATTTCTGAAGAAGTAGAAGGTGAAGCTTTAGCTACTTTAGTGGTAAATAAAATTAGAGGTTCTCTGAAAATTGCTGCAGTTAAAGCTCCAGGTTTTGGTGACAGAAGAAAAGCAATGTTAGAAGACATCGCTATTTTAACTGGTGGTACAGTTATTTCTGAAGAAAGAGGATATAAATTAGATGGCGCTACTTTAGAATATTTAGGTACTGCAGAAAAAATCACTGTTGATAAAGACAATACAACTATTGTTAATGGTGCTGGTAAAAAAGAGGATATCAAAGCGCGAGTGAGTCAAATCAAATCGCAAATGGAGAATACTACTTCAGATTATGATAAAGAGAAATTACAAGAACGTTTGGCTAAATTGTCAGGCGGTGTAGCTATTCTTTACATAGGTGCTGCTACAGAAGTAGAAATGAAAGAGAAGAAAGATAGAGTTGATGATGCTTTACATGCTACAAGAGCTGCAGTTCAGGAAGGAATTGTTGCAGGTGGTGGTATTGCTTTATTAAGAGCTATTAAATCTTTGGATAAATTAAAAACTGATAATGAAGACCAAGACACAGGTGTAAATATTATCAGATTAGCTCTTGAATCTCCTTTGAGAACAATTGTTGAAAATGCAGGTCAAGAAGGATCAGTTATCATCAACAAAGTATTAGAAGGAAAAGATGATTATGGTTACAATGCACGTGAGAATAAATTTGAGAATTTATTCAAAGCAGGTGTTATTGACCCAACTAAAGTAACTCGCCTAGCGCTTGAAAACGCGGCTTCTATTTCAGGATTAATGCTCACTACCGAATGCGTGATAGCAGATGAAGAGGAAGAAGATAATGGCGGAATGCAAGGTGGCGGAATGCCAGGTGGAATGGGTGGCATGGGTGGAATGATGTAATCCCCCAATTTCAAAGAAAAAAACAAAGGCTTTGTCGATTGACAAAGCCTTTGTTGTTTTTTTCAGTTAAAAAAGTATAGTTTTGCGAAAATCAAATTTAAAAATGGATAAGCAGCATATTTTCAAAAATTACGAAACCTTTATTCTATTTCTCTTGATACATGTGGGTAGTTCGGACTATAGTCTAAAAGGATCTGAAATTGAAGTGATACTTTCCAAAATGGAAGATTATTTTTCGGATATTGAGGAAATGGATGTATTAAGGTCAAAATTCGTAACACTTAAAGATGAATATGAAGAGTTATCTGATTCTGATATAAACCATATTATTTACCATAACTATCTAAATTATAAAAATGATAGAATAAATGCAGATAGAATAATGAATGATTTGCAGGAAGTAATTATGGCAGATGGATTTATTCATGATTTAGAAACAAAAACTATTGAGGCCATTAAAAAATTGTTAAATACGTAAAGAATCGGATTCTTAAATCTACAAAAGGTACATAACCGCTATAAAATGTGTTATGGTACCGATTAGTACAAAAACATGCCAAATAGCATGTGCATAAGGCATCTTATGGTTTGTGTAAAATATCGTTCCAAGCGTGTAACTTACCCCCCCTCCTATTAACAAAAATAAAACGGTTGTTGATAAATCCTCATACAATGGTTTAGCAATGAAAACGGCTATCCAGCCCATGCCCAAATAAAGAAAGAGTGAAAGTTTCGGGAATCGATGGGTAAAGAAGATTTTAAAAATAGTTCCGAACACAGCTATCCCCCAAACAATCCCAAACATCAACCACCCCTTCGTGCCACCTATCCCTAAAATCAAAAAAGGAGTGTAAGTCCCTGCTATCAAAAAATAAATACTTATATGATCGAAAATCCTAAGGATTGCTTTCGTTTTTTGATGTTGAATTGCGTGATAAAGCGTTGAAAAAGTATACATCAGTAGAAATGCGCCACCAAAAAAACTGCTGCTAATGATATGTAAAATGCTACCTTCCAAAACTGAAAAGGTCATCAACAGTGAAATAGCAATTACACTAAATAATATACCAAATCCGTGAGTGAGGCTATTAGCTAATTCTTCTTCTAAAGTTTGAGGTCTTTTCAATTTTTTTGCTTTAAGATTGAACCAAAAGTAAAACTTATCGATTAGCAATACAAGAATATTAGTTACCAGATTTTTTCAAATAATAGTTATTCTGAAAGCTTTTTGGTAGCTTTGTTGTCTTTCAAAGCAAGTTTTACCATTTTCCTCTGACTTTTCAGATACCTTACTATGGCTAATCCGCTTTGAACCCCTCTCGCAAGGGATATTTAATTCAAGTAAAATACTTGTCTTATTCTGTTAATTAAAACCCTACTTAATGGCAAGATCACAAAATAGCTTTATCAAAAAACAAAAAGAGAAAAAGCGCATGAAGAAAAAAGAAGAGAAGCAAGAGAAAAAAGAAATGCGCAAAGAACAATCTAAAGGCGGAAGTCTTGATGCAATGATTGCTTATGTTGATGATTACGGAAATATCTTAGATAGCCCACCTGAAGAACCTAAAAGAGAAAAGAAAAAAGATAAAGAAGAAAATTCTGAGAAAAAAGAGAATTAACTCTTTTAAAGTTACTACCCCGTAAAAATCAAAAGGCGAGCTTAAACTCGCCTTTGGGGTGATAATGATGGTAACTCATCATATATCCTGCCTCTTGATAACGTATGGGAAAATAAGACTCCCGACTCGTTAACATGAATATAGAAAATTCATTCCTTATATACAAGAGTATCTATATTTTTTTTTTAAAAAAATTTATAAACTTTGTTTTTTTTAAGTCAGCGTTTTTTTTTTAAACGACTAACTCAAATAAATCAATACTTGTATATTTAAAAAATTCAAGAACTAAAACAGATGAAAAAAGAATGCCCTTCTTGCGCTATGATGATAGAAAAAGACGCGCAACTTTGTCCTATTTGTCAATATGAATTTCCTAGGAGCGGTTATCAAAAACATCTGAAATGGGTAGCTGTTATTTTAGCACTACTTTTTCTACTTGTTGTTCTACTTTAATAAATATTTATGGCTATCGAATATCCTTTTGCTATAGTGAATGTATTTTCTGATTCAGAAACTAATGTATTGGGCAATCCATCCGCAGTAATTCTATTAAATAAAGATTTATCTGTTCAAAAGCTACAAGCCATAGCTACGGAATTACAGCAACCTGCAACTACCTTCCTTTGGAATACAAAGAATGACAGTGAATTTAAAATCAGATGGTTTGCACCTGATGATGAAATTGGTCTTTGTGGACATGGAGCCATGGCTGCTGCCGTATTTCTTTCCAACCAATTCCCAAAAATAGCTGCTAATAATGGTTTTAAATTAGTAAAAAATGAAATCACTATCGAAGCAGGAAGAAAAAAGGATAATGAACATTTTGTTATTTTAGAGAACATTACAAGAAGCGAACAACAACATCCTCCGAAAGGCCTAGAAACAGCATTAGGTCAAAAAATATTAGAGTATTACAAAACAGATAATAAGCAAATTGTAGTGTTGGCCAATGAGAAAAGTCTGGCAGAAATGAAACCTGACTTTGAATCACTAAGAAAAATCGATATTTTTGGATATGCTGTAACCGCACCTTCTTCTAAAGAGGATGATTTTGTATGTAGAACACTTGTACCGCATGTTCAACAATTAGAAGATCATGCTACAGGTTCAACTCAAGCAATATTAGTAGACTTTTGGGCAAATAGACTCAATAAAAGTCAACTTAGATCGAGACAATTAAGTGCAAGAGGTGGTTCTTTTTACGCAATTCATGAACCTCACCAATTTTTACTAATTTCGAAGTCAAATTATTCAGTTAAAGGAACTTTTTACATGAAATAAAAATTAAATCCTAAATACTTCATCACTATGAAAAACTTCATTTCATTTTTTTTACTTCTACTAACAATGCTTTCTTCATCTTGCAAGGAAGACGAACCTAATTTCGAAGACATAGATAAAGGTAGTTCAGTTTATATCAATGATTGGATTTATACCAATATGAATTTTTATTACCTCTGGAACAATGAAATGCCTAGTAAAAGAACCACCGGAGATCCTCCAGACGAATTTTTTTATAGCCTATTATCGGATCAAGACCGTTTTTCATGGATACAGCCGAATTTTCAGGAATTACTCAATTCACTTCAAGGAGTTAACCTAGAATCAGGTTATGAATTTGTATTATATGCCGGAAAAGATAATTCAGTATACGGACAAATTTCATATGTGAAAAAAGATTCTCCAGCTCAAGATGCAGGCCTTCTTAGAGGAGATTTGTTTACTGAAATAAATGGAGCAGCAATGGCAATTGATAATTATGTTGACTTACTCGGAAATATAAATGAAAACCATAGTATAAGTGTTCAACGATATAATTTCGAAAGTCAACAATTTGAAGATTTAGGAGTAGTTGAATTAAATGCTATCCAATTTGCAGAGAATCCGAACTTCCTTGATACTGTTTACACTAGAAATGGAAAAAAAATAGGATATTATGTTTATAACCTTTTTTCAACTGGTATAGGAAATAATTCAGATAGTGCGAAGTATAACGAGGAAATGGATGCCATTTTTGCAGAATTCAAATCAGAAGGAATAAACCATTTGGTTTTAGATTTAAGATACAACAGTGGTGGAGCTGAAAGTGCAACCTTAAATCTTGCGAGTTTAATTGGTGCTAATATAACAAATCAAGATATTTTTGTGAAAAGAGCTTATAATGGAGGCTTAACCCGTGCATTGATTGACCAATACGGAGAAGAATCTTTAGTTAGAAGATTTTTATCCAAATCATCTAATATTGGAAACTCCTTGCAAAGCCCTCAATTAATTGTTTTAACAAGTTCCAGAACTGCATCTGCTTCAGAATCTTTGATAAACGGACTTAATCCCTACATGGATACTTTCATCATTGGCGATACCACTGTGGGAAAAAATGTTGGATCCACAAGTTTCTATGAGCCAGATAATCCTGAAAATACATGGGGCATTCAACCCATTATTACAAAAACCTACAATAGTCTCGACCAATCAGATTATGATTTAGGTTTTTATCCAGACATTGTTTTACTGGATAGAGATTCTATTAAATATCCACTAGGAGATATAAATGAAAAATTACTAAGAGAAGCATTAATTTATGTTGCAGGCTCTGATGAAAACTCAAGATACTTATCAAACACCAAACCAGGTGGCCGTTATTTACTGGGAAGTATGGAATTAAAAAGGAATTATGGAGTTTACAATATTTCTCTAGAAAAATAACTACAACATAAAAAAGGAGATAAAATTTAAAATCTATCTCCTTTTTAAGTATCCAAAAATTAATTTGTTAAGCATAATCCTCTGATAATGGCTTAATTTCAAAATCCATATCTAAGGAATCTCTGAAATCTTCTAGCTCCTCCCCCATATCATCATCTCCTTCAACAAAATTCCATTCTAAATTCAATTTAGTGGTTCCATTTTCCGCTAATTCCTTCAAATCAATCAACAAATCAAATAAACATTTGGAAGATGAAGTATTAAAATATTTCAAGTAAATGTTAACATCTAATTTCTCTGGATTTGATTGACCAAAGCTTTTCAGCTTTGACCTAAGCATATTAAAAAGCATTACCACATCATCATCATATGATTTGCCCTTAATTTGTAAATACGCATTTTCCTCATCAAATCGAACATATGGAGCAGCTTCTTTTGCAGGTATTTCTAATACACTCATTAACAATCTGTTTAGTTTAATTAAACAATTATAGTCAAAAACTTCCTCAAATCTCTAAAAGAAACATAACATGTAATATAATTTCGATTAATTAAACTTTTTCTTCGATTATTGATGAAATGTTGTTTAAACAATTATTTAAGTTTAGATTTAATTTATGAATGTGAATATCCACAGCACCAGTAACTTATACAAACGTAAGCTTATAAATGTTAGTATCTTTCAATATCTTTTGAATGTATTGGCATTGCTATGCCTAACCTCCATCTTTCTTTATGGTTCGTATAGCATGTATAATCCTGACATTTCATATCTAGCAAGTATAATATTTCTAGTATCCATTACTTTATTAAAGGGTAAATTGTTGATAAGCCCTTATTGGAAAATACGACCAAAAATTAGTCAAATTTTATTTTCAAATTTATTCAATTTAGCAAATTTCTTATTCAGTATACTTTTCATTTTTTTAATAACTATTAATTCTCAAGCTGATAGAATCAATATTGAATTTGGAATTATTGGTTCAATACTGTTTATTCTGACTTTGCCTATTGCCTATTATTTTTGGTTAATTTTTAGTCAGATTAATGAAAGAAGTATCATCAAAATAATTGAAAGCAGTGGGTTAAAAACTTATAAAAAATATGAAGTTTATTTGATTATAATTATAATATCCATTTATGGATTAGTTTATGACTATTTACCTCAAAACACTTTTGTTCTTTTATTTATTCCAGTTGGTCTTCTGTTATTAGTTTCATTTATAAGTTTTTTACTGAAAATAATGAATAGAAAATTATTCGTACATTATTTTAATGCGTTTAAACTTACGGATGCCAAAAAAGGAGTCATTGAAAATATTGAGGATTCTTATGAAAAAAATCCATACGACTTATCTAAAATTCTAAAAAATGATTTTTTTAATGCTAGTCTCAAAGAAAAGAGATATTTACTCTTTACACTCAAAAGAAACTCCGCAATTGATACAATCAGTATTCTGGAGGAATTGAAAGCCGAACTACTACCATCAGATGAAATTTATGATGATTTTATGAAAGTTTTTGACATCCTTATCAAAACAGAAAAAGAGGTGAATAATATTTCAAATCCTTATGAATTTGTTGAACAATCGAATGATTTAACCATCATTAAAGGTTTAATCCGAAAACAAATACTTGAACCTGATAAAAACCTCATTATAAAATTATTAAACGATAATAGGCTATCTGTAAAAAAGCCTTCCTGTGTGGTTGCGGGATATCTAGATGATATCAATGTAATTTCTACTCTAATCAATCATCTAGAAAAACCAGATTTAAGTCTTTGGGCACAATTAGCATTGAAAAAAATAGGTTCAAAAACCATAAAGTATCTGGAAATAGAGTATTCAAAAAGAAAAGAAAACCTACTTTTTGTTGAATCCTGCTTCACCCTTTTATGTAAAATCGAGAGTGAGGATGGTTACCGTTTATTGTTTAAATCACTAAATGAAGCGGACAGTAATATTCGTAAAATTGCCGCTAAAAAAATTATAATTTTTGGAATAAAAGCGACAGAAGAACATCGGAAATATTTCAAAAAACTATTTGATGACCTTGTATTGACTTTATTAAGCAATGGTTATTTAATTGAACAAATTCAATCAAAAAATGAAAGCTTCAAATCCTTGAAAAGCGCATTGATTAATGAAAACAAGGAAGCAATTTATTTAATTATCAATATTTTAAAGCTATATTATAATCCTACTGCAGTTGAAGAGATTTTTAAAAATTACACGAATAATTCACCTGAAGCGCACGCAGCTTCAAACTTATTAATTGACACTATACTTTCAAGCAATTTAGCAGTTAAAAATAAAATTAAAATTCTATTCTCTCCTAATGAAAGAATTCTTCTTGAAGGACTGCAAGAAGAATTTCCATCTATAAACTTACAGCCAAAATTTGAAACTGAAGAAGATTTAATTTGGGTGATCCTTAAAAAGGAATATGATCAAATTAATAGCTGGACGAGAACTTGTGCATTAAACATTCTGCAATATGAATTCAAAGAAGATATTCCTTTTGAATTGGCAGCTGAGTTTTTAAACGAAAACACTTTGTTACAGGAATGCGCTGCCGCAAATATTTATAAAAACTTACCAGAATTTTACACTATCTTTTTAGATAGACTATCGGAAATTGAAGCCACTAATCTCGATTATTCAATTCGGTCAAATTTGGATGTGGCCAATCCTAAGCAAATTAACCATGACAACTTACTACTTTTTGATAAAATAAATTTTTTAATAAGTATCCCCTACTTAAATCAATTGTCAATTTCAGAAATCTTGACCTGTCATTCGTATTTTAGAACCAAAGTGTTGAAGGCTGGAGAACATCAAATTTCATTAAAAGATGATTTTAATCTTGGCTTTTGGTTAATTGAAAACGGTCAAGTTTCTTGTTCGAAAAATGGCATAGACTTCTATAAATATCATAAAAGAGACATCATAAAAGTGACTGAATACGATAGCTCTTCCGAAAATATTTATTTCTATACAGAAGAAGATGTTCGGTTTTTAATTATTGATGAAATCATACTTTCAAATATAATTAATAATTATGATGAAATAATCCAAAAATATATTGATATCTTGCCTGATAAAAAAGTATACAAACCTACTAAAAAATTAAATCAAGAAGCTGCTTGAAACAATTACACAATCATATCTTACTGATTATCACACTTTTATTGTATACAATAACGGTTTCGGGTCAATCTCAAAAAGCAAAAAAATTCGAAATTGATGAATTTCTTGGAGAAAGAAATTTTATTTCTGCAGCACAAGGCAATGATCTCATAATTTATTTTAACACCACGGAAGGAATTTTAAGTTATAATGGACATGAATTTCAAGAAATTGATTTACCAAATGCACTTAAAGGAATTCAGACTATACATAGTTTCAAGCAATCCATAATTATATCAGATAAATATAAAACTTATCAATATTTTTTGGATCATGCTTCAGTTGTAACCTTACTTAATAAACCTACAATTGAATTTACAGATCATAACAATCAGCTTTGGTTTTTAACGGATAATGAACTATTTGTTTTGGATGGCGAACAAGTGAAGAAAATCCATCAAGCAAGCAGTAAAGAAGAGTTTCAAAGTATTTCAATTGACAGTATAAATAGCATTATTGGCCATACGAATGGCTTAACAATTTTAGAAAAGGGAGAAGAAAGTAAAACTATTGGTACTTTTTTAAACCCTCGAAAAATAACTAAGGGTGATACTAGCTTATTTATCTTAAGTAAGGATGCTATTTTTAATTTTACTAAAAATAAGATTGTCCAATTATTCAAGGAAGATAATACCATAAAAGACTTCTATATTGATGGATTAGGCAAAACATGGTTCATCAACAGTCAAAATATTTTGATGATAAATGATGCTATTGTGACAAAAACTTTTAAAAATGAAGATATTAAAGGTGATGTTACTGGAAATAAATTATTTATTGATGCTGAAAATAATATTTGGGTATTAGGTCTTAATAATCTCATTAAGATTACGCAAAATAATGCCTTCACCAAACTAACAACAACTGACTTAAATGAGGTTTATTTCGGTTCGCAAGGAAATATCTTAATCAAGCAGAAAATTATTACAGCAAAAGGTATTTTTTCAGAAGAGAACACTGTTGAGATTCCCGAGTTAGAATTACCTCTAAATTACCAACACGCATTAGAAAAAAATAATAAGTGGCTTATTGTATTGAACCAATCCATTTATTCATGGCAACAAGAAAATAAAAAGCTTAAATTAGTAAAAAAGAATAGTTTATATACTCCATTACTACTAGGTGTTGATGGTGTATTCATTGCAAAAAACCGCAAAGGACAATTATTTAAAGTTAATCAAGACTTTTCACCTATTTCTAAAATTTCGGTTTCATTAACTAAGCAATCGATTATAGAAAATTCAAGAATCATTTCCATCAACAAAGCAAATCTGATTTCAATAATTGATACTACTGGGTCCGTACAAAAGTCTTTTCAATTAAGTGACTCTATTAAAATAAAAAAATTTAGTATAAGCGATGATGGAATTTGGTACACAGAAAACAATAATTTATTCTATGGCGATTTCCAGAAAAAAACAATTGAAAGAATCAATTTGCCTTTAGAAAATAATTTACAGAAAGAGATAATTTTAAACATATTTGATGATAAGGACGGCAACCTTTGGGTATCCGTTAAAGATAGGCTACTAAGGTTTCCGTATGATCCAACTGCACAAAAAATCTCCTTACAAAATCCAATTAGATACACCACGGAAGATTATGTGAACTCAACGTATTTCACCAAGGCAAAAAAAGATTCACAAGGCCGAATATGGTTTACTAATTCCAATGGCCTATCTATTTACAATCAACGAAATGAAATGCCTAACCTGGTGCCTCCCTCCATTCATCTGGAAGCAGCTTTTGCATATAATATAAATAGTTACAATGAACCTACTGACACAATTGACTTATTGAACGATAAGAAAAACCTTAGTTCTAATTCTATCATCGTGATAGAGCCAATGGTTATTAATCATTTAAATCATCATAAATCATCAGTAGCTTACCGAAACATAAGCATAAACCAAGCAGAAAGCAGAATAAATGCTGGTGAACGAATAATTTTAACCAATTTGCCAAGCGGCATTAATTCTATATCATTGAAAGCCATAAATGATAATGGAATTGAAAGCTCAAATGAATACATCTTAAATTTAAAGGTAACCCCTCCTATATGGCAAAGAAATTGGTTTTATATTACTAGTATTTTGTCAGTTCTTTTACTAGGCTTTGTAGGTTATAAAACAGTAATCAGCATAAAAAACAGTCGTGCAAGAGAATTAGAAGATGAATTACATAAAGGCTTAGAAGAATTAGAAAAGAAATCACATCTACAGGTTTTAAAAGCGGAAAGATTGAAGCAACTAAATGAGCTAATCACTTCCCAAAAAAGTGAGCTTGAAAAGAAAAATAAGCAAATTGAATCGCAGAAATACGAATTATCACTTACTAACCAACAGATTAAAAAACAAAAAGATCTTCTGGAGGAAACTGGTAGTAAATTGACTTCTAGTATCAATTATGCAAAAAGAATTCAAAATGCATTGATGAGTACTGAGGTAGAAATCAAAAAAGCTTTTACAGATAGTTTTGTTTATTTTTCACCAAGAGACATGGTAAGTGGAGATTTTTTCTGGTTCAACAAAGTGAAGAATGAGAAAGACGAGGAATTACTAATTCTTGCCGCAGTTGATTGTACTGGTCACGGAGTACCCGGTGCCATTGTGAGCGTAGTGGGTATGAATTTATTGAATAATATTACAAAGCTTAAAAAAATATATGACCCCGGAAATATCCTAACTGAGATGAATAGTGATATCATTTCAGATCTAAGACAAGATGAAACACAGGTGAATGATGGTATGGATATGACTATTATTACATACAACACCGTTACCAAACAACTCTTATTTGCTGGGGCAAAAAATCCATTGATGTACGTTCAGGATAACGAACTTATAAGAATAAAAGGTGATAAATATGCGATTGGTGGACAGCAAAGAGGAGATGATAGAGCATTCATTACGCATGAAATAGATTTGAAAGATGGAAAACAAAGAACCTTTTACTTATTCTCGGATGGTTATCAAGACCAGTTTGGAGGAGAAAAAGGATTTAAATATTTAGTAGGTAATTTTAAAAAACTATTGCTTTCCATTCATGATAAAGGAGTTTTAGAACAAAAAACAATTTTACACGAAGAAATTGAAGAATGGAAAAATGGCTACCCTCAAACTGACGATATATTAGTAATTGGGTTTAAATTATGAAAATGAAAGCAAATCATATCGTCATAAAATTCACACCTAATGATAACATCAAAGGGTCAGATCAGGATTTAGGTTGGGTAGATTATTTTGCTGAACTCTTAAAAACAAGTTTATCTTATCAATTAGAAAGTGAGATAAATATATCCTATAAAAACGAACTCGATTTAATTACAAAAGAAGATTTTGAGCAGGCTGATTTAATTTTTTATATCCTCTCCCCTGCTATGGTTTTCGCCTCCAATATTAATCAAGACTCTGCAGAATTGGAGCAAGCATTTAATTTTGATATCCCATTAATAAATTCAAAAATCAAAAAGGTTTTCAAAGCACCAGTTAAAATAGAAGACTTGCCACTTTCATTATCAACGCCAACCTATTATAGGTTTTACGACCATGGCCTAATTAATGAAAATGAGTATGAAACGTATGAAGGATGGAACAAATACCAAGAAAACAATAATTATTGGCAGGTTTTTGCTGATGTAGTGTTAGATACCATCGCCACACTTTCTGGTGAGGAAAAAACAATTGAAAACAGAATCTTTATTTCAGATAAAAATAAAAAATATTACCATTATAGAAACATTATTAAAAGAGAACTTAAGTCATTTAATTCTGAGATATTTCCAGATGAAGATTATTCGATAGAGGCGAATTATATGGAAGACCCTGAGCAATTTTTTATGAAAAAATGCGATATGACCATTCATTTCCCCGATGAATTTATCCATTTAACTAGCGTTAAGAGACAAGAAGCCTTTAATAAACTTCCAGAAACGAAAAGATTAATTTGGTTTAGCCCGGAGGAATCACAAAAGCCTGAAAAAAAAGCTCAATATGATGAATTAAAAGTTCAACTAAAACCCTACCCTAATATTGAAGCAATAGAATCTACCATAGAGGAGTTTAAAGAAATTATAAAAGAGAATTTGGCTAAAATCAAAATTAAGCCAGAAAAAGTGGATGATTCATCTAAAGAAATAATTTATATCATTTCAGATACGAAAATTAAGAGTGAAAATTTTGAGAAACTAAATAGAGATAAAAGTATTTTTGAGAAATTCGATTTAAAAATTATTGATAAGGTAGAAAATGTCACTGATTATAGATTGTTACATTATAGCCTTTTAAGAAAAGCTGACTACTTTTTTATTCTCTTCTTCAAAAATAATATCCCCTGGCTAAACTCAATTTCTTCTGAAATAAAAAAAGCTCCAGGCTTTAGAAATGAAAAAAGTATATCTGGAAAGTATATTTTATATAAAAATAATTCTATTTTTAGCAAAGAAAAATTTGAAGACTTTGATTTGATAGAAAAACAAGACTCTAACGAGTTAATTGACGAATTGAAAAAATTAGCATCTTAAGTGCAAAGTACAGTAGAAAATAATAGGGGGAAAAAATTTAATCCGTTTCCGGGTTTACGGCCGTTCGGTATTGAAGAGAGTTATCTTTATTTTGGTCGCGAAGGCCAAAGTGACGAGGTGCTAGCTATTCTTGAAAAAAATCGATTCGTTAATATTTTAGGATCTTCCGGTACTGGTAAGTCATCTCTCATGTTTTCTGGGGTTATCCCTACACTTCATGGAGGTTTTATTTCTAAAGCAGGAAATGAATGGGAAGTAATTTCTGCTAAGCCAGGGCTAAATCCTATTAAAAATCTTGCCGATGGATTTAAAAACCATATTGAAAGTCATAAAGATTTTCAGGATAAAGATAATGGCTCAAAAGGACTTATTAATGAATATCTTTTTAATGCTGTACTTCAGAAAAGTACTAAGGGATTGAGTGAACTCTACCGATTGAATAAATATCTCAAAGGTAAAAATCTACTGATATATATTGATCAATTTGAAGAAATATTCAGGTTCAGAAAATTAGGAGAAACAAATCATATCAATGAATCATTAGCCTATGTAAATCTTATTTTAGAGGCCATTAAGCAAACAGAAGTTCCTATTTATATTGCTCTTTCCATGCGTTCGGATTTCTTGGGTGATTGCGAGCAATTTCCAGAGCTTACCAATCAGATTAATGAAAGTCACTATCTGATCCCACAAATGACTAGGGAACAAAAAAAGCTCGTGATTACAGGGCCTGTGGCAGTTGGGGAAGCTAAGATTTCAAATAGATTAGTGCAACGATTGCTGAATGACATGGGTGATCGTTTTGATCAGCTGCCCGTTTTGCAACATGCTCTTATGAGAACCTGGGATTATTGGTCAGCCTCTGATAAAAATGAGCAGTTAGATTTTTTACATTATGAGGCAATCGGAGGCGTAAACGAAGCCTTATCAAGACATGCCGATGAAGCTTTTTACGAACTTAATGAGGAAGAGAAAATCATTTGTGAAAAGATTTTCAAAACCATTACAGAAAAAAGAAGTGATAATGATGGGATTAGACGCCCCACCCCATTAAGTGAAATTTCAAGAATTGTTGATGAAGAAGAGCATATTCTTACTAAAATTATTGACAAATTTAGAATAGAAGGACGAGCTCTTCTTACTCCTCGAGAAAATATACCCTTGAACAGCCAATCTGTAATTGATATTAGCCATGAAGCCTTAATGAGGGTTTGGTATCGATTGAGGAACTGGGTACAAAAAGAATCAGAGTCAGCTCAAATTTATTTGAGATTATCTGAAGCTGCCAATAAATACCAACAAGGTAGTGGTGGTTTATGGAGACCACCAGATTTACAACTTGCAGTTGAATGGAGAAATACAACGAAGCCTACATTAAAATGGGCATTGCAATATGAAAATAATTTTGAAGCTGTCATTCTCTTTTTAGATAAAAGTGAAGAATCCTATAAAAAAGAACTTCAAACGAAGGAGCTTCTTCAAAAGAGGAGATTAAAGCGTTCGAAAGTTATTGCCACAGTATTGGGAACTGCAGCAGTTCTATCTTTAATATTTCTTTTTTATGCTTTTAACCAAAGCGCTTTAGCCGAAAAACAGCGAGAAATTGCTGAAAACAAATCGCAAGAGGCTTTAAGAAATGAAGAAATTGCGAAAGAGAATGAGCTTAAGGCACAGAGACAACAAATTGAAGCGAATAGATCAAGTCGAAGAGCAGAAAATGAGCGAAGAAGAGCAGAATTGAGCAATATGATTGCACAAGAGGCAAGAAAAACAGAAGAAATTGCAAGAAAACAAAGTGAAAGAAGTGCTGCAGAGGCACAGCGTAATTTAAAATTAGCGCAGGATAGAGGAGAAGAAATAGCAAATACCAATACACAACTTACTGAGGAGAAGAAAAATTCAACTCAGTTAAGTATGAGAGCAATTGCACAATCCCTAGCAGTAAAATCAGAGCAAATGGAAGAAGATCAGTTGCAAGGACTTCTGGCACTTTACGGATTTGTATTTAATATAAATAATGAGGGCTATGATAGCAATAATGATATTTATAATGGTCTTTTTTACGCCCTAAAAAACTTTGATGATGATTATTTCAATGCTTTCAACAGCACTTCAACTGATGTGCGTTCTTTACAGTTTGTAAAAGGAAAATATTTATACACTACAGGTACATCTGGTAGGATTAATTTCTGGGAGGTAGAAAATATGAGTGCGAAAAGAAGTATTGTTATTTTTGAAAAAGAAGGTGTTTTTGTTAAAAAAATCTTTGTAGATGAAGAAAATCAAAGTTTAGTGGCACTAACAGATGGTTCAGATTTCTATGTGATTGACGTATCCGAAAGAATAAGAAAAGTTAATAAATACACACTTCCCGATAGCTACGCATTTGATGTTACCTTTAAAAAAGGTTCCACTGATTTTTATCTTTCCGCATCGGATATGAAAATCTATGAATTCAAAAACAATAAAATTGAGCCATATTTTGATGCTGGAAGCAGAATATATGATATGGAGCTAATCAATAATAATTTATTGGCTACGGGAAATAACCAGGGAAAAGTAGAGATATGGGATTTAGAGGATAAGAAAAGCAAAATCGTTATTCGAGAAGCCAATCAAAAAAATATACATTCACTTTCTGTAGGCAATGGAACTTTAGCTGTAGGTGATAACTCTGGCCAAGTAAATTTATTCTATTTAAAAGAAGATTTCACTGTGGCAAGCTCCATTATCCTTAGAGGTAGTGATGGTGAAATCATGACAGATATTGAATTTAATAAAGCTGAAAATCAATTAATTGCTGCTAGTACTAAAGGAACAATAAGAATGTGGAACCTTAATGACCCAGATGAATTTCCGATGATAATAAATGAACCTGGTTCTTGGGTAAATGCCATAGCACTTATGGATGAATCTCATATTTTTGCTGGATGTAAAGATCAGGTTTTCAGGCTTTATCCTATAAAAAGTGAGTTATTAGCTGAATCATTGAAAAAGAAACTGAGTAGAGATATTACTCCAGAAGAATGGGATAGATATATTGGCGATGATTTGCCATATAATCCTATCCTAAAAGAAAGTAAATTTATCAATCCATCTAGATGAAGTATTTCGTAGTTCTATTGTTTTTTACGTTTGTTGGAAATCAGGCTTGGTCTCAAACAAATTGTGAACGTAACTTAAACGAGGCTCGTGCAGATTATTCTAATGGAAATCTTTATGCCATTCCGGGCAAATTAACAGATTGCTTGGAAAATGGGTTTTCAAAAGCAGATAAGATTAGTGCTTTACGACTATTAACTTTAACCTATATCAACATTAATCAGCAAGAAAAAGCCAGAAACACCTTTATTAAACTTTTAAATATCAAAACTGACTTCCAAGTAAAGCAAAATGTAGATCCATCCGAGCTTTATTCCTTATACCGAAAAATTGATACTGATGTTAAATATTATATTGGATTGACTTTTGGATTAAATTTAAATGATATACAATTGAAAACCTCGCGTAACATGAGCCCTTTGGAAGCTTTTCATAGTGCAGAGTATACTTCTGGTTTGCCTAATCCACAACAGGTAGGAGCTCAATTTTTATACCCGCTTACCAAAAATTGGATAATAGGAGGAGAAATCCAATACCAAAATCAAAAATTTAAATACAAAGAAATATTTACACATTCAGTTGACACTACAACTACTATCACTTATGATGGGAACAATAATGGAATAAACTTAAATCTAAGTATCAGGTACATGCAGGACTATTACCTATGGAAACCTTTTATAGAATTTGGATCTGTTGGCCGTTTTAATTTTGCTTATGAATTAAATAATTATATAAGCAATTACTCTCCTAGTGTAGATAATGAAGTAATTGAAAATATAAATGTTTATTCGCGAAGATCAAAATTCAATGTTGGTATAAATGCCAATTTGGGAACAATGATAAAGCTGGGCGAATATTATGGTGAGGTCAAGTTTGGGGTAAGTAATTATTTTATCAATCATTTAAATGGCCAGGCGAGGGATGAGGTATTTACCAGCACCATAGGAAATGCTATGGCACTTAAGGATGATGATGTTACAAATATAGTTTACCAATTAAGTATTACATTTAATCTACCATTTTTCGATTTTCAATGATTAAACAGTCTTTAATATATTTTTTTCTATTGGTACCGATTATTATATCGTGTGAATTAGACCCATTACAGCAAGATGAAATTCCTAGCTTTGATAAACTATATGCAGTTTCTGAAAATGTGGAAGCAATTGATTTTATATGTAAGCCTAATCAAAGTGGTTATATAATTCTTGGAAATATCAAAACCAGTGAAAATTCTGATATAATTTTAATTGATGTAGCACCTGATGGAATTCAAAGAGAATTCTATAGAATCAATACCCCATTCTTTGATGAAGGAGTGAAATTAAAAGTTAATCAAGATGATAATTCATTAATTATTTTAGGACATAGAAGAACTGAAGCTACCCAAGCAAATGTTAATCAAAATTTTATAATTAAAACTAATATAGATGGAATTCCAATTAGAGCAGAAAATGCATCGGATGAAGACCCTGTTATTGCGGAAATCAAGCTTTTCCCCGAGGATCCAAATGAAATTGTTCAGCTTAATGATATGGTATTAATTCCGCCTCATTTAATAACTGTCGGTTTTGTTAGAGAATCAACATCTGGAAGGTTTAATAGGATTACCAGAATATATAATTGGAATACAATTAACTTTTCTGACACTTCTGATGTAGACATTGATAAGACAGTAGAAATACCGATTGTAAACGATATAAATTATAATAATAATTCCAGAAGTTTAAGGGTACTTAAAGGAAATACAACTAACGGTATTTATTCTGTTTATGGTCAAATCAATAAAGAAAATCCAAATGGAGAAATTGCAGGTAATTCATTGAATATTAATTGGAATATTTATACAGATATTCAATCAAGTGCGCCTGAACCGATAAATGATATCGGTTCAGATAAAAATGAAGAACTTGGGAGTATCCTTCATCATTCAAATGGAAAAACATATTTAGCGGGCAATTATACTAATAATGATGATGAATCCTTATTTCTAATTACTAAAGAATATAGGGGTATTGAAAATAACACTGAACAAAAAATATATCCTTTCGGAGGTAAGGGAACAAAAGTAACCAGTTTAACTGAAGACATTGATAATAATATCATAATGGCCACTATTGAAGAGGAGGAATTAAGTAATATTTCCTACTTATTAAAATTTTCCCCCGCTGGGGAACCAATCGAAGATCAAGAATTTGAATTTAATAGTACAGGTTTATATCATATAAAGAAAATTGAAAGTGAACCAAATAATGTAATTGTTGTTCTGTCTCAAAAATCTTTCGAAAATAATTCGACAGCTATTGGTTTAATGAAGATTAAATTTTAGTAAAATTCTATTAATAGATATAAATTTGCTGATTCCTCCCCAAATGGTTATATTGTAAATCACACTAAAAGAAAAAGTTACGAAAAACATTTACCGTCATATTAAATTCTTAACTGTCACTCTTTCACTTTTAAGTTTCTTATTAGTGGGGAATGTTTATGCGCAAGTTACGGTAACTCCTGCCAATCCAGAAATTTTATGTGAGGATGGATCTTTTGTTGTGCTTTCGGATATTATTGTGGATGAAAATGGTAGCAATGCTGCCATAGGTCAAAGTACAGAGATTCAAATTTTTCAGTTAGCTGCACCAAGTGGATTTAGGTTTAAACCATCCACAGGAACTTATTTAACTACTTCTAGTGGTGGAAATGCTAATAGACAATTTGTTAATACTGGTCTAGAAGTACAAGAAAATTATGTCAGATTTTACTATAAATTGGAGGATACAGGTGGAGAACATTCATTTACGTTAAGAAATTTAGAAATTCAATATGTTGGTTCGGGAACAGTTTCTAATATTGATATACTTAGAGTAGCAGAAACTACCGGTTTGAGTTTTTATTTGGATGCTAATATTAATGGTGATGGTCCAGGTGATGGTGTATCTCACGGTAATTTATCCACAGTATTGCCCAATGCAGGCACAGCATCAAACACTAATGTCTGCATAGATCAAACCTCATTTGACTTAAATACCACGCTAAGCGGCCAAGATGGTGGTGGTGTTTGGACTAACGGTGCTGCTGCAACGGTTGCTGGAGGCATCATTAACCCAAATGCTTTAGGAGCAGGTGTTTATAATTTTACCTACACAGTCTCCGCAGCCCCATGTGCAGACGATACCGAAACTGTAACCATTACAGTGGATGCATTGCCAATTACAGGTACGCCTAATGATCCTAACGTTTGCGAAACTGATAATAATTATGATTTATTTTTAGCAATTGATGGTGAAGATGCAGGTGGGACATGGTCAAGCCTTGATGTGGATGCCAATAATGCAATTAGTGGAAGTTCTATGGATGCAACCACATTAACACAAGGCAATACTTATGATTTCATCTATGAAGTCAGTAATCCAACAAGTACTTGCACTGAAACAGTTACCACATCAATCACCATTGCAGCTAGTGATAATCCAGGTACTCCAAGTAATGGTTTTGCTTGTATAGATAATAATGCCTTTGATCTTTTCACATTATTAACCGGAGAGGATCCTGCTGGAACATGGTTAGATGATGATGCAACAGGTGCTTTAACCGATAATTTGGTAGATGCCTCTGCATTAACTGCTGGCAATACCTATAGCTTTACTTATCAATTTACTGGGACTTGTACTGTATCTTCAACTGTAGATTTAACTATCGAAGCAATTCCTAATCCAGGAACAGCAACAAATGAAACTATTTGTGATACTGAACCATCATTTGATTTATTTACAACTTTATCAGGGCATAACTTAGGTGGTGTTTGGACTGAAATCACTGCAATTCCTTCAGGTGAACTAAGCGGAAGTACTTTTGATGCTTCTGCAGCAGGTGAAGGGGTTTATGAGTTTGAATATATTGTAAGTAATAATTCTTGTGCCGATGAATCCGTAACTGTTCAAATCACTGTTGAAAAATCACCTGATGCAGGTATGGCAACAAACACCAGTATTTGCGATTCGCAGACTGCATTTAATTTAAATGATGTGATCTCAGGCAATGATGCTGGTACTTGGACCGAAACCACTGCTACAGTTTCTGGTGAATTAAGTGGGAATATCTTCAACGCTGCTAATGCAGGTCTTGGCACTTATGAATTTACCTACACAGTTTCTGGAACTGAATGCCTAGATGATTCAGAAGTTGTAGAAATTGTAGTTGTAAGTGCTCCAAATCCTGGAACCCCTACCAACACTACCGTATGTGAAAACTCTGGATTATTCGATCTTTTTACAACTTTAGCTGGTGAAGATTCAGGGGGTACTTGGATTGATGATGACGCAACAGGAGCAGTTTCTGGAAATAGTTTAAATATCAATGCTTTAACTGAACCTAACAGCTATAATTTTACTTACCAACTTAATAATGGTGTATGTATTGAAAGTGAAACAGTTACTATAACAATTGATGCTCAACCTTTTGCTGGAGGCGCTGAGCCACCTTTGACATTGTGTGAAACAAGTGCCGTTCTTATAAATTTATATGATAGAATAACAGGAGAAGAAATTGGAGGGAATTGGACTAATGTGGGCGGGACAGCAGGTGTAGCCTTCAATGTAGATGAACTCGATATAGCTACTGCTCCAGTTGGGACACATGAATTTACCTATTCGGTATCAAATGCTGGTGAAAATTGCACGACTGATATGGAATCAGTTTTCATCACAGTAGAAGCCTCACCAAATGCTGGTACAGGGACAAACTTAACTGTTTGTGAAACCAGTAACTCTATCAATTTAAATAATCGTTTATCTGGTCAAGATGGTGGTGGAACTTGGAATGATGATAGCGGGTCAAGTGCATTGTTCGGAGGTAATTTCTTTGATGTATCAGCTGTTACTCCTGGTGATTATGATTTTACTTACACTGTCACAGGTGATGATTGTCCTTCCGATTTCGTTACTGTTACTATAACAGTTGAAGAAAGCCCTAATGCTGGAACTGCAACAGATGCTAACATTTGTATTACAGAAAATAATTTTGATTTATTCTCGACTTTATCAGATAATGATTTAGGCGGGACATGGACTAATGATGATTCAGCAAATGGCTTTTCAGGTTCTATATTAGATGCAACTGTAAATACGCCTGGCACTTACAATTTCACCTATACTGTAAGTGCTACTGCTTGCCCTGATGATTTTCAATCAGTAGCCATTACAATCATTGATCCAGAAGTAACAGCAGAATTTGAATCTACTCCTATTGTAAGTAATATTGAATTTTGCCCGCAAGAATTAGTGTTGATTGAATTTAATTCTAATGTTGCTGGTGCTACATATAGCTGGACAAAAACTGGTGATAATGTAGGGTTTGCTGCAACTTCAGGCACAAGCTCAAATCTTAATTTTACAACAAGAAACAATACCAGTGGAAGTGATTTAGTAGCTACAATAAATGTTACTGCTACCGTAGGTGGATGTGAAGGTCCTGTTGAATCTTTTGATATCATTTTAAAGTCACAATCTGTTATCAATAACTACTTCCCTCCTTTTGAAGTATGTGATCAAACCACAGATTTTGATTTAACTTCTTTAGATATTTCTGTAGATGGAACAGTAGTAGTTGATAAATTAGATTTAAGCTTTGCAGGAGATGGTGTAGATTCAGGAAACAAGACTTTTAACGCAACTACTTTTGCCCCAGATGAAGTTGTAAGTATAGACGTTACCTTTAATAATGGAACTGATTGCCCTACAACTAGAAGTTTAAACTTGGTTCAAGTTAAACAAAATCCTAGTATAACCATTGACACACCTGCTTCAGCAATTGCACAATGTGTAAGTGAAACAGTTAATTTAAGTGCTACTTATAATGATGCAACTTCTTCAATAACTTGGACAGCATTTAATGGGACTGGAACTTTCAGTAATATTACATTTAATAGTAATACTGCTACCGCTACCTATACTCCTGATCCTACCGATGCAAATAACACTGTAACCTTAAGAGCTACTACAAATGATCCGGGCGCGCCTTGTAATCAGGTATTTGATGAAATTGATGTTGAATTCTATGAATTACCAGTTGCAACCATTACCTCAACTGCAAATCAAATTTGTGAGGATGATCCGATTGCCTTAATTGGAAATATTTCAGGTGCAGCAACGAATGGTGATTGGATAATCAAAGCTGGTCAGGGTACAGCAATTGAGGATTCAGGTATTTTATCAGCCACTACAGATAATGCTGGTGACTGGACAGCAAATTTCACTCCAGATGGCACCTATTTTGGAGATATTATCTTTGAGTTTATAGCATCTGTAGATGCTCCTAATACCTGTGTTGATGATACAGAAGAAATAACTGTTACAATTTTTGAAAGACCAACAGCAACTATTCCAATTGACTTTAACAGTTGTGGTGATGCTGCCTTTGATTTAGACGCAACACTCGATGGATCTGCCATTAGTGGTGAATGGTCTGTTATAACAAATGGAAGTGATAGCAGATTAAGCACTACTACTACCGATGCTGGAATATCAAGTGCTACTTACACTCCTGATGAAGTTGATTTTAATACCGCAATTACTTTTAGATTCACCGCTGAAGATCCTGAAGCAACTGGTCCTTGCGGAAATACTACTTATGATGTAATCGTGACAGTTGACGAACCCGCTTTTGTGGATATCACTAGTATTGCTGGTTCAAATTGTCAAAATGAAAATATAACGTTAGAAGGTACTTATAGTGGAAGTGCAACCTCAGCTATCTGGTCAATTGAACCTACTGCTATTGGCGGATATTTAGGAGAAGGAAATATCACAGGTTATACTGATGATGGGTTTGGAAATGTATCAGCTGTTTATGAACCTGCAGCTAATGATGCTGGTGAAAATGTAACTTTGAGATTAACATCCACTGACCCAGGAACAACCTGCGGAATTGTTTCTGAAGATATAATATATAGTATTGACAATCCGCCAACCGCTACTATAACTTCTTCTGTTACTGAAGTTTGTGAAGATAATACTGTTGAACTCAAAGGTACTATCGGTGGTGGAGCAACTTCAGGAACATGGCGAATAAAAACTGGCGAAAACACATCTGCTGGTACATTATCTTCAACTAACTTCGTTTCGGGAGAATATATTGCTACCTACGAACCAAACAGTTCTTATTATGGGACAATAATATTTGAATTTGTTGCTGAGACTACAAACTCTTGTCAGGAAGCGATTGAAGAAATTTCTGTTGAAATATTTGAATTACCTAAGGCTACAATGACAGGTCCATCAAATAGTTGTGGAACAGATGTTATTAGTTTAAGAGCTGATTTCGAAGGAACTACAGCATTAGGAAATTGGGTACTTGAAACAGGAAATGGTACTGTAAATAATATCAACACCACAGGGACTTATTCGACAGTTGATTATACTCCTGTTGCTGGGGATTATAATACTACTATAACTTTAAAATTTAGAGCTTTAACAGCAGGTGCACCTAACCCTTGTCCTGAGAAATTTTATCCAATTGATGTTTTTATTGATACTCCACCTACAGCTGTTGCAGGCACAGGTGGCAATGAATGCGACCTTGACTTCCAGTTGGGTGCTACTCCTTCTGTGGGAACCGGTACTTGGTCTAAGGTCAGTGGAGCTGGTAACATTTCCTTCAACACTACTGCCAATGATCCAGATGCCATCATCACTGTTGATGCCTTTGGCACCTATGTGTTCCGTTGGACTGAAGACAATAATGGCTGCACTGACTTTGATCAGATTACTGTAAACTTCTATGAGCAACCTGTGGCTGTGGCTGGTGCTGGTGGAAATGAATGTGACCTTGACTTCCAGTTGGGTGCTACTCCTTCTGTGGGAACTGGTACTTGGACTTTAGAAAATGGGCCTGGCGCCATCACCTCTTTTAGCACCAGTGCCAATGATGAAAATGCTGTCGTGACAGTTGACGCTTATGGTACCTATACCTTCCGTTGGACTGAAGACAACAATGGCTGCACCGATTTTGATGAGATTACCGTGAATTTTAA
>NZ_DASSWQ010000033.1:0-4840 GCF_035704835.1 Marivirga sp. | reverse complement strand
GATAGCTGATGTTGTATTTAGTATATTTTTAATTCCTTCTAAATTAGTTGAAATAATGGGAATTGAAAAATACGATGTTCCTTTCTTAAGGCCTTCAGCATTATCTGCCATGTCAGTTGGAGTCATGACTTAATGGTATATAGGTAGGGCTATATAATCCGTTGTCATGCCGGTAGAAAGCCTAAATCCATCCCCCATAAAAATGATTGCTTTTTCATTAGCCTCTTCATTTCTTGACTTTTTGGCAAGAATCGGCTAACTTCAATCTAAGTTTTTTAACGGTCTTTACCGTTTAGAAGCACACTGCTTCCACGGCTCGCCCGAAAAACTTAGGCCTTTTCAAGGCTAATCAATCCGATTTTTATACCCTCTTTCTACCAACTGTCTAGCAGAATAATTTTAAGAAAGGAATTAAATACAACGTTTACTGTATGGTGCGTTGTGGTTTTGATAAAGATACTATTTCAGTTTAGCAACTAGCAAAAACCGCTTGGCGGTTTTGTTTCTTTGCTTTTTTACAAAATCCGCTAGCGGATTTTGCGACTTTCAAATTAGTGATAAAATATCTAAACCACCTTGCCCACAATGCACTATACAGCCTGTTGTGTGTAGTTTTTTATTCAACGTAGGTATAGTGTTTTATAGGCAAGTTTAAAGAATTCTTTGAATAACTTTCTATGTATTTATGTAGGTCAAGATAAAACCGTTCTAAGTTATCCATTTGAGATTTCCAAAACTTCACTGACTCTTTGTATTCTTTGTCAGACATATCAAATTGAGGTTTTATGAAAAGCTTTTCCATATTGTCTTCTAAATACTTTGTCCACTTGTAGCATGAAAGCATAATTTGACCATACTCATACCATATTAAATCTTCATTAAGAAGTCCTTTATTAAGCTTTTTTGATATTAAATTAAAGAGTTCAATCATATTATGCAAATCGCCATTTCCGCATCCACCTTCAGAAAACATATGCTCAATAGTCTGAACAGTGCCGTCTTCAAAATGAAATTCGTTTTCAGGAACTGCAAGTGGATTATTCGCATGGAAAAGCTTAATAAATGTCTGAATTTGATTGTCTGTGATATGTCTTCTTAAATAGTCAAGAGTTTTGTATGTGTTGTCAAGTTTACGTTGTCTTGTTGATGAAGTATATGTTTTAATTGTTGTGGTACCACCAATAATTGCTAGAATTAAGATAATCCAATTCCTCAATTCAGTGAAGTCAATCTGTGATAGTAAGTTCTCCATTAGCTAAAAAATATATTTCTTCTTATTTGATTTTTCCATTTTTAAATTCCCTATCAAACAATTTGTTATATGATGACTGAGTATAGAATTTTTTCTTTTTCATTTTATTCTTTTGCACATTATAAACTATGTGTTTTTTCTTGAATTTAATTCCCCAAAGTTTAAGAAAGTCAGCTTTCCTAAAATCGGTCATGTTTTCGTCAACATTCAACTTGACTCTATAATCACAAATATTATAAATGTCTTTTTGGTTGAAAATCGGAATATGTACTTCTTTCGCTTTTTTAAATATCTTTTTGTGTTCAGATGCAGCTTTAATAAGTTCAGTGATTACTGATTCAAAATTTTCTTCTATTGCGTTTTCATATATCTCATAGAATATTACATTGCAATCTTTGAACTTTACAGAAATTTGCTCAACAGAAGGTTTTAGGTTTTTATTTTTATCGAATAACTTTTTAATTGTTTTATAGATATCCTTTGCCTGATACCCTATATAGAGCTTGATTCCATCTTCAACATAGCTTTTTGCAAGTTCAACAAGTGATAAGTCCTCCTGAATTTCAATAATTAAATGGTATAAGCCACCTCCTAATGCGTCAGTTCTTTTTTTGCTAATTGTTAGAAAATAATCCTTATCAATTTCATCAACAAATTCCTCAATACCATGAAAGTCTTGTCCTTCTGGAAATGTCCAATATTCAATTTTTATTGATTTATACATTGACTTAATTCGAATTACACGCAAAGCGTGTTGTGTGTAGTTTTTATTTTAAAATATTTCTCCATTTTCAACAAAAGCTATATATGTCATGAAACTCTCTCCAAGTTTATTTAAAGATAGCTCAAGACGATAATCTGCTGCTTCATTCTCTTGTACTTGATATGGATAAAACTCTTGGGAATAGAGCCAATCTAAATTATACATGCTTTTCATAGAATCTTCATCAAGATTTTCGTCATAGAAGTCTTTGTCTATAGATGCTTTAGCCCAAGGGAAAATGAGTTTCATTACTTCTTTATTTTCATATCCTGCATATGCAACACCCCATTCTCTTTCAGTGCTTTCTTTACCGTTTTGAGTTATTATAATTTTGATTGAAGTTCTATTCAATGATTTGTGTAGCCATTCCATAAAAACAACTGAAACCTTTCCACCATTATGTATTATATCCATAAGTGGCTTGTCTATAAAAAGCTTTCGCTTTTTAATCATTTCTTCTGTTCCTTCTCCAATTTTAGATAAATCATCTTTGAATTTTGACTCTAAAATCTGAGTCTTGGAAATTTCAATTTTCCATCTTTTTTTTGTTCTAACAATGTTCTTAGATAGTACTAAAGCCCAAAATGTCTCTTCTGTTTCAGGCAAGTGGCCTATCAGGATGACTGGCAAGGAATGATTAACCCAATATTCTAAATGCCTCAGTTTACCATAATAGGTAAGCTTTTCATCATCAATCTTAAAATGACTAGGACCTGTTTTTATTTGTAGTGAGATTAGTTTTCCTGTCGGATTTCCATCTTGTGTAATTTCTACGTGTGCATCGATACCCATGTCTGAAATGGGTTGATCTCGAAATATCCATCCAAAGTCCTTAAGGAAAATTCTTTCGGTTGCATTTACTCCGATTCTTTCTGTAGGGTCAAATTCTGCCATAACTTTTAATTACACACAACGCCTACATAAAACCTGTTTGCCAATGTAAGCTATGAAAAGCTAATCTAAGCAATTTATGCGGTTTCCACCAAGGCAGAATGTTGATTAAAGTGATGTCCTCGTGTCCAGTCAGCCGAGTAAAACACAGTCGGCCCGATGATAGCAAATAATTGAGTTGACGAAGTTACTTGAAAAGCTAGTGAGCCCTACAATGTCAGGCCTGCCTGCTGGCAAAGGCAGGTCCTCCGTTGATGAAGTTACCACGAAGCGGAAGCATAAATTGCGGGACATATGCAGAAATCCCAACTATGAAATGAGTAAGCAAATGGGTTTTATGCTATGTTGTAGAGCGTAACTATTTAGTTAATCTGTTTAAACTATTCTTCACGTAATGGACTCCACCAATTTCATATTTTGAAATATCTACTTCTTTGTTAGGAATGGTGTCAGACTTCACTTGCAATAGATCATAATTAGGTATTTTTTTCCAATGTAATTGATATTTTTTCTTAAGCTTCTTAATTACAGTATCATTTTTAATATATAGTCTAGTTTCAGTCATGCTTGACTCCCATGAGGCATAATATTTATTGAAATAGAAGAAGGGTTGGGAATCCTTATAATAAACTTCAGTGACAGAAAGTGAATAAGGACCTCCCTCGTCATTAATATTAAATTCCTGAATAAGAAGAGTATCACTATCTTGTATATAAAGTACAAATTCATTCCGGTGACCGGATTGAGGGTCATTAGAATCTTCTCCTGAGGCATTAATTGTCTTTTTCTTTATTGTATTCATTTTATTTCGTATCTCAACGTAATTTTCTCTAATAATCTCTATAGATGGTTCTACAGATTGAGAATTAGCCGAAGCTGAAGCAAAAAGTAAGAAAAGTAGAGTGTGAATGATAGTATTTTTCATAAATGTTTGTGGTATTTAATGCTCTACAACGGTTTGCATATGGCTTGTGGCGGTTTCGAAGCACTTTCCTGTCCACCGAAACCAAAGTTGACTGCGGAGCGAAAACCTTGCTGACAGCCGTTCACCCGCCATAAGCTATATGCGTTGTTGTGGCACGTATTTTTATTTTCTTTTTTGAATTGTTTCTATGTAGTGTTTCTTCTTGTGTTCTCTATCCAATTCGACCATTATTAAGTCAATTAATTCCTTAAGAATTCCAATATCGTAGTCTTCAAATAATTTATTGTAGTGTGCTTGGTCATTCCCTAACCAAGTCGCTCTTTCCAAAATTTCTTTTAGGTCGCCTGAGTAATATTCAGAGATTGTTGAACCCAACCATTTTCCAAGAATCTGTTCTTTCTGTTCAGGATTATTCTGTATTGCCCAATCCTTTACTAGATACTCTATGGCTTTCCTATAACCCATTCCTGCAATTTCGTCAAGACCATACGATTCAGCTTCAAGACTCTGCAAATAGGTTTTGATGAATTTTGATTGGGTTGGTTCCTGACTATCTATTGAATTACCATTTCTTAATTCTAAGATGGGTTTTGGCCAATCTGGTCCTTTTGGTAGCCCATTTAGAACATTGGTTATTTGAACTTCCTTATTTAAAACTTTGTAAACCACGCCAAAAAGCTTTCTGCAATCGTGATTTGCACATTGCCACACTTGTAGATTACAATTACTTCCATCGGTGTCCTGAGTTGGTGATTGAAATTTCTGTGAAGGATTATTTGTCACGTGACAGTGCGGGCAAATATTTGGTGGTTTCGTAGAATATTGAGTATTTCCTATTATTAGTTGCATAGTCTTGTTTTATATGTGCCACAACGTCATGCTATCAATCGTTTTGATTGGGAATCTTAGTGATTTGATGACCTTTCATATATGATTTGATAGCTGATGTTGTATTTAGTATATTTTTAATTCCTTCTAAATTAGTTGAAATAATGGGAATTGAAAAATA
>NZ_DASSWQ010000096.1:0-35776 GCF_035704835.1 Marivirga sp. | reverse complement strand
AAAAGATAAGGGTGTTGCCTATCTCAAACTGGCCAGATGGTATGATCAAGTAGAAAAAGCAGGGTTTAAAAGCTTCAACACCGTATCTAGGACAATTCAAAACCATTATCAAACAATCCTGAATTTCTTTGAAAGAAGAAGTACCAATGCAGCAGCTGAATCATTCAATGCCAAGATAAAAGCTTTTCGCTCTCAATTCAGAGGTGTGAAAAACGTATCCTTTTTCCTTTACAGACTCTCTAAAATATATGCTTGAAAAATACTTCTCCCCAGATTTTCAGATTGATCCGTAAACCCGCTTCCTGGAACAAAAGCTTCTCAGTAATGAGAGGCTTTTTGTATTTTAGGCCAATTCTATTTCTTTTCATAATCAGACTGAGCTTAAAATCTTGTGAGCATTAGCCCGTGGGGCGTGCCTATGCATGGCCTAGCCCATGGATGAGGAGTTTTAATTATTTCAACAAAAAAACCACTGCTTTCCTAGCTGGGCCGCCACATTTAATTAAAGTAAAAGGCTCTGTTATAGATAAAAGTTTATAAATTATTCAGCTTGAATTTAAAACTAATAAACAATACTCAATATAAGTAAGAAATATGAGTATTAAATGGTTAAAAAATTTAAGAATGGTGAATTATATAATGGTGATTGTTTACAAGTAATGAAGAATATTCATGATAAGTCAGTGGATATGATTTTATGTGATTTACCTTACGGAACTACAAGAAATAAGTGGGATTCCGTTATTAATTTAACTATTTTATGGGAAGAATATAATAGGATTATAAAAGATAATTCTGCTATAATATTAACGGCTCAAACACCATTTGATAAAGTTTTGGGATGTTCTAATCTATGTATGTTAAAATATGAGTGGATATGGGAAAAAGAAATGGGAACAGGACATCTAAACTCTAATTTCGCACCTTTAAAATCACATGAAAATATTTTAATTTTCTCAAAAGCATCAGCATCGTATGTTAAAAATAAAAGTAAGGCTATGAATTATTTTCCGCAAATGGAAGTGGGTGAACCATATATTGCGACAAAAGGAAGTCTAACTCAAAACTACGGTACTAAGTGGGATAAAATAGTCAAGACGGAGAATAAAGGAGAAAGGTATCCTAAAACTATTTTACGTTTCAATAGAGATAAAGATAAACTACATCCCACTCAAAAACCAGTGGCACTTTTCGAATATTTAATCCGAACATACTCAAATGAGGGTGATGTTATTTTAGATAATTGTTCAGGGAGTGGAACTACGGCAATATCAGCAATTAATACTAATAGAAAATTTATCCTGATTGAAAAAGATAAAAAATACTTTGACATATCAGCAGTTAGAATTGAAGGTCATTTAAGTAATTAAATTCTGATACCGTTGTTCAAGGTTTGAATATCTGTTTAAGGTAAGCTTATCAGTTATGGAAGCATGATAGAATTCATTTATCATACTTTCTTTGTTTTTGAATAGTTCAACAAACCTGAATAGATTTAAATAATTTTGAAGATACTTGGTAGCAACACCGTTGAATGGTTTGATATACTCTTTAAACCTCTTAGCAAGGTTATTGAGATTATTTACATGGTATATTTTTTTGATAGAATATTGCTTTTTAGTCGCATCTATACGATAATGAGTTAAGCCATGAGTCTTAGCAAATGACTTGATAGACGGGTGCTTATCCGAGCATAAAATATTGCTTTCACCATTTATTCTACTACCTAAGATTCTATCTAAATCTTTACGTTTCAACCTACCCATACAAGCAGTAGTTAAATCCATATTTTTCGACCTATCAACAGAGAATAATACCTTACCTTGATCATCATTATCTCCTCTTCTATTAGTACCACCACGTTTTCTTGGCTTTTCTAAGCCACGTTTTCCTTTTTCACTTTTCAGAAACCAAACATCATCTACCTCAACAATTCCTTCAAATTTAGATTTGTTAAGTTCGTCAAAGGCAGTCAGGATTTTATGTCTCCAATCAAAAGCTGTTTTAAGTGATATATCCATCTTTTTAGTGATATCACGTAAAGAATTACCTTCGACCATTAAATAGATATATTGCTCCCATAGATGCTTTTTCTTGATGTATGACATAGCTGTTCCTGTAAGGTCAGTGAAGGTCTTTTTACAGTCTTTACATCTAAACCTGTTACGGTTTTGAAGAAAGCCAAATCTAATAATGGAAACCGAGCCACATGACGGACAACCACGCTCTTTACCCTCGTTGATTTCCTCTACTATTTGATTGTGTTTTGCGCTTGCCTTGGCTAAAAGTTCAGCAATATTTTTGGATATAATTTTTAACTCTTTTTCTTCAAGATTCTGTAATTCTTTTAGGATATTTAGTTTTGCTTTAGCCATGACGTATCTAATTGATTATTACAAAGATACGACAAATTTGCGATATTAGCAACTTTTATCTATAACAGAGCCAAGTAAAATAATTTACAAGGATATAAAAACAAGTCGAACGGATAAAAAATTAGGATTTGATAAAATGGTATACAATTTATAAATTCATTAAAGATTAACTCCCCCATTTTCGCCTAAAGCGAAAAAAGCGGGCTGGAGGGTAAAATGGCGGGCCTGCGTTGGCTTTTGAGGGTGGAAGCATCATTTTACCTAGATTTTTTGCATACTTTTTCATCATTGGAAAAAGTATGAAGAATTAAGAGTGCAATAAGAATACAAAGATTGAAGATTTAATGGGTACATCTACATTCTGGGACACCTTAAAAAAATAAAAATGTGCTTTTAAATCAATAAAAAGCACTTCTTTAACTTTACCGAAGAAAATAGGAATAAGACTTAAAATCATGTGAAGATTAGCCCTTGGGGCATACCTATGCAAGGGCTAGCTAGTGGATGAAGATTAAATTATTCCAACAAAAAACCGAAGCGCTAACTTCAGTTTTCAGATTAAGCAATTTCAAATTTTACTTTACTCTGGTTGAGGAGTAGTTCTCAAATAAGGCTTAATTACTGTATGCCCTTTTGGAAATTTAGCTGCAATTTCTTCATCTTTAACAGCTGGAGTGATAATGACATCCTCACCATACTTCCAGTCGGCAGGCGTAGCCACTTGATGCTTAGCGGTAAGCTGTAATGAATCAATAACTCTTAAAATTTCTGTGAAATTTCTTCCAGTGCTTGCCGGATAAGTAATACTTGCTTTGATTTTTTTATCTGGCCCTATAAAGAACACCGAACGTACTGTAGCGGTAGCGGATGCATTCTCATGAATCATATCATACAAATTTGCCACTTTTCTTTCCTCATCCCCTATAATTGGAAATTCAACTGAGGTGTTTTGTGTTTCATTTACATCTTTCTTCCATTCATGATGAGATTTTACATCATCTACACTAACAACTGCTACTTTAGTATTACGTTTTGCGAATTCATCCTTCAATTGAGCTGTTCTTCCAATCTCCGTAGTACAAACTGGTGTAAAATCTGCCGGATGAGAATATAATATCCCCCAGCTATCTCCTAACCATTGATGAAAATCAATTTTCCCTTCCGTGGTGTCCGCTTGAAAATTTGGTGCGGTATCTCCTATTTTAAGTCCCATAATTTTATTTTTTGATTAAGTTTAAGGGTCTAACGCTTTGTTTAAGAATGTGTTTGCAAATAATTAGCATTATCTTATCTGATTCACATCACTAAGATAAAATCTAAGCTTTTGATAAAAAGATTAAAACATTATATTTATTCTATAGTTTTCTAATTTTAACTTTACAGTTAGTTTAATGAAGTTTTTAAAAGTTCTGCTTTTCTTAACTCTATCAGTTGGTTTCCTCACAATAACCTCCGCAAGTGCCCAAGACCAAATTAACTATGGTTTAAAAATTGGGATGTACAATTATCAAATGATTGGTAATGAAAGTGGGAGGTACAATGATATAGATGTGCGAATTGATATTGCTCAATGGGATATTTATAAACCTCGATTTCCACATGCAAGTGTTTTCTTCGAGCATCCCATCTACAGCATACCTTTTGTTAGTTTAACCACAGAACTAAGCTACTTGAAAAGATACCTTTTTATCACGCCAATTGATTACAATCCAGATAGCCCATTTGGGCCGCAGTCTGGATTGTTTTTTACTAACTACCGTACTTTTAGTTTTGGGATCTTACCCGCTATCCATCTGAATAGGGGATTAGAAACTCGGGTATTTGCAGGGTATGAGGTGCAGTATTTTCATCATCAGGACAAAACTTTACATGCCTCTGATTTTGATGACTATTGGCTGCAAAGTAATAGGCGGAGGTTTGAAGTAGCTAAGAAGTTTGTAGAAGAAAATCCTATGGTGCCTTTTGTGCATCACTTAGCGATAGGGGCGGAAGTAAAAAAATGGCGATTTGGATTAGAAGTAAAATATTTGATGGGCTTAAATTCTCCCTTGCGAAGCGTAAAGTTTAATGATGAATTTACTTATCCTTATAGAAGCTATACCAATAGCTTGTACTATTCACTGAAATTTTATTTTAGAAAAAATGAAGATAATTAGAATAGCATTAATTGGGTTGATTGTTACATTTATTGTTCAAAGCACTAAAGCCCAAAACCAATGGAATTATGGACTCAAACTGGGGCTTTATAATTATCAAATGATTGGTAATGAAAGTGGGAGGTACAACGATATAGATGTGCGAATTGATATATCTCTGTGGGATATTTACATGCCGCAATTTATACATGGAGGTGTTTTTTTTGAACATCCTTTACAAAACATACCTTTTGTTAGTTTAACAACAGAGCTAAATTACTTAAAGAGATCTCTTTTTATAACGCCATTTGATTACAATCCACCAGGTGGTTTTGCTCCTCAAGCCGGTTTATTTATTACATCCTACAACGTTTTCAGTCTTGGTATTCTACCCGCTATTCATCTTAATAGGGGATTAGATACACGGGTATTTGCAGGGTATGAGGTGCAGTATTTTCATCATCAGGACAAAACTTTACATGCATCTGATTTTGATGACTATTGGCTGCAAAATAATAGGCGAAGATTTGAGGTAGCCAAAAAGTTTGTAGAGGAAAATCCTATGGTGCCTTTTGTGCATCATTTAGCGATAGGCGCTGAAGTAAAAAAATGGCGATTTGGATTAGAAGTAAAATATTTGATGGGCTTAAATTCTCCTTTACGTGATGTGAAGTTTAACGATGAATTTACATATCGTTATAGGAGCAATACGAATAGTTTGTACTATTCACTGAAATTTTATTTTAGAAAGGATAAAGATTAAAAAAATGATGTTTTAAATCTGGCTTTATTTCATAATGAAGCCAGATTTTTTGGCATGATTTTCGGCCTCCTCCGTATTCTCCAACATCAGCAATGGCACGCCCTTTTCTTCAAACTCTTTTGTAGTTGTCTCATCGAAATCATCTTTTTTGCCGATTTTTCGGATATAAACAGCTAATATTCTACTCGAAAATTCATGCAATATCTGTCGGTAAATTTCAGTATCTCGTTGTCCGCTATCGCCAATTAAAATAAAATTAAGCTTGGGAAAGAGCAGCATTAATCTCCTTATCTTATCTTGCTTGTGCTGATGGCTTCCTCCGCCTGTGAAAAGCAAATCGCGTAAGCCAGATTTATACTCTTGCAGAAGGAATGGCCCTTTTGGAATATTTTGGATTGTGAAGAAGTCTAAAAGAAAATCATATAAATTCCACTCACTACTGCTGACATAGAAAAATGGATTTTCATGAGCCTTAAGCTTTTGATAAAATTCAGCTACGCCCTCAAAAGGTAAACGCGTTTTGGCATTTTTGGTCATGATGAGGCGGAATTTCTTATACAATTGCGTGGCATGGGAAACTAAAATAGTGTCATCAATATCTGAAATGGTGGCAAATTCAGCATCTTTACCTACTATCAAAAACTCCCCTTTGGCTTTATAAATTTCGTTGTTTTCATTTTTGAGGCTGTAAATAACACTATGCCACCCTGCTTCAAAAGATTTGGAAGGCTCAACCCAAGCGCTAAAATATCCGTATTCATCAGTCTGGGTAAAAAAATTTTCTTCTCCTAAAGAAATTTGTACTTTCATTTCAGGAATGGGTGAGCTTAGATAGCGGGAAAGCATTATCCTGAAATTTTTTATTATTTTATCTGTGACTTTCGAATCAAAATCAGGTCGGTTTTCCAACACACCGCCCTTTAAGTAAATCAGATTTTGATTTCCATAGCCCATAAAAGGAACAATTTTAGGAGGAGAAATGATACCTAATAATCGTTTTAAGTAAAGGGCAAATCGTATATTTAATGAACGTAGAATAGTTTTTAATTTTAATTTTTAATGCAACCGAAAAAGCTACTTTTTATCATCAATCCAAAGTCAGGTAATAATGACAAATCCAGATTAGAAAAGCAAATTTCTATTGCCTGTGATAAAAATAGTAAGGAATATGCGCTTTTCTATACATCTGGCGAAAATGATAAAGAAAAAATCCAGGAAAAGCAGTCGAATTTTAAAGCTGATACCTTAGTTGCTTGCGGAGGTGATGGTACGGTAAATCTCGTGGCTCAGATTATTATAAACTCCTCAACACAATTAGCCATTGTTCCCTTGGGCTCTGCTAACGGACTTGCTCATGAATTGGATATAGAAGATGATGTGGAAGAAAGTCTGGAGTTATTGATGTTGGGTAGAACCATATCAATGGACGTAATCCGCATAAATGAAGAATTTATCTGTTTGCACTTGAGTGATGTGGGCTTTAATGCACAAATGATTAAAGACTTTGAGGAGAGCGGTGAAAGAGGAATGCTGTCTTATGCTAAATCATTTTTTGGGTCATTGATGGAGAAAAAAACGACTGAATTCCAAATTGAATTTAACGAATCTGTGAAAACGATAAAAGCTGAGATGATTGTTTTGGCAAACGCATCGAGTTATGGAACAGGCGCTGTCATAAATCCTGATAGCAAAATGGATGATGGCTCCTTTGAGTTAGTGGTTTTCAAACCTATTCCAGTAAAAGATTTAATTTCCTTAACCTTAGAATCGTTTTTAGGAAATATTAAAAATTCTCCATATGTAAAGATCTATAAAGTTAAGGAAGCTAAGATTACATGTCAGGAAGCTGAACTACTACAAATTGACGGTGAATTAAAAGGAGAATGTAAAGAGGTAAAAGCCGAAATAATTAAAGGAGCATTAACAGTTATTGCTTAGTAATGAAAAACGTAAAGTCTCAAAGTGAAAATACTCCTTTCAGAAAAGGGTTTATAGCCATATTAATTTTGGCAATGGCAATTTTTGGCTTGTATAATTTACTTCTTGACCTGCTGAAATATTTAGACGTAATTTAGTAATCAGTCACCATCTCCTCTACCTCATTCAGTTTTTTCATAGAAGACCTTCCTGCTGTAGCATATATGATTTCACCAGCTTTATTTACCACAAAGAAATACGGTTGATCCTTTTCAGTCATGTTTAATTGATCTTCATAATCACCCATTTTCCCACTATACACTATCACATGCGGATGAAGTTTCGTATCCACATCTTTTTGCATTTTCTTAATTGCAGAACCAGAAGCACCTCTTTTTAAACCAGTAAACATAGGAATAAAGACTACATTGACATCAGGTTTCATTTCAGGAATTAATGCATTAGGATCTGCTTCTCTAATAAATTTCTCCCAAACTGGTTGAAACCAAGTTTGTAAATCATCTTCTGCTTTTTTACTGAATGCGATTCCAATTAGGGTCATTTTATCTTGCGTTGCAGAAGGTACTGTGATCTCCTCATCCGTTAAACTGGTTCCAACCATTTCTGGAAAAACATCTCCCACTTGAGCATTTGAAACATGAATTAAAATAAATAAACTCGCGATTGTTAAGTATAAATTTTTCATATAGGTCAAAACGATGCTTATGAAATTCTGTTTTATTAAGACTTACAAAATTCAAATTCCTCGCTTTTATCTCTTTTTTATAATAGGGTTTTAATCCTAAATTGCTGCAAGAATGCGAACAGTAAAAAATAAGATTTTCTTTCCAGCACTAGCGGGAATAAGGATTATTGCAGCATGGATGATTTTTTTACATCATATTTCCAATGAAGTAAAAACTGAATGGTTAAGCGCCATTTTTAAAGAATTTCACGTGGGTATCTTCTTTACAATTAGTGGTTCTTTGACCTACATTTTATATTTCAAAAAATATAGAGAAGGTCAATTTTCATTTTACCATTTTCTACAAAAACGCTTGGCCAGATTACTACCTTTATATTGGGTTTTGCTTGTGATAGCAGCTATCTGGCAATGGGAAACTTTAAAATCGTTTATTCTTTCATTTCTTCTTTTGCAAAGCTATTTCCAAGAGTTTAAATTTTCATATGTAGCCCAAGCCTGGACTATTTCTGTTCAATTACTCTTTTACATTAGCGTACCTTTATTTTTTCTTTGGATCAGAAAATATAAATATTGGTTTATCTTCTGGCCTCTGTCGATTTTTCTTTTTGGCTTAGTTTTAATGTATTCCTTTTCTACTATTTCTTTTCATGGATTTTTGACGGATTTCGATTTCTTGATGATTTATACCTTTTTTGGAAGAGTGTCTGAATTTACTATTGGAGCATTGATAGGGCAATTATGGTATTCTAAAAAGTCTGAAAAAATGCTCAGAATCAGGCCAACACTTACTGGGGCTATCAGTTATTTTATTATTCTAGTTATCATTTCTAGCTTTCAAAGTCAGGAAAATTCATATGGCATCAATCATCCCATTGGATTAGTCTTAAATCATATTTTCCTTCCCTTTTCAATTGGACTATTTTTAATAGGACTCTGTTCTGAAAAAACCTATTTCTCTACATTTATATCATCCCCATTTATGATTCTTATGGGAAATTCGGCCTATGCATTTTATCTGATTCACGTGGGCTACTTTTCTGAATTTATCTATTTTCATATTTCCAGTAATTTGCTTATCCGTTTTCTATGCTTAAATGTTATAGCTGTAATATTATATAAATTTATGGAGCTACCTGTGCAAAGAGCACTCTTATCATTTAGAAAATAAATAATATGCTAGAACATTTTTTCCACTGCCCACATTGCTTTCAGGAAATCAGCATGCTGGTTGATTTAAGCGTCTCACCACAATCTTACATAGAAGACTGCGAAGTCTGCTGTAATCCTTTACAAATCAATTTAGAAATTGAAGAAGGTGAAATCATATACTTTGAAGCTGATGCAGCCCAATGATTTATAACTTAACCCTTTAATAGATTATATTTTTTAGTAAATTGAAATGTATTAACCATCACTCCTATCATTATGAAAATTGATTGTACGCATCAACATATATTAGTTACAGGCGGAACCCGAGGTATTGGTGCAGCGATTACCAGAACTTTAGTAGAATGTGGCGCTCTAGTGGTGGCGCATTATAATAGAAATGAAGAATCAGCTCAGAAACTTAAGAAAGAATTGGGTTCTAGTATTCATCTGATTAAAGCCGATTTATCGGGCTCCATGGAAGTAGCTCGACTGTTTAGCGAAACGCTAGAGTATTTTGATGGTCGATTAGATGGAATAGTAAATAATGCAGGAATTGCTCTATCTTCTGATATTAATAAAAATGCAGTGGATTGGACCGATGATTGGTTGAAAACCATGGACGTTAATGTGAATGCAGTAGGTTTATTATGTAAAAGGAGTGTAGTCCAATTTCAAAAGCAGGAAAACGGAGGAAGGATTGTAAATATTTCCTCTCGGGCAGCTTTTAGAGGCGATACTGCTGATTATCTGGCATATGCCACTTCTAAGGGTGCCGTTGTTTCCTTGACCAAATCCATTGCCAGGGCTTTCGGGAAACAGAACATTAAAGCCTTTACTATTGCTCCAGGTTTTGTTAGAACCGATATGGCAAAGCAATTCATTGACCAATATGGAGAAGATTTTGCTTTGAATGATATTGCCCTAAGCAAATTAACAGAACCTGAAGATATTTCTCCAACTATTGCAATGTTAATGTCTGGTTTAATGGATCATGCCACAGGAACTACCATTGACATAAATGCGGCAAGTTATGTCCACTGACAAAGGAAGATGTCCCTGGTGCCTGGGCTTTGACCAATACATTGAATATCATGATAAAGAATGGGGAGTGCCTGTTCATGATGACCAAACACACTTCGAATTCTTAATACTAGAAGGAGCACAAGCAGGCTTAAGCTGGGCAACTGTTTTAAAAAAGAGAGAAAATTACAGAAAACTCTTTGCGAATTTTGATGCTAAGAAAGTTGCTGAATTTGACCAATCAAAAATTGAGGAGCTTTTACAAAATCCAGGAATAATTCGCAATAAATTAAAAGTAAACGCGACTGTAATCAATGCACAGAAATTTCTGGAAGTGCAAAAAGAATTTGGAAGCTTTAACAAATACATCTGGTCCTTTGTGAATCACAAACCGATCACCAATCATTTAAAATCCATGAAGGATGCACCTGCTACTTCTCCAGAATCGGATGCATTAAGCAAAGACTTAAAAAAGCGAGGATTTAAATTTGTGGGTAGCACAATAATATATGCTCATATGCAAGCTTGTGGGTTGGTAAATGACCATTTGACCAGTTGTTTTAGATATAATGAATTAAATTAGGTTTCTCATGAAAACGGAAATTGTGGAAAAATTCTTCTTTATGTCTTATTTAAGGTAATTCATTAAAGTGTTTTAGTAGCAGAATAACTTCAAAAAATGGGTCTTTAGTCAAGCTGAAACCAGCTAAAGCTGGAAATTTAACCACAAAAGAAATGGAAGAAAACAATAGAAAATAGCGAAACGCTATTTATCCACCAAACATTTCCTGTAGAACGGAGGCATTTTGTTATCTTTTTTGAGGTTCAGTTAAAAGACTTTGAGGACTTGACAATAAAGAAACAACGCCATCGGCATCCCTTTGGGAAAAGTCAAGACAAAACAATGCTGCACCGCTTATCCGAACACTGGCCTGCTGTTTAGTCCTCCGTCCTGCGCTCTATGAGAAAATTTTTTTGGTCTGGCGAGATTTTTCCTAAATCAAAATATCCTTAAAACTTCAAATCCAGTGTTACATAAAAATTTCTTCCTGCTGATGGAATTATTCCAGGGCCAGGATATCCTGTTGCCCTTCTAGTGAAATAGTAATTGTTGGTTAAATTATTAACTCCTGCTTCTAGCTGAGCAAACTTATATTTATACTTAGCACTTAAATCCAAAACATGAAATGAAGGAATTATTCCATCTACTCCAGTTGAAGTTCTTTCAGCATTAGTGGCCTCCGTGTATTGCTCACTTAAATAGGTGAATTGTAAAGTGGAAGAAAGGCTTTTCCATTTATAGTGGATTCCTGTTTTGATATTTACATCAGGAACTAATTCTACTTTATTTCCAGATATGGAGCTTTCCATATTATCTTCTGCGTATCTTCCCCTGATGAATGCTGCATTTAGAAAAGTGGAAAACTCGTGAATAGGTTTTGGATTAAGGAATTTACTCCAATTCATTTCCGTATAGGATTCCATGCCAGCGATAGCCGCATTTCCAACATTCGTTCTATATCTGTAAACTCTTGGAAAACCATCAATTGCGTCATCATATCGAAGTAAAGCACCTAATCTGTCATTATATGCCAAATAAAATAAACTCCAGTCAAAATTGAGAAAATCACTATAATTCCCTCTAAAACCTAAATCAGCATTATACCCACTTTCATCTTTCAAATTTGGATCAACCAAGATATTCGTATTATTGACTCTTAAATCATTGAAATTTATGCCTCTGTAATTCATAGAGATATTTCCATATACTTCTAAATCTGCCTTAGTTTTATAGCTCACTCCTAATCCAGCTAGCATAAAAGAACGATCAAGGTTTTTAGATTCATTGATAGTGGTATCAAAAATAACGTTTCCAGCTAAATCCTCCACCATATTTCGATAATAGCCTGTACTATTTGTGCTAATATATTCCCATCTTAAACCTGGTGTTATACTTAAATTACTGCTGATATTTATGATGTTTTCAGCAAAAAAAGCCACGTTCTCCGAAGGATATCGAAATGCTAAATCTTCTAGATTATTTGGATTATTAAATTGAAAGTCAGCTTCAAAACCTGCAGGTCCTAATCCTTGTCGCTGTTGGGTATTACCTTGAAAATATCTGGCGCCAATCGCTAAGGCTTGAATTTGACCCATGAAATCGTAGCGATGCAAAAGGCGTAACTCAGATCCAAAGTTTTCAAAATCATCCCACAACAAATTTCTTTCTTCCTCTGGAAAATCTACTTGGGTAACTCTTTCTAAATTTCCTAAAGCTTTTCTTGAGCCTACTAATCCAAATGTTTTCCAATTTAACTTCGTTTTATCGTTAATTTTATAATCTAAAATCAATGCTGGAATATTCCAGTCAATTCCGAACCAATTACGCTCTCTTACGGATTGCCTAGGGTCTTCCTCAAACATTCTGTCCGTTAAACCACCTGCCTGCTGAGCTAAATAATCCATATGTGTAAACTCAAAACTTAGGTATAACCTATCAGCTATTTCAAAATTAACATCTGCAAAAAAACTATTTGACTCGAAAGATTCATTTTCTCTAAAACCATCTCCCTGCTTTCTTTGATAGTAGACAAAATAATCCATCTTTTCTGTATTGCCAGAAAGGCTGTTGTAAGAACTTAATAAATTAAAAGAGCCAACCGTATTTCTAGTATGAAACTGAATTGGTTTTCCCTCTGGTGCTTTTTTCATAATGAAGTTAATCATTCCTCCAAACTGCGAACCATATTGAAGAGAAGCTGCTCCCCTTACAACTTCTATTTTAGATAAAGCTTCAACTGGTGGCGTATAATAACTCTCAGGATAACCTAATGGATCGGCAGAAATATCATAACCATTTTGTCTTGTATTGAAATTGGAAGTTCTATTTGGGTTTAAACCTCTTCCGCCAATTCCTAATTGAAGGCCACCCGCATCACTTTCCCAAATATTTAAACCTGGAACTTTAGCAAAAACTTGTCGGGCATTATTGGTAGCAAGATTACCGTTTATTTGGTCAATAGAAATAACTTCATTTTTCTTGGCTTCATAAATTAACGTCCCCTTCACTGAATTCAATCTATTGACACTAAACACCTCTGATTTCCTCCCAATGGCTTTCACTTCCTCCAAAGTTTCAAATAACGGCTCTAAAGAAAAATTAATGGTCTGCCAGTCATTTTCAATTTCAATTTCTTTGATTTCACTTTGTCTTCCCAAATAAAAGGCGGCAATTTTATAATCTCCTTCAGGTAAATTCAATTCATAATTGCCTTTTTCATCCGAAACTGCATTATACTTGCTATCCAAAACAAAAATTTCAGCAAGCTCAATTCCTTTTTTACTTTCTGAATCAATAATGGTTCCTTTGATGCCTTGTGCAAATAATGAATTAGAAAAAATACTAATCAATAAAATGGTAATATGGATATATTGCTTCTTCATTGATTATAGGGCAGTACCCAGTTTTTATGTTGATAACCCTTTTTAATGGTGGCCAAATTTACATTTGGATTGATGAATGGTCTACTCCCCTTTCCATTTATTGTGGCATAGCTTTCCACAAAAACTTCTACTTCTGCATTATATTTTAACTGAAATTTATCCCTCAAAAAATGAGCAAACTGTAAAAGCATATCTGGTTGCGTATTCATCATTTTTTCCTGAACGGAGGTTAAATATTGTGATGGTAATACTTCAAATGATTTATTTATTTCTGGAATGTTTACAGAGAATTGTGAATAACCAACTTTCTCCATTAGCATTACTCTCCATGAAAACCTATAGCCTTGTTCAGTCCAAAATAGCTTACCAGGATAAAGTATATAGCGAAAAGGCAATAGAATTTGCAGGCTGAAATAAATGACTAAAAAATATTTTATAATAACTGGTGTATTAAATGCAGTTGATTTTGGTAATTCTTCTTCCCTTTTCGGAAATAATTTGACCCATACTTTTTTGTGATAATCTTCTGAGAAAAAGATTAAGGTACTGACTACCATAATGTATGGAAACATCCCGATTTGAAAAAGTGCAGCAGTCATGAAATGAAAAGCAATGACGGTTAAATAAGCAACTACTCGCGTTCTTTTCCAAAGAAGAAAAAATGGAATTGTCAAATCATAAAATGCGCCAAACCAGCTAAAAATAAAAGCCGTCCATTTGTAATCTAAAAGAAATCCGATAATTGGAGTATCTGCTCTTGATGGCAACCATATTTTTAATGGCAGTGCTTCTAACAACCAGTCAGATTGTAATTTGGCTAATCCTGCAAAGAAATAGACAATGCTTAATTGTAAAATGATAATATGAATGCTCCAGGCTGGCACGTGAAATTCCTGCTTTTTTTTGCGCCAAGCATCTATGGAGTATGCTTTATTTGCTGGAACTAAAATCAGTAAAAACGCAATGATGCTTACAAAATAGTAATGATTGAGGTAATTGGTTTTATCAATCAACTCAACATAGGTAAAACTTAAGAAAAATAATGTGGCGCTAAATCTATAAAATGCCCCTAATGCAATTCCTATTGCAGCAAACCCCATTAAGGCAAAAAGGAGGTACATTCCAGGGTCTCCCCAAGATTTTATCCATTCAAAGCCATAATAAGGAAAATAAAACTCAGGCTCAATGTACTGTTTGTCTATCCATCCATTCGTCCAAAACCGAATTATGGAAGCAAGCATCATAAAACCAAAAGCTACTCTGAAAGTAGCTAATGGCGCAATGTGTTTAGGTAGATTGTAACGATATGTTAGCAACCCATTAGTCACCGTCATTATCCTGAAAAGTAATTGAAACCGATAAAGAAGAAGTCATATCAACTTTAATTAAAGGAATTACCGTTTGCAAAGCATTGTAAACATCAACTAATTGGCCCCCTTCAACTGCAGCAACTTCACTATATGGAGCATCAATTTTCTCCATTTCCGCTAATGCTGCGAGTGATTGATTAATGATAGCCTCACTTAACAGATTATCATTTCTATCTCTGGCATCTAAAGCAACTAAATAATCATCAAGACCAAGACCATCATTTTCAGAAATAAAATTCTCCCCTTTAAATACTGCAATGGAAGAAGCTACTGCCTTTTCAGCTAATTCTCCAGACCAACCCGAATAGTACGCTTCTACAATTTCTGGTTTTACAACTCCACCAGTACGGGGGTTTCCTCCTGAAGGAAATCCAATTTTAGCATTCTTAATTCTGATATCGAATTGAAAGTTATATTCGTTTACTAAAAGGCTTGTACCGCTTCCGACATCAGTTCCGGTGTTACCAATAAAGGTCATTCTATAATCTGCCCAACCTTCTGCCATTCTAGTAGCTGCCGATTGAATGTCAGCCACTACATCTGTTAAATATTGTATTCTATTCTGTCCTTGATTCACATCTTCAAAATAGGCGACAATTTCCTCATCAGAATTTGCAGTACCAAAAAGCAGATAATCTAAAGTAGGAAATCCTTTAGCGGAAACATTTGAAGCAGATCCTAACACATAATTTTGAGACGAAATATTTTCTTCAATTAATTGTGGATTGCTCGGAAATATATTTACCCTATCCCTCAAATTGACGGTAGAAACTGGACCAACATGAACAAAAGCTAAGTGTTGATAGCTTAACCAAGCCGCTTTTAAGCTAATTCTTAATTCTTGAAGATTCTCAAATGAAATATCGCTTGAAAAAGAAGTTGTTGCAGTTGAAAGATTAGCCGTTTTGGATGCAAAGTCCTCAATGGATGGCTGAATAACATTATCAGCCATATTGATAAGAAATGCTTCTCTATCAAAATCTACTTTTTCACTGCCTGATTCAGGATCGCAGGCAGTGAAAGTAGATAGTACTAGTATGAAGAAAGAAAATTTTAAATTTTTCATCTGATTCTATTTTGTCAAATGTTGAATCTGCAGCTAAGAAAATCAAAGGCTGCAAGCACTTAAATTAAAGCATTAAGCTATCAGCCCTTCGGCTTAATTGCTTAATGCTTTTTACTTAATTATAATCGATCTTGAATATCTTCAAATCCATATGCTGCCACTAAAGTAGCTTTTGCTGAATTGATATTGTCAGGTGTGATTTCGTAAAAATTTGTTCCTAATTCTGCCAAAATCCCCTGAACTTCAGTGTTGGTCAATTTTTTGTTTGGATTATATTTCAATGCGTGGATAAATGCCCAAGCTTCTGATAAAGTATGATTTCTTACTGCATCGTCTGCAAAAGCTGCATTAGCTGCATTTAAATAATGAACAGCAGTACCAGCAGAAACTCTTTCCCATTCATTTCTGATGATTTCAATTTGTTCATCTCTTGTTTCCAAATCTTTATTTGAAATCGCTGCTCTACCCGTAATAAATGCGTTCATAATAGCTTCATTCGAGCCTAATAGTGCATCTCTTCCGTTTGCATATTTTCCCCAGAATCTTGCTCCATCAGTAGTTGTAGGAAAATCAGTAGGAACACCCAAATAACCAAAAGCCTCGTCCCAATGATGCTCCATAGCAGTTCCTTTTCCTTCTTCTATGGTTTCATTATCTACATTCATTTTATCAGCACCTAGATAAATAGAATTCCCTTGAAAGTAAAAGCATGAACCCATTAACCCTTTTTCAATTAACTGGATGTGCTCAAAGCCATTTGCATCGAAAAAATATTTCTTTGATGCATCATTTGGTGAAGTTACTACACCAGGAACGCCATTGCTTCCAACTCCACCGTTAGCCTCAGCAGTTGCCGCAGCAAAATCATTAATGAACCCTTTAAAAAGTTCTATATCTGCTGCTACTGTTTTGTTCTCAAGTTCTTTTGTGTCTGCAGCATTCAATTCATCGTTTGCAAAAGCATCGTTTTCATTGGCAAACATATTTAACATAACCTGAGCATCCAAAACTGCTCCATTGTTAGCGGTCTTCATGTAAGTAGTTAACTCATCTAGCATGTCAAGTCTTTGAATTTGACCAGTATAACTAACATTTTCAAAATCATAAGTCGTTGGAATATCATAGTTTCCGTTTTCACCAGCTGTATTTTCATCATCACATGCGGTGAAGGCAAAAGCTGCCAATAGTGCTAATCCTAGTAATCTTAAGTTTTTCATTTGTGTAAAATTAATATTTGTATTTAGATTGATTCTAATGATGACGCAAAATTAATTTTATTTAGATTGGTTACAAATAAAAAAGCAATTTTATTTAGATTAGATTTAAATAAAATGAAAAAAATGCGAATCACCTTATTAAAGGCATGAAGAGAACTATTATATAGTAAGTGGGATAGACTATAAATTGCTTAAATAAAGCTAAAATTATTTGATAGAAGTGACTTTCAGGATTCTGATTGAGACAGTAATGAGTTTTTTGGAGAAACTCTAATCAAAAATTTAAGCGGATTGTATAAATTCTAGGAAATAATTGTCCTCCTATTATATCTTGAATACATAATAAATAGAATATTAACAATAAATAAAATCTTGCATTAAGGAAATACTGCATAGGCTGCAGATACATTTGAAATACTCCTTATAGACGACATTACTTTTTTTCCTCCTTCTTTAATTTGATGACAGTAGCTGACAGTTAATACGCAAACAAATATCATAAGCAAACTGAGCATCAACCTTCTGTAGATGTTGTTCATTTAATTTTTTGTGTTGTTGAACAACAAAAATATTAGAACCATACATGAAAAGCTATTTTTTTATAACTTATTAGGTATTTACTTTCATTTTTTTAATTTATTTATAGTGGTATTTTAGCAGTTAATCATAGCAATTCATATGATTAGTTGTAATTTTACAGTATTAATCGAAAAAACATTTGATAATGGAATACAGGATTGAAAAAGACACAATGGGTGAAGTAAAAGTACCCGCTGATAAGTATTGGGGTGCCCAAACTGAGAGAAGTAGAAATAATTTTAAAATAGGTGCTGAAGCAAGCATGCCCTTAGAAATTGTACATGGATTTGCTTATCTAAAAAAGGCTGCTGCTCATACTAACCATAAATTAGGTGTTTTAAGCCAAGAGAAAAGAGATTTAATCTCCAAAGTGTGTGATGAAATATTGGACAATAAGCACAATGACCAATTTCCACTGGTTATTTGGCAAACTGGATCAGGCACTCAATCAAATATGAATGTCAATGAAGTGGTCTCGAACCGAGCACAAATTTTAGCAGGTAAAACTTATGATGATGAACAAATAGTGCATCCCAATGATGATGTTAACAAATCACAATCATCAAATGATACGTTCCCAACAGGTATGCACATTGCATGCTACAAAATGGTGATTGAAACCACTATTCCTGGAATTGAAAAGTTAAGAGATACACTTGCAGAAAAATCAAAAGCTTTTGAAAAAGTAGTTAAAATTGGTAGAACCCATTTAATGGATGCTACTCCTTTAACAATTGGTCAAGAATTTTCGGGTTATGTTTCTCAATTAAATCACGGTATAAAAGCCTTGAAAAATACTTTGGATCACTTATCTGAGATTGCATTAGGTGGAACTGCGGTGGGAACTGGAATTAATACCCCTGATGGATATGCTGAATTAGTGGCTGAAAAAATTGCGGAATTTTCAGGATTACCTTTCAGAACTGCCGAAAACAAATTTGAGGCTTTAGCTGCTCATGATGCTATAGTGGAATCTCATGGTGCATTGAAACAAATAGCCGTTTCTCTAAATAAAATTGGAAATGATATAAGAATGCTGGCTTCAGGTCCAAGATCTGGAATTGGAGAAATCATTATTCCGGCCAACGAGCCAGGTTCATCTATTATGCCAGGAAAAGTAAATCCTACGCAAGCGGAAGCTTTAACTATGGTTTGCGCTCAGGTAATGGGAAATGATGTAGCCATAACAGTTGGTGGAACGCAAGGTCATTATGAGCTGAATGTATTCAAACCAGTAATGGCAGCCAACTTTTTACAATCTGCTCGATTAATTGGTGACGCTTGTGTGTCATTTAATGAAAATTGTGCCGTTGGAATTGAGCCTAATTATGAAAGAATAAAAGAACATTTGGATAATTCTTTAATGTTGGTAACTGCTTTAAATACAAAAATTGGTTACGAAAAGGCCGCTAAAATTGCTAAAACAGCACATGAAAATGGTACTAGACTTAAAGAAGAAGCAATTAATCTAGGATATCTGACTGCTGAGGAATTTGATGAATGGGTAAAACCTGAAGATATGATTGGCAGTTTGAAAAACAATAAATAGTATTATTTGTCTTTATAATAGTTATTTACTTACTTTAGTTGAATAAAATTGAATAAACCGAATTACATAGATATGAAAAGCAAGATAAGTATAATCGCCATCCTGATGATTTTTTGCATGGCTTTCTCCGTTTCCGCTCAATTGAGTAGAGCAGAAAAGAAAGAAATGAAAAAGATGGCTAAGGAGCTCAAAAGAAATCCTGAGCAAATGAAGGCTATGGTTGAAGAAAATGAAAGCCTTAAAAATTCTGTTGCCAGCCTAAATTCTCAAGTAGAAAATCTTCAAGATCAGTTGAGTAACAAAAATGCTGAAATTGCGGCAGCTAAAGCAGAGGCTCAAGAAGCTAAAGCAATGGCCGAAGCTCAAAGACAAAGAGCAAACGAAATGGCAAGTAAAGCGAAAAACGCTCAAAATGAAGAGCCAGAAGCTTTAGATGAAAGTGGAACTTGGTTTAAAGTGCAAGTAGGCGCTTTTGAAAATATTGATATGTCAGAATATTTCAAGAATAATCCGAACTTCAGTGGTGAAACTACAGAAGAGGGTCTTCAAAGAATTACTTTAGGTAGATTCAGAGATTATTGGGAAGCTGATAAATTCAAAAAGACCTTGAGAAAAATGGGCGTTAAAGAAGCTTGGATTGTTCCTTACAAAGATGGTACAAGAGTTCCATTGAAAGAAGTTCTAGAAAATCTTTCTGCAAAGCCAGAAACTGCTGCTGGAGAATAAATTTTCTTAAGCTTGTTTAAAAGTTTATGGACCTATAGTATCATAGGTCTTGATATTGTTAGCAAATAGTTAGCAGTAGACTTTTAAACAAGCTTTTTTTTATAGTTAACATTAATAATTCATTCCATCCTTGAAAATTGAATTCTCATCTCTATCCAAAGTTTTAAATGGAGAAATTACCCAACTCCGAAAAGAAACCCATATTGAGAATATTTTCATAGACAGTAGAAATACTGTAGTCAACACCAAGAATTTATTTATCGCTATAAAAGGTGACCGCCATGACGGTCATAAGTTTATTGAGGAACTTTATTTTAAAGGAATCAGAAACTTCATTGTAGATAAAGAAATTGCTGTTTCAAATTTTCCGGAAGCCAACATCTTTAAAGCCGATAATAGTATTGAAGCCCTTCAGGCATTAGCTGGATATAAAAGAAAAAAATTCAAAGGAACCCAAATCAGTATAACAGGAAGTAATGGAAAAACTATCGTAAAAGAATGGCTTGGAAAACTAATAGAGTCTGTTTACTCCGTTTATAGAAGTCCAAGAAGTTATAATTCACAAGTTGGCGTTCCATTATCGCTTTGGCATTTAAATCATTATCAAGATTATGCGATTATTGAAGCGGGAATTTCCAAAGTGGGTGAAATGGAAAAGCTGGAAGCGATTATTAAACCAAAAATTGGTATTTACACCAATTTAGGAACTGCACATGACGAAGGTTTTCCGAGTTTGGAGGAAAAAGCCCACCAAAAAGCTCAGTTATTTAAAGATTCATCTACCATAATATTTTGCAAGGATTTTCCAGAAATTTCAAATGCCCTGCATAATCTCCCCAAATTGGAAGAAAAAGAATTTATAGGGTGGTCTTTTGAAGATAATACCTCGAACTACTTTGTAGAAACTGAAGAAAGAGAAAATGGGACTGCTATAAGAATTCCGTTTCATGACCAATTTCACATTTTTCAGGTACCATTTAAAGATTACGCTTCCTTAGAAAATATTACACATTGTCTTCTACTATTGCTACACGAAGGCTTCCCGATAAAAATTATTCAAAATACACTAAACGATATTCGGTCTCTCAACATGAGGCTGGAAACCAAAAAAGGCAAGAATAATACGTATTTGGTTGACGATTCCTACAATAACGATTTGGTTGGTCTTGATACAGCTCTTCAATTTTTTGCCCAACAAAAGCAATATCAAAAAAGGATTCTCATATTATCAGATTTACTTGAAACAGGATTAAGTCCTGAGGTTCTTTATCGGCAATTATCAGAAAGACTAGCTTCTGAACAATTAGATTTAGTTATAGGAATTGGAAATGCAATTAAATTACTCGAAAAAACTTATGACGGAGCAACAATTTTCTTCTCTGATACTATTTCTTTTCTAGATTATGAAAAAGAAAATTCGTTTCGGGAAGCATTAATCCTCATTAAAGGAGCAAGAAAATTTAGTTTTGAATACATAGTTCAAAGATTAGAACAAAAAATTCACGGAACAATATTAGAGATTGACCTGAATAAAATAACTCATAATCTCAATTTCTACAGGTCAAGGTTAAAACCCAATGTAAAAACCATGGTTATGGTGAAAGCTTTTGCTTATGGGAGCAGCAGCCATGAAATTGCCAATTGGTTAGAATTTCAAAATGTGGATTACTTAGCCGTTGCCTACGCAGATGAAGGAGTTGTTTTACGCCAACACGGCATTGAGCTACCTATAATGGTCATGAATCCTGACCCACGCTCATTTGACCTTTTGCATCAATATAATCTTGAGCCAGAGCTTTATAGCGAAAGTATATTTAAAGATTATGCCAGTTATACTAAAAATCAAAAAAGTAAACTAAAAATCCATCTGAAACTGGATACAGGGATGCATAGACTTGGTTTTGAGTCAAATGAAAAAGGGCTTTTAAAAGAATTGCTAAAACAGAATCCTCAACTAAAAGTGGCCTCCATATTTAGTCACTTGGCCGCATCGGATGAGGCAATTCATAATGGTTTTTCTGCTCAGCAAGCCATGTCTTTTAAAAAATCTGCGGATGAAATCATCGACTTTATTGGATATAAACCTTTGCTTCATTTATTGAATAGCCCAGGCATTAGCCGTTTTCCAGATTATCAATTTGATATGGTTAGACTTGGAATCGGATTATATGGCGTAGATCCTACAGGGATTCATAGTAATCATCTTAAATCTGTCTCCATCTTGAAAACCGTTATCTCCCAAGTAAAAAAAATAAAAAAAGGAGAAACTATTGGCTACGCAAGAAAAGGATATGCAAATGAAGACATGAAAACTGCCACTATATCGATTGGATATGCAGATGGATTCAATCGAAAGTTCAGTCAAGGAATTGGAAAAGTTCTCATAAATGGAAAATTAGCTCCAGTAATTGGGAATGTTTGTATGGATATGACCATGGTTGATGTTTCAAATATCGATTGTAATGCAGGTGATGAAGTGATTATTTTTGGCGACAACCCCAATATTTCAGACATGGCAAGTGCTATAGATACCATTCCATATGAAATACTTACCAATATCAGCGAGCGCGTTAAGAGGGTGTTCTATACAGAGTAAGATGATTACCTAAACTAACTATTAATACGATTTAGAAATACACCCTTTAAAAAACCCTGATATAGAAGAAAAATATAATTGAATTTCGTTAGCATTTTCTTTCTTTGAAAAATCCTTAAAACTTGTTTGAGCCACTTTATACTCCTCAAGCGCACCTATAATACATCTTTTATCATCTTGATTCAGCATTTTTTTATTAAACATTGCATTTAGAAACTGCTCTACGAATTTTAAATCCAACTCTTCGAAAACGAGCATAGAGTACACTAAAGAAACTAAAACAGCACTGTTCGGTGAATCCAAGGATAAGTAAACATCTCCTTTCTCAAGATCTGACTTTATCAGTTCAATCTTCGCTTTAACTAGCTGCTTTTCAGCGTATAATGCGTTTCTTCCGCTGCTTGATGTCGTATCAATTTCGGAAGATAATTGCGCATCAAAATAAACTGTTAAACTACTTTCTAATACTTTAAAAGCTTCTTCGAATGAGGCGTTCTGAGCGAAAGTGGTTTGGTTCACGCTAATTAAAAAAATAAGTGCAAGTATTTTTATAATTGAAAATTTAAAAATGTATTTCATATAACCTCATTTTATGCGATTTTTTGAACTTCCAGTATCAAAAACTGCTTTGTAACCCCTTCTATCAACGGTGATTTTTAATAAGCCTCATATTGAAGAATTTTTACTGCTTGAAACTCTTGAAACTAATTATGTATTAATTACATAAAAATAAGAATACCATCCAATAAAATTGGTCAATAATCAATATTCTTATCAAAATCCATCAATCTGTCAATAAATACTTATATATAGGTATTGTCAAAAGAGAAGAATTCCATGACATTTACCTAAAGTTTGGGGAATGAAGTTTTTCTTAGTTATATCAATTATTGCCTTTTGGTGGGTGCCTACACACTCACCTGGCAATATTGGTATCTCTCTCGAAAATATATCAGAAGCCACTCCCATAAGGGAAGTAAAAATTAAGTACTCAGGTGTTGACCAATCAATAGAATCCCAAAACATTACCAAAAGAAAAATGGATCACTTTGGTAATCGATGGAGAAAATTATCTCTGACTAAAGATTAATTGTTATGCAAATCAAATCTCAAAATTTAATAAACGATATAAAAGGAATGTGGGTATGCATTGATTCTAAAAATCATGCTAACGAAGAACATTTAGGCCTTGAGTTTTCTTTATTAATTTCTGAGAACCTCATGTCTAGAATTGGTTCTGAAAATAAATTTTGGCCTCGTATCTGTAATTTCGAATCGGTTGGTTCAAGTCAAGACGGTTATTTTTATCGTGAAGACGGTACTTTTATCCAGGTTAAATCAGTTGATAATGATTTTCTAAAGCTAGAACTCTCAGCAAAAGATGAGAATGGAAAGCTGCAAATGACCACTTTTATTTTTGAAAAATTCGAAAATTAAGCTTTATTAATTTTTTCCTTACTCAGGCTTTCATCCTCCTCTGAGTTCTCTAGTTCTTCACTATCGTCATCCGTTTTAGCCAGAAATAATTGTAGTAAAATTGGAAAATGATCTGACCCAATATCGCCCATCCTCCTTATTTTTTGCAAACGAAAATGTCCTGAACAAAAGACATGATCTAATGGCCAACGTGCATACCAATGCTTGGCATGAAAAGAACTAAAAAGGCCTCTCCCTCTTCTTGGATCTAAAAGACCACTAATTTTTAAGAATAATTCCGATGTATAACTCCAAGCCACATCATTTAAATCTCCCGCAACGATAGTCGGAACTTGATCAGCTTTAGTCTTCTGCCCAACTAATAAAATCTCTGCATCACGCGCTGTAGATTTGGGGTTTTGAGAAGGAACAGGAGGCTCAGGATGAATCGCGTATAATTTGATAAAGCGATTATCTATCTGAATATCGGTTTCTATGGAAGGAATTTCATCTTTAACCCAATAATGAATTTGTGTGTTTTTTAATTCTAGTTTTGAGAAAAGTAGCATCCCATAGGTGTTCTCTCTGTTTTCTAAAACTTGATATTTATAGTCATTTCCAAAAGTATCACAGCATTTATTTTTCCACCATTCGTCAGTTTCGACCAAAAGCACAACATCAGCTTGCTCTCCTTGCACCATATCAATTAACTTCCCCCATTTTCGGTTTTCTTGATAGACATTTGCAATCAACAATTTGATATTGGGTCGCTTATTTTGGGCAACAGATTCCATTTGCTTTTGAGCAATAGGCAAGTAAGGATAAATTTGATAGCTTAAATAGAGCAGATTAGCTACCAGTAATAAGATAAAACCAAAAGAAAAATAAGCATCATCAGGAAAAATTAAAATTGATGCAACAAGAATCATAATATTCAAAACCCACTTCTGAACTCTTGGGAACTCGAAAATTCTAAAAGTCCAATGGTCATGACGAATTAAAGGTAATAGACTAATGAAAATCAATATCCCTCCAAAACTATAAATCACTATTTGTAAAACGCCTATCACTGTATTTTTGCCATCTTTTCATTGAAGGTAGCTAAAAATAAGGCTGTGAAACTTTTATATAAGATTTATTTTAATGTTAAAAGAAATTAGTGAAATCTGTCAAGCTATTGCAAAATAGAATTTAAAACTTGACAGATTTCATTTGTGGTTTCTAACTATTGGTTTTAACCCACTTCAGCAAGGTTTTATAATTCACTTTTGTGCCATGCATTAAAATTCCTATTCTGTAAATTCTACCCGCCATCCAAATGGTGAACAGAAATCCTACCACCATCAGACCCATACTTAGGGCTAATTCCCAAGCAGGAACACCAAAAGCAACTCGAGCCATCATAGCAACTGGGGCCGTAAATGGAATGATGGATAACCAAAAGCTCACATTTCCATCTGGCTCAGGCATAACAAACATAAATGTTCCTAAAAAACCAATTATCATGGGCATAGTGATAGGCATAGTAAATTGTTGAGCATCAGTAATATTATCCACAGCAGAGCCCACTGCTGCAAATAACGCCCCATAAAGCAAATATCCACTTATAAAGAAAAAAGCGAAAACGGAAATATAATATGCATATGGAATATCATAGACTACATTTAAAATTTCTCCAACTTTAGAATTTTCCATTATGGCTGCTTGTGCAGATGAATTACCATTCATACCTGACATACTTTCTTGAGCTGTTTGCATGTCTGCAGGATTAAAATCAAAAATAGCGAAAACCCCAGCTGAAAGTGCGAAAATTAATACTACCCAAATGGCAAACTGAAGCAAACCAACGGATGCCACTCCAATTACTTTTCCAATCATAAGCTGAAAAGGTTTTACAGAAGAAACTATAATTTCTACAATTTTGCTTGACTTCTCCTCAATCACTCCCTGCATAATTTGTGTTCCGTAAATAAGCACAAACATATAAACCAAGAAACTGAACGCATAAGCGATTCCGTAAGCCACACCAGCACTACTTGCTTTTTCCTCACCAGTGTCTGAAACATTTATTGTACTTAAACTGATGTTGGTTTTTAATTTATCAAGTTCTTCTTCACTTATTCCACTGCTTTTTAGTTTTCTATCGCGGATCTGCGATTCTATTTGATTTTCAAAATAGGAACTCGCCTGAAGGCTTGGATTCTTTTTAGCATACATTACAATTCCTGCTGGATTTGCCAAGTCAATTGCAGGCAAATAGAGTAATGCATATGCTTCACTCTCCGTAAAGGCTACTTTGGCTTCTTCTAAACCAAGGTTCAATTCTTCAAAAGCATATTTGTTATCATTTTCAAAATTAAACTCTCCTGCCTCATCTATGACATAAACTTTTTCCTGCTCTGCATTTTTTGATTCTTGAATCGCAAAATATATCATCCCGCCTATGATTGCAGGAAACAATAAAGGAACCAAAATGGTCGCCAGTAAAAAGCTTTTCTTTTTTACTCTGCTGTCAAATTCCCTTTTAATTACTAAGCCAATCTTACTCATCTGTTCGTTAATTTAAGGTTATGAAGTGGGTGTATTTTGTTTATCTCCTTTTACCAATTGGATGAAAATATCGTTGATTGAAGGAATGTCCTCTTGGAAAGAAACAATATCAACTTTCTGGTTAAGCAATTCTTGTAGTAACTGATTAGATGAAGCACCAGAAAGTAATTTCAAAGTAGATTTATGAAGCCCCTCTCCAAATGTTACTTTACTTTCCAAATTAAACGTTTCATTAGTAGAAATTCCGTTGCCTCTGTGTACTAATGTGAACTGATTTGATTTAAAGTCGTTTTTAATCTTAGACTTTTCTCCATCTAAAATCTTCTCAGATTTATTAATTAAAGCGATATAATCGCACATTTCCTCCACAGATTCCATGCGGTGGGTACTGAAAATAATGGTACTGCCTTTTTCCCTGAGACGTAGGATTTCGTCTTTTATTAAATTCGCATTGATCGGGTCAAAGCCAGAAAAGGGTTCATCCAAAATAATGAGTTCTGGTTCGTGCATTACGGTGGAGATAAATTGCACTTTTTGCTGCATCCCTTTGGAAAGATCCTCTATTTTCTTGTTCAACCAATCGGATGCTTCAAATCTTTCTAACCATGATTTTATTTTTTGAACAGCTTCTTTTTTAGGAAGACCTTTTAATTGAGCTAGATATAGAAGTTGGTCTCCAACTTTCATCTTTTTATATAAGCCTCTTTCTTCTGGTAAATAGCCAATAGTGCCAATGTGTTTTGCTGCTAAATCTTCGCCATTGATTTGAATTTGGCCAGAATCAGCATTTATAATTTGATTAACAATTCGAATGAAAGTACTTTTTCCAGCTCCATTTGGCCCTAATAATCCAAAAATAGATTGTTTAGGGATTTCTAAATCCACATTGTGGAGCGCTACATTTTGATGAAATGTTTTATTGAGGTTCTTTGCTGTGAGTATATGCACGTTGATATTAATTTTTTTACAAATGTATCTTAAAAAATTAAACGTGCAATAAAGAAAATTTTAATTGTATAAATTTTTGATGGGTGGTGAAAAGAGGAAATAAAAACCTTGCAGATGCGGGTCAGCAAGGTTTTCTAATTAATTTAATCTTCAAATTCATATTTTTCAAACACAACATTGTAGATGCTGTCTGGTTCAACCTCAGTAAATATATCTCCCTCCATACGGTCTTCAGTTATACTTTCGATTGTTATATGAAAATTATCCTTTCATTATTTTTCAGCTTAAGAAAATCACTGATAACAAAACTGCTCATATTATGATAGAAATGGCAGGTGAAAAGCAATTTTATACGGTCAACCTCAACAACAAACTCAACAATAACAAATTGATTTCTACTGCCACTATGGATTTATGCATCACCGATTTTGGCTTAGAAGCCCCTGAAAAATTCTTCGGAATGGTGAAGGTAAATGAAAATATAGAAGTGGAATTTAGAATTGAAATGAATATTTACGATAAATAATTACTGTTTATCAATAATTATATATAGTTTTACGATTATAAAATCCTAAGACTATGAAAAAGAATGTCATTTTATCCGCTAGTGCGATTATCATGCAAGTATTCCGAGTTTTAATTGCCTTAATTGCATCTCTACAAATCTTAATTTTTATTGGCTCCTTATTAAACAACCATTCATTGGAAAAATTAATAATTCAATCACAAGAGCTGGTATCAAATCAAAGTGGGCTTAGTATCATAGATTTAACCACAATTAGTCCTTGGCTAGCATTCTTCATAGTATTGCAAAACATTACAGTTCTTGTATTGCTCTTTAATATTCTTGGATATGGAATTGATATTGTAAAAAATATTCACAGCCTCAAAACATTTACAAAAGATAATATTAGTGCTTTTTATAAAATCAGCCAGCTTTCAGTTCTACTCGTTATCATAAAATTCATAAAACTTAGCCCAGATAAAATTGGTGTCGGTATTGAATTTAATTATGTGTTTTTTGCATTTGGCGCCATCATTTTGACTCAAGTTTTCAAAGAGGGACATCGATTGCTTCAGGATAACGAATTAACCATATAAGCCATGCCGATAGTTGTTAATGTAGATGTGATGTTGGCTAAGCGAAAAATGCAATCCAAAGAATTAGCAGAAAAAATTGGGGTAACGGTAGCCAATCTCTCAATTCTTAAAACAAGCAAAGCCAAAGCCATCCGCTTTTCCACTTTGGAAGCCATTTGCAAAGCTTTAGATTGTCAACCTGGTGATTTGTTAGAATATCAGGAGGAATAAAAACCTCTTTTTACTTAGATATCTTCTATTTATGAATATCAGCTTAATTAAATCAATCCTTAATTACCGTTCTAAATCTGTACTTTTCATTTTGTTTATCTCTTCCATTTTCTATTCCTGTGAGAATGGAAAATCCGCAGATGGTGATATTCAAGATTATAAGATAAAGGAGATTCATTTTTCGATTGACTCTACCATTTCCAAAGAATCCAACACCTTTCAATATTTTGAGGCGGAGAATAATAGGTACTTGATAGTATTTAATAAGCCTACCGATGAAATAATCTGGTTTGATTTTGAAATCGGAAATGTTGTTAAGAAAACCAAACTCTACACTCAAGGCCCAAATAATATCGGAAAACCATATGGTATTCACGTGAAATCAATGGATTCAATATTCGTACTCAGTAGTGCAACTTATAGTTTAGCTTTAATTAACAGTAATGGAAAGCGTCTTCAAAATTATAAATTGTTTCAAGGAGAATTAGATTTCACTGGGCGTCCTAAAGATACAGACAATAGCATAAAACCAATTTTGCAGTCTACAAATCCATTATTAATTCTTTCTGATTCTATAGTTGCCTTAGCAGGACTCCCCGATGCCAATCCGCTCGAAACTGATTTTTACGATTCACATGTATTCATAAAACTGAATTTGATATCAGGAGCTATTGATTATCAAATTCCTTATCCAAAAAGATATCAAAGTAAATTATGGGGACTGTATCACAGCTTTCCGTATCATACTTATAATTCAAATACTGGAAAAGCAGTAATTTCATTTCCCGCTTCCAAAAAGTTATATCTAACAGACTTCCAAGAAACGGACTCATTTTCTGTACCTTCCAAAAATGTAGAAGAACCTGCATACTGGAAAGATCCAGAAGCTAATGGATTCAAAATGATGAAATTTTTTATAAGCTCTCCTTCATTCTACCGAATAGAATATGATCCATACAGGAAATTATATTACAGGTTTTCTCAATCACCATCTTCAGCTGATTTATCAAAAGTGGATATAAGCAAAATAAGTATCTTCAATTCCAAAAACACTTATATTTCCATCTTAGATGAAGACTTCAATCTATTGCAGGAACTGCCACTCCCAAAGAAATATGATCCTCGCTTTATTCTGCTTGCTCCGAAAGGGTTATGTATTGCAATTGAAAATCAGAATGAAGATAGATTGACTTTTGCTGTCTTTAATTTTAAGAATGAAGATTAACTAAAAAGCCTATTTCCAAATAAAAAAACCTGTAAAATTGTTAATTCGTTATTAAATTGAATTTGATTATATTTAAAAAAAGAATGGATATGGTAGAATATAAAAATATAATAACAATTGAATCAGGTAAGAGGGGTGGAAAACCCTGTATTCGAGGAATGCGCATTACAGTAAGCGATATTTTAGGGTGGTTAGCTTCTGGAATGACCATACAAGAAATTCTAAAAGATTTTGATGAATTAACTAAAGAAGATATTTATGCGGCTCTTAGTTTTGCAGCAAATAGAGAAAATAAAACATACCATGTTACTGTATGAGGTTGATCTTTGACCAAAACATATCTCATAGAATATTAAAAGAACTCCCTGATAGATTTTCTGATGCAACAACTATAAAAAGTGAAGGATTAATTAATGCTACAGATAAAGAGATTTGGGAATTTGCTAAAAAATCAAATTTAACCATTGTAACGCAGGATTCAGATTTCAATGACCTTAATTCGGTTTATGGGTTTCCCCCAAAAATAATATGGTTAAGATTAGGAAATTTATTAACAATCCAAATTGCTAAAATCATTCTAACTCAAGAAGAGGAAATTATTAATTTTATAAATAATAAAGCATATGGTTGTTTTGAAATAACTCACGAAGATTTCAAGTAGTATCCTTGTAATTACTCTACTTATACAAATTGCTATATAATAGATCAGAGATGTGTGCGTGTTCATTCACACACCCCTCATCCGTCATCCATCATCCTACTTTCTCAAAACCCCAAACACAAAAAGCTACCGTTCAATAAGTTTTCTTTGTTATAATCGAATCGCTCTTTTTCTTCATTGCCTGTAAAAACTTTCCCTCCTGCTGCTTCTAAAATCGCCTGTCCTGCGCCAGTGTCCCATTCCATTGTTGGCCCATGTCTATAGTAAATATCTGCTTTACCTTCCGCTACCAAGCAAAATTTTAAGGAGCTTCCTTTAGAAATACTGTCTTTCACATCATATTTAGCTAATAATTCATCCTCTTCAGGAGATGCATGTGATGCGCTTCTTACAGCTATTCTATCTGTGTTTTTATTATTTACTTTCAATTCAGTTTTTTCCCCACCCTCTTCTTTAAAAGCACCTAATTCGCTTCCATAATAAAAGGTATCAGTTGCAGGAACATAAATGACGCCCATTATGGTGAAATGGTCTTTTATTAATGCAATATTTACTGTAAACTGCCCATTTTTTTTGATGAATTCTTTAGTGCCATCTAATGGATCAACCAACCAGAAAGTGTCCCAGTCTTTTCTTTCTTCATAAGACATTTTTTTGCCTTCTTCTGATAGGATTGGATATTGAACTGAAAGCTCTTCCAAGCCTTTTTTTATAACCTTATCTGCAGCTTCATCTGCTAGGGTCAATGGACTATCATCTGCTTTATAATCTACCACTTTGCTGAGGTCTGCATCTGTATAAATATTCATGATTGCTGCCCCCGCATTTTTGGCAATAATTTTAACTTCTTCTACTAAATTCTCAATTTTCATACCCATTCTTCTTGATTTTCAATTCCTAACCAGAATTTTCTAAATTTTTTTTCTTCAAAATCGCCCTCTATTAGCCTACAAACCCAATAGAGTTTAAATATTTATAGACAAGTGCAAAATTACGTAAGAAATGCTTATAACTATAATTTTATCCTATTAACTTTGCTTAAAATTATATGAGTTTGAAAAATATTTATCCCATTTTCGATACAATTTTGAGCCGTTCCGACAAAGAAAAAATGCTCAATCAAAAGTCCATTGTTATTTGGATGGTTGGCTTGTCAGGTTCTGGAAAAAGTACCCTTGCAAGAGCATTAGAAAACAGCTTACATGAAGAAGGTTTTCTTACGCAATTGCTTGATGGTGACAACATGAGAACGGGCATCAATAATAATTTGGGATTTAGCCCAGAAGACAGAACAGAAAATATTAGAAGAGCAGCGGAAACAGCAAAGTTATTTATGAATGCGGGTCTTGTAACCATCTGTTCCTTTATAAGCCCTACAGACGATATCCGTAAAATGGCTAAAGAAATAATCGGAGATGGTTATGTGGAGGTTTATGTAGATTGCCCTGTGGAGGTTTGTGAAGAAAGAGATGTGAAAGGGCTCTATGCAAAAGCTAGAAAAGGAGAAATTCCTGATTTTACAGGAGTAAGTGCTCCATTTGATGTGCCTAAAAGCCCAGATGTATCAGTGGATACTGCTAATCAAGGTTTGGAAGAAAGCCATCAAGAATTAGTTAAAGCAATTATAGAAAGAATTAAACATTAAAAAATGCCTTTTAGTAATTAATAGAGAACTCTATTGAGTTGTTGGAAAATCCGAACCAAAAGGTAAATCATCATAGAAGAAATAAAATTTTGAATTAATAAATATGTCATCTTACAACTTATCACATTTAGATCAATTAGAATCAGAAGCTATTTACATTTTCCGTGAGGTAGCAGCTCAGTTTGAAAAACCAGTCATTTTGTTTTCTGGTGGAAAAGATTCCATTACGATGGTGCATTTAGCGCAAAAAGCCTTTTGGCCAGCTAAAATTCCTTTTCCATTATTGCACATAGACACAGGCCATAATTTCCCTGAAGCATTGGAATTCCGAGATAATTTGGCGGAAAAATATAAAGTGAATTTGGATGTGGGTCTAGTTCAAGATTCAATTGACAAAGGAACAGCAGCAGAAGAAAAAGGTTTAAATCCAAGTAGAAACACCTTACAATCTATTACTTTATTAGAAAAACTGGAAGAAGGTCAATATGATGCTGCTTTTGGTGGAGGTAGAAGAGATGAGGAAAAAGCGAGGGCAAAAGAAAGATTCTTCTCACACAGAGATGATTTTGGCCAATGGGACCCGAAAAATCAGCGTCCTGAACTATGGAATCTTTACAATGGCAGAAAAGCGCCAGGTGAATCATTCCGAATATTTCCTATCAGCAACTGGACGGAAATGGACGTGTGGCAATATATCAAAAAAGAAAAAATTGATTTGCCTAGTATTTATTTCTCTCATAAAAGAGATGTGGTAAAAAGAAATGGCGTCTTGATAGCGAAATCTCCTTTTAACACTCTTTTGGATGGTGAGCAGTACGAAGAAAAAACTATTCGCTATAGGACGTTAGGTTGTATGACAATCACAGGAGCTGTTGAGTCAGGGGCGGATACTTTAGATAAAATTATTGAGGAAGTAGCAGCCGCCAGACAAACTGAAAGAGGCGGACGAGCTGATGATAAGAGATCGGAAGCTGCTATGGAAGATAGAAAGAAACAAGGATATTTTTAGAAAGAGATTTTAGAACCAAGAGTCTAGATTCAAGACTTCACAGGAAAGACTTAAGTTATAATAAGAAATTTATAGATGCGAGACACAGAAGAATACAAAAAAACAGATACGGCCGGATACTTGGATATGGACCTCCTGCGCTTTTCCACTGCGGGCAGTGTTGATGATGGAAAGAGTACATTGATTGGTCGTTTGATGTACGATACTAAATCAATTTTCGAGGATCAAATCGAAGCGGTTGAGAAATCGAGCAAAAGTCGTGGCGATGAGCACGTGAACCTTGCTTTATTGACAGATGGCTTAAAAGCTGAGCGTGAGCAAGGCATTACCATTGATGTAGCCTACCGATATTTTGCTACACCAAAAAGAAAATTCATCATAGCCGATACTCCTGGTCACGTACAATATACTCGTAATATGGTGACGGGTGCATCAAATGTGAATCTTGCTATCATTTTAATAGATGCCCGTAAAGGTGTAATCGAACAAACAAAAAGACATTCATTCATTGCTTCCCTTTTGCAAATCAAACATGTGATTGTTTGTATCAACAAAATGGATTTGGTTGACTATAAAGAAGAAGTTTTTGAGCGAATCAAGAAAGAGTATTTAAGTTTCGATGCAAAATTGGAAATTCCAGATATCAGATTTATTCCAATTTCCGCTCTAAACGGAGATAATGTTGTGGATAAGTCTGAGCATATGGATTGGTATAAAGGACCTTCTTTACTTTGGACTTTAGAAAATGTGCAAGTGGCATCTGATAGAGATTTAATTGATGGAAGATTCCCAATACAATGGGTAATTCGTCCACAGTCCACTGAATATCATGATTTCAGAGGCTATGCCGGATTGGTTAGTGGAGGTATCTTCCGTAAAGGTGAAGAAGTAGTCGTATTACCTTCAGGATTTACTACACGGATTAAAACCATTGAAACAATGGATGGAGAACTGAAAGAAGCATTTCCTCCAATGTCAGTAGCTATGACTTTAGAAGATGAAATTGATATCAGTCGTGGTGATATGTTAGCAAAGGTTAATAATCAACCCATAATCGGCCAAGATATTGAATTGATGGTTTGCTGGCTAAATGTAACTCCTTTAAAATTAGGCGGAAAGTATATTGTAAAACACACCACTAATGAGGCTAGAGCTATTGTGAAGGAAGTGAAATATAAAGTCAATGTAAATACGCTCGAAAAGAATGAAGAAAATAAAGAAGTGGGAGCAAATGATATTGCGAGAATTACTTTGAAAACCGCTAAGCCATTATTATACGATGCTTATCGAAAAAACAGAAGTACTGGGTCCTTAATTATCATTGATGAATTCACCATGCAAACTGTTGGTGCAGGAATGATTATCTAAAAAAACGATAAAACATTTAGATGAACCCTTTTCCAATTTTTTATTCTTTGGAAAAGGGTTTTGTTTTAAATACCCTTGGTCAACCTATTTAATGATAAAAGAGCAAACTTGCAGAATGGTTTTTAAATTTGATTTTTTTGAGTTAATTACTCATGTTTGAACATCTAATTTTTAAAAAACCATATCTTTCTTTATATGTTTATATATTTAAGTTAGAATTTTAATTTTTATTCATAGTATATCAGTATTTCTCTTCAAATAAGCTTGGAGCTTGTATTAATTTCTTAGGTTTGCGATTATTTTCAGATCAAAAACCATTAATAATGAAAAAATTTTTACTTAACCCTTTAGCTTATTTAATGCTAAGTCTTATAGTTTTCACATCATGTCAAGATGATGAAATTGATAGCATTTTTTTTAGAACTGATGGTGGACTTTCAACCATAATTAAAGATGCCAATGGTCTAGCGATTTCAGACGCAAAAATTTCGCTTTTTAATATCCAATCTGAAAATAGAATTGAAGTGGACTACACAAACGAAAATGGCGTTGTTGATTTTGGCAGGTTCGAAGCTGGAGAATATTACATTTCTGCAGAATTTACTCATAATGAAGAATATTTTCAAATAAATGAAGAAGTTCATGTGATTAGTGGAACTGATATTCAGCATGAGATCAATATTGCAGATCATTATGGTGAAATATTAGTTAGAATTTTAGATAATTCTACTGGTCAGCCTATTGAATTTAATCCTGAAGCTAAGATTGGATTAATTCCTATGGATGAGGCTTTTAGAGAAATGACCAATGAGGAAGGATTTTTTGATCTAATTGATTACTCATTTGATTCAGAAGGCCAAATAACAATATCAGATTTACCTCAAGCCGCTTATTTAGTCAGCCCTTAAAAACCCCATAATATATCCCTTTTAATGGTAAAAAATTTTGATAACAGATGAAACAGCTTTGATACATCTTTTGTAAATAGAGCCAAAGAGATGATTTCCATATGTTCATCATCCTTTTGAAGT
>NZ_DASSWQ010000090.1:0-17145 GCF_035704835.1 Marivirga sp. | reverse complement strand
GATAGCTGAAAATATATTTGAAATACAGGCTATAATGCCTGTTAGTGGTAAAAGAATTAAGAAGACTCTCCTCTTAACCCAAGAACAAAAGTATTTAGCTGAGCTATTTAATTTTGGGTGTTAAAATGCGGAAGTCAGGAGCTTAATTTATAGTTAACTAAAATAGAAAAGCCGAATTAGAATTATCTGATTCGGCTTTTTTTATGCTTCATGATTTTTGACAATTTTTTATTTCAATGTCGTTTAGTGAAGCTTTATTTCAGGCTTCAAGCACAATCCTTCTCCGATTGGAGTAAAAGAAGCCAGCCAAAAGGCTGGTCTGCCTTTTGGCTGAGAGGATCGCAATAACTAAACGACATTTATTTTTATTTTAAGAATTTCGCAAAATTTTTTCCATTTTTTTACCTTTTGCTAATTCATCTACGAGTTTATCTAAGTATCTCACCTTTCGTGTTAATTCATTTTCAATATTCTCTATCCTGTAGCCACAAATGGTTCCGGTAATTAGTTTGGCATTAGGGTTTACATTCGCCCTTTCAAAAAAATCTTTGAAGCTGACATTCTCTTCTATAAGGATTGCCTGATGTTTTTGATTAAAACCAGTTAGCCATTCAATTACTTTAGTTAACTCTTCTACCGTTCTATTTTTTTTCTCTACTTTAGTTAGGTAGTGTGGATACACTGAAGCGAAAGTCATGTTGGCTATTTTTTCATCGTGCCGCTTAGTAGTAGTCATTCTATTGCGTTTTAAATAATCGTATTTATATAATCTTCTGTAAAAAATACTGATGATTTAAAAACCTGCTGAAGCTATAAATTCTAAGATAATATTCTTTAATTATTCTATTTTATCAATATAGGAAGTATAATAATTATAAGAATTTAATCTAAACCAAGAACTCTTTCAAGTCAGCTATCTTGATGTTGCCTTCGTAATAAGCTTTACCGAAGATTACTGCAAATATTCCCATGTCGTTGAGCTTGCGGATGTCATCCACATTACGAACTCCACCACTTGCTAATACGCAGATATCAGGAAACTCATCTATAATCCTTTGATATAAATCGAAAGCAGGGCCAGATAATGAACCTTCTTTGCTAATATCAGTGGTTTTTACATACTTTAATCCTCTATCGTAGAAATAGCGGATATGTTCTAAGATGTCAATATCTGTGTTCTGCATCCACCCTTTATAGGCAATTTTGCCATTTAAAGCATCAGCTCCTAAGGTGATTTTCTCACGGCCATATGAAACAATCCATGAAGCAAATAATTCTTTTCTTTCAACAGCTATACTGGCAGCTGTGATATAATTTGCACCATATTCGTATGCCTTGCTAATATCTCCGTCCGTATTAATTCCGCCTGTGAAATCAAGCTCCAAATCAGTGTAGCCATGAATGGCTTCTAAAATATGATAATTTACGGGTGAACCTCTATGAGCACCATCCAAATCCACAATATGAACCACTTTAATTCCATTATCTTCTAGTTTTCTAGCAACGTCAATTGGGGAATCATCATATACTTTTGCACCCTTAATGTTTGCACCTTCAACTCTGATGATTTTACCGTCTTTAATGGCGATGGATGGAATAATTTGAATCATAATTAACTGGTTTTAAGAGTATGATATTATAAAAAGTTGGTGAATTTGCAAACCTCTGACTTATTAAATTCTAAAAAAGCATTAGAGGGCTTTGAAGTTACATTTTAAAATGGAATTTACAAAAGAATAGGTCATAGAAAAATTCATTTGTTTCAAAATGAAATCACGCTATTAACCGTGTTAAAAGCTAATTTTAAAATAATTTCTATGTAATTTTGAATATGTTATGACACATTACGAAAAGCAAATATTTGACAGAATAAGTCGTTTTGTTCCTGAAAAATCGATAGATATGGCTTTCGATTTATGGAAAGAAAAACCTTTCCGATTTGTAATTGCGAAGGCTAGAAATAGTAAGCTTGGGGATTTCAGAAAAAAGCCAAATGAAGATTTTGCGATTATTACTGTTAATGAAAATCTTAACCCTTTCTCTTTCTTAATAACGTATGTGCATGAAGTAGCACATCACTGGGTTTTTGAAAAATATAAAGGTCGGGTTTCCCCACATGGAAAGGAGTGGAAAAATGCTTTTAAAGAATTGATGAGACCTTTTCAAGTCTTAGATATTTTTCCCGAGCAAATTCTTAAAGCCTTAAATATTTATATGATTAACCCCAAGGCAGCCTCTCTTTCAGATATTCGATTAGCCAGCGCTTTAAAAAAATATGACCCGATTAATCCTGATGAGATGAGCTTATTGGAATTAAAGCAGGGGCAAAAATTTATGCTAGAAAACAGGCTTTTTGAAAAACAAGAAACGCGCAGAACGCGAGTTAGGTGCAAAGAAGTAAAGTCTGGAAAATATTATTTAGTCCATAAAATGGCGATGATTATTCCAGAATAAAGCGTTAGAAATCCAACCTCTTCATCACATGCTCTTCCACTCGTGCACAAAAAACTTGTGGTTTTAAAGTTCTCCAATTAAGATGTTCAAATTGTCCACCACAATTAATATAAGTGTCTACATTAAATTGTGCCCACTCCTCTAGGATGAAATCACGGAAGTTTACGCCAACTATCCAACCATTTTCCACTTCATCAAACCATTCGGCATAATACTCATCATCCGAGCCATGAAAATTAAGAATGTTTTCCCCAATTAGGATGTATTTATTAATTCCTTGCAATAGCATATGTTCTATGATATTTCTTTTCAAGTGCATGATATCATTATGCAAGGTATCATTCCATTCACCAATCATTTCTATTACAGCTATTCCATCATCATAGTTGGCATAAAGAATCTTGATGTATAAGGTTTCTGATCCAATACCATCCCAGGCCGGGTCAATGTAATACCCGTAAATCGTATCGGTGTAGAGCTCATAATTATATTCTTTTCCGTAAAAAGGAGAGAGCTCATCAGAAGAGGAATCATAATATTTCAGCCAGTTGTAGTAAGGTTCAATGTGATGCATTTGGCAGTAATAATTTTAGATTTTGAGTAGTAAGTTCTAAGAAGGCGATTTAGGGTAAAAAAGTTTTATAATACCTTAATTAGTTTTCCCAGCTTCTACCGCCTTCCGAACAGATCCATATTTTAGCAATAACTTTTTCGCATCTTCATATGCAATCATAAGTTCATTCATGATCATTTTCGTACCCCTGTCTACCAACTTATCATTGCTTAGTTGCATATCCACCATTTTGTTGCCTTTGACATGACCTAATTGAATCATGGCTGTAGTAGAAATCATATTTAATACCATTTTCTGTGCAGTTCCTGCTTTCATTCTGGTACTTCCGGTCACAAATTCTGGTCCTACTGGGACTTCAATAGGGAAATTTGAGACATTTACTACTTCCGAATTAGGATTACAGGTAATACAAGCAGTTTTGATTCCTTTTTCCTGAGCTATTTTTAATCCACCAATTACATAAGGCGTTCTTCCGGAAGCGGCAATTCCAATCAGAAAATCCTTTTTAGATATGTTGTATTCTTGCAAGTCTTTCCAAGCTTGAGAAGTGTCATCTTCAGCAAATTCCACGGCTTTACGGATCGCATTATCTCCTCCTGCTATTAAGCCAATAACCTTGTCAAAACCCACCCCAAAGGTTGGAGGGCATTCAGAAGCATCTAGTATTCCTAATCGTCCGCTTGTTCCTGCTCCGATGTAAAACAATCGACCTCCAGCTTTCATTTTTTCTACTATGGTCTCCAATGCTTTTTCAATTTGCGGAATTGCTTTTTGAACAGCTAAGGCTACAGATTGGTCTTCTTGATTAATGCCCTGCAACAGTTCAATCGTTGAAAGATTTTCTAAATTATTAAAATTTGATTCTGATTCGGTAATGCTCATGACTGCTGATTTTTATGATAAAGAGTTAAGCCAGCTATTGGGCTTTCCATAAAATTGCCTGCTTGTAAATTATGATGTTTTAAAACCATTCTCATAATTGAGTTAGCATGGAAGGCAACTCCCCCTACGAAATGGATAGGTAAATTTTTATTTTCGTTAAATTTCAAAACGGATTTTTCTAGAAATAGCTGAAAGGATTTTGAAATAAGCTCAAAAAATAGCTTTTCTTTCTGATGAAATAAGGCAAACTGGAAAAACTGTGCTAAAAATCGGTTGGGGTAGGGCTTTTGGTAAATCTGCTCCAAAGCATTTTCCAAATTGATATCAGGAAATGAAATCCTAAATTCTTTGGCTAGTTGAGGAGGCATTTCATTTTCTAAAAAGGCCTTTAAGGTCAATTTTCCAATATAAGCACCGCTTCCCTCATCCCCTAAAGTGTATCCTAGAGAAGTCATTCTTTCGATTATATTTTTCCCGTCATAAAGACACGCATTAGCCCCAGTTCCTAAGATACAAACAATACCCTCATTTGTATCACAGCTTGCCCTTGCAGCGGCTAACATGTCGTCTTCAATGAAAATTTGATTACAATTGAAAAAATCTGAAAAGACGGATTTTAATTTGTCTTTATTTTTTTGCTGACCACATCCAGCTCCATAGAAATTGATTTCATTTATTTCTTGTAGTTGCCTATCCTTAAAATCAATTTTTAAACCATCAAATAGTTCTTTTTCCGAAATTAAGTAGGGGTTTATCCCATTTGTTTTCAATTGTTGGATAGAATTGTCGTCATTTATAAAGCGCCAATCTGTTTTGCTCGAACCGCTATCTGCTATAAGCTGCATTTAATCTTTATAATTATTTTGCTGTGTAAATTTAACATGAACTGAAATTTATATAACTTAGGAATTAAATAATACTTAAAGTTGTGAAAAAAAGTAAACTGTTAGGGCTATTGGGACTAGATAAAATTATAGAATCATTACAAAAATTGCTAGAAGTACGTATAGCAATGATTAGAGCGGAGATAGAAGAAAAAATTGCAGAAAAATTAGCTAAGCTTTTACCTTTATTATTGGTAGTTACAACCATGAGCTTTGTGATTTTATTTGGCAGTTTAACATTAGCTTTTTATCTGACCGAAATTATGGAAAGCTATGTCTATGGTTTCGGGATAGTATCATTAGTTTATTTAGTATTGACAATTATACTCTATTTATTAAAAGATAGAAAAGCTCTAAAAAAAGTATTTAGTGATTCCATTAACAAATCAAATAAACAAGAGTAATTTTAATTTTTAAATTAAAGAAGCATGAGTAATCAAGAAAAGCTGTTAGAAAGGAGCAAGAAATATGAACAGGATTTGTCTGAGCAATTAAATGAATATTCAGGTAAAGCTCAAAAAATCGGAAAAAATGCTTTAATGATAGCAGGAGGAGTGTTTTTGGCGTATCAGGCTGTTAAATTAGTAACTGGAGGCGGCAAAAAAAGCCGTAGTTCCAAAGTATATAAAGAAGTATCAGAAGATGAGAGTGAATATGATGATTCACCTCGAATAGTAATACGAAGAGAAGAAAGTAGTGGAGGCGGAATTGTTACATTGCTGAAAGCAGAATTAGGTGGGATTTTGGTTGCAATTGCCAGAGATAAAATCTTGGAGTTTTTAAGTCAATTGGAAAATAGAAAATCTAATGACCGAGAAGAAGAAGCTTAAGCATCTCATGACCCAGAAGGCAAATGGACAAAAATTCTTTGCCTTACTCATTGACCCTGATAAAGTACATGATAGAGCTTCACTACAACGATTGGTCAATATGGCAATCGAAAATGAAGTTGATTTTTTCTTTGTTGGAGGGAGCTTGATAGTCTCTGATTTTCTAAGTAGTTGCATTTCAGATATAAAATCAGCGACTGATATTCCAGTAATTCTTTTTCCTGGCAACAACCAATATATTGATTTACAATCTGATGCTATTCTTTACCTTTCATTAATTTCAGGTCGAAATCCTGATTTATTGATAGGCCAGCACGTGTTGTCAGCTCCTATTTTAAAGCGAAGTAATATGGAAGTTTGGCCAACAGGCTATATGTTGATTGATGGTGGCAATAAAACTTCCGTTTCATACATGAGTAATACCAATCCGATTCCTCACGATAAAAGCGATATAGCCGTTAGCACAGCTATTGCAGGTGAATTGTTAGGGCTTCAACTGATATATATGGATGCAGGAAGCGGGGCGGATAAAATGATTAGTGAAAAAATGATTGCTTCCGTTAAAAGAGCAATTGATATTCCCTTAATAGTAGGGGGAGGTATTAATTCTGTTGGGAAAGCAAAAAGCGCCTGGAAGTCAGGCGCTGATGTGGTTGTTGTGGGTAATGCCATAGAGCAAAACCCACAATTATTGATAGAAATGACTGAAGCAAAAATATTGCTTAATCAACAATTAAACGTTCATTAAAGATTCCCTTCTTCTCATTTTTCCAGCTGGGATTCCGAACATCATTTTAAATCTTCTGCAGAAATAAGCGGTATCTTTATAACCTACTTCATGTCCGATATCTCTGATACTCTTTTTCGAAGTTCTTAATAAGGTCACTGCTTCTTCCATTCGCTGATACTCAATATAATCCTGAGGATTAATACCAGTTAGCATCTTGAAATATTGTCCAACATAATCTTCTGATACGCTAGCTACTTCCGCTAGTTTTTTATTAGATAAATCGCCACCTAAATGCTCATTAATGTAATTGAAAATATCAATTAATCGAGGATCTTTAAAATAAGTACTATTAGTGGCTAATTGCTCCACAAATAATTTATTACGAACAATATGTCTAAATAATTCAACTAATAAATATTCAGTTAAAATTTTAACCATTCGATCCGAACCAGGTTCTTCACTTTTAAGCTCTTCAAAAACCTTATCATGTAAAGACTTGATTGTGTCATTACTAAAGATAAAAGGAGGAATATCAAGAGAAGCAAAGAAGTTTACTGAATCAAAAACTTTGGCTTCAAATGAAATATAACTAAAACTATCTCCACCTTCATGTAACAATTGATCGTGACTGATGGAATTAAAATATTCAGATTTTCCAGTTATGAACTTATCATTACTAATAGTTTCAATTTGGCTTCCTCTTCCATAAGTAATTTGATGTGCCTTTCCTCCAGGAATAAAAGCAAAATCTCCTTCTTTTGCTAAAAGTTTTTCTTCCCCCAAAAGCACCTCTCCTTTATTAACCCAAATAACCTTGTTTTCTACTTCGTAGAGGTTATTTACAGTTACAGGTTTTTGTATTTTGATATTTTTTGCTTTGACGAATTTAACGCCCAAAGACTCAATGATTTTATTATAATCTTCCATTTTCTTGTTTTATGAATGGATTAACTTTAAAAAGTAAAATAGTAGTTTTAAATAATTGTATAAATCTAATGAATAATAGCTTTATATCAAAACAAATAAAAAACGCACAACCTATATATGAATGTAAGGTTGTGCGTAATAACGAGACTTTTATTGAATTATTTGAAGATCTGATAAGTCAAATCTTAATAACTTTGTAAATAAATATTTTACTTCAAAATATTTCTTGAAATAACAATTTTTTGTATCTCAGAAGTACCCTCATATATCTGAGTGATCTTAGCATCACGCATTAATCGCTCCACGTGATATTCTTTAACGAAACCATAGCCTCCATGAACCTGAACAGCTTCCACTGTGGTATCCATCGCAACTTGAGAAGCGTATAATTTTGCCATAGCGCTAGCTTGTGAGAAATCTTGTTTTTGATCTTTTAACCAAGCAGCTTTTAAGCATAACAATCTAGCAGTTTCAATTTCAGTAGCCATATCCGCTAATTTGAAGGCAATTGCTTGATGTTGGCTAATTTCTTTACCAAATGCTTTTCTTTCTTTTGAATATTTCAAAGCCAGTTCGTAAGCTCCCGAGGCAATTCCTAATGCTTGCGCGGCAATTCCAATTCTACCACCGTTCAATGTAGCCATTGCGAAATTAAAGCCGAATCCATCTTCACCAATTCTGTTTTCCTTAGGAACTTTCATGTCCTGGAACATTAAAGAATGAGTATCTGATCCTCTAATGCCTAATTTCTCTTCTTTTTTCCCTACTACAAAACCTTCAGTTTCTCTTTCTACTATCAAGGCATTGATTCCTTTGTGACCTTTTTCTTTGTCGGTTTGGGCAATTACCAAATAAACTGAGGCACTATTACCGTTTGTTATCCAGTTTTTAGTTCCGTTTACCAAATAGTAATCACCTTTATCTTCTGCTGTTGTTCTTTGAGAGGTAGCATCAGAACCAGCTTCTGGTTCAGAAAGACAGAAAGCACCTATAATTTCACCAGTGGCTAATCTCTTAAGATATTTTTCTTTTTGCGCTTCTGTTCCGAATTTTTCCAATCCCCAGCAAACCAATGAATTGTTTACGGACATTGCAACTGAGGCTGAACTATCAATTTTGGAAATTTCTTCCATTGCCAATACGTAGGAAATCGTGTCCATTCCACCACCATTGTATTTAGGGTCCACCATCATTCCCATGAATCCTAATTCTCCCATTTTTTTAATCTGCTCAGCAGGGAATTTTTCGTGAGTATCTCTTTCGATGACTCCAGGTAATAAATCGTTTTGTGCAAAATCTCTTGCAGCAGCTTGAACCGCTAACTGCTCTTCTGTGAGTTGAAAATCCATTTATTAATTATTTTTTGTCGTTTCATTGCAAAAACAGAATGTTCTCGCAAAAGTTTTGCAAATATAGGAAAAATCCATTAATCACGTCCGCCTAGAAACATCATGATGTAATATAACAATGTAACTAATGAAGCAATTGCTGCAACTAAATAAGTTCTAGCTGCCCATTTCAATGAATCTTTTGCCATATCATGTTCTTGAGGTGTAGTAACACCAGAAGTGGTCATCCATGCTAAACCTCTTTTGCTTGCATCATATTCTACTGGTAAAGTGATAAATGCAAATAGTGTAAAAACAGTGTAGCATCCTATAATCACCATCATAGCTAATTCATAGCTAATAATGCCTTGTAGGAAAATTGCTCCAAAAAACATCGCCATGAAAACAAAGTTGATGATTTTGGCACTTACATTTTGTAGTGGCACCAATGCCGAACGCAATTCTAAGAATGAATAAGCTTTTGCATGTTGAACTGCATGACCAACCTCGTGAGCAGCTACTGCAACTGCTGCTGCAGAACGGTTATTATAAACATCTGAACTTAAGTTGACAGTTTTATTTGATGGATTATAATGGTCAGTAAGTTGTCCTTCAACAGACATTACTTTTACGTCATAAATCCCATTGTCTTTCAACATTTTTTCAGCAGCTTCCCTGCCTGATATACCTGAACTCAAAGCTATTTTAGAGTATTTTTTAAACTTACTCTTCAACTTGGATTGCACAGCATAACTAATGATGGCAAATCCGATAATGATTACGATTAGGAACATTTTATTATTGATTTATTTTATTGATAATATTGGTGGTGGAATAGCCCTTTACTAATTCAATTGTCTCGACTTTTCCACCATTTTGCATTACGATATCTGCGCCTACAATGTTGCTGACTTCATAGTCACTACCTTTTACCAAAACATCAGGTATGAGCTGTTTAATCAAAGATAATGGAGTTTCTTCAAAGAAAAACACTACTGCATCTACAAATGATAAAGCTGCAATGATTCTCGCTCTTGCTTGTTCATTATTTATAGGTCGGCTAGGGCCTTTTAATTTACTAACAGAGGCATCAGTGTTTAATGCTACTATCAATTTAGCGCCTTTAGCAGCAGCTTTTTCTAAATAATCCACATGGCCTAAGTGTAAAATATCAAAACAACCATTTGTAAACACTACTTTTTGGTCATTCCATCCTTGTCTTTTTTTAATCAAAGCTTCTAAGCTTAATATTTTATCAGCTGTTGGCATGGGCTAGATGAGAATTTCTTTTTGGAATAATCATACTTATAAATAAAGATACTGAACCAACTCCTATGATTGCAATGGAATTGGTAGTATGTAAAACGAAAGCAAAAATGATTCCGTCTTTTTCTGCTACTCCATAAAGTAAAAGTCCTGCACTAATCAAATAGTGAAATGCACCTATTCCGCCTTGAACTGGAGTGGCCATTCCAATTCCTCCTAACACTAATAAAATAAATCCTGCTGATAAACTTAAATTAGCTGTTGGTTCCATACTGAAGAACACCACATAAGTCATAAAGTAATAACAAATCCAGATGCCCAAAGTTGCAATCCAGAATAAAGCTGGAGTCTTCAATTTTTTAACCGAGGTAATTCCTTCCACTAGCTGACGTAGAAATGCTGCTAATTTATTGTAGTATTTGTTTTTCCTTAAAAATACCTGATTTCTTTTCAGAAGAATGAAAATTACAATTGCCCCAACTAAGAATGTGATTCCAATCAAAGTTAGTGCGAGAAAGCTTTCTTCTAATCCAGTCGCTTTATCCAAGAACAAATTGAGGAAGAAATCATTTAATCTTCGGAATTCAATGGCCAGTGTAAATGCAATTATTGCAAGTAAACAAATCATATCAAAAATTCTCTCCGTCACCACACTTCCAAACCCTCTACTGACAGAAACATCATCCGTGTTTTTCAAAACCCCACATCTCGAAACTTCACCCATTCTGGGCACCACGAAATTGGCTAAATAGCCTACCATTACTGCTAAGAAAGTCCTTGATGTTTTTAAATTATATCCCAGTGGTTCCAAAAGCATATTCCATCGCCAAGCCCTTAAAAGATGACTAAACATGGCTAATGCGATGGAAAGATAAATCCAATTCAGATTTGCTTTTCTAAAACTTGCCATCATCTCATTGAAATCTACATCTTTATAGAGATACCAAAATAGTAAAGCTGCTATCGCTAAGGATAATGTGTATTTAAGAAATGATTGGAGACCTTTTCTCAATGATTAGGGAAGTTTATTGTTTGCATCAGGAAATATTAATGAAGGCTTAAATGATTTTGCTTCTTCAAAATCCATTTGCGCATATCCAATGATAATGATGATATCGCCTACTTGCACTTTTCTTGCGGCTGGTCCATTCAGGCATACCATGCCAGAACCTCGCTCTCCTTTAATGACATAAGTTTCCAATCGTTCACCATTGTTGATGTTTACAATCTGGACTTTTTCATTTTCTATAAGGTTAGAGGCTTCCATCAAATTTTGGTCGATGGTAATGCTTCCAACATAGTGCAATTCTGCCTGAGTAACTCTTACTCTGTGAATTTTTGATTTACAAACTTCAATTAACATACTATACTCTTCAAATTGGGTGCGAAGTTATGAAATTAAATACATGTTATCTATTAATCTCACATTTCCTATAAACCCTGCAATGCAGAGAACGGTATCTGCCTCCAAGTAGTTCTTTGTTTTTGAATGTAGATCTTTATCATTTACTATTTCAAAATATTCTAATTGTGCTCGATGATTGCTAAAGAGCGATTTTACGATTTCTTTGGCGTTTTCAGCCGAATGGTTTTGTTTTAAGATTAATTTAGCCTCAGACAATGCCTTATAAAATATTTGGGCTTCATGTCTTTCTTCTTTGCTTAAACGCTCATTTCTTGAGGACATTGCCAAACCATTTGGCTCTCTTTTAATGGCAACTGGCACAATTTCTAAATTGAAAAACAATTCTTCTACCAGTTTTTTGATAATGGTTAATTGTTGCAAATCTTTTTGACCAAAAAACGCATAGTTTGGTTGAACAATATTAAAAAGTTTTGATACGATTAAAGCTACTCCGCTAAAATGGCCCGGTCTGAATTTCCCTTCCATTACCTTGTCTAAATCACCAAAATCAAATTTAATAGTATTTCTGCCCGCATACATCACATCATCAGAAGGTAGAAAAAGAACATCACATCCATTATTTTCTAATAAGCTTTTATCAGTTTCAACATTACGAGGATACTGTTTCAAGTCATCCTGATTAGTAAACTGAGTGGGGTTAACATAAATACTACAAACCACAATGTCCGCCTTTTCTTTAGCAGCGTCAATTAAGCTCAAATGACCTTCATGTAATGCGCCCATGGTAGGCACAAACCCTATTTTTTTACCTTCTGATTTGAATTGAGAGATAAGAGCTTGTATATCAGCGATTGAGCCTGTTGATATCATAAAAAATGCGCTAAATTATAAAGTTTCAGAACAAATCTAGCTGTTTAATCAAAAAAATAATGGAAAGTGAGTAATTTTTTGTATTTTTGTACTTCGTTTATGAATTAATCAAATCCAATAAGCATATGTCAAAGCTTCGAATTCTTTACGTAGCCAATGAAATCAATCCATTTTTAAAAACATCAGAAGTAGCAGAATTTGTACGAAAGCTCCCTCAAGCCATGCAGGAAAGAGGTATGGAGATACGTATTTTAGTACCTCGCTTCGGACTAATTAACGAGCGGAAAAATAGATTACACGAGGTAGTACGCCTTTCAGGTATTAATATCTCTGTAGGAGAAGAAGAGAAACCTTTAATCATAAAGGTAGCCTCTATTCCAAATGCTAAGCTTCAGGTGTATTTTATTGATAATGAAGATTACTTCCAGCGTAAATTTGTTTTTCATGATAAGGAGAATAATTTCTATCCTGATAATGATGAAAGAGCAATATTTTTCTGCAAAGGAGCGTTGGAAACGGTTAAGAAACTTGGTTGGGCACCAGATGTAGTACATTGTAATGATTGGATGACCAGTTTGATTCCGATGTATTTAAAAACCACTTATAAAAACGATCCAATATTTAAAGATGCAAAATCTGTATTTACTGTGTATAATACAGAATTCTCTCATAAATTTGGGACAGATTTAGTGGACAAAGTGAAAATGCTTGATATTGATGATAGCATGTTGTCTAATCTAGAATCAGCCGATTATGAAGGGTTCATAAAAATCGGAGCAGAATATGCAGATGCAGTTATTAAAGCAGGTGATGAGTTTAAAGAAAACCTTGATGAATTATTTTCAACATTCGACAATGATAAGAAAGTTGACACCATTGAAAAGGGAGAAGATTTTGAAGAATCCTATTTCAACCTTTATACAGAATTGGCAGGTTAAAACTGCTACCTCAATATTTACAGGGCCAGCTATCCTGCTGGCCTTTTTTTTCACCTCTTGTGAAGAGCCTATAGAAGTAGAAAGTGATTTGGTTCCTGGTGGAAATAATACTGAAATCCGATATGTAGAATTTCCTTTAGAAATGAGTCATACCGCTTTCGATTCCTTAATTATCAGTAGTAATGAAGTGGAAGGTGCTAGAGGTCAAATATTTGTAGGGCATCAAAATAGCCCAGAAATTGGTGATTTTTCTGCAAGCGCGTACTTTGGTGCTATTTTAGATCAAACTTTTAATAGAGATAGTTTAACGCTTGATGCCCAAGTTATAGAAACTAGACTTAGTCTTGGTTTAAATTATTTCCATGGTGATGATTTTGACCTTCCTCAAAAGTTTATTGTATATCAGTTACAAGATACTTTAGACGTAAGCGATGACTATACAATATATGATAGTTTCGTAACAGAGGAAGTTATTTCCCTAGATACTTCTATTGTAATTAATCCTGTTGATACAATTGCGGAATTCGTACCACTAAATAATGGTTTTGGAAGTAGAGTTCTAGATTTCATTAGAATTGATGATCTTAGTGTAGAAGAATTATATAATGCTTTGAGAGGTTTTAAAATTGAAACTGAAGCTGGCACAAATAATCTTCAAGGAATGAGCATAGCTGGTGGTGATGCTTACATTGAAGTGATTTACAAAAAACCCAATGTTGATTCAGTAGAAAGTGTAATTTTAAATCTATCGGGTTCAAGTTTTAGCCATATTAATTTTAGTCCTGGTTCTTTAATTCCAACTGATTATTCCAGTAAAAAATCATTTGAATTAACCGACCCATCAAAAGCATATTTTAACAATATTATTGGCATTTCTCCACGCATTAGTTTAGCTAATTATCTATCATTTATGGATACAGTTAATTATATGCAGATTAATAAGGCAGAGCTAGTCATAAAGGATGAAAATTTTTCCATTAACAATTCTGAAAGTGTACAATTGCAACCAGCAAACAATATTGTTCCTTACATTTTAAATCAAGAAGGTGAAATTGAAAAAGAAGGGGAAGATTTTTGGGCACTTCAATCCAATTTTAATTTGAATGGTGGGTTAGCAGATCCCACTGAGGCCACTTCACCAATTAGCTTGGGTTTCGATCCTGCAAGAAATGAAATAAGAGGTGACATAAGTTTTTTCTTGCAGGAAATATATAACAATCCTTCTTTTTGGAATGAAGAAAATAGTTTTATGTTTACAGGTCAGTTTATTAGAAGAAATGAAAGACCTTTTAATGAAACTCCAATAATTAATGTGGGGAATTTCAACAATTTTTTAGTTGACAAAGAAAACATCACTTTAAGAATATATTATACCACTTTTAAATAATTTACAATATGTGTGGAATTGTAGCTTACATAGGGCATCAAAATGCTTCTGAAATAATTATTAAAGGATTAAAAAGACTTGAATATAGAGGTTATGATAGTGCTGGTATTGCACTAATGAATGACGGCCTTAAAGTATATAAAAAGCAGGGGAAGGTTTCTGAATTAGAAGCTTATTTGAAAGATAAGGATACAAAAAGCACTATAGGAATGGGTCATACCAGATGGGCTACTCATGGTGCTCCTAGTGATGAAAATGCACACCCTCATTATTCGCAAAGCGGTGATTTAGCAATTATTCATAACGGGATAATCGAAAATTATTCATCTCTTAAAACAGATTTGGAAAATAAGGGCTATACCTTTAAGAGTCAAACAGATTCTGAAGTCTTTATAAACTTCATTGAAGATATTTATAAACATAGTGATGGTTCGCTAGAGGAGGCCGTTCGTCTTGCTTTAACAAAAGTGATTGGTGCTTACGCCATAGTAATTATGTCAACGGATCATCCTAATCAGTTGATAGCAGCTCGAAAGGGGAGTCCTTTAGTAATTGGTGTAGGGAAAGATGAATTTTTCTTGGCATCAGATGCAACTCCTATTGTAGAGTATACAAATGAGGTAATCTATGTAAATGATTATGAAATTGCATTAATTAAAGATGGTGAGATAAGTATTCGAGATACAAAAGATGTTAAAACCACTCCTTATATTCAAAAAGTGGATATGGAATTGGAAGCGATTGAAAAAGGTGGGTTTGAGCATTTTATGCTGAAAGAAATTTTTGAGCAGCCAAAATCTATCAAAGATTGTTTTAGAGGAAGACTGATTGCAGATGAAGCTAAGCTTGTATTGGGTGGAATTAGAGATTATGCCAATGCTTTAGTTAATGCAGAAAGAATAGTTATTATTGCTTGCGGTACTTCTTGGCATGCAGGATTGGTTGCAGAATATATATTTGAAGAATTTTGTAGAATTCCAGTTGAAGTAGAATATGCATCAGAATTTCGTTATAGAAACCCTGTAATTAGGGAGGGTGATATTGTAATTGCAATTTCTCAATCAGGTGAAACAGCCGATACTTTAGCAGCTATGGAATTGGCAAAATCAAAGGGAGCTATTGTTTTAGGAGTTTGTAATGTGGTAGGTTCTTCCATTTCAAGAGTATCTCACGAAGGAGTTTATACCCATGCTGGCCCAGAAATAGGAGTGGCAAGTACTAAAGCTTTTACTGCTCAATTAACCGTTTTGACAATGATTGCTTTAAAAGTAGCTTTGAGAAAAGGTACAATTGCAGACCAACGCTACCGAGAAATTTTAGTTGATTTGGAGAATATTCCTAGAAAGGTTGAAGAAGCACTAAAGACAGACGAACAGGTTAAAAAAATAGCGGCTATTTATAAGGATTCGCGAAATTTCTTGTATTTAGGTAGAGGATATAACTTCCCAGTAGCATTAGAAGGAGCATTGAAGTTGAAAGAAATTTCATATATTCATGCTGAAGGTTATCCTGCTGCAGAAATGAAACACGGACCAATTGCCTTGATAGACGAGGAAATGCCAGTGGTGGTAATTGCTACTCGCGATAGTTCTTATGATAAAATTGTATCCAATATTCAAGAGGTAAAGGCAAGAAAAGGTAAAGTAATAGCAGTGGTGTCGGAAGGCGATTCCTTAATACCTGGTATGGTTGATCATACTATTGAAGTGCCAGGCACGCATGAAGTTTTGATGCCTATGGTTTCGACTATTCCGTTACAATTACTTTCTTATCACATTGCAGTAATGAGAGGATGTAACGTAGATCAGCCTCGTAATTTGGCCAAAAGTGTGACTGTAGAATAAAAATAATTTAATATTTTATTAAAATGGGGCATGTTAATAAAGTCTGGACAAAAATAATAAAGTTTGGACAAATTTATTAAAGTTTGGACACGATATAACGTTTAGTATAAAGGGGCAATAAGCCCCTTTTTTATTTTACCTATCATTTCAATCAAGACGTGAAGACTAAATTTATAAAGTTGGTTGAACAGTTAAAGTAATGTGTTGAATAAATATTAAGATTGCAGTAGGAATTTCCTAACTAAGGTTGAATTAATTTCCCAGATCCTAGACTACCTAAGAATAATTGTAGAAAAAATCTAAATATTATCCAATGGTTACTAACTTAAAAATTAGTAACTTATTTATTACTAATTTTAATATTACTAATTTATATATTAGTAATCTAAACGTTTAAAAAAAGTGTCTTGATTAGATTTAATTAAGGGGTTTAGTAACTTAGTGCTCTAAAGAAGCAAAAAATTCAGAGTATTTTACTGCTAATTTATCTAGTATTAATAATAAAGTCTTAACGGATGGGCTCCTCTGTCCTCTTTCTATTTTACCAATATAGTCTTCATGTAAATCCAAAGCAGAAGCCAAACGCTCTTGTGTCATGCCTTTTTCCTTTCTTAACTGAGCTAATTTTTGTCCTATTTCTATATTAATATCCACTTTGTAAAAGTAGATTTAAAAGAAATCTCAGAACACAGACTATTTGTGCGGATTTAAAGATTTATGCTTATATTTAGTCAGCCCTTAAAAACCCCATAATATATCCCTTTTAATGGTAAAAAATTTTGATAACAGATGAAACAGCTTTGATACATCTTTTGTAAATAGAGCCAAAGAGATGATTTCCATATGTTCATCATCCTTTTGAAGT
>NZ_DASSWQ010000078.1:0-4756 GCF_035704835.1 Marivirga sp. | reverse complement strand
TTTGCAATTCTGACGAATTGTGGTTGCCCTCAAATAAATTTTCGGGAAGATTGATAATATCCATAATGTTCTGTCTTAAGTAAAATATTCTGCAAATTTCAAAAATCCTTTCTAAATCAATTGAAGTATTTTTATTCTATCTGTTTCAAGTTGAGCTTTGGTATGATGTCGGGTAGCCTTGCACACAACGGCCGTGGCTATGGCAAGTGCGGGATTTCAAGGCACTTACTTTTCCGTTTAGCAGTTTGTTTATTTTTTGTAATTACTTTCATATTAGCACTTTAGCCCGCATTTGCTATAGCCGATGTTGGCGTGTCGTTTTTCATTTTTCGGTCGTCAATTTCACACAATACTGGCATATGGTCGCTTATTCCCAACCATTTGTCTACTTGTCCGATTTCGACTTTCTTTAGTCTGTCAGAGAATCTTTGAGCACCAAAAACATAGTCAATGTGATATGGTCTTTCGAGTTTTCGCTGGAAGTATAAAGTCGGATTGGTCTCGGCTCCTTGCTGCTCTCCTGTGTAATTATGGTAAAGACTTTCAATTCCGAGTTCTTTCAGTTCGTTTACAACGTCAGAGTGATTCCACCATCTATCCCATTCATCCCATCTCGTATTGCTGTTAAAATCTCCTGCGATAATTGTCGTGTTCAGTTTGTCTTTATTGACTTGCAAGTATTTCCATAATTGTCCAATGTAGCCGAAATTCGGTGAGTTATTTCGGTGAGTCCAAACAGCAAGTAAGTCAAAGTCTTGATTGATTTTACACGGTAAAAAGTGCTTTACATAGTGGTCTTTGAATTTGTTTGACCAATCAAGTTTCTTTAATTCAATTTCTGGTCTTGCGAAAATTGCAAGTCCTTTGTTTTTGCTGTCGCCAATCCAAATGTAGTTTTCAGCCCATTCTTGATATTTTGGGTGTCGACATTCGGCTGGGTTTTCACATTCTTGGATAATGTAAATGTCAGCATTGAAGTCCGAAATATGTTCAAACTTCTTTCTAAATGCTCCATTACAATTCCAAGTTACAATCTTCAATTTCGTGTTGTTTTAAATGCACGCCAACGTCCAACTAAAATGAGTATGCGCCCCAGTTGCTAAAAGCACCCATGTTTCGGGTTTGCAATGTCCTTTCAAAATGCTCAGTTCGCATATTCATTTTAGTGTTTGTTAGGTGCTTTTTCATTTCAATATATGCCTTAAATGATCTTTTATATCATATAGATTGATTCCAAAACTCTCAGCATCCTCTGGTCGAATAGTTATAATCAACTTATCAGTGAATTTATTATTGGTTGAGGCCTTAACAAATGATTCAGCTATCATCGCGATCATTTTCTTTCTTGAGGTCTTTAACCTACCTCTTCCTGTTCCGACTACAGGAACAGCAAGTTCTTGAAGTTCTCCGCTAGTTCTTACGTAATCCCACAACCCTTCCAAGGCATTTTTCACATCGGTCATTGTTGAAGATGCATTTCCATTCTCACCAAGCTCAGCCATTGCGGTTAAGTAGAAAGTCTTACCGTGAGTATGAATCGGAATTGTTGTACCCATTGGATAGGGAGAAGTTGAATCTATTAATTTGAGTTCTTCATTAATCTCGCTGATTAATTTACTTTGGTTACCTGTATAATATTTTGCTGTAAACTGCCCTTGAAGACTATCAACTGAAATTTTGCCACCAGCAACATCCGCTTCAAATATTGTGTTTGAGCTGATCATGGTTGCGCCATTCAATTCGAATAAGTTGGCGATACGTACTTCAATACAAAAATCGTATTCGGGGAATCGGACTGAAATAGACTTAATAGGCCTTCTAAGTAGTATTGAAATAACTGTCGAGATAGCAATAAATATAAAAAAAGCATATGAGGCATATTGATCTCTAGTATAGACATTAAAAAAATCTAAAGATTCAATAATCAGCCAGATCAACCCAAAGATTGCAAGTATTGATTTTAATCCATTCTGAGAGAATATATAGCGCCAATATGCTTTGCTTGTTATGGAACTGATAAAGTATTTCATAAAGTTTTAGCACTTATAAAAGTAAGTGCCAGCAGCACATTTTGTACTATACATAAAATCACTGTCGCCCAATGCACTTCTTATTAGGTCCTTTTTGTTTGGTATGTGCATGGTAGGAACATTATACATTGAATTTCTAAATTGCGGTAATTTGTCCCATAAATCTGTAATTTGCTTTCTGAAGGTTTCGGATTGGCAATTAATTATATCACTTTTCTCACTATACTCTGGATATACAACAATTACTGGTAAGCCTTGTATATTTATTCCATAGTCTATCTCTTCTCGAATGGCCCGAGAGCTCTTGGTTAATGAGCTCAAAAACAGAATCATATTTTTGGAATTTCTCAAGCGTTCACGAATCCGAGGCTTTAGTGTTAATTCCCAATTGCTGTTGTCTCTAACATTGTAATTTTTATTATGTGAGTCATTGAAAGGAAAAGTTGAATCACCGCCTTTCCAACCTCTGAGCATGCTGTAATAAACAAAATCCCTTGTTGCATGTGCGCCAAGACTGCTTTCACTGAAAGGCTCACTTACATAGAACGCAGAGTAATTTCCATTTTTATATGCCATATCTTAAAATTTGCACTAATTGCACCTAACGGTTAAGCATAAGGTGATTAGCGCACCTAAAAAGCTACAATGTCATTTTAGTAACGAATTAAATTTAGAAATATGAAACTTAAATTAAACAACAAATTGCGCCATTCACTTTATGCAGTGTTGGGCGTAGTTTTTCTTTCAGCTTGTTCAGGTCAAGACGCTAAATATGTCTGTAATTGTGCGCAACTTGAAAAAGTGAAAGGTTTTATTGAAAGGTCAATTAAGCCTGCAAACAACATGAGTGATGAGGAAATGGAAGATGTTATTCACCAACTTTGGGTAACTGGTGTAAAAACAACTTGTCAGAAAAGGGTATTTCCAACGGACTCGCACAATAAGATTGATTGGTCAAAAGCCAAAGTTGATAGTTGCGAAACTGCTTATGATTGGGCTCATTAAATTACACCCAACGTGCCGCAGCTAAGAAACGTGGGGCTTTTCGAAACAATTTCCTGTCCGCCTGCGACAAAGATAGCCACGAAGAGCGAAACTTGCGGAAACCACCGACCGCCCCATGTTTTCTTAGGTGCTGTTGTGGTGCGTTTTTATTCATTTTTATCTCTCAATCTTTCTCTTGATTTACTTACGATATCTTGAAAGTCAGCTCGTAATGGCTCACTCAACTTCTTTTCTAAACTACTTTCAATATTCCAAAGAACTCTCTGTTCTGCTTGGTCTTCAAATCTACTTGAGTCCTCATTCTCGTTAAATCTACCGAGAAATTCAAAAAGAACAATTGCTTCTTCTTTGGTCAGTTCGATATTTACTTTTTTATCAGACATTTTCAAGGTCGGTTTCAAGGTCGTTAAAATATAGAATGAAAATTAAGAAGTCACTGAGTTCTATATTAGTTTTACTTTTCTCTTTCAAAAAATCAAAGTTTTCAATTCCTTCTCTTATTAACTTTTTGTCGGTCGGAATTTTCTCAAATTGACTCAAGCATTCTTCTTTTGTTCGTTGGCAGTAGTCTTTCCAATTTTCATCTAATTTTCTGTCTGTCGTGTCGTATTTGTGCCAATAAAGTTCACAAGTTCCGTCTTGCAGTTTGAATTGAACTTGTCCGCCAATAATTCCAAGTCCGACTTCAACGGCTTTGTCAACTACTTCTTTAAAGTCAGTTCGTTTCCAACCGTATTCATTTCCGCTTACAATTGCTTTTTGTAAGATTTCTGTCGGAAGATATTTTTCTTCAGTAACTGTCATTTTTTAATGCACCACAACGGTTTTGTGTATGATTAGTGGCGTGTTTAAGCACCTAATTTAGCAAATAAAAACCGAATAGAAAATCCGCGAGGATTTTCGTAAGTAGGCGAGAACCAGCCATTAATTATACACGTTGTTGTAAGTAGTGCTTTTTTAGTTCACTTACTTAATTTCAAAATCCGAAATGCTCCTTGAATTACCAATGCAAAAACAATTGTTCCGATAATCAAATCAGGTTTATTAGAACTCAAATAATGCACTAAAATTCCTGCAATAATTACTCCCAAATTGATAATCACGTCATTCGAAGTGAAAATCATACTCGCTTTCATATGTGCTTCTTCTTTGCTCTTTGACTTTTGCAAAATATAAAGACAAATTCCGTTTGCAATAAGTGCAAAAATCGAAACGATAATCATTGTTGAAAAATCGGGAAGTTTCTCGTTTCCGAAAAATCTTCTCAAGACTTCTACAAATCCAATAATCGCAAGTATTATTTGAAAATATCCAGCAAGTTTGGCAATCCGTTTTTTCTTTATTACTGTTCCGCCAACCGCAAACAAACTAATTCCGTACACAAAACTGTCCGCAAGCATATCTAAACTATCGGCAACAAGTCCCATAGATTTTGAGATAATTCCTGTTGTCATTTCAATAATGAAAAAAGCAAAATTTATGGCAAGTACAGACCAAAGTAGTTTTTTCTGATTTTCGTTTTCTTTAAATTCCGTTTGGTCGGTTTGTTCCGTTGAGATTTTTTTTCCACCTAAATTCAGTTCGATAACGGACTTTTCGATTTGGTCAATTTCTCCGCTGTGAAAAACGGTCAATTTTCGATTCGGAATATCAAAGTCCAAATTCGCAATGCTTGAAATTCCGTCCAATTTCATTCGGATAAGATTTTCCTCTGAAGGACA
>NZ_DASSWQ010000065.1:0-70501 GCF_035704835.1 Marivirga sp. | reverse complement strand
CCGCATTTTTGCAATTCAATTTTATTGGTAACTTGAAAATTAATTGAAAAACGACTAAATCTAACATCAGCTATCAAATCATATATGAAAGGTCATCAAATTACTAAGATTCCCAATCAAAACGATTGATAGCATGACGTTATCAGCAATGCTGCGGAGATGAAAAAACTATTCATTCTTATCATATTAACTCTAGTAGCAACTTTCAATATTTTGGCGTGTAGTTGTGGTAAACTAGACAAGTTATCAAAAAATATGCTGACAGATGAACAAATTGCTTTTGTTGGTCGAGTGTTTGAGGTAACATATGTCGATGATTATACTATGAAAACCACCTTTAAGTTGGAAGAGAACTTAATGAATTTAGAACTCAGTGATACTATTAAAATATGGTCTGGACGTGATTGTGAACCGCATTTCATATCTGGCGAAAAATGGTATATCTTCCCTAACTTGCATAAAACTAAATATTGGTCAGGTCTATGTAGTCGAAGCGCACAATTAACAGATAGGATAATACCAGATAACCCATATAAAAAAAGATACAGTAGACAAGCTCAACGTGATTTTAACAAGAATCAGCGTAGGGCTAAACGCGAAATCAAATTCTTACGGAAGAATAAAAGCTGAATGCGAATGTTATAAGCAATCACCTATATGAAAAATATTCTACTCATAACGACTCTTAGCATTTTCGGACTAACTCTGAAAGCTCAAAAGGCTGATTTAGAATTTATTTATGCTTCTGTTGAGATTAGATTTAATATGAAACTTGACACAGTAAATCTATGTGATTCATATGTACTGAACGGGATAGTCTATACAGAAGAAGATTTTAGGACTGAAATACGTAAGTATAAGAAATCTGATATCAAATTCACAGCCATTGCTGACTTGGCAAAAACTAGATTTCTCCACCAAAACTGTGACTATATGATTTTGGCAGGTGCTGGAGATTACAATCAAACAAAGGAATCAAAGCTTAAAGAATTAGATTCTATTCGTGCAAACCTTAATAAAAACTTACCAGAACTTGTAATCAAGGACTTCATATGTGAAAATTGTAAGCAGGTTGTTGTTGACGGCACACCTATTGGAATGTACGAATCTCGAACTCTAGTGAACGACTTAAAACCAAAGGATATAGATTTTATTGTTTCCTATGAATCTGCTAATCCTAGAATATTCGGAAGGAACTCTGTCAACGGACTAATTGAAATCTTCCTGAAGAAGAAAGCTGATAACACTAGCTATGAATGAATGGGGTTTCATCAGTCAGGAAAGTTTGGCGGTACTTGGAAAGTCAGCCACAATGTGTAAATTTATTAATTGCTGTGGCTGTGTGCGGATGGCAAGCTTAGTAGTTTCTAAGCCCCACTCATCATAGCCTTAGCGTTAGCAACAAGCATAAAAAACAAAAGTATTAAAAACATTTTTCAGACTTTCCCTTGGAATATTAGCCATTATTGGTTGGACTATTTTGGTTATTTTACTATTTACAGAAGTTATTGAAATAAAGAACCTTCAAGTTTTAAAATGGCTACCCTTATTAATTTGTTTCATTGGGTTTTATATAGCGGGCCTTATAAACAGGAAAACAAAATTAGCATTGACACCTTTTCTATTAATTGGATTAATTGTATTTATTCCATTGAAGCTATTTTATTTTCCTTTATTGCTCTTAATAATACTTTTCTCAATATTAAGTATTCTTGTTTCTCGGCCTGATTTAAGTAGTAAGATAAAAATTCCATCATTAATAGTTCAAATCGTATTGTTCGGAATATTTCTATTTTCTCAACCTCTTATTATAAAGAATAAAGGTTACGGTACTGATCCAGAAAATAATTTGTATAATGCTACTGTCCTTTGGGATTTTACATCTAATACTCAACCCAGTTTACCAAAGGAAATATTTAATGACAAAGATGGCAATAAAGTTAGCTTGATAGACTTTGATGGTAAAACCTTGTACGTAACATTCTGGGCAACTTGGTGTGGACCTTCTCTTGCAGAAAAACCTGAACTTGAAAAACTAAAAAAACAGTTCGAAGATAATGCAGATATAGTTTTTATAGATATTTCAATTGATTCAAACGTTGAATTTTGGAAAACTTATTTATACCAAAATGAACATAATGGAATTCAATTGATAACTGGTAATGAAGCTAAAACAAGGTCAAATTATCAAGTTTCAGGAACACCGCATCATATTATTGTTGATTATAAAGGAAACTATAAAGAATGTCAAAGCCCTTATTTCATAGACAAGGAATTACTCATTAATCAAGATAAATTAACCGAATATATAAATACTCCCTACAAAGTTTTTAAAACAATCATGACTAATGAAAAAGATACAATTATAAGAGTGAGATAAAATGCCAGTTGCTAACATCATGTGCTATAAAACATTGGTTTTTAGGCGATTACTTGAAGTGTTCTGCCCCGCATCAGCTTTTGTAACGGCTTACAGGGAAGTGCCCCACAATCCCTAACGTTTAATACATGTAACCGTTGTGGGTAATAGTTTGTGTCCTTCCGATTGCCATTAATTTGTATATTTGTTTCGGATGAAAAAACTATACGTCATAGCTGGGTGCAATGGAGCTGGTAAAACCACTGCTTCCTACACAATTCTGCCAGAAATACTTGATTGCAAGGAGTTTGTGAATGCAGATGAAATTGCTAAAGGTATTTCCCCTTTTCAACCAGAAAAAGTGGGGATAGAAGCAGGTAGAATGATGTTGAAAAGAATTAAAAACCTGTTGGAAGGAGGAGAAAGTTTCGCATTTGAAACTACACTCTCGACAAGAAGCTATGTTGTATTTATTGAGAAAGCCAAGCAACTAGATTATCAAGTAACCTGTTTGTTCTTTCTGCTGGACTCGGAAGAATTGGCTATATCAAGAGTAGCTACTAGAGTAAAAGAAGGAGGGCATCATATTCCAGAGGAAGTGATAAGAAGAAGATATAAAAGTGGATTGAAGAATTTTTTCAATCTGTTTCTGCACAGAGTGGACAACTGGTTATTTGTAAATAATTCTGGAGACAACTATGAAATTGTTGCAGAAGGTTCATTGAATGATATTACCGTCAACAATGTTTTACAGTGGGAAGAGTTAAAAGAAAAATATTATGGGAACTAAAGAGCAATTAAAAGAAGAACGCGATAAAATTGTAAAAGGACTTGAAGAGACTTACAGAAAGCTAATTCTGTTCAAAAAGGAAAAGAATAGTCCGATGATTGTATTACGAGAGGGTAAAATTACAGAGGTAGACCCGAACGATATACTACCCACAACATTGTATAAGCGTAATGCGAGTTGAAATGCTTAAATTGAGCATTTTTACTTTAAAAAATATTAAAGGAGGACGACACTGAAATACCCCGAAACCCGCACTATGCTTATACTTAACGTTGTACTGCATTAAAAAACAACTATGAGAAAACTATTTTTACTGTTTTAATTATTTGTTTGGCGAACAGACTTAGCGGACAAAAGAAAGAAGTTCTTTTAATTGGGACATTGCATAATGTACCAAAAATTGTAAAGAACAGCTACAAACCTCTACTAGGGAGAGCGATAAAATATAACCCAGATGCAATATTTGTTGAAAGTCCTCGTCCCAGAGATACTATAAGTTGGGAATATCTTAAAAATGGATGGTCCAGAAGCTATGGAGAATTTTACCAATTCTCCGATTCACTGAAAAACAACTTTGATTATGACCAAAATAACCTGACCAAACTTTTGAAAAAAGATTTTAAAGATTTATCCCGTAATCAATTAGACACTATTATAAACTCGTTTGGATATTTAAGAGATAATGCAACTTAGGAGTTTTACAAGTATCTTAAAAAATACGGGGTTGATGGATCGAAAAAAACCACCCGACACGAGGATGGTGATCTAACTGCTAAGCTGGCTCTAGAACTTGGAATAAAAAGACTTAAATCTATGGATGACCAGCAAACAAACCGACAGTATCACGATGCCTGGAAAAAGTGCGCTCAAGAGGGACGGACAAATGGAGGTAATGCAATTAATAAAAAATTGAACAAAAAGGATTTCAATAGTGCAATCATTCCTGCCCTTTTTAGAGGATTAGGGATGCACATCAATAAAAGAAAATCAGTAGAAAGATGGCATCAATTAGCATCCTTTACATATGTTCAAAACCAAACGGAGGGTTGTTCAATAGAAGAACTTTATTGGGGCGAAAGAAATGAAAGAATGGCCAAAAACTTAGGAGATCAAATAATGAATGGGTCAGACAAAAAAAATGTAGTCATAGTAGGTGCTTCTCACGTACTCGGATTAGAAAAAGAACTTAAAGAAAACTATCCAGACCTAAAAGTTAAGCTTATCAATGAGTGAAAAAAGAAATTTTCTAGTAATAATTTTCATTACTTCTATAATTCAATCTTGTGCAATATTTTCACCAAAGCCTGAAGTTTCAGATTTTCCAGAGAAGTCACAGTTAATTTCGTCAGATATTCAACTTTTCTATAAAGCGTTTGACTTAGCGGTTAAAGACACAACAAATGCAAAAGTAATATTTAAGCAAATCTATTTTGCATCTGGTTCTCTAGGCCTAAAAGATTTTTATAAATCCAAAATTCATTCTAAAGAAAAATTTGCAGATTTCGTTATAAGACATAAGAATTTTTACAGTTCAATTAGAAATAATATTGCAGATTTGTCTGATTTAGAAACCGAGATTTCAAAAAGTTTTAAGAAGTTTGAGACTTTGTACCCTGAAGCAGTTTTTCCTGATATATATTTTTTAATCGGTCGTTTTTCCTCAAATGGTACTATTTCCAAAAATGGCCTTTTAATTGGAACAGAAATATTAAGTAGAACTCCAAACACCAATACAAAAAATTGGAATAAAGATATTCTTCGGATTAGTATGGAAAGAAATCATATTCCGGTTACTGTAGCCCACGAATTAGTGCATTTTAATCAAAATGGAATGGAAAAGGGAAATACTCTGCTTTGGAAAAGTATTCGAGAGGGATCAGCAGAGTTTATAGCCGAAATAATAAGTGGGCAAACAGATGCGGATTTTAAAGATTTTGAGGGTCAAGAAATAAAAATATGGAATGACTTTGAAAATGATATGGATAAAAGTATTTGGAACTCGTGGCAACAGGCAAGTGAAAAACGACCTAGAAATGCAGGTTATTGGGCAGGTTACATCATTTGCAAGGCATATTATGAACAAATCGGGAATAAATCAAAGGCTATTGATGACATTCTAAATATCCAAGATTATAATGATTTTTATAACAAAAGTAAAGTAGATGAATATGTCAATGAAACATTTACTAATTAAAAAACGCACTGCAACATCTAAGCTCTAATGATGCGCGCTAAGGGCGCGGTTCATTAGAGCTGCTGTTGAACTCTGCCTCCAAACCTTCAATGTTTTTCTATGGGGATTGAATAGTTTAAGTCGGGTACAAGTAGCCTGCTCAGCTTCTTATTTTGAATTGATTTTAGCGCTAAACATGCTTGCTGGAAGGTATTTGCCTTAACTGCTTCTTTGGTAACAAGAATTGAGTAACTGATTATCTGGATTTTGGCAATATAATTCCAGCGCTCTCTTTGGAGCATTTTTTTAATCACTCGGTAGTTTACAATTTTACTTCTCATTTTCTATAGATGGTCCTCTTTTCGGTAAGATCACTTGCATAGTGATCATATGCTCTGCCCCAAAATGGGCGCAAGCCAATGCCACCCAATACTTTTTTCCTGCAGTAGGATAAATCTTTTAAGGATTTTTCTAACTGTCTACCTCATCGGGATCAAGTTTCAAGCTGCCCTTTTCGGACAACCTCCATTCCACTTGGTAAATCTTATTGCTCGTAGGTTGTTCCTCGGCAGAGCCTACTTCCTTACGATGTTAAAATAATGCAAAATTTAAGTAAAAGTCACCAACTATTTTTGAGCTCATAACCCAAATATTTGATACGGAAACTAATGAAGTAATAAAACAGGAAAACCTTAGTCAGACTGAATAGTAATGAAGTAAAATTTGTGCTATTCCCATATTTGAGTTGTTCTTATAGGACAGGCATTTTATTATATTTATTGCGATATTCCGTAGGTGTAAGTCCAGTGATTTTTTTAAAGATGGTTCTAAATGCTTTGGTATCGGTATAGCCTACGTCATACATCACTTCATTAATATTTTTCCTACTTGATTCAAAACTTCGCTTCGCAAACTCCATTTTTACTCTATTGATATATTCCAACACCGAATTGTTTGTAGCTTCTTTAAATCGTCTTTCAAAGCTTCTTCGTCCCAATAAAACTTCAGCAGATAAATCATCAATCGTAATTTTCTCATCAATATTATTTTCAATGTAGTCTTGCGCCTGCTTGATTGCTTCATCATTATGATTTTTTTGTCCTTGAAATATGGCATAGGTCGCTTGACTTTCCCTATCAATATCAATGGCAAAATACTTTGAAGCTAAGATAGCGGTGTGCCGATCAGTGTATTTTTCAACCAAATGTAAAAGCAAATTCCAGTACGAATTTGCTCCACCACTTGAATAGATCCTATGCTCTTCTGTGATAATGCCGCCATCCACTAATTCGACTTCAGGAAACATTTCCCTGAATTCATTTTGAAATCCCCAATGTGTGCTACATTTCTTGCCATTTAGTAATCCAGTAGAAGCTAAAAGAAATGCTCCCAAACAAAGCGATGCCACTTCTGTACCTTTATTATATTGCTCAAGAATCCAGGGCAATAACGCACGATTTTTGTCAATTGCATGAGTCAAATCTCCAAATAGGGCAGGGATAATAATTAAATCAGTGTCTTTTACCTCGCTTAAAAGCTTTGAAACATTAACAGAATAAAGGCCTTCATTCAGCTTTACTTCTTTATTTACTGCCACTAATTGGATGTCAAATAATGGCTTTTTGCCTGCTACTGTCATAAAATTGTTGACAGCTGAAAACAAATACTGTGGGTCTGCAATGGCTTGCATAACAGAACTTTCAGGAACAAGTATGCTAACACTTTTCATATTTTAACAGCATTATAAAAGTGCTATAAATATAATTTATTTTTTAGTCGTAGAACACCCTTTTATTGTCATTTATATACAGTATAGAAATTATAAAGTCCCTGCATCTTTGTAATGTTAATTCAATTCAGAATTAGCACTGAAATGAAAAAATATGTCGCAGATTAATTCTTACCTAACTTTTAATGGAAACTGCCGCGAAGCAATGACATTCTATCAAGAATGTTTGGGTGGTGAGCTGATGTTACAGCCCGTAGAAGGCTCCCCAATGGCAAACCAAATGCCTAAAGGGATGAAGAATTGTATTTTACATTCTACTTTAAAAACAAGTGATTTTGTACTCATGGGTTCTGATATTACACCGGAATCGGGACTGATAAAAGGAAACTCGCATAGTTTAATTATTGAATGCAATAGTGAAAGCCAAATTCATGAATTATTCGAAAAATTATCTGAGGATGGAGTGAGAAGAAACCCTATAGAAAAAACTTTTTGGGGCGCTTTTTTTGGAACTTTTACTGATAAATTTGGCCATAACTGGATGTTAAATTTTACAGAAAAACATTAATAACTTAAATAAAAAAAGATGAAAAAGGATAAAATAATATTTTGGACAGCGACCATCATAATCGCATTATTGGAGGGAGTGCTGCCTGTATTAACCTCACAAACGGAATTAGCGAAAGAAGGAATTAGACATTTAGGCTATCCAGAATATTTTGGAACAGCTCTAGTTGTATTTAAAATTTTAGGCGTTTTAGCTTTAATCATTCCGCAGGTTCCAAAGCGAGTAAAAGAATGGGCTTATGCCGGTTTTGGCTTTAACTTTATTTTTGCAGCAATCAGCCATGGAGTGGTAGATGGAGTGAATGTTCAAACTTTCTTTCCACTGGTAATATTCGGGATTTTGGCCATTTCATATATTTACCATCATAAATTAAACTCTTATAAAATTTAGAATATGTCATTCCAGGCTTATTTAAATAACATAAAAGAGAAGACAGGAAAGAGTCCTGAAGACTTTAGAAAATTGGCTGAGCTAAAAGGCTTTTTTAAAGATGGAGAAATTGTTAAAACCGTAAAGGCTACAGAAATAACTGATTGGCTAAAATCAGATTTTAACTTAGGTCACGGACATGCAATGGCGATTTATGCTACTTTAAAAGGTAGAAATAAATGAGTGTTTAAGTACGTTAAAACAAACTAATGCATTCTATATTTTCTATTCACCTTAATTGCTGCTTATTTATTTTTTGGGACAGTTAATAAGGATATTGATGAAAAACAAATTTAGTTTAAAGCAGATACTGATAACTTTTTAAACCATCTGCCTTTATGAGCATCTTAAATGACATCAAAACGAATTATAATGAACTTAGAAATTAAAGAATACAATGACCGGCAAACTTCGACTGACAAAGAAATTTGCGACTTGCTTGCTAACACAATCGACAGCAAACTAACAAAAGCTGAAAGTAAAATTTGGCACGCACATCCCGTATGGTTCATAGCCGGTAATCCTACTGTAGGATATAGCAAACAAAAAAAAGGGGTAAGACTGATGTTTTGGAGTGGAGCGGACTTTGATGAAGAAAGTTTAAGTGTAAGGGGCGAAAAATTTAAAGACGCTTCAATTTTTTATAACCACGTAACTGAAATAGAAACTGAAGACCTAATTCTTTGGCTCAAGAAATCAGAAGAAATACAATGGGACTATAAAAACATAGTAAAAAGAAAAGGAAAACTTGAAAAGTTAAACTAATAAACAAATAATCATTATGAAAAAGTTACAATTCAAAATAAGCATCAGTGCACCTGCAAACAAAGTCTACGATATCATGCTAGGCATCAGTAAAAAATCAACTTATGAGCAATGGACTGCTTTGTTCAATCCCACATCTACTTATGAAGGCAGCTGGAGTAAAGGCAACAAAATGCTATTCATTGGAACCGATGAGAAGGGAGAAAAGGGAGGTATGGTTTCAGAGATATTTGACAACATGCCAAACCGATTTGTTTCAATTCGACATTATGGACTTTTAAAAGATCATGTAGAAATCACAAAGGGACCAGAAGTAGAAAAATGGGCAAATGGTTTTGAAAATTATACCTTCGAAGAAAACAATGGAACTACTACAGTTATTGTTGACTTAGATACTACTGAAGATTTTTTGGATTATATGAACCAGGCCTACCCAAAAGCACTCGATAAATTGAAAGAAATTTGTGAAAAATAAAATGATATGAAAACCCATCAATGACGAAAAAAGAAACACAATCTATAACAACCGCTTCTATGAAAATGGAAAGGTACACTTCTTTAGTTGTTCCAATTTTGCAGTATGAAAATGGATATAATCCCTTTCAATATCAGAAAAAATGAACCTGGAAAAGTATATCGTATATCAAGGGATATTATTCAATTATCGGTTGAGATTACGAACAGGAATTAATGTCATTACTTAAAATCCTGAAAATAGTAGTGATGGTAGGGAGTCTATTAGGGTAGAGAAGGTTAATTAGAAAATTCAAAAGAAATCTAGTAATTTGAGAAGGAAGAATAATTTAGGAGGTGATATTGTTTCCCCACTCCTTGAAGTTGAATTAATTTATGAAGTAGTTGAGGTATTGGAACGATTCGCAAGTGAGTTGGATAAAAGTATTCCCCAAGTGGCTATAACTGGCTATTGCATAAGGAAACCATTTCAAATGTTGTGATAGGTGCAATAAATGTTATGTATAATTCTACATAATATTGGCATGATCCCTTTTGACGAAGAAATGTAATTATTGAGATACTAAAAGCTAGATACGAGAACCTAAATTCTAGAAATAAGACCGTGTAATGAAGACTCTGATTTTCTTTAACTGGGAAATTGGAGTTTTTTTGTTGATGATACTATTTGTAGATTTTTACTGTAAGTTTTTCATCATTAGTTTTCCAAGCTCTGTGCATGCGTTCGCTGTTAAAACAGATCCCCAGTTCTCCTTTCGCATCGACTGCAATTACTCCTATGTCACCATTAATGTTTTTATTGCGCTGGTGAATAACGTAATCACATGCTTCTTGTACAGTGCAATTTTTAAATTCCATGTAAGTGGAAATGCTATAGGCTATTACGTTGGTGATTAATAATTCTCCATCACCAGTACCAGAAACTGCACAAGTAGAGTTATTGGCGTAACATCCTGCCCCTATTATACAGCTATCGCCAATTCTGCCACTTAAGCAGTTGGTAGTGCCGCCCGTTGAAGTGGCAGCAGCGAGATTTCCTGCTTTATCTAATGCCACAGCCCCCACCGTTCCATGAACCCTTTTTTTTATAAAGTTATCAACATCATCTTTCTTGCGCGATTTAATATATCGGTCTACTTGATGCTGCGTAATAAAATAGGAATCAACTTCTAATTCTAAACCGCTTTCTTTTGCAATTTTAAATGCACCTTGCCCTGCTAAAAATACGTGTGGTGTATTCTCCATAATATGCCTTGCCAGAGAAATAGGGTTTTTTACATTTCGCACCAAAGCAACAGCACCTGCACCGTTATTTTTTCCATCCATAATTGAAGCGTCCATTTCTACCTCTCCTTCGTTATTGAGTACTGAGCCTCTACCGGAATTAAATAGAGGATTATTTTCAAGCAATCGAACTGCATTTTCAACAGCATCCATTGCACTTCCTCCTTGCTTTAATTTTTCTTGTCCCACATTTACAGCATCTTCTAAACCCGTTTTAATAGCCGATTCATTTAAATGAATAAATTCAGAATCTTCTCCTGCTCCGCCATGTACAACTATTGAGAAATTTTCCATGATTAGTTTATTTTAATGTCCTATTACTATTTTAACTCGGGATTATTTCGGTTGGGTAACCTGATGAATATTACTCAGTTGCTCAAAAAGTGAAATGTATGGTTATGAATCTTTTTCCTTTTCTGAACTTTTTTCAGGAATAGCGAGCGATTTAGTTTTCAAATTGAAGTGGCAACCTTTTACCAATAAATGAACGGTTAAGTTTTCAACAAAAACACCACATTCTCCATGATCAATTTCTTCTATTTCTTCTTGAATATTTGTTCGACCTAGATTTGTACCATCTATGATTACCACCACACCTGAACCCACACATTCAGCTTCCTGTCCATTTTTTATGACCAGGGCAGTGTCTTCTCCCAGACCAATACCAAGTTGTCCTGGATTGAGAATTATTGCATGTGCTAGTCGTCCAAACCTTCCGCGTTTTATAAAATGAGAATCTATTATTCAAAGGTCTAAGAAGCCAAAACCTGTATCAGTTTTCAAATCATTTTTAAATACTACTTCACTTGTTCCTCCTCGGGAAATCATGATTTTTGACATTGCCATTGCACCAGCACTTGTGCCGGCAACTATTAAGTCTTTATCTTCTAAATAGCGTTTTGCAATAAGATCAATGAATGGCGTTCCTCCTAAAATGGTAGATAAGCGCAGCTGGTCTCCACCACTAAAAAAAATGGAATCTGCTTTTTCAATCCTTTTAAGATAATTATCAAGTCGCGCATCCTTTGTATCTTCAATATGGATGAATCCCGTATTATCGATTCCTGCAATATTTAATGCTTTTTCATATTCTTCTTTTACTTTTTTATGATAATTAGAGGCAGTGGTAATTATTTCAACCTTCCTTTCTCCGTGTAAAAGCAATCGCAAAATTTGAAGTTGTTTTTGTTGTCTACCTTTTCTTTCCCTCTCAAGTTTGGCATTATTCCCTTTATCTTCTGCTCCTCCAATAATAAGTAAAGTTCCTTTTGGTGTCATAACTTTATATTTTTTGCGTTCGCAACTTCTAAATCAACCATTTGATTTTCCATGTCTATTTGTTGCTGCACATAGGAAAGAGTATTTTGAACCTCATCCACAAAGACGGTGATAAATTCACCTTCATCAGCATTATCAATAGCGTACTGAATAGATTCTATTTTATCTGAAATTATAATGACGGAGGCATAGCCATTTATTTCCCGAATGCCAGATGAAATAAACTCACTGATTTCTTCCTTCGACCTTCCTCTGGTATCTTTATCATGCTTAATAATTATTTTATCAAACATTTGAGCAGCGTAACGCCCAAGATTTTTCATGTCCTCAGCGCGTCTATCGCCAGGAATTGCAATGATCCCGGTTTTTTGATTAGCCTTGACGTGTTCCAAATACTTTTTCATATGAAGAAATCCGTCAGGATTATGGGCATAATCGATCATCAATTGAAACTTTTTAAATTGAAAGAGATTCATTCTGCCAGGTGTGAATGTGGGAGAAGGGATGAAAGATTTAAGTGCTGATGAAATGGTGGCCATGGAAAAATTACTAATGGAGGCAACCAGTAAGGCAGGTAAAATATTTTTAACCATATATTCACATTTGCCAGAAAAGGTTAGCGGCACTTGGGCGACTCCAGTAATTCTAGTTTTCCATTCCCCTTTTTGAATAGTAAAATATTTGTTTTCAATAAAAGCTGCTAGTCCACCTTCACTACAATGTGTTTTAATACGTTCATTTTTCGCATGCATGCTGAATAAAGCGATATTACAATCCAAATCATTTTTCATTTCATATACCAAATCGTCATCGGCATTTAAAATGGCGTACCCGTTGTCGAAGGTACTTTGAGGAACAACAGATTTGACACGTGCCATTTGTTCAAGGGTATTGATGTCATCTAATCCCAAATGATCATCATTGACATTTGTTACTACGCTAATATTGCATTTATCAAAGCCTAATCCTGCTCTGAGAATTCCACCTCTAGCACACTCTAGCACTGCAAAATCAACAATTGGGTCTCGCAAAACCGTAGCTGCACTGGCTGGTCCGCTGCAATCTCCAAAACAGATAGAGGTACCATCAATATTGATTCCATCGGTGGTGGCATAACCTGTATGGTGTCCATCTGCTTGCGCAAAATGAGCAATCAACCTAGTGACAGTTGTTTTTCCGTTGGTACCAGTAACTGCAACAAGTGGAATACGAGCACTTGCATTATCAGGGTATAGCATATTTAATACAGGCTCTGCCACATTTCTTGCAATACCTTTGGAAGGAGAAAGGTGCATTCTGAAGCCTGGTCCAGCATTTACTTCCAGAACAGCTCCATTTTTGTCTGTAATAGGAATATTAATATCTTCCGCCATTATATCAATGCCACATATGTCTAAATTCATGAGTCGTGCAATACGCTCAGCCATGAAAATGTTGCCAGGGTGTACAATATCGGTCACGTCTTGTGCAGTTCCACCAGAGCTTAAGTTGGCGGTATCTTTTAGGAATAAAATTTCACCGATGGGCAAAACAGAATTGAGTGTGAGATTTCGTTCTGCCAAAATGGATTGAGTGGCTGCATCTAATTTAATTTTACTGAGCACATTTTCATGGTCTTCACCCCTGCGTGGATCATTATTCGTTTCATTGATTAGTTCATTTATGGTAGAAGCATCATCGCCCATTACCATAGCAGGTGTGCGTTTTGCGACCGCTACTAGTTTGTAATTGATAACCAAAAAGCGATAGTCGAACCCATTGATAAAACGTTCCACTATTACACTTTTGGAAATTTTTTGCGCCTCATGGAATCCATTTCTTGCTTGTTCTATAGTGGTGATGTGGGTAGTAATTCCATTTCCATGGTTTCCATTTATTGGTTTTGTAACGATTGGAAACCCAATTTCAATTACAGCCTTTTGCAATTCAATTACATCATCGATTAGCCTACCCGTAGGAACCGGAATATAAGACTGGTATAATAATTTGCGGGTAGCGTCTTTGTCAGATGCCAAGTCAACGGCTACGTTGCTTGTTGTACCTGCAGTGGATGCACATATAATTTTTTGATTGCATCCCTGACCAAGCATTAATAGTGAATTATTATTGAGTCTTGTGTAAGGGATATTTCTGCGTTCAGCTTCTTCTACAATGGACAAAGTACTAGGACCCAATTTTTCTTTCTTATACAATAGCTGCAACTCATTAATGTAATCATTCACATTGAAGGTCAAATCTTTCAATAATTTCTCTACTAAATCTACAGCAGCTTTAGCAGCATAAATTCCTGCGCTTTCAATAACATAGGAAAATACAACATGGTAAATACCTTTCACACTGGTCGAACGTGTTCTTCCAAATCCACAATCCATTCCAGCTAGCGTTTGTAATTCTAAAGCAGTATGTTCTATGACATGCCCAAGCCAGGTTCCTTCTTTTACACGTTGTAAAAAACCGCCTTCAACTCCTTCGGAACATTGATGACTTTTTAAGGAGGGCAGCACGGCTTCCAAAGATTCAGCAAATCCATTTATCATGTTAGTCGGCAGTTGCTCATATTCTCCAAGGTCAAGTTTCATGACAATAAGTTTTTTCCGGTATCCTGACCAGAAATTAGGCCCACGTAGAACTTTGATTTTTATTATTTCCATTTTCTTAGCGTTAATTTTGTCAGTACCTAAATACTTAGCTTTCCGATTGCATAGCTCTACAGCCTATTTTTGCAAAGGTTGATCAAAGTGGAGATCAGAAAAAACAACTTCCACTAATCATAGCAAAGAGAACTTTCACCTTAGTTAAAACTTTGAGATTGTTCCTGCTTTCTTTCTAAAAACACATGTAAACCACAACTTTAAATGGTGTAGATGTAATTTTAATGATGGCTTAGGTACTTTTAGTTTCATTTAATTCAATACACTTTGTTTACCACTTATTTATTTTTTACAATTTAGGTATGGGATTTTCTTTAGTCATTACACAATTATTAAACAAGCTTATATGATTCGCACTTTTTCTGATAGTAATTAGCTGGTCATAATAATAAACTAATAGAGTATATTTTTTAATTCATAAAGAAATTGAGCCAATAGCGAAAGATTAGATTTGCTGGATTCTCCTGAATAAAAAGGTCATTATATTGATTGAAATAGATTTTGAAAAAAATCAAGATAATTGATGAAATCATTATTTAGCGACTTTATAAGTTTTAATAATCAGTCGAAGAAAGTGCTTTATATGTTGATTATGCTTTAATTCGCATCATGAAGCAAGAGCGCCTGATTAATCGCCCCTTTCTAGCACTTTCATTAAGTGCTTTTTTGTTTTTCGCCAGTTTCAATATGATTATCCCTATGCTGCCCGATTATCTTACCAGCCTAGGAGGGGGTGATTATAAAGGGCTAATCATTGGACTTTTTACTATCACAGCAGCTATATCGCGACCTTTTAGCGGAAAGCTAGCAGATGAAATTGGGCGATTACCAGTGATGATTTTTGGAACACTTATTTGTTTTGTAGCTGGATTGGCTTACCCATTTGTAACGAGTGTTATTGCATTTTTTGCTTTAAGACTTTTACACGGATTTTCTACAGGATTTACTCCAACTGGAAATGCAGCATACGTTGCGGACCTAGTGCCTTTCAACAGAAGGGGAGAAGCTATGGGGATAATTGGAGTAGCGATCAGTGTGGGAACAGCTACTGGAAATGCTGTTGGAGGATATATTGGGAGTGCTTTTCCAATTGATTATGTCTTTTATGCTTCAGCATTCACCGCCTTGATGAGCATCGTAATTTTGGCTGGGATGGATGAAACTTTGGTTCATAAAGTAAAATTCAACTTTAGTCTTCTCAAGCTCAAAAAAGATGAAATCATTGAAAAAAGAGTGTTGGTACCTGCGATCTATATGGCACTCAGTGTATTTTCTTTTGGGTTAGTATTAACCATCATGCCAGATTATAGTGCTCATCTGGGAATCAGCAATAAAGGATTGTTTTTCGCCATCTTCGTATTAGCCTCCTTAGGAGTTAGAATTGTGGCTGGTAAGATTTCAGATAAAGTGGGTAGAGTGAAAGTACTGAAAGTATCTTCCTTTATATTATCGGTAGCCATGATTTTAATTGCTTTTTCCACTTCTTTAATCAGTTTGATTGGTGCTGGAATCATTTTCGGCCTTGCAGTAGGAATGAATTCTCCAACTGTTTTCGCCTGGGCTATCGATTTAGCGGATGGTGAAAAAAGAGGAAAAGCATTAGCGACCCTTTATATATTTTTGGAAATCGGAATTGGATTAGGAGCTGTTATATCGGGCTGGGTGTATAGCAACTCATCTGCAAATTTTGAAAATACGTTTTTCACAGGTGCAGCTGTGGCTTTTGTAGGTTTTATTTATTTAAATATTGCAACCAATATTAAAAACCGAACTTAACGTAAAAACCAGTTTTTAATTAATATCCTATATTTTATCAATGTCTATTTATTCCAAAACAATACATACCAATATTTTATTCTGTAATTAGTTTTTTCGTTATTATATTGAATGATTGCAATAATTTAATTTTTTTTGATTAGGAATGTGAAAATAGTGCGAGCTTCCAAGCGCGCACCAATTGTATTAAACTATCTAGAATGACATTGTACAAGATTCACATGCTCCAGCAACACATTTATCACCTATTTTAGTGTTGAAAGGCCCAGTAGTAATTTCTTCATAAACGCACCCACTCTCTCCAGAACTACAATCGCATGACACATCACCTCCTGAAATTAATTCATTGTCGGTTCTTGAGCTTAAAAAACTAGAAGGGACATACATTCTTAGATAGGTACCGAAAGCATTGACTACAACTAAATCTGCATTTTCCCTGTCAACTTTACCTTCTGGCCATAAATCCTTTACAAAGGAATTAAATGCTCTTTCAAAATCAGGATATTGCATTAATACCTCCCAATCAGGAGATTGAAAATGCTCTATTCTATCTTCACCTGATTTAACAAAAGAAATACCGATATTTTTATTGATAAAGCCACCTCCTGTGCCTTCTCCAATAGAATAAAAACCTTCATCATCTGGGTCTTTTCCAACACATTCTTCGGTGCTTCCTTCTGGACATCTTGAACAACCCACCTCACTGCCAAGTTTTACAACATCGCAACCTCCACTGCAAGTGCTTGTACATGTGTACCCACCTTCTTTTGAAGAAATCAACTCTCCGTTTAATGATGCAATATAAAATACCCCCTCTGGAAGCTTAACTGTTAAGGTAGACCCATCATTAGAAACTTCCGATTTCGTTCCATTGGGTAAAATGACTCCTTTAAAATTAATTCCACCCATATCACTGGGTATATTGATATCAGCATTTTCTTCTAAAAAGGAATCATTTTGAATTTTTTCCTCATTACATGCTAGTAACACAAAGGGCAATAGCATTAAGAGTGTAAATTTTTTAATGATTTTTCTCATAATTAATATAGTTTTTTATTATACTACTAATTTAGTTTTTTTTTATAAACTACCAAGTTAATAGTATCCGAATATTATGATTAGTATGATAAATATTATTTAAAGAAATGAATATTAGGACTATAATACAAAACTGTAAAGTAATTTTAGGATGATACATTCCTCACTTGCTTACGCTGCGCAGCAAAACGCGAGCTACATGCTATTTAGCAAAGCTTTTTTTGGAACGATAGGGTTTTCTATCTAAGTGTCAAAGAAATTACATAAAGTCTAACTCACCAACCCAGGATACCAGCAGGTATCCAATACATGAATTTTAGCAGGATTGAATCTCAGGAAAATGTTATCTTCTTTATCAAATAGGATTTTTTCATGGGCGTGAATGACCACATGCGTTTCTGCTCCAATGTCGGCATGAACTTGCTGGTGGTCACCAAAATACTGAGCTAATATCACTTTAGCTGGAAATGTTCCTTCTTTTTCTTCGGTCAGGATTTCAATATTTTCAGGTCGGATGGCAATTAAAATCTGTCCTTTTTTATCGGTTTTAGCGCCTTTGATTTCACCTGCTTTCAGTTTGTAAGTACCATTTTCTGCGGTAGCATTCATAGCGTTTATTTTCCCGAAGAAACTGGCCACATATAAGTTTTTAGGTGTTTCGTACAATTCTCGTGGGGTTCCAACCTGCTGAATTTTGCCGTCTTTTAAAATGGCGATTCTATCTGCAGATGAAAGCGCATCCCGCATATCATGCGTAACGAATAAGGCTGTAGCACCCGCTTTTTTAATAATGCTTCTGACTTCCTCTCGAACCTGATCTTTCAATACCGCATCCAAATTACTAAAAGGCTCATCCAGCAAAATTAAACCAGGATTAGGTGCAATTGCTCTGGCTAGGGCAACTCTTTGCTGTTGGCCACCTGATAAATTATGAGGATATCTATTCTCATAACTGCTTAAACCCACCATATCGGTCACTTCCCTTACGCGCTCATTCAAATTTGGAAATTGATTTTTAGATAAACCAAATTTTATATTTTCAGCTACCGTTAAGTGTGGAAACAAAGCATAATCCTGAAAAACCATTCCGATTTTCCTTTTTTCAGGTTTCATGCTGAAATTGTCATCTACTACTTTATCGCCATTTATTGAAACCTGACCTGCATCGGCTTCCTCAAATCCGGCAATTAATCTTAATAAAGTGGTTTTACCACTACCGCTTTCTCCAACTAAAGCCAATAATTCGCCTTTATTTACAGTCAGACTAGCGTTATTGACCGCATACTGATGCTTTTTACCAAATCGTTTATGTAAATTTTTAATTGATAATACTTCCATCAGCTTTTGTTGTTTTCATTAAGCGATTTAAAATAATAATGGGTATGGTACCGATAACGATAATGATAAGTGAGGGTGTAGCAGATTCGGCTATCATTTCGTCACTTGCCAATTCGTAAGCTTTGGTTGCTAAAGTATGAAAATTAAAAGGTCGTAAAATTAAAGTAAGCGGTAATTCTTTCAAAATATCCACAAACACTAAAATACCTCCTGAAATTAAAGCACTTTTTATTAAAGGTAAATTTACTTTCAAAAGTGTTTTGAAAGAGCCAGCTCCTAAAGAATAGGAAGCTTCATCAATGCTATCACCGGTTTTTTTGAATGCAGCTTCTATTGGATTTATAGAAACCGTTAAAAACCGGACGATATAGGCAAAAGTGAGCGCAAAGATAGTTCCGCTAAAAATCAATCCTATTTTCATACTGAAGCTTTCTTCCCAGGTATTGATAAGGAATTTATCCAGCCCTAATAATGGAATCATAATGCCAATAGCAATGACAGCTCCAGGAATGGAATAACCCAAGGCTGCAAACTTTGCTAATAAATTGAAAAATCTATTTTTATTTACTTTTACTGCAAATAAAATTATCACGGAAAAGCCTACGCATAAAAAGGCAGCAAGCAATGCTAGTCCAAAACTGTTAGCCATTAAAATTAGGAAATCAAAATCTATAATTTTTTTAATGGTTTGGAATGACCATAATATTAATTGAAAAACAGGTGCTATAAAACCTAAGAATAGCGGAATAAAGCAAACCAACCATGCGAAAAACTTTTTTCTACCTTTCAATTGGTATCTTTTCAGTTGGCGGCCGATTCTTGCACCTTCATCAAATTTCACTTTTCCTCTCTGTAATCTTTCTGTCATGATCATCATGAAAATGAAGGCCATTAAAATGCCAGATAGATTTATAGCTGAATTGGGGTCTCCAAAAGAGAACCAAGCCCTGAAAATTCCAGTGGTGAATGTGCTGATGCCATAATATTTTACTGCACCATAATCATTCAATACTTCCATCATCACTAAAGAAAGTCCACCTATAATTGCGGGTCGGCTGATGGGCAATGCAATTTTAAAAAATGTTCTCCAGGAGGAACTTCCTAAAATTCTGGAAGCCTCTAGTAAATTAGCAGATTGGCTCATAAAGGTTGACCTCGCTACTACATAAACATAAGGGAATAAAACCAGAGCCATCACCACTGCTACTCCCCAAAAATTCATGATGTCAATATATACTAAATCTGAGAAGCCGATATCTCTCAGAAAAATTTGGATTGGACCGGTATAATCAAAAATTCCTGCATAGGTATAAGCAGCAATGTAGGTAGGAATGGCTAAGGGCAGAATTAGCATCCACTCAAATTGTCTTCGAAATGGGATTCTACAAGTACTGACTATCCAAGCTGAAGAAATGCCCATAAGTAAGGTGAGTATACTTATGATTATCACCAAACCAATAGAATTAAGTATGTAATCAGCCAGAACGGTGTCCACTAAATGACCCCAAACACTTTCTGTCTTTTTGTCAAAGAGTTTAAAAAAAAGGGTATAAATAGGTAAGCCAATAACTAGTACCAATGCAATTAATGCAAAAGACCAGCCATTGGCATACCTCTTAAATTTAAAAATTGACTTTAATTTACTCACCAATTATTTCCAACCCGCTCTGTCAAATATTTTAACTGCTAAATCATTATTTTCGCCTAAAACAGAAAGATTTAAAGTATCTCTTTTGAAATCACCCCACTCTTTTAAAGTTGATGCCCATTCTACTTTTTCATTGACAGGATACTCATAATTTACACCCGCGAATACTTTTTGAGCTTCCTCAGAAACCAAAAATTCTATGAATTTCACTGCATTTTCTTTGTTTGGCGCATATTTAGCAACTCCAGCTCCACTTACGTTAATGTGTGTTCCTCTTCCCTCCTGATTTGGGAATAAGATTTTCAATGCTTCTGCAACTTTTACTTCTTCTTCACTTGAAGAATTTAACATCTTTGCTAAGTAGTAAGTATTAGTTACGGCAACATCACCTTCACCAGCATAAACAGCTTTGATTTGATCTCTGTCTCCTCCTTTAGGGTCTCTTGCCATATTTTTAACTACTCCATTCGCCCATTCTGTAGCAGCCTCTTCTCCATTATGAGCAATGATAGATGCCATCAGCGATTGGTTATAAACATTTGAAGAAGAACGAATTAATAATCTTCCGTCTATTTCAGGATTTGCTAAAGATTCATAAGTTGAAATCTTTTCAGGGCTGATATTTTCAGGATTATAAATGATTACTCTGCCTCTGATAGTTAAACCAAACCATTGATTATCCACATCTCTTAAATTTGAAGCAATAGTGTTATTTAATGTTTCAGATTCAATAGCTTGTAAAAGCCCAGCATCTTTTGCCCTGTGTAATCTTCCCGCATCAACAGTAATTAAAACATCAGCAGGAGAATTTTCACCTTCCAATGTCATTTTTTGAATTAACTCATCTGCATTGGCACTAACCACATTCACTTTAATACCAGTTTTTTCTTCAAAGTCTTTAAAAAGTTGCTGGTCAGATTCATAATGCCTATGAGTATAAACATTTACTTCTTTGCTTTCTTCTTTTTCAGAAGTGTTTGAAGTACAAGCCCAAGTCATACTAATTGCCAAAAACGCTAATAAAATATTTTTCATTTTCTTTTTGATTTTTAATTTCAAGCGCAAATTTAATCATAATTGGATTAATTCTAAATAATAAAGCTAATATTTTGGTTTGATTATTTAAATTGCGAGTATAAATGTTTTACGGTCATATAATCCTCTGAACTAATGAAAGCTACTATTTCTCAACTCGAATATATTATCGCATTGGATACCTATCGCCATTTTGGAAAGGCAGCTGAAAACTGTTTCATTACACAGCCTACCTTAAGCATGCAGATCAATAAGCTTGAAGATAATTTAGGGGTAAAAATATTTGATAGAAGTCGACAACCAGTAGTTCCAACTGATTTAGGTTCTTTGATTTTAGAGCAAGCGCGCAAAGTTGTAAATGAAGCGAAGAAGATGGAGGAAATAATTGAAGACCAAAAATTGGAAGTTTCAGGTACTTTGAAAATTGGGGTTATTCCAACCATTGCACCTTATCTTTTGCCACTATTTGCTAAAAGCTTTATGAATAAATACCCTTCAATTCATATTCAAGTGCAAGAATTATTAACGGATGATACGCTAGCGAAGATTAAATCTGAAGCAATAGATGTAGGAATTGTGGTAGGGCCTTTAAATGATCCCGCCTTACGGGAAATTCCAATTTATTACGAGAAGTTTTTAGGGTATGCTCATAATACTGATTTGGAGCCAGCTGATACACCCATTTCAGGAGAGGATTTAGAAAATAATGAATTATGGTTATTAAATGAAGGGCACTGCTTTCGTGAGCAAGTGTTAAATATTTGCCAGAATAGAAATTTTGACAATATCTTGAATTACCAAAGTGGCTCCTTGGAAGCCCTAAAAAGAATGGTGGATAAGCAAGGCGGTGTTACGCTTTTGCCTGAGTTGGCTACTTTGGATTTGTCCGCGGCAGATAGTAAGAAATTGAGGATTTTTAAAAAACCAACGCCTTTTAGGGAAGTGAGTTTGGTCATGAAAAGAGATTTTTTGAAAAGAAGAATCATTGAATCTTTGCAAAAAGAAATAATAGACAACCTCCCTGAACACATGAAGCAGAGAGAGGAAAATGAAATTCAGGTAATTAATTGGAGGTAGAATATGATAAGAAAAAATGAATTATTCTTATCATATTTAAAATTTTCGTAAATTTCATCCCAAAAAAATAGAAGTTCAAATGAAGAAGGAAATAGGAAGAAACGACCTTTGCCATTGTGGCAGTGGAAAGAAATATAAGAACTGCCATATGGGGGCAACATCATCTGGCGTCAACAACAATAAGAATTTATTATATCTTGTCATTATGCTGGTAATCGTAGCCATTGCAGGTTTTTCTGTTTATTATAATGCGCAGCAAAGCCCAACTCAGAACATGAATTCCCAAAGTGGACCTATTGCACAACCTCCAGGAGAAGCACCTGCAGGTAAAGTTTGGTCATCTGAGCATGGACATTGGCATGATAAATAATAGGAGCAATTGTTTTGAACTTATTCAAAAGCGTTAGTTTTGCTTTTTTGATTAATTTTAGCACTTAAAAAATATGTTCAAGGCAATTTGCACTGATATTGACGGAACTCTTTTAAATCCCGATAGAGAATTATCGAAAAGAACCATTGACATTATTAGAAGTATAAAAGACGATGTGTCGGTGATTTTGGCTTCTAGCCGAATGCCTGCTGCTATGCGACATCTACAAGAGACTTTGGGCATAACTGACCAGCCTTTGATTTGCTATAATGGAGGTTATATAATTTCCCAAAAGGATGGAATTAAAGTCTTGGATTCAGTGGAAATCCCTTTCTCACTTTGTGAATTCATTGCCCAATGGAGCCATAATAAAAAACTTCATGCTGGCTTTTATTTGGAAGATGATTGGTATGCACCTTCTGACGATCAATGGACTAAAAGAGAAATCAATAACACCAAAGTTCAGGCTTCCATTTACTCTGGTCTGGATTTAATGCAAAGCTGGAAATCTCTAAATAAAGGGGCTCATAAAATAATGTGTATGGGAGAGCCTCAATTGATTGATCAACTGGTAGCGGAATTATACGCTATAGATGCACCTCTTCATCTTTATCGCTCTAAAGATACTTATCTAGAAATTGCTCCACTGCAAATTTCCAAAGCAAGCGCTTTAAATCAATTGCTTCAGGCTGAACTCAATATTGAAATGAGAGATGTTATCGCTTTTGGTGATAATTACAATGATATAGAAATGCTGAAAGCAGTGGGTTGTGGGGTTGCCGTTGGAAATGCTAAAGATGAAGTGAAAAAGATTGCAGATGAAATTACCCTTCCAGGGAAAGAAGATGGGGTTGCCGCAACCCTGGAGAAATATTTTGGTTAAGAAGAAGAGTATTTACTTCTACCTTATATTTTCACTTAATAGATTTTCATGGAAATTATCAGCAATATTATAAAAGCAGCAATTGAAGTTGGAAGTCGAATTAAAAAGCATGACACGCCAGTTCAAGCCCAAAAAGAAACATTAAAAGAGTTGTTGGAAAAAGCTAAGGATACAGCTTTTGGAAAATATTACGGATTTGAATATTTATTAAAAAAAGAAAATTTAGCTGTAAGCTTTGCCGAAGAAGTTCCCTATCATGACTATGATGATATGGAATTCTGGTGGAAGAAATCCTTGGAGGGCAAAGAGGATATATCCTGGCCAGGTAAAGTCAAATACTTTGCAGTAAGCTCAGGAACCACAGGCCATAGTAAGCACATTCCTGTGACGGAAGATATGTTGGAAAGCATCAGGCATGCAGGAATTCAGCAAGTTCTAAGCCTATCAAACTTTAAAGATTTGCCCGAAAGCTTTTTTACCAAGCAAATTTTAATGTTGGGTTCAAGTACCAATTTAAATAAAGTAAATGGTCATCTGGAAGGTGAGATTAGTGGAATCAGCGCTTCCAATATCCCCAATTGGTTTCATAATTTTTACAAACCAGGAGAGGAAATCAGTAGAATTGATGATTGGGATGAAAGGGTAGAAGCTATTGCCAAAGAAGCAAAAAACTGGGATATAGGTACTATTTCAGGCATTCCCTCATGGATAGAGCTGATGCTGCAAAGAGTAATGGAGTATAATAAAGTAGATTCCATCCATGATATTTGGCCTAATTTAACGGTTTATACTTCTGGTGGAGTGGCTCTTGATCCTTATAAAAAAAGTTTCGAAAAATTATTCAATAAACCTGTTCAATATATTGATACCTACTTAGCATCTGAAGGTTATTTGGCTACACAAACCCGTCCTGATACGGATGCCATGCAATTGCTTTGTGATAATGGGGTTTATTATGAATTTGTGCCTTTTGAAGAAGATAGTGTCCTTGAATCGGGAAAAATTAATCCTGAGAAAAAGGCATTGGATATATCAAAAGTAGAGGAAGGGAAGGAGTATATTTTATTAATTTCCACCGTCAGCGGAACATGGCGCTACATGATAGGCGATACTATTAAATTCACCAATATCTCAAAAAATGAAATTAAGATAACCGGCAGAACCAAATTCTTTCTGAATGTAGTGGGTTCCCAACTTTCAGTGAATAAAATGGATGATGCCATTGAAAGCCTGAATGATAATTTTTCATTAAATATCAAGGAATTTACAGTGGCCGCTGTGAACGAAAATGACGAATACATTCACCATTGGTATTTAGGTTTGGATGAAGTTAATGACAATCTTGATGATGAAGCCATTCGTGAGCATCTTGATGAGCATTTGAAAAATAGTAATAAGAATTATAAGGTAGCTAGAGACAAGGCCTTGAAAGATGTGAAAGTAAGCTTGATTTCAGCTGATAAATTTTTGGAATGGAACGATGCCAACAAACATAAAGGCGGTCAGGTGAAAATGGCTAAAGTGATGAAAGAAGACGCTTTCCGCGAATGGCAAGAGTTTGTTGAGGAGTAATCTTTGATATTAACTTATGTTTTTTGTGTTGGTCATTATAAAGGCAAAGCATTATACTTCGATGCAGAATAATGCCATGCTTACGGCACTTTAAAAATAGGTTCCTTAATTGAAATTTCATCATTTCGTAGATGTTTTGACCTTTACAGCCTTAGGCTGTTCTTTTGTGTTCTCCTACCTCTTTGTGGTAAAATTTGTACAGCCTTTGGCTGTTATTTTAAGATTTGGTATATTTTTATCTGTAGTCCTTATTATAAACTAGGGTTATCCTCAACACACTTTAAAAATATTCTTTCTGAATTTTGTTACCTCCATAGTGATCTCTGCGGTTAAATGTAGATTTTGAAGTTTAATAAGATTCCTATTCCTAAAAAGAATAGACTTTCTATCTTTGTCCGCAAAGAATTTTATCATAGCATGTCGCAAAAGAAAATCATAATAACCGGAGGAGCAGGATTCATTGGTTCAAATTTAGTTGAAAAATACCTGAATGACGATAGGGTAGAGTTAGTTAGAGTAATTGATAACCTCTCCAATGGATATTACAGCAACATCGAAGAATTCGAGGGCCATCCTAAATTTGAGTTTTTCGAAGAAGATATTTGCGACTATAATAAAATGTTGGAGCTCACCAAGGGCTTCGATTTAATTAGTCATCAGGCGGCATTGGGTTCCGTTCCGCGATCCATTGAAAACCCCATGCAAAGTACGAAAGTAAATATTGATGGAACGGTGAATATTTTGTATGCAGCAGTTCAAAATAAAATTGACAGAGTGGTTTTAGCTTGTTCATCCAGCACTTATGGTGATAGCCCTAATTTACCAAAGCAAGAAGATATCATTGGAAATCCTTTAAGTCCTTATGCAGTTACTAAATTTGCGGTTGAATTATATGCAGAAGTTTTTCATAAGACTTATGGGTTGAATTTTGTTGGGCTTCGCTATTTCAATATTTTCGGTCCAAGACAAAATCCTGATAACCCATACGCAGCAGTAATTCCTATTTTTTGTAAAGCATTAATTCATGGCAATGAGCCAACTATCAATGGGGATGGGGAAACCAGTAGGGATTTCACCTTCGTGGAAAACGCAGTTCACGCCAATGATTTAGCACTTTTCACAGAAAACAAAGAGGCCTTAAATCAAATTTATAATGTGGCCTGTGGTGACCAAATGAGCTTGAATGATATGATAAGCTTGCTGAAAGACATCAGTGGTAAAGATATAAAACCAACTTATGGCCCAGAAAGACCTGGTGATGTAAAACATTCCAAAGCTGATATTTCCAAAATAGAGAACCTATTAGGGTACAAACCTCAAGTAAGGTTTAAAGAAGGTTTAGGAAAAGTGTTTAAGTGGTATGAGAAAATGCGGTTTTAATTTGTCGTCAGATGCAATATTATTCTACTATAAAGCTCTTTTTTGTAATGCCTAAAATTCTGATTTAAACTAAAGAACCGAAACTTCTCGCCTTATCATGTAACTTTTTGGCAAGAAATTCATTAACTTTTGAATGCTTTCGACAAAAAATTTGTATTACAAGAAATGTCAGAAACTTTCATTCACTATATAATCCAGAACCCTGACTACATCATTTTGGTGATGAGTTGTGCCTTTTTGGTTTCTTACTTTATCAGGTGGGTATTAAAAAACGGGAACAATTCCGATGATGAAGATAATGGAGGTGGAGGAGGATCTAATGAAAATGATGACGATCCCATTTTAGATTTGCCTCCTGGAGTTTGTTTGCCAAAAGATAAGCCAGAACCTGAACTAATTGCTTGAAACCAATTACTTCCTTTTAAAACTTACAACCGCTTTGATTCCAATCCCTTGTGCACTATTTTTGCAACAATTTTTGGGGCTATATCAACAATAATACATTTATACCGTGTATATCCTCATTAGTAATACCCTTCAATCGGAAATATTAGTATATAGAACATAAAAATCCAGTCATGAAAGATTCTGTTAATGCAGATTATTTGAAAAAAACTACCAAACCACTTCCGGTAGTAGTTGCAAAAGGAGATGGAATTGGTCCTGAAATAATGGAAGCCACTCTCAAAATCTTAGAAGCAGCTAATGTTACATTGGATGCAGACCACATTGAAATAGGAGAACAAGCATACTTATCGGGTAATACCTCAGGGATTACTGAAAGTGCTTGGAAAGCAATCCACAAAAAGAAAGTGATTTTAAAAGCTCCTATCACTACTCCTCAAGGATCAGGATATAAAAGTTTGAATGTAACCATTCGAAAATCTTTAGGCCTGTTCTCTAACGTTCGTCCAGCAGTTTCCTATCACCCAATAGTAGAAAGTAAGCATCCTGTAATGGATTTAGTGGTAGTAAGAGAAAATGAAGAGGATTTATATGCAGGTATTGAACATCAGCAAACAGATGAGGTAGTTCAGTGCTTGAAATTGATTTCAAGGCCCGGTTCAGAAAAAATTGTTCGTTATGCATTTGAATATGCCAAAAAGTATAATCGCAAGAAAGTTACTTGTTTGGTAAAAGACAATATCATGAAAATTTCTGATGGTTTGTTCCACAGTGTTTTTAAAGAAGTAGCTAAAGAATATCCAGATATTCAAGCGGAAAGCCAGATTATAGATATCGCTACTGCTCGAATTGCCAATCGTCCTGAGGATTATGATGTAATCGTTACTTTAAATTTATATGGAGATATAGTTTCTGATGTAACTGCTGAAATCTCAGGTTCAGTAGGACTCGCAGGTTCTTCCAATATCGGTAATGACTACGCCATGTTCGAAGCAATTCATGGCTCTGCTCCAGACATTGCAGGAAAGAAAATTGCCAATCCTTCTGGATTATTGCACGGTGCCATCCAGATGTTGCAATATTTTGGAGAGGTAGAAAAAGCGGCTTTGATTCACAATGCTTGGTTGACTACTTTGGAAGATGGAATCCACACGGGAGAAATTTACAAAGAAGGCCATAGCAAAAAGAAAGTGGGCACTATGGAATTTGCTGATGCCGTAATCGAAAGATTGGGACAGGTTCCTCAGCATTTCCAGAAAATTGAAGTGAAGGAAGGCGAAGACTTTAGAATCAATATCCAAGAAAAAACCCATGCTCCTAAAGAAAAGAAATTAGTTGGGGTGGATGTTTTTATTGACCATAGAGATAGAAATGCCAATAAATTCGGTGAATCTTTAAGCAAAGACTCTAAAGATTACTTAAAGTTGAAAATGATTACCAACAGGGGAGTGAAAGTTTATCCTGAAGGAATGGATTCAACTTTTTGTACAGATCATTGGAGATGCAGGTTTATATCAAAAAATGCACAAGCAATAGAAGGAAAACCTGATTATAAAACTATTGATTACAATGAAGTGCTGGATTTAATGACAGCATTGAATAAGAAAGGTTTTGATATCATTAAAACAGAGAATTTATACACTTTTGATGGAAAATTAGGTTTCTCTTTGGGTCAAGGAGAATAAAAAATAATAAGAGGAGCTGTATTTACCGCTCTTCTTATTTTATTTCCATTTCAGCTTATTCATAAAAGTTCCAATTTTGCTTTAGATGTCCACTACATCAAAGTGATTTCATAAAGACCTCTTTTAAAAAAGAAGAATTATTAACATTTCTTCCTAAAATGATATCTTTACTACTAACTAGCTTATAACCACCAATAACCATGAGACTTGCCCAAGCAGCGAGAAAACTTTCCATAACTACTGAAGATATAATTGATTTCCTTGAAATCAGAGGTATCATTGTTGAAAAAGATTCTAACACTAAATTAGAAGAGAAAGCGGTTCAAATGCTTTGGAAATATTTTGAGGTAGAGGAAGAAAATAAAGCAGAACTACAAGTCTTTAAGGAAGAGGATGAAACTTCTGCATTAAAAGAAGAGGCTAAAGAAAAAGAAAATATTGAAAAACCTGTTGACGATTTACAAGACAAGATAGAAGAATCCACAGTAGAAGAAGAAGAGGATAAGTCGAATCAAATTGAAGCCGAAAAAGAGCGTGAATCTGATAAGAAGTCGTTTAAAACTGTTGATGAATTATTAGAAGATGGTGGAAATGACGTTGGTCATGACTTTGTGATTAAAGCTCCAAAAGTAGAATTAAAAGGGTTAAACGTTGTAGGAAAGATTGAATTACCAGAACCTAAACCAAAAAATGAATCTTCGAAAAAGAAAGACGAAGAGTCAAAATCCAAAAAATCAATTCAAAGACCAAGCTCCAGAAAAACTATTGAGAGAAGACAACAACGCGAGTTAAGTCCGACAGAAATCAGAAAACGTGAAAAGCAAAAGGAAGCTAGGAAACGAGAACAAGCTGAGAAAGAAAAAAAACAGAAGCGAGAAAAATTTTACAAAGAAAAGATTTTAAAGCCAAAGCAAATCGAACAAAAGGCAAAGCCAAAGAAAAAGAAATCTACTCCTATTGAACCAGAGATTGAACAAAGACCGAAGCCTAAAACAGTTTTAGGAAAATTCTGGAGATGGTTAAACACTTAACCTAAATAATACTTTTGTCATCAAAATATTTGAATTAAAAATGTTTAAAAACTGTAGTTTAAAGATTAACAAAGCCTCACAATAAAAATAGCAATGAAAAAAGGAAATAAATTATATAGCATATTTAAATTTAAATGCCCTAGATGTCATGAAGGTGATTTATTTAAAGCAAAAGCATATGATTTAAAGAATTTTCAGAAAATGCCTAAGCATTGTTCACATTGTGGCTTGCGTTATATGTCCGAACCTTCCTTTTTTGATGGGGCTATGTATATTAGCTATGCTATGCAGGTAGCTTTGATTATCACCATTTTTGTTGCTTTAAATGTATTAGGCTTCGCTAAACTATGGCTCATTATTACTTTATGTGTGTCGCTCTCTCTGCTATTGATACCTCTCACATTTCGCCTATCTCGCTCAGCTTACATTAATCTATTCGTTAAATACAATCCCGATAAGAGGTCAGAATATGAATAATCACTTTGTTTAATTAAATTTTAAAAAATGTTAAACAAAATTTAAAATCCTGTGTTAATACATTAATTAACTTTTTACAATACAGATTTTTAAATTTAGAGTGATGAAAAGAAGAAACGTTATATTATTTATCGGAATTATAGTAGCATCAATTATTAGTACTAAATCTTTTGCGGATACAAATATAGATCCTAAAGTTACTGAAATAGGCACTAAAGAAGTTGCAAGAATTATTAAGACTATTAAAGATAATCCTGAGTTTTCAATGTTCTACAAAGCAATTGACCAAGCTGAGTTGGCAAAGGAAATTGCAAGTTTAGATAAAATGACATTAATGATACCTAGTAATAAAGCATTCAAATTATTGCCAGCGGATGTTTGGGAAAATTTTATGGAAGAAGATAATAAAAATGCATTAATTGAATTATTAAATTATCATGTCATTCCAAAAAAAGTAAATTATGATGATTTAAAAAATGCTGATAACTTGACTACACTCAAAAATCAGTCTGTCAAATTATTTCACGGTACTGAACTGAAGATTGAAAACGCAGTTATTCAAGATAAGCATGAAGAAACTTCGGATGTTATAATTTATAAAATTGATAGATTGATAATGCCATTGAAATAATTATTGATATTAATAAATCAGAAAGAGCCATTGAAGAATTCTTCAATGGCTCTTTTATTTTGATGACAATTTGATATACTAGTTAGGCGATATTGGTGTAAACAGCTTGTACATCATCATCTTCCTCAATTTTATCGATAAGTTTTTCAATATCTGTCATTTGTTCATCAGAAAACTCCACCGAATCATTGGCAAATCTTTTTAGAGAAGCATTTTTGACATCTATGTTCAGTTCTTCTAGTTTTTTTGATAAGTTGCCAAATTCTTTATAATCTCCATATACATAAAGATTTCCTTCATTTTCTTCAATTTCCTCCATCCCCGCATCAATTAATTCTAATTCTAGCTCTTCAATATCCATATCTTCGGCTTTTTCAAATTCGAAAACAGCAGTTCTGGAAAACATAAACTCTAAAGAACCATTTGGTACCAAATTAGCACCAACTTTATCTTTATTGAAATATGATTTGATATTGGCCACGGTTCGATTATTATTATCAGTTGCACATTCTATGAATATCAACACACCGTGCGGCCCTTTACCTTCAAAAGTAACTTCTACATAATTTTCAGCCTCGGAAGTTGAAGCTCTTTTAATAGCAGCTTCAATATTATCTTTAGGCATATTTTGAGCCTTAGCATTCTGAATGGCAGTCCGTAAGGAAGCATTCATCTCAGGATCAGGTCCGCCTTCTTTTGCTGCCATAGTGATGGTTTTGCCTAACCTTGGAAATAAACGAGACATTTTATCCCATCTTTTTTCTTTTGCCGCTCTGCGGTATTCAAATGCTCTTCCCATTATATTTCAATTCTTTTGCTGCAAAAATATAAATAAGGATTTAAGAATTCGCAATCATTAATCAGTTTTATCAATTACATAGAAAAATTGTCCATTGAACTGCTAGAAATGATATTTTTCAAGTCATTAGCTGATTTAAATCAGTAATTTTAAATGCTGCTCACCTTAATTTTGAATTATAATCAATGAAGATTCAATGATAGATTTAAGTATAAAATAGAAAGGCGATTGCTCGACACAGCAGCCACCTAACCTTCTCAACTGAAAATTGAATACTCCAATTCAAGGAAAATGATTGAAGGAAATTCAGCAAGTTTATTTATCATAAATAGAGAAAAGTATTAGTGTTTATATCTATTTACCTAAAAAACCGAATCCATTGCAAAGATTTTTTGTATTGAAACGAAGAGATAATTTTAACCGTCTAATCATTAAAGCACAACAAAATGCCAAAAAAAGACATTACCCAAAGAGAAGATATACAATTATTAGTCGATAGCTTTTATGAAAAAGTACTAAAAGACAATACGATAGGTTATATTTTCACTGATGTTGCAAAACTGAACGTACCAGAGCATATGCCCATTATGTACGACTTTTGGTCATCTGTTTTGTTAGGTACTAGCGCCTACAAAGGCAACCCAATGGACAAGCATTTTGCTTTAAATGAGAAAGAACCCTTACAAAAAAAGCATTTCGACCGGTGGCTAGAATTATGGCTTGAAACCGTAGATGAGCTATTTGAAGGAGAAACTGCCAGAGAAGCAAAAACCCGTGCAAGTACAATTGGTACGTTAATGCTTTTCAAAATGGAAGAGGCTAGAAAGTAAGAATTGAATTTATACTATTGAAATAGGTTGAAAGTAGAGATGGACATTATTTGTTACCCTTCTGTGAAATCAAAAACGCATTAAGAAATAAATACAGCCCTAGAATTTGTTTACTTTTTATCAAAGAGTAAAAACCCGGCCCGCTTGGTCGTAAATGATATTTAAACAACAAAAAGTAAGTCTTCTTCCATTGATTTCTTTCAATTTCCAGCATGTAAAACATTCCTTTCTGAATATCAGTTTCTTAAACATGAGAAAATTGATTTTCCCGATAAGCTTAGTAACATTTATTGCTTTTTTCTACCTAGTGGCAGCAGCTTTAAATTTCTCCTATCCGATAGTTGCAGGATTATTTGGAATATTGCCAATTGCCATTATTTGGATGGTTTATAAAATTCTAAAAGATGGAAAACATAGTGGCAAAACATTTGAAAAGCATTTTTATGAGTTTGAATAAGAATTAAAATAATTTTCAGTTTCAATAATATCCTCCTTGATCCATTCATCCCTTTCATTCCCCTCTAATCTTTTATATGAAAGGTAAGTGTAAGTTTTCTAATAAATACTAATTTTCCTGTTACAAATGTATTCATTTGTGCATCTATTTTAGAAGAATTAAAACTTAACGAATAAGAACATGAGTAAACTTACTATCAGCCAGCTTTCAAAAACCTATCCTAATGGGGTTAAAGCGTTGGATAACATCAACATTGAAATCCATAATGGAATGTTTGGCCTTTTGGGTCCAAATGGGGCAGGAAAATCTTCACTGATGAGAACGCTTGCCACGTTACAGGAAGCCGATTCTGGTTCTGCCTTTTTAGATGATATTGACATTCTTAATCAACCAGATGAATTAAGAAAAGTATTAGGTTATTTGCCACAGGAATTTGGAGTTTATCCTAGAATTACTGCGGAGCAATTGCTTGACCATATGGCCATTTTAAAAGGGATTTCTAAGAATTCTGAACGAAAAGAAATGGTGAAATACCTTTTGGATAAGGTGAACCTTTATGACAAAAGAAAAAAAGCCATCAAAGGTTTTTCAGGCGGAATGAAACAGCGAGTTGGAATTGCTCAGGCTTTAATAGGAAATCCGAAATTGATTATCGTGGATGAACCAACCGCAGGTTTGGACCCAAGCGAAAGAAATAGATTTTATAATTTATTGGCGGATGTTGGTGAAAAAGTAGTGGTGATTCTTTCTACTCATATAGTGGATGATGTTAGAGAGCTTTGTACCAATATGGCGATTATGAATTTGGGCGAGATTGTTTTTCAAGGCGCACCTCAAACTGCCATTGAAGACCTTTCTGGAAAAGTGTATCTGAAAATTGTGAAGAGAGAAGAGTTGGATGAATATGCTAAAGAGTACTCTATTATTTCCAACAAAATGGTAGGGGGCAAACCTTTAATTCATGTATTCAGCGAAAGTAATCCTGGTGATGGATTTGAACAAGTTCAGCCTAATTTGGAAGATGTATTCTTCTCGAAAATCAATACTTCTAACATTTTAGTATAAACTCATTCACTATGTTTAAACACTTCTTTACAACAGAATTAAAATATACTTTTAAGCAGCCGATGATTTATATTTTCACGGCTTTGCTTGGGTTATTGGTCTTTTTTGCGGTGGTCAGTGATAACGTGACCATCGGAGGTTCAGTAGGAAATGTCTACAGAAATGCACCACATATCATTGCGGTTTACACCGGAGTGATGACCATTTTTGGACTTATTATAGCTACTGCTTTTTTCAATAATGCTGCCTTGCGGGATTATCAAAATCAATTCAATGAAATACTCTTCAGTACGCCCATTAAAAAAGCAGGCTACTTTTTTGGTCGATTTTTCGGAGCATTAATTTTAGCTACCATCCCAATGCTTGGGGTGTTTTTGGGTATTTTGATTGGCTCTGCTCTGGCGCCAGTTTTCGGATGGATAGAAGCAGACCGCTTTGGGGCTTTTTATTTATCCTCCTTTGTGAATAATTACTTCTTCATTGTGCTGCCCAATATGTTTTTTGCGGGCGCTATCATTTTTGCTTTCGCTAATATTTGGAAAAACACGGTGATTTCATTTGTGGGTGCTTTGGCCGTAATTGTAGCCTATATCATTTCAGGTACTTTAATGTCTGATATCGAAAATGAATCTATGGCTGCGCTATTGGATACATTCGGTATCAGGACTTATTCCTTTATGTCCAAATATTATACGCCAGTGGAGAAAAACGAAATAGGCTTGCAATTGACTCCGATATTTATCTATAACCGTTTGATTTGGTTTGGAGCAGGTCTGATTATCCTTTTGAGCTCTTATTTCACTTTTAGTTTTAAACAGAAAAGTAAAAAAGTAAAAGCTGAGAAAAAGGAGAATGCTGTTCAAAGAGCTCCATTTGCATTGCCTAATGTTAATATTAATTTTTCATCAGGAACATCATGGAGGCAGTTTAGAAGCTTTTTCTTCATCAACTTTTTGAGCATCATTAAAAGTACCACTTTTAAAATCCTTATTATTTTTAGTTTACTGATGTTGATTTCCAATCTGGTTGGTGGCTTTGAATATTTTGGATTGCAATCCTATCCTGTGACTTATAAAATGTTGGATATCATTTCTAGCGTTTCAGGATTGTTTACCATCATCATTGTAGTCTTTTTCAGTGGTGAATTAATTTGGAGAGACAAGGATAACAACATTAACGAAGTGATAGATGCCACACCGCATCAATCTTTTGTTTCTTTGATTGCAAAAGTGACAAGTTTGGTTGCTATAACTATTGTGTTGTATGCATTTTTTGTGTTGAGTGCCGTTATTTATCAATTAGGTTCAGGTTATACAAGGATTGAACTTGGTCTGTATTTTAGCCATTTCTTTATTACTTATTTAGGCTATTATATCATTTACAGTATGGTAATGGTATTGATTCATGCCATGGTGAGTAATAAATACATTGGCTATTTCATTTCCATCTTATTGATTTTTGCTTTGGATATTATACTTCTTATTGCAGATGTTCAAAGCAACATGATTTCTTTGGGGGCGACTCCTCGAATTATTTATTCTGATATGAATGCATTTGGTCCGGCTTTAATCAGTACTGTGTGGTTTAATTTCTATTGGATAAGTTTTGCATTGATTTGTTTGTTTTTGGCAACTTTAATTTGGAAAAGAGGAACTCAGGCGAATTTCAAAGAAAAGGTACAGTTGATAAAGAAAGGGATGCCTAAGTCTTTTAAAATAAGTTTTTTCATCGTTATAGCGGTTTGGATTAGTTTATCAAGTTTCGTTTTCTACAATACGCAAGTAATCAATGAATACGATACTTCTGATGAGCGTGAGGAACAGGCAGCAGAATATGAGAAAACTTTTAAGAAATATGAAGATGTGGAATTGCCTAAAATTGCTGGTATCAATTATTTCATTGATATTTTTCCATATAAAAGAGATGCAATTGTTAAGGCAGAAGTTACGCTTACCAACCCACATGAAGTCGCAATTGACTCACTTCATTTTAGCTGTGATTCTGATTGGAATACGGAAATTATAATAGAAGGCGCAGAATTGGTTTTCAAAGATGAGAAATTTGATTATCGGATTTATAAATTATCAAATCCTTTCCAGCCTGGAGATACTCTGAAAGCCACGATTAACACAAGCTACATTACTAAAGGATTTGAAGATGAGGTAAGCAATACTTCAATAGTTGAGAATGGCACTTTCTTAAATAATTTTCAGGTTTTACCTTTCTTAGGCTATAATGATAACTATGAAATCAGCGATAATAACACGCGTAAGAAGTATGATTTGCCTGAAAAGGAACGAATGCCAGCCTTGCAAGAGGATTGTGGTCCTGCTTGCGATAAGAACTATTTAACTGGTGGATTATCCGATTTTATTGATGTGGAAACAGTAATTTCCACTGCTTCTGACCAAATAGCTATTGCTCCTGGATCTTTAATCAGAGAATGGGAAGAAGATGGAAGAAATTATTTTCATTATAAAGTAGACCATCCATCTTTGAACTTCTATTCTTTTATATCCGCTCGATTTGAAGTGGCTAGAGAAAAATGGAATGATGTGGATGTTGAAATTTATTATGATAAAAAGCATGAGGTCAATATTCCAAAAATGACAGCAGCAGTTAAAAAGTCATTGGAATATTATACCGAGAATTTTGGCCCTTATTATCATGAGCAAGTTAGAATTATTGAATTTCCACGCTACTCAACTTTTGCTCAGGCTTTTCCAGGAACTATGCCTTATTCAGAATCTTTTGGCTTCGTCATTAATTTGGAAGATGAAAGTGAGAATAACGTAATTGATGCTGTTATCGCTCACGAAATTGCACATCAATATTGGGCGCATCAGGTAATCGGAGCAGAAATGCAGGGAAGTACCATGTTTAGTGAAGGCTTTTCTGAGTACTCTTCTTTGATGACCATGAAAAATGAAACGGAAGACCCAATGAAAATGAGGGAATTCAATAAATACAATCATAATAGGTATTTAGGCGGAAGAAGTGGTGAGCTGGAAAAGGAAATGCCTCTTTATAAAGTAGAGAATCAAGGGTATATTCACTATGGAAAAGGTAGTGTTGTGCTGTTTGCTTTACAAGATTATATAGGCGAAGAAAATGTAAACAGAGCCATGAAGGGCTTTTTGGAAGAGTACCGATATAAAGGACCTCCATACCCAACTTCACTTGATTTCTTAGAATATCTAGAGCCAGAAGTTCCAGATTCCTTAAAGTATTTGATTGATGACTGGTTCAAGGAAATCACTTTGTATGATAACCGAATGAAAGAAGCTACTTATACTGCTTTAGACAATGGGAAATATGAAGTGAACCTGCAGATAGAAAGCAAGAAAATAAAAGCTGATAGTCTGGGAAATGAAACGGTTGTGGAAATCAACGACTGGATTGATATAGGGCTTTTTGCTGATGCTGAAGAAGAAAAGTTAATGTGGCAAAAGCGTGTAAAGATTGATCAAGAAAATATGGAGTTTACTTTTGAAGTGGATACCATCCCAGCTAAAGCAGGAATTGATCCAAGGCATTTGTTGATTGACCGCGTATTTAACGATAATATTAAAAGTGTAAAAGAAAAGTTAGTCGAATAGAATCAAATAGGCTTAAGCATTTGAATGCTTAAGCCTATTTACTATTTTTTGTCTTTAATATAGTTGCCAAATTTTTAATCACCAATTTTAAGCGTTAGCACTGGTCTTTTAGAATGGTTCACTACATCTTCAGCTATACTGCCACTTAGTAAATGCATTAAACCTTTTCTACCGTGGGTACCCATAGCTATCAAATCAATTTTATTCTCTTTGGCAAATTCCAATATTCCTTCTTCTTCATTTATTCCATTATATATATGTTTTTCAGCTTCTAAACCATTATTTTTCATATACTCATCCATACGTTTCTTAGTATTATTCGAAGATTCGAAATTGTTCGGAGTATTTACTTTCAGTAAATGAACTTTGGCATAAGAAAACTGGGCAATTTGTTTAATCTTTTGAGCTAATTCTTTATCGTCATTTTTTAATGAAGTAGCAAAAGCGATATTATCAATATTGGCTAAGCTAATTTCTTCTTTTAAAGTAAGCACTGGACATTTAGCGTTTCTAACCACTTTTTCGGCATTAGAACCAATTAATATTTCATCAACCCCACTACTTCCGCTTGTCCCCATAATAATCATGTCAGGTTCATATTCATTAACAATAGAGGAAATGTTATAATAAGCATTACCAGCTTTAAGTTCGGATTTAAATTTAATCCCTTCCAACAATTGGTTTTCTTCAAGTTGTGCTAATTTCTTCTTTCCCTGCTCAATCATTTTCATCACATAAACTCCTTCCATTCCATCTATATCAGTGGCTTCCCCCATCGTATTAAAGGAAGTCTGACCTGGGATTTCAACAACATGCAAGAGGATTAACTCTGCATCAGTTTTCTTTGAAATTTCTACGGCTAATTTTAATGCATATTTAGCTTGATCCGAAAAGTCGGTAGGAACTAATATTTTTTTCATAGTGATATAGTTTTCAATTTTGTTCATATCAATATACGAATCTTAACTTAAAATGATGGGGAATATGCCATAAATTATATCAGATGGCAATGTTGCTTGGCTGAGTCATAATTCCTTGCCAATCAATGATTGGATAAAGAATGCGGATTATAGCCAATGGATAGAAATTCCAAACAGCAATACAAAGGACAATGTGGACAATGCTAAAAATTTTAGCTGTGGGTCTAAGTCAGATGAATTTTTAGCTTTCTGGACTTTAATTAAATGTTTTCCAAAGAGAAAAAAGGAAATAACCACACTTATGATGGCATAAAATTCTTCATGAATAATTAAAAAAATTAGCGAAGATAAACACCCTAAAATGATAAGAGTGGAATGGTAAATCAAAGCATTCTTTTTTCCAATTCTAACAGGGATACTGTTTTTACCAGCCGCTTTATCTGATTTGATATCTCTTATGTTATTTACATTTAAAACTCCAGTTGCAAAAAAGCCACAACTTGCGGCTGGTAATAAAATTAAGACCTCAAAGCTTTCAGCATGCAAATAATAGGTGCCGCAAACTCCAAGTAAACCAAAAAATAGGAATACTGATATATCGCCCAATCCGCTGTATCCGTAAGGCCTTTTACCATTAGTATAAGCAATTGCAGCAGCAATAGCAGCCAATCCTAGTCCGAGAAATACATAGAAAGTTGTGCTGCCAATCCCAACTGAAAAATGAAGTAGAAAAATACCACTTATGAAAGATAAGACTGCAAAAACGATGATAGATTTAAACATAGCTTTTGAGGTGATGCTGCCTCTCTGAACACTTCTTTGTGGTCCTTCTCGTTCTGCACTATCAGCCCCATGAACGCTATCTCCATAGTCGTTTGCCAAATTGGAAAGGATTTGTAGGAAAAGGGTAGTGGTCAAACTTAGAATACATACCGATAAGTTGAAGCTTCCATAAAAAGCAGCCAAGAAGCTACCCATTCCAATACATGATAAGGCTAAAGGCAATGTCCGTAGCCTAAAGGCTTCCAACCAATTTTTCAGCATGTTTATAATTTTTCGGCTATCTCACCTGGATTTACAGATGATGGATAAAAACTGATCTCTTTTCCATCTTCCGAAACTAAATATTTACAGAAATTCCAAGTAGGCTCTTTGCCTGTTTTTTCTTTTAAAAATTTGAAAAGCGGATGCTGGTTTTTGCCTACGACTTCCATTTTGGAGAACATTGGAAAAGTCACACCATAATTTTTCTCACAGAATTGAGCGATTTGCTGGTCACTACCTGGTTCTTGTCCACCAAAATTATTAGCAGGAAAACCCAAAACGGTAACTTTATCTCCAAAGCTCTCATGCAACTCTTGCAAATCAGCATATTGAGGAGTGTATCCACATTTACTGGCTGTATTGACAATCAATATATTCTTTCCTTTAAAATCTGAGAAATTAATGATTTCTCCATCTAAAGACTGTATTTCAAAATCGTAAATACTCATAGCTTTTTCAGTTTGGTTTGTAGTTGTGAAAATAGATAAATTCAGCAAAAGAAACAGAAATGATTGCGTAATGTTCATGTTAAGTGATTTTGGCGATTTCTGTGGTTATTTTTTCTTATTTACTTTTAATTATCAAATTGACAATTGATAATAATAAGCCTACGGCTTATTTAGTTGACAAAAGGCGTTTAATTTTCTTTATCAAACAAGATGTAAATGGTAGCTCTAATCATTTTGTCAATTGCCCATTGTCAACTGTCAATTGAGCTTACATTTTCTCCGGAACTTCTGCGCCCAATAAATTCATTGATTTTTCAATTGTTTCGGCTACAATCTTCGAGAATCCGATTCTGAAAGCCAATGCTTCTTGGTCAGATTCGTTGAAAATAGAAACCTCTGAATAGAATTTATTATAAGCTTTTGCAACCTCATAAACGTAATTGGCAATGATGGATGGCGCATATCCGTTTGCTGCTTCATCTATTTTATTTGGGAAATCAATTATCAATTGCAAGACATTATTCTCAGTTGGTTCTAGCGAATTTAAGCTTTCACTCACCTTGGGTTCAATTCCTATTTGCTCTGCTTTTCTCAAAATAGCACAAATTCTGGCATGCACATACTGGATAAAAGGACCAGTGTTCCCTTGAAAATCAATTGATTCTTCAGGATTGAACATCATACGTTTGACCGGGTCAACTTTCAATAAATAGTATTTCAACGCGCCCAAGCCTAATTGACGGTAAAGTTCTTCAGCTTCCTCTGCATTAAAACCATCAATTTTGCCTAATTCATCTGTTCTGCTTTTGGCGGTGGCAAACATGTCCTCCATCAAATCATCCGCATCTACCACAGTTCCTTCTCTGGATTTCATTTTGCCAGTTGGTAAATCCACCATGCCGTAGGATAAATGGTAGCAATTTTTTGCCCACTCATAACCAAGTTTGGCTAAGATGATAAATAGCACTTTGAAATGGTATTCCTGCTCGTTTCCTACAGTATAAATTTGCTGTTCAATTTTCGGGAAATCTCTATATCTTAAAATGGCTGTTCCAATATCTTGTGTCATATAAACAGAAGTACCGTCTTTTCTGAGCAATAATTTCTCGTCCAAGCCATCTTCCGTTAAATCAATCCAAACAGAACCATCTTCTTTCTTATAGGCCAAGCCTTCTTCAACGGCACGAAGCACTTCTTCTTTTCCTAGTGAAAATGTCTGTGATTCATAATACAACTTATCAAAATCCACGCCCATGGTTTTATAAGTGTTTTCAAATCCTTTATAAACCCAGCCGTTCATTTTCTCCCAAAGCGCATAAGTTTCAGGGTCTTTTTGCTCCCATTTGAGCAACATATCTTGTGCTTCTTTGATGATAGGTGCTTCTTTCTCTGCCTCTTCTTTGGTCTTTCCTGCTTGTACTAATTCAGCAATCTGCGCTCTATATTTCTGGTCAAAGATCACATAATACTTGCCTACCAATTTATCGCCTTTCATTCCACTTGACTCAGGTGTTTCACTCTCGCCAAATTTTTGCCAGGCCACCATTGATTTACAAATATGAATACCACGGTCATTGATGATTTGCACTTTGTGGACTTTATTGCCGTTGGCTTTCAAAATCTGCGCAACAGAATAGCCCAAGAAATTATTTCTTAAATGGCCTAAGTGCAAAGGTTTGTTAGTATTGGGGGAAGAGTATTCCACCATAACCTCTCTACCTGTTTCTGCTTTGAATCCGTAGTTTGGAGTATTTAAAATATCAGAAGTTATTTTTAACCATACCTTATCCGCTATCACAATATTCAAAAAGCCTTTCACCACATTGTATCCGCTTACCAATACAGAGTTTTCCTGCATGTAAACCCCAACTGCTCCTGCCGTCTGCTCTGGATTTAATTTTGAAAAGCGAGATAAAGGAAAGCAAACCAATGTGTGGCTTCCTTCAAATTCTTTTCGAGTAGGCTGGATTTGAATAAGGTTTTCATCCAAGTCTTGTTCAAATAATGATTTGAATGCTTGGAGTGAAAGTGCTTTTAATTCTTCTGTTAAATTTAACATGATAGAGGTAATTTTAATTAAATATTTATTAATGTCGTTTGGGTAAGTTTCTTTTAAAGCCTCATCCTGTATCCTTCTCCGAATGGAGAAGGTTGAATGCCTTACCCAAACTACATTACTTTGTAAATTGAAAAATGATTATGCTTTCGGTAAAAATACTTCTGCCATCATGCACCTGGCGCTACCACCACCTAAAACTTCTATCGTATCCAACGAGCTACTTAAAATTTCGCAATATTTTTCAATTCTTTTAATCTGTTCTTCATTCAGTGATTGATGCGCAGCGGCTGACATCACTAAAAAAGGCTTCCCATCAGTTCCATTCACCTGCAGCATATTTCCGGCAAAGTGATGTTTTTGGTCTTCGTTGATTTCAATTACTTCTTTTCCTGTTTTTTCCAGGCTTTCAATTACCGCTTTTCTTTCTGCTTTATCATCTATAGATTCTGCGCATAAAATAGCTAAATCGTCTGCTACACACATCATCACATTAGTATGGTAGATAGGCAATCTTTTTCCGTCTACTGTTTGATTCGCAACGAATTTCACTGCTTTGTAATCAAACTTATCACAGAAGTCTTTCAAAACCTTTTCATTGGTTCTAATCGAAATGGCGGCATAGACGATTTTGTTGGGTCTATCCAAAATCATACTTCCCGTTCCTTCCAAAAACAAAGATTCTTTTTCAAACTTAGAGAAATCAACTATCTCACTGATTTTTAATCCTTCTTTGCTTTGCAATTTTTCTAAAATATCAGGTCTTCTCTCCAGTCTTCTGTTTTCAGCATACATTGGATATAAGCCTACTCTTCCATCAGAATGAAAGGAAATCCAATTATTAGGAAAAATTGAATCTGGTGTGCTTGGGTCTGGAGTATCCTCTACAACAATGACATTGATTTTTTTGGTTCTTAGTTTTTCAACAAAATGGTCAAATTCATTAGCCGCTTTTAATTGTATTTCTGAGGCGCTTAATCCTTTTATGGCTGTTTGGTAATAATTATTTACAGCGGTTTGTTCGTTAAATCGGAACTGAACCGGTCGAACCATCATTAATGTATTAGTACTTTGCTTATTTTCCATCTGACTAAAAATATTTTATTGAGCTCTTTCAAGTGGTAAAGTAGAACATCTTAATAAACCTTCCATTTTGGAAATTTCGGAATAAGGTACTTTTTCAACCGTGTAACCTCTTTCTTCCAAAATTCCTGCTAAACGGCTGAAGTTTTCTTCCAAAACAATCACTTTTGGGCTGATGGAGAAAACGTTGGAGTTCATTTCATACATCTCATCTCTTGTGATGTGGATTAAATTTTCCTCACCAAAATAATCTTTTAGGTAATTGTAATCTTCTTCCAATTTAAACCCGCCTTTATAAATAATAGCTTGATTTTCTCCTATTGGCTGAAAACAGCAATCCAAATGTAAAGCATTGTCTTTGGCTACTTCATCCGATTTATTGAGTTGAAAACCTTTTACTTTTTTGTTCGGGAATTCATTAGCTAAGAATTCTAATCCTGCTCTGTTCGTTCTTGCAACAATATATTCTTCGAAATCCTCTTTCTCAGAATAACCCACGAAAAGATGGTCTTTCCAAGGCATTACATCCCCACCTTCCACTCTCACATTTTCAGGAACCGTAACAATTTGATCCGGGTTGATTTGCTCTAGAATGTATTGAATGCCTTTGATTTCCTCTTTTCTGTCCTTAAGAATTCTAGGTTTGATGAATTTATTTTCAATCACAAATCCAATATCTCTTGAGAAAATCTGATTATAATCTTCTATGATTTCTGGACGGTAAATTTTTACATTATATTTTTCTAAAACTTTTGCAAATGCTTCAATTTCCTTTACCATATCGGCTTCTTTGGGATATGTACCTGCAGCAATATGTTCTTTAGACTTTGGGTCATAGGCATCATCCACAAGAGGGACATCTCCAACTCCTTTGGCGGTTCCTAATATCACAGCCCTCAATGGGGAAGTCTCATCGTTTACAAATACATTTATCATAAAAAAATTGAATTATTTAATAGAAAAACCCGAATGTTTCAGCGTTAAAATTTTAGTTTTGCAAAGATTGCAAATATAATTCAATATTGCATTTCAACACCGTACTAAACTTTAGTTGAATGAAGAGTTACATAGATTTAATAGAACAAACCTTTTACTGGCCCCAAAAAGAATTTAAGGTAGAGGAAAATGCCTTGAGATTCCATGACGTTCCCTTAATGGATATCATTGAAAAGTATGGCACTCCCCTAAAGCTGACCTATCTACCGAAGATTAGTCAAAACATTAATCAAGCGAGAGAATATTTCGCCAACGCATTTAAGAAATTTAATTATAAAGGAGATTACACCTATTGCTATTGCACTAAATCTTCTCATTTCTCTTTTGTGATGGAGGAAGCCTTGAAAGCAGGAGTTCATATGGAAACATCCTCTTCTTTTGATATTCCGATTGTAAAAAAATTGCATGAAAAGGGTTTGCTTACAAAGCAACATTACGTGGTTTGTAATGGGTTTAAAAAGCCACTTTACAGGCAGTATATTAATGAGTTGATAAATTCAGGATTTGAGAATGTTGTCCCTGTTTTAGATGACCTAAATGAATTTGATAGCTATGAAGCAGATGCTAAAAATCCTTTCAAGGTAGGAATTAGAATAGCGTCTGATGAGGAGCCAACTTTTGAATTTTACACCAGCAGATTAGGAATCCGCTACAATGATGTCATTGATTTGTACCAAAATAAGATTGCCAAAAGTGAAAAGGCAAAGCTTAAAATGTTGCATTTCTTCATCAATACAGGTATTAAAGATACGGCTTATTATTGGAGTGAGTTAGGTCGTTTTATTGATAAATATTGCGAATTAAAGAAAATAGCTCCTGAGTTGGATACTATTGATATTGGTGGTGGATTCCCAATCAAAACTTCTTTAGGCTTTGAATACGATTACCAATATATGGTAGACCAGATTGTAGAAAATATTCAATGGATATGTGAAAAGAATGATGTAGAAACTCCAAATATCATGACAGAATTTGGTAGCTATACGGTAGGGGAGAGCGGTGCTACTATTTATTCTATTTTGGACCAAAAGCTACAGAATGATAAAGAGCTATGGTATATGATAGATGGTTCTTTCATCACGCATTTGCCCGATGTTTGGGGCCTAAATCAGAAATTCATTTTAATGGCCATCAATAATTGGAATGAGCCTTATCATAAGGTGAAAATGGGCGGCTTGACTTGCGATTCGATGGATTATTACAATTCAGAAGCGCATTCGTTCGAAGTATTCTTGCCAAAAGTAGAAAGAAATGATAAACAATATGTAGGTTTTTTCCATACAGGGGCTTATCAGGAATCATTAGGCGGATATGGAGGAATTCAACATTGCCTTGTTCCTGCTCCAAAGCATGTTTTAATTGATAAAGATGCAGAAGGAAATGTAACCACCAAACTTTTTGCAGAAGAGCAAACCAGCGAAAGTATGCTCAAATTGTTGGGCTACAAATAAATAAGGATTTCTTATCGTAAAAGAAATCAATAGAAAAATAAAACTTGTCAGTTTTATATTAATCAAACGTAAGTTTAATTAGTATAAGGTTGACAGGTTTTTATTACTTTTTGTATTAGGTTAAACTTACCTAGGCAACAGGAAGTGAAAATGAAAAAGTACTTCCTTCATTTTCAACGGACTCTATCTCCAAGTCTGTTTTATGGATTGAAAGGAATTCGCGTATAAGTTGTAAACCTAAACCCGTTCCTTTCTCGTTCCTTGTTCCTTTTGTAGATACCTTTTTATCTTTTAATTTTATACGTTCTAAAAGTTCTTTTGAAATCCCTACTCCAGTATCAGTAACTTTTATGATTATTTGATGGTCATCTGTTTTTTCAGTTTCAACTATTACTTCACCATTTTCTGTGAATTTGATAGCATTATTAATTAGATTTCGCATGATGAATCTTAGCATAGAAAGGTCTGCTAATATCTTGTCTTCATGTAAATATCCACATTTTAAATCAATGTTCTTTTCTAGAGCGTTTCCTACAAATAGATTACAAACCTCAAATATTAGTTCTTTAACTTTAATATTTTCAAAATTCACATCATTTGAACTGTTTGACCATTCTAAAAGATTCTCTACAAGTTCGTTAAGACTGTTAAGATTATTTTTTACTAATGGGAATAATTGTGCTAAATCTTTGGGATTATTTGCATCGATATAATTTGAATTCATATAAGCCCTTAAACTGTTTATGGGACCTTTTAAATCATGAGAAATGATGCTAGTAATTCTAGTATTGAGTTGATTTAAGGATTCTAATTTTTCATTTTTAATTTCTAGCTCATTTTTTTTGTCTCTTAACTCTATTAATTTAGAAGCTTGTCCGCCTAATACCTTTAAAGCTGTAATCTGAAGTTCAGTAAGTTTTTTTGGCTGCGTATCAATTACACATAACGTACCCAAGTTAAATCCATTTTCAGATTTAATGGGCATTCCAGCATAGAACCTGATATTGGGGTCTTCAGTAACTAAAGGATTATCAAAAAACCTTTTGTCTGCTACCGTATTTTCTATTACCATGACATCATCATAGTTAATGGCATGCCCACAAAATGAGATATCTCTGGGGCTAGAATCAATTTCCACACCTTTTTTTGATTTAAACCATTGTCGGTCAGCATCAACAAGTGTAACCAAAGATATTGGAACTCCGCATATAATTGAGGCTAACTCTACCAGGTCATCAAAATCTTTTTCTTGTTCAGAATCAAGAATATTTAGCCTTCGGAGTTCTATTAATCTTTCGTTTTCGTTATGTGGAATTTCAGGCTTTTTCATTATTTTTCTTTTAACAAACTATTGAAGTTTTAAGTTTTAATAATGAATTATCAATAGTTTATTTATAAAAACAAACTACGATAATTGTGCCACTTCAGATTCTTTATTTATCTTTTTTACTAATCCTTGTAAAACTTTTCCAGGGCCACTTTCAATAAAGATAGAAGCACCATCATTAACCATTTGGTGAACTGATTGAGTCCATTTAACTGGTGCAGTTAATTGAGAAATAAGGTTCCCTTTTATGGCTTCGATATCAATTGAACCTTGAGCATTTACATTTTGATATACTGGACATTTCGGCTTATTGAATTCCGTTTCTTTAATGGCTTTTGCTAATTCCTCCCTCGCTGGTTCCATTAATGGAGAATGGAATGCACCGCCAACTGGTAAGGGAAGCGCTCTTTTTGCACCAGCTTCCTTCATCTTTTCACAAGCAATCTCAATGCCTTTATTTGTACCAGAGATTACTAATTGACCTGGGCAATTATAATTCGCTGGAACTACTATTTCTTCTGTAATTTCGCCACAAATTTTCTCAACTACCTCATCCTCCAGACCTAAAACTGCAGCCATGGTAGAAGTATTTATTTCGCAAGCTTTCTGCATAGCTAAAGCTCTTTTATATACTAGTTTTAGTCCATCTTCAAAAGAAAGAGTGCCGTTTGCAACTAAAGCTGAGAATTCACCCAAGGAATGACCTGCAACCATTTCAGGATTAAAATCAGGGTGAACCAAAGCGTTAATGACAGAATGTAAAAATACGGCAGGTTGCGTTACTTTAGTTTCTTTTAACTCTTCAGCTGTTCCTTCAAACATTATTTTTGTAATCTCAAAACCTAATATTTTATTGGCTTGATCAAAAAGTTTTTTGGCCTCTGCATTATTCTCGTATAAATCTTTTCCCATTCCTGGGTATTGAGCTCCTTGGCCAGGAAATATATAAGCTTTCATATTCTATCTTTTTAAAAGTTAAATTTAGGCGGAAATAAAGTGGCAAGTTATAAACTTTTATAAACTCTGAATAACCTTGAAGGGCTTAATCCATTTCTAAAAATCTATTTTTAATTTCAAGTGTAGGCATTCTACAGCTATCCCTTTTACCAAACCACTTATATCGATTCTTTGCGATTAGATCGTAAAAGTAATCTCTTATAAATTTGGGGATAATAATGAATACATATAATGCTTTCCATTGTCCGTCTAGCTTCCGTGCTATCCTTAATGCTGCACTGCTTTTGGAATAGAGTTGTCCAGAATCCCAATACATGATGCTGTCAGTATTTTTAATAATTGAGGAAGGAATATAATTTTCTGAAATGGATGATTGTAATGGAGCAAATTTGAAGTAGTTGTTTTTGTCTCTGTCTATAATAAAATTTACAGCACCATTACACAAATTGCATATCCCATCGAAGAATATTATATGATTTTCTTCTTTCAATTACCTTAAAATTTGAACGTATCCTTTGTATCGCCTTTGTTTATTTTCAGGCCTAAGCATATCAAAAGTAGCTACAGCTTCAAAAAAGTAAGTTGCTGAAGGTAGCGGTTCTCCATTAAAATTTGTCCCATCCCAATTGATATACAATCCATTTTCTCCACCGCTTTTATAACCATAAACCTGCTTTCCGTATCTATTGAAAACTTTAAATTCAATTTCTTCCAAGAATCTCGGACATTTATCCAATGGAATTGAGGTTGGTTCATTTGGGCTCTGATAGAATGGTGTGAAAAAATCATTATTTCCATCATCATTAGGGGTGAATACATTCGGGAATTCAAGATTCGGACAATTTTCTTTACAGAAAACGTCAGAGAATTCACTTCTGTTCTCAGACTGGTCAACTGCTCTTATCATGTAGCAACCAGCAAATTCCGGAAGATTATCATGGATGAAGAATGTATCTCGAGTGGTTCCTATTAATTGGAAGTCTGTATTTAATTCATTTTGAAAAAACACTTCATAGTAGCTAATTTGACTATCGCAACTATCGGCTAGATTTGATTCCCAATACAATTCATTTTGAAATTGGTCAAAATCACATTCTTTATCTGCCAAGAATTCCAAACATTTGTCTGGTGAATTTAAAAGGAATCCAACATCGAAAGGCGGGCAAGGATCAACCTGGTCATCAGGCATTGCACAAAGAATTTGAGAATTATTGAGCAAAGGCTCGAAAATATCTTCATTTCCATATCCACCTGAGGTTGTCACGAAATAACAATACTCTTCCATATTAGATAGATTTTGGTTATTAAACTGACCACTATCTAAATATTGATAACCATGAACCGTGACATCGACAGAGTCAATTAATACCATCTCACTTTCATTGGAATTTACTTTATTTCGATAAATATAATGATAAGGATAATCTTCATTCGTATTTGACCATGGTACATTTGCATCCCAACTTAATCGGATTGATTCAAATAAACCTACTGAAGTTAAGTTTACAGTTGAGGCTCTTGCAGAATACTCAATCAAGTTTTCTTCTGTTATTTCATCACCAGCCAAATAAAGCTCTAATTGGTAGGAATAAATATTTTCTGAAGTATTGAGACCGGAATCTATAAAAGTAGTGTCATCCTCAATGATGGCGACTGCTTCAAATTCTGCTCCTTCACTCCTTAATAATTGGTATTGGTAAGGAGCAGGATATAAATTAGTATCAATTTCAAATGGTGGAAGCCAGCTTACCGTTATATCGCCACTTTCTTCATCAGTAGAATTAATAGAAACATTGGTAATTATAGGACCAGTTGCGGCAATTTGTTGACATACCTCTTCAGAGGCATAACTAATACCACCTCTTGGTAATTCAAAAACAGCAACCATTCTGTAGCAGTAAGTGGCACCAAAATCTAAACCTTGACCAGCATTGTCGTCAACAAATGAATTTTCACTTGCAGGAACTGCACCAATTAGTTCATAACCTCCATTTTCTGGGATTCCTATTTCGCAATTTTCTGGTTCAAATTCAAAACTATCGACACGTCTGTAAATTTGAACGACCTCAGCAGCACCACAATTATAGGTATCCCAACTGACTTCGATAGATCGTTGTGGCTGACTAACCGCTTGCACATTTTTAGGAGCGGGTGGCACTACAGTTACTGACCAAGTTTCAAATGCTGTTAGTCTTAAACCTGGTCCATTGTCAGTTGCTTTAAATCTAACCAGATATGGGTCTTCCCGAACGTGAGAACAATCAGTCTGCCATGAGAACGTTGAAGTTGCTGGTGCGTCATAAAAATCTTCACCATCTGGAGTTAAAGTGGCAGCGGGTGTTAATACAAACGGTCCACCATAGCCTTCAATTTTAACTTGAGAGTCAGGATTTGGATCAGTAGCTATAATAGAAGCTTCTAATAAAGTTCCAGCTTCGATACATGTATCTAATGGGATTTGCAATTCGGGTGGGTCATTATCAGTTTCATCCACGATTATCTGCATATCTCGAGTAACACTTCCTAAAAATTCCCATTCCCCAGCAATTTTTCTCCACTCTTCAGCGATAAAAGCCACATTAAATTCTCCCTTCATCCCGGGAGCATCCCAAATTAAATCTCCCAATATTTCATCAAGCGTTAAAGTTGCGGGACCTGTTTGTTGGCTATTTTGGCCACCGGCAGCAATTTCTGGTGATCTGAAATTAGGTACAGATACGCCTTGACGGCTTTGTGGAGTTACTAGTTTGAAAGCTATACTATCGCCATTTGGATCAAATGCACCAGGATTATGATAGAATAAGACCCCAATAGCACCTTTGTCTATTGGTGGGATTAAAAACACGGGAGAATCATTACATCCAAAAAATGGATCAATTCTAATCAATGTTTCCACATAAAAAGCAACGGATCCTGAATTACTCATGTTTACGATGCCCGCGTTTCGGAAATCTTCTTGGTAAGACACATTATAATCTCCATTAGAATTATATTGGTGAGTTATTTTAAATTCTACTAATTCAATTTCATCATCAATTATTTCTTTTCTTGTATATCCATCAGGATTTAACATTATAGTTTCGCCATCACCAAAATCAAATTCTCCGTTTCCAAAAAGAATATCAGATCCCGTATCTCTATAGGCAGTAATGGTAAATTCATAGGTCAGACCACTACATCCAATTCTTCTGGCTGTAATTTCACCCGCTCTAATGTGCGAAGCAAAAGATTCGCTAATTATGCAGAGTATTGAAAGGAAGATGAAAACAATTTTTTTCACAAGCCGGCTTTGTAGTGAGAATATTTAAAACGTTAAATTAAAAAATATTGTTCTGAAAACACTAAAACATTCATAATTGATAAAAAGTTAATCCAAATTAATAAATTTAAGTGGTATTATTTAGAATTGTTTAAAATAGAAAACACAATTGTTTTCTAAATGTTCCAAATGTAACTTTGGCACAAAGATTTTATTATAAACCTATTAATCAAAATTAAATATATGAGTTGGCTTTCTGACACTTTAACGAGTACAATCGGTAGGAAATTGGTGATGTCACTTACCGGTCTATTTTTAATCATTTTTTTAGTCGTCCATCTAGCAGGAAATTTTCAATTACTAGCGGATGACGGAGGAGAAGCTTTCAATGAGTATGCAGAGTTTATGACTTCAAATCCAATAATTAAATTTTTATCTTATGGGTTATATGCCTTTATTCTTTTGCATATAGTAATGTCAATCGCATTAGTTCTCAAGAATAAAAAAGCGAGACCTACAGGATATGACAAAGTAAAAGGTTCTGCGAATAGCTCATTTTCATCCAGAAATATGGGGATATTAGGTTTTATTATTTTTGTGTTTTTGGTAATTCATATGAGAAGTTTTTGGTTTGAAATGAAATTTGGAACAATGCCTTTGGATGAATTCGGAAACAAAGATCTATATCTTATAGTTAAAGAAGCGTTTTCACAATGGTGGTATGTGGCATTATATGTAGTGTGTATGGTGGGATTAGCTTTTCACTTGTCACACGGATTCTCAAGTGCTTTTCAAACGCTGGGAATTAATCATAGCAAATATACTCCATTCATTAAAAAACTGGGAATTGTTTATGCTATCCTTATTCCGGCAGCATTCGCTAGTATCCCATTAATCATGTTTTTCAATAGTTAAGGATAATTACTGTACTATGAATTTAGAATCAAAAATACCAGAAGGTCCATTAGCAGAAAAATGGACGAATCATAAATTTAACGTGAAGCTGGTAAATCCTGCTAATAAACGTAAATATGATGTTATTGTAGTGGGTACCGGTTTGGCTGGTGCTTCAGCATCTGCTTCATTAGCTGAATTAGGATATAACGTAAAAGCTTTTTGCTTTCAAGACAGTCCTAGAAGAGCACACTCTATTGCAGCTCAAGGTGGTATTAATGCTGCCAAGAATTATCAAAACGATGGAGATAGTGTTTATCGTTTGTTTTACGATACTATTAAAGGAGGTGATTACCGCTCAAGAGAGGCTAATGTTTACAGATTAGCACAAGTTAGTGTAAACATTATTGACCAGTGTGTAGCTCAGGGTGTTCCATTTGCTAGAGAATACGGTGGGCTTTTAGCTAACCGTTCTTTCGGTGGAGCGCAAGTTTCCCGAACGTTTTATGCTCGTGGTCAAACTGGACAGCAGTTATTGTTGGGCGCATATAGCGCTTTAAGCCGCCAAGTTGCTAATGGAAAGGTGGAATTGTTCCCAAGAACTGAGATGTTGGATTTGGTAATGGTGGATGGAAAAGCTAAAGGTATTGTAACGCGTAATTTGGTTACAGGAAAAATTGAATCTCATAGTGCACATGCAGTTGTTTTGGCTACTGGCGGTTATGGAAACGTATTCTACCTTTCTACCAACGCAATGGGTTCAAACGTAACAGCAGCTTGGAGAGCACATAAAAAAGGTGCTTTAATGGCAAATCCTTGTTACACACAAATCCACCCAACTTGTATACCAGTTAGTGGAGACCATCAGTCCAAACTTACCTTAATGTCAGAATCATTAAGAAATGATGGTCGTGTGTGGGTTCCTGCAACAAAAGAATTAGCGGAGAAAATCAGGAAAAAAGAAATACATCCTAATGATTTGAAAGAGGATCAAAGAGATTATTACTTAGAAACAAAGTATCCAGCATTTGGTAACTTAGTTCCTCGTGATGTCGCATCAAGAAATGCGAAATATGTTTGTGATGAAGGTAGGGGAGTAAATGAGTCAGGGAAAGCAGTTTACCTTGATTTCAGAGATGCTATTAATAGAGACGGTGAAGATACTATTTCTGGTAAGTATGGTAACTTGTTTGACATGTACAAGCAAATCACTGGAAGCAATCCATACAAAGAGCCAATGATGATTTACCCAGCGGTTCATTATACAATGGGTGGACTATGGGTTGATTATAACTTAAAAACAAATATTGATGGTCTTTATGCCACAGGAGAATCTAACTTCTCTGACCATGGTGCTAACAGATTAGGTGCTAGTGCATTGATGCAAGGTTTGGCAGACGGCTATTTTGTACTTCCATATACCATCGGTAATTATTTGGCTGGTGAGAAATATGAAAAAGTTGGAACAGACCATCAAGCATTTAAAGATGCCGAAAAAGCAGTAAAAGATAATATTGACAAGCTTCTTTCGATCAAAGGAACTAAATCAGTAGATCACTACCACAAGGAATTAGGTAAAATCATGTGGGATTACTGTGGTATGTCTAGAACTGAAGAAGGTTTGAAAAAAGCCAAAGAAATGATTAGAGAATTGAGAGCTGATTTCTGGAAAAATGTGAAAGTTTTAGGCTCCAATGAAGAATTTAATAGTTCATTAGAAAAAGCTTCTAGAGTTTCTGATTTCTTAGAGCAAGGTGAATTGATGATGGACGATGCCTTGCATAGAGAAGAGTCATGTGGAGGTCACTTTAGAGAAGAGCACCAGACTCCTGAAGGAGAAGCAAAAAGAAATGACGAAGATTTTGCTTACGTTGCTGCTTGGGAATATACAGGTCCTGAGCAACCAGAAAAGCTTCACAAAGAACAATTAATATTCGAAAATGTAAAACTGACGCAGAGAAGTTACAAGTAAACTTTAAGTCATTAAAAATATTTAATTATGAAATTCAAGTTAAAAATCTGGAGACAGAAAAATAATCAAGATAAAGGAGCATTTAACACATATGAATTAGATGGTGTATCATCTGATATGTCATTTCTTGAAATGATAGATGTTTTAAATGAGCAGTTAATTGATAAAGATCAAGATCCGGTTCATTTTGATCATGATTGTCGTGAAGGAATTTGTGGCATGTGCAGTATGTACATCAATGGCCAACCACATGGACCTTTAAAAAATGTGACTACTTGCCAGCTTCATATGAGAAGTTTTCACGATGGTGAAACCATTACGATTGAGCCTTGGAGAGCTAAAGCGTTCCCAATTGTAAAGGATCTAGCGGTTGATAGAAGTGCATTCGATAGAGTGATTCAAGCTGGTGGTTATGTAAGTGTAAATACTGGAGGAACTCCTGATGCAAACGAAATTCCAATTCCTAAATCTGTAGCAGATGAAGCATTTGATTCGGCTACGTGCATTGGTTGTGGAGCTTGTGTAGCAGCATGTAAAAATGCATCTGCCATGCTATTTGTAAGTGCAAAAATTTCTCAATTATCTATGTTACCTCAAGGTCAAGTAGAAAGAGCTGATAGAGCGCAAAAAATGGTTGCGCAGATGGATGCAGAAGGATTTGGAGCTTGCACTAACACAGGTGCTTGTTCTGCAGAATGTCCAAAAGGTATTGATTTGTCAAATATAGCAAGAATGAATAGAGAATACTTAGGAGCTAGAGTTGGCTCTCAAAAATAAGATTTTCATGTAGTGATATTAGAAAGGGCTTCGGCCCTTTTTTTGTTGCTTAGTGTTTATAAAATCACTCCAAAATCCTCAAATAAGCTATTTATTTTCCCAATTGTTAAAATTTTTGTAGTTTAAGATTTATTTGAATTCTACAATTTAAATCTCATTTTTTAAAAAATGCACATTATAGATATTTCCATTTTTGCTGTTTACATGTTAGCCATGCTTGGTGTTGGCTATTATTTCATGCGGTCGAATAAAGGAATGGATGACTATTATGTAGGTGGTAGAAAAATGACGAGCTGGCATATTGGACTAAGTGTGGTAGCGACTGATGTTGGAGGAGGTTTCTCAATAGGCTTAGGAGGATTAGGATTTACTATTGGTATTTCTGGTTCATGGATGCTTTTTACGGGGCTAATCGGTGCATGGTTGGCAGCCGTTTTTCTTATTCCGATAGTGAGGGGAAATAAGGCTTTTGATAAATTTCATACTATGCCGCAGTTATTTGCCTATTTCTTTGATAAGAAGACGGCATTGGTAGCAGCTTTAATCTCAGCAATTGGTTATCTGGGATTTACAAGTTCCCAAATATTGGCTGGGGCAAAATTAGCCTCAGGAACTTTTCCTGAACTAGGATTGAATCAAGCGCTTATTATAATGGGCGTAATCGCTGTAGTTTATACTGTTATGGGTGGAATTAAAGCGGTTATATATACTGATACAATTCAATGGATAATTCTGCTTAGCGGATTAATTTTTATTGGTATTCCTCTTTCTTACAATGCAGTTGGAGGGTGGTCAGCTATCAAAGACACTTTAGATCCTGAGATGTTATCCTTAACCAATATTGGTTGGCAAGACATTGTTTATTGGGTTGTCACCATCATTCCTATATGGTTTGTTGGAATGACTTTATACCAAAGAATTTATGCTAGTAGAGACGTTAAAACGGCTAAAAAAGCCTGGTTCATTGCAGGTATTTTTGAATGGCCGATTATGGCGTTTATGGGAGTTGCCCTAGGACTAATTGCTCGAGTCGCTGCTGACCAAGGTATGTTTGCTGGTTTTGGTCCAGAAAATATTGCGCAAGCTGACCCTGAGAAAGGTTTACCCATGATGTTAGCAACAGTTTTGCCAGTTGGGCTTTTAGGCTTAATGATGTCAGCATATTTTTCTGCTATTCTTTCCACCGCTGATAGTTGCTTAATGGCGTCATCAGGAAATTTTGTCTCTGATTTTATTAAAAAATTCACCACTAGATTTAATTCAGATAAAAAAGAGCTTCGACTTTCACAATTCGTAACATTATTGGTAGGTGCGGTAGCTCTCTTATTAGCGAGTGCCATGGAAAATGTCCTGAACCTCATGCTATATAGTTATGCATTTATGGTATCAGGTTTATTCGTCCCTATTTTAGGAGGATTGTTTTGGAAAAAGAGCAATAGTAATGCTGCTTTTATGTCGATGATCGCTGGAGGGTTGACCACTGCTTTGCTTCAAGCTAATAAAATCACCTTCGGAACCGCAACTAAAATGGCTGAATTACGAACATTTATAAGTGGAGCTAAAGAAAGTGTTGATTTTGCAGGCCTAAATTTAGATAATTTAACGCCTGGGCAGGTGGTAGAATCAATCAATAAAATGCAAATTATAGATTTACCATTTTCTGAAATTATGTTTAAATTACCTTTAGGGTTAGACCCTAACGTTTTCGGTATCTTAATTTCAGCAATAATTTTCGTAACTTACTCTCTCATATATCCTAAAAACAAATAATTACATGGAATATCAAACTTTAACTTCAATAGACTCAGCAACTACTTTACAAAAAAACGAGATAGCAGATTTTCTCTTTAACCATTTGGATGAATTTGGTGATCCTAAGAACGACATCATGAAATGTCTGGATTATGCACTAAGTTCATTTGGCCATCAAGGAGGTTTTGTAGTCTTAGCTAGGGAAAGCGGAAGTATTAAAGGCGCGGTAGTTGTGAATCAAACAGGTATGTCAGGATATATTCCTGAAAACATCTTGGTGTATATAGCTGTTCATGCTGATCAGAGAGGAAAAGGTGTGGGGAAGGAATTAATGAAAAAAGCAATCAACACTGCTAGAGGCGATATTGCCCTTCATGTAGAACCTGAAAATCCAGCTAAATTCTTATACGAGAAATTAGGCTTCACCAACAAATATCTGGAGATGAGGTTAAAAAAATAATTATGGCATTTTTAAAACTATACAAAGATAAGCTCAAGCATAACTTTGATTTTTTACATGATCTTTTCACGAAAAATAACTTAGACTGGGGAGCAGTTACAAAACTGTTTTGTGGAAATGAACTTTACTTAAAGGAAGTGATAAACCTTGGCTTTAGGGAAATACACGATTCTAGAATAGCAAATCTTCAAAAAGTGAAGGAAATTGATTCGACTGTAAAGACTTGTTATATCAAACCTCCGGCAAAAAGAAGTATTCCTGATATTGTGCGTTATGCTGATATGAGTATGAATACCGAATATTATACCCTAAAATTACTTTCTGATGAAGCAGTAAGGCAAAATAAAACCCATAAGGTCATCATTATGGTGGAAACAGGAGACTTACGAGAAGGTGTAATGGGTGATCACCTTATTGATTTTTATGCTAAGGTTTTTGAATTACCTAACATTCAAATTGAGGGAATAGGAACAAATTTAAATTGTTTGCATGGTGTTATGCCATCTCAAGATAAGCTTATTCAGCTTAGTCTTTATAAACAAATTATTGAGTTGAAATTCAATAGAAAATTACCGTTGGTTTCAGGAGGAACATCAGTTACAATTCCTTTAATCATGAATAAACAAATTCCGACTGGTGTCAATCATTTCAGGATAGGGGAGACTTTGTATTTTGGTGCAAATTTATTTGATGAAACCACCATTAAAGGAATGCATGATGATTGCTTAGAACTTTTTACTGAAATTATTGAAATAACGCAGAAGCCAAAGGTTCCGATGGGAGAAATGGCTGCAAATCCTCAAGGAGAAACTACAGAGATAGACGAATCTCTTTATGGCGAAACAAGTTACAGAGCTATTTTAGATATTGGCGTGCTAGATATTGATCCTAAATATTTAATTTTAGAAGGATATAATTTTAATATTGTAGGTTCAAGTTCTGACATGATTGTAATTGATTTAGGAGATAACCTTGAAAAAAGAAAAGTAGGTGACTTGATAAATTTCAAAGTGAAATATATGGGTGCTTTAGGCATCCTCAATTCAAATTATATCGAAAAAACCGTAGAATAAGTTTAAATAATATTTATGGATTTAAAGCTTGATTTAGAAGAGCTTATAGAATTAAGACATCACTTGCATGCCCATGCCGAATTGTCAAATCAAGAGGAAAAGACTGCAGAAATAATAGTGGAGTTTTTATCCAAATATAAACCTGATCATATTTGGGAAAACGTTGGAGGCTTTGGAGTAATCGCTTTATTCAAGGGAAAAAAAGAAGGTAAAAATATTGGCTTTAGAGCTGATTTAGATGCGCTTCACATTGCGGAAACAATAGAGTTGGAATATGCCTCTAAAACTCCTCATACTGCTCATAAGTGCGGACATGATGGTCATATGACCATGGTCGCAGGAATAGCGGCTTTTCTTGAGAAGAATGAATTAGAAAATGGTAATGTGTATTTACTTTTCCAGCCTGCAGAGGAAACGGGAGAAGGTGCTGAGCGCATAAATCGAGGTCTAACAAAATTAGATATTCAATTAGATTATTTATTCGGTCTACATAATATCGTAGGGTACCCTAAAGGACAAATCCTTACAAAAAAGGGAACTTTTGCGGCTGCTTCAAGAGGAATGGTGATCAAATTATTTGGTAGAACAAGTCATGCTGCAGAACCTGAATTTGGGATAAGTCCGGTTATGGCAATGGCGGAAATTACCACTCAGATGACAACTATTCATAAAAAACTAGATTGCTCAGATCTAACCCTTGCCACAGTTGTCCATGCCCAATTAGGAGAAATTGCTTTTGGTGTATCGCCTGGTTATGGTGAAGTAAGGATTACGCTAAGGGCGATGAAAGATGTCGATATGCAAAAGTTCATCGATTATGCAGAAAATCTGGTCAAAGAGCAAGCAGAAAAAGAACAATTAGAATTCGAAATATCTTACACAGAAACTTTCCCTGCCACAGAAAACTCAGAGGAAGCATTCAATATCATGCAAGATTCTGCTGAAAAAGTAGATCTTGATTTTAAGCCTCTAGACAAACCCTTTAAATGGAGTGAAGATTTTGGTCAATACAAACTACAAATGAAAACAGGATTTTTTGGAATTGGATCAGGTGAGGATTGCCCGCATCTTCATGATGAGACATACGATTTTCCGGATGATATTATTTTGGATGGGATTAAAATGTATTGCGGTTTAATTAAGTATTTTGAATTAAATTGATTTCATTATTTTAACGTAATATCAGATTGTAACTAGATCGTTTTCAATAAAGAACTTCGATGTGCTTACAAACTAAAATCATTTCCATAAATCATGAGTAAAAATATATTCAGTACCTCTAATATTACTTTAAGTAAAAGCGCAGTTAGGCAAAATGTTAGGTTTGTTAAAAAGCAATTAGCTGATAATGTGTTGCTTTCTGCAGTTTTGAAAGGGAATGCTTATGGTCATGGAATTAAAGAGATGGTTTCTTTATTTGAAACTGCTAACGTAAAGCACCTTTCGGTATTTTCTACTCAAGAAGCTGCAGAAGTTTGCGAAGTAAAGAAAAAGTCCACTCAAGTAATGATTATGGGTTGGATGGAGGATGAAGAAACGGAATGGGCTATTGAAAATGAAGTTGAATTTTATGTTTTTGAAATGGGAAGGTTCGAGACGGCTGTTCACTTTGCCAAAAAACATAAGAAGAAAGCCAAAATACATATTGAAGTAGAAACAGGAATGAACAGAACTGGTTTTGAGGATTCTCATTTAAAAGAGGTAATCGAAACCATGCAGGCTAATCAAGAATTTATCGATTTTGTAGGGCTTTGTACACATTATGCTGGTGCAGAAAGTATTACTAACTACTTAAGGGTGGTGGACCAAATCCAAAAGTATAATGAAATATATGAATTATTTAAAGAAAATAATTTAGTTCCAAAAAGGCGACATACAGCTTGCTCAGCAGCCGCCATGTCTTATCCGGAAACCCAGATGGATATGGTCAGAATTGGTATTTTATTATATGGATTTTGGCCGAGTCAAGAAACTTTCATTGCTTACCAAAAAAGTAATGGGCATGGTCATGATGGATTGAATAGAAGAGTGAAGCATCCTCTAAAAAGAGTCATTAGCTGGAGAAGTAAAATCATGTCTGTAAAAGAAGTGCCAGTTGGAGAATTTGTAGGTTATGGAACAAGTTATCAGGCTGCTAAAAAAATGAAGATCGCAACAGTCCCTGTTGGATATGCCTATGGTTTTGCACGCTCATTAAGTAATCAAGGAAGGCTAATAGTAAATGGGAAAAGAGTAGCAGTCATTGGCACAGTTAATATGAATTTAATGATTATTAATGTCACTGAGTGTAAAAATGTAAGCAAAGGAGATGAAGTGATCATGATTGGAAGCAATGGTAAAGTTAATGTTTCGGTTGCAAGTTTCAGTGAACTAAGCAATCAACTTAACTATGAATTATTGAGCAGATTGCCTATGGATATTCCAAGAAGAGTAGTCATATAATATAAGCTTTTCGGAATGTAATTTTAGAAATAGTTATTCTTTGAGCCAATCCTATACTTAAAAAATCTTTTCTGAGACCAAAATTTAACTAAAAATCTTGACCATTTACAATAGCTATCATTTTAGATAAATTCTTAAAGAAAAATTGGCTGAAATAATTTTTTGCCCCTCAGTCAATATTTCGTCAATACAGACAGTTATATTGTCAAGTAATTCCAGAAAACCATATGCGACTTGTAATTTTAGTATTTTTTCTTTTCATCGTTTTTGAAAATTTTGCACAAGATGTAGATAGGCATACTTCGTTTTCACTCGACCTCAATGAAAATCAACGAAATCAGCAAGAGAATAGCTTTAATTTTACAGCAATTGCCTTAAAATCTAAAGTAATTAATGATTTCTCAGAAATTGGTTTTATTCATGAGTCGGATACTATTTATTTTAATAATGATTTACATTCTTCAGAAGATTCAGATTATTTCTATTCCAGCTTAATTCATTTCGATAAAGCGTTACAGTCAATAGAATTGCACACGCCAGATCATATTAATGAATTAGAGGTTGTGCTAATAAATGGAAGTGGTGAGTATGCTAACTTTTCCCAGAGGAGTTCTAATTCAAATCAGAATAATGATTGTGAATTAGAAGGAGTTGTTCAGCAGTCTGAATGGAGATCAGGCCTTGCTTCCCCTTCCTACAGCAGAAGTTTTACCACTACGGAGCATATGATTGTTCATCATTCTGCAGGCTCCAATAATATTTCTAATTTCACACAGGCAGTACGTAATATTTATATTTTACATACAGAAGAAAACGGCTGGTCAGATATCGGTTATAATTATCTTGTTGCTCCAGATGGTGTTATCTATGCTGGAAGAGACCCTGCTACAGGTAAGCAAGATGAGGTATTAGGAGCACATTTTTGTGGTTCAAATTCTAATACCATGGGAATTTGTCTTTTAGGGAATTACGAAACTGCAGAGCCTACTTCCGTCATGTTAGAAAGCCTGGTTGATGTATTGAGCTGGAAAGCATTCAAAGATGATTTAAATGTTTTAGAAAGTGATTTTCATCCGCTAAATGCAAATCTGGAGGTAATTGCAGGTCATCAAGATGGTTGCAGTACTGCATGTCCTGGAGAAAATGTGTATAAAAGACTTCCGGAAATTAGATTGAATGTAGATCAACAATTATCAATTTGTAAGGGAGAAAAAGAGGAAGGACCCATAATTGAATTAAAGTTCGATTCATTACTTACGCAAACAATTTATCCCAATCCTATAAAAAGTGATTTTTCATTTAGTTTAAATATTCTGGAGAAACGAAAAGATGAACTTCAGTATATTAAGGTTTTTGATCAGACTGGAAAAAGTATAAAATGGCAAAGTATTCAATTCAGTGAAAATAAGATTGAAGTAACATTACCCAATACATTAAAACCTGGCATTTATTTTTTACAGACGAGTTTTATGAACGGGGAGGAAAAATCACAGCGATTTTTAATATTATAAAATCATTTTCGTTTTTTTGTCTTTTTGTTTAACAACAGCATTTCACCCATATTTGCAGCTCATAAATTTTTAAGGACATTGCAAAAAATTAAAACCATCATTTTCGATTTAGGCGGAGTAATTATCAATTTGCATGTTGAAAAAACCATCAGCGCATTTTCCAAACTATCAGGGCTAACAGAGAAGGAAGTTGAAAATGCTTATTTATCCGCTGTTTTTTTTAAAGAATACGAAAAAGGGCTGATTTCAGATAAAAATTTTCGCCACAGCTTAAGAACAAATTTTAACTTAACCGCTTCTGATGAAGAAATTGACCAAGCCTGGAATGCTATGCTGGGACAGATTCCTGCAGATAGAATTGCAGAAATAAAGCGTTTAAAACGTAATTATAAATGCATTATTCTGAGTAATACAAATGCAATTCATGCAAAAGCTTTTCATGAAATATTATCAAATGCTTATTCTTATCAACATTTAAATGAGCTTTTTCATGAAGTATATTTTTCTCATGAGTTGAAACAACGGAAGCCAGATAAAGAAATCTATCAAAATGTGTTGAACTTATGTAAAACAGAAGCAAGTAAAGCCTTGTTTATGGATGATTCCAAATTAAATTTAGAAACTGCTTCTGAACTTGGAATCCACACACTTTATATTACTAGAAATGGTGGTTTTATGAATTTATTAGAGAATAAATTATCCGAAATATGATAGAGAAAAATTTCCGCTATTATGCAAAGAAGATTTTACTTTTTGTATTAACCTTCATTACTACTACTCTTGCTGGTTCGGAATGGATAACCAATCGTATTATTTTTTATTCACCTGATTATTCATGGGCGGATTTCTTAACAGGAATGCATTATTCCATTCCTTTTCTATTCATATTGACCGTACATGAGTTTGGCCATTTCTTCACAGCCAAATATCATAAAGTTGAAGTCACTTTGCCGAATTATATTCCACTATGGTTAGGTTTTATAGGTTCAGTATCGTTTGGAACTATGGGAGCTTTAATCCGGATAGTTGGTCCTATAAAATCAAGAAAACAGTTTTTTGACATAGGTATTGCAGGACCAATAGCTGGATTTGTAGTGGCATTAGGTGTGTTATTCTATGGATTTACCAATTTACCTGAACCTGAATATATTTTTGAGATTCACCCAGAATACGCTCAGTACGGGATGGATTATGCCGAACATGTTTATGATGATGAGGAATTGGTGAGTTTAAGTTTAGGGAATAGTCTGTTGTTTAGTTGGTTTGAAAATAATATAGCTGATCCTGAGCGATTACCCAATCACAGAGAACTGATTCATTATCCTTATTTATTTGCAGGATTTTTAGCATTGTTTTTCACTGCTTTAAATTTAATTCCCATCGGTCAGCTTGATGGCGGACACGTGATTTATGGTTTGTTTGGAGCTAAAAATCATCAATTCATAGCTTTTACGCTTTATATGATTTTCACATTTGCAGCAGGCTTAGGATTGATTACAGCAGGTATTGATTTAGGTGACTTTGCTTTATACAGCTTTTTGTATGTAGGCTTTTTACATTTTTCCTTTAAAGGATTGGGTTTTCAGCAATCAACTACCATCATGCTTGCGGTGGGAATGTTTGCCGCGCAGTATTTAACTTCTTTTCTATTTCCATCTGTCACTGGCTTTTCAGGCTATTTACTTTTTGTCTTCTTATTGGGCAGATTTATAGGAGTGAGGCATCCTGTAGCACCTGATGATAGTCCTTTAAGCACAGGAAGAAAAGTATTGGGTTGGATTTGCCTGATAATTTTCATTATCTGCTTTAGCTTTGAGCCTTTAGTTATGGAGTAATTGAAACTTTCATTTTTAAAGTTTTAATGCGAATCACACCCCCCCTTCGCCCCCCTCAAGGGGGGAGATGCATTGATTTATTTTTTCTTTACCATTTGATTTTGTATCACTTATTAAGTTTTTACTTTAAATATTTTTATCAAATAGTGGTGAAACTTTTCATTTTATGGAAAAGTATATCTGTGAGAACTATCCCCTTGAGGGGATTATAGGGGTGTCGATTGAAAGATGATATTTTGTGAGATAACGGCAGAAAGAAAGTCATATCAGACAATAAGACTCCGTTGGAAAATTGAATTTTTCATAATTAAAACACTATTTTTGCGTTTATCGATTACCACAACAAACCATAAAATTCTGAATGTCCATTCTCGTTAAGGGTCTTATTAAAAAATACGGAGAACAGATTGCTGTAAATGATGTTTCTTTTGAAATAAAAAAAGGAAATATTGTGGGTTTCCTAGGGCCGAATGGAGCAGGTAAATCCACTACGATGAAAATAATTACAGGCACTCTTCCTGCTGATGGTGGAATAGTGGAGGTCGATGGAATAGATGTATCGCAACAACCTTTAAAAATTAAAAAACATATTGGCTATTTGCCTGAGCATAATCCTTTGTATTTGGATATGTACGTGCATGAATTTTTGCGCTTTTGCGGAGGGATTTATGACATGTCAGGCAAAACACTAAAAAGCAGGGTGGCTGATTTGGTAGATTTATGTGGATTGCAAAAAGAGCAAAACAAACAGATTGGAGCTTTATCCAAAGGTTACAGACAAAGAGTAGGATTAGCTCAAGCTTTGGTGCATGACCCTTCTGTTTTAATTTTGGATGAGCCCACTACAGGTTTAGACCCCAACCAAATTATAGAAATCAGGAATTTGATATTATCTATAAGTCAAGATAAAACAGTTTTGCTTAGTACGCATATCATGCAGGAAGTGCAGGCACTTTGCAACAGAGCGATTATTATTAAAGAAGGGCGTTTGGTGGCGGATCAAGCTGTGAATGAATTGACAGAAGAAAAAGAGAAATTTACGATTAAGATAGAACTGGAAAAGCAAGCAGATTTATCATTTTGGACCACTCATGCGGAAGTCAATAATTTGAAGCTAGTGACCGAAACAAAATATTTATTGGAAACCACGAAAGATATCCGAAAGGAAATCCTGAACTGGGCCACCCAAAATGAAGTAGATTTAGTCGGGATTTCATTGGAAAAAGGCAATATGGAAGAAGTGTTTCACAAACTCACCCAAAATAACTGAGCCTATGTGGAGTATTTTTAGCAAAGAAATCAATAGCTTTTTAAATTCACTTATAGCCTATCTCGTAATGGGTGTTTTTTTGGTTAGCATGGGATTGTTGGTTTGGGTTTTTCCTGATACCGCCATCTTTGAATATGGATATGCTGACATGGGCATTTTCTTCAATTTGGCACCTTATGTCTTGATGTTTTTAATTCCTGCCATCACTATGAAAGCTTTAGCAGAAGAATCAAAAAGCGGAACTTTCGAACTGTTGATGACCAAGCCGATTACAGAACTAAAATTATTATTGGGGAAATATTTAGCAGGATTAGTGCTGGTAGTGATTTCTCTGATTCCCACTTTGGTTTATTATTTTTCTTTGTCCTACTTGAGTAATCCTGTCGGTAATATCGATTCAGCAGGAATTATGGGCGCTTACATTGGTCTGTTATTTTTAGTTTCTGCTTATACGGGCATTGGGATTTTTGCTTCTTCCTTATCTGAAAATCAGATTGTGTCATTCATCATTGCGGTTTTTATAAGTTTTATATTCTTTATGGGTTTTTCATCCATATCAGACCTTGCTTTTATAGCTGATTCTGGTGTGCAAATTGAAAAAGTAGGAATGTTAGCTCATTATGATGCTTTAGGAAAAGGAGTGATAGACTTTCGGGATGTAGTATATTTCCTTTCAATTACAGCTTTATTTTTAGGAGCTACTTTTTGGGTTTTAAAATTGAGAAAATGGAATTCCTAAAGAAGAAGTCAACAGAATATACGCTCAAATTCCTTATCCTTCTCACTCTAGTGGTGTTTGTAAACCTTGCCATGCGTCATCAAATATTCCGTTGGGATATGACAGAGGAAAAGCGATATTCAATGAATGATGCGACTATTTCCATGTTGCAAAATTTGGAAGAGCCCGTTTATGTGGAGGTTTATTTGGCTGGTGATATTAATGCAGAGTTCAGCCGATTGCAAACCGCCATAAAGCAGACTTTGGAGCAATTCAAGACTTATGCCTATGGAAATCTGCAATACAGTTTCATTAATCCCGATGAAGCGACTTCAGCCAATGCTCGAAATGAATTTTATAGATATTTAGTAGATAAAGGGATTCAACCCACCACGGTTTTCGATAGTGAAGAAGGACGAAAATCGCAGAAATTGATATTCCCAGGAGCTGAAATTTCTTATGGAGGGAGAAGCATGTCAGTTATTTTACTTAATGGAAATAATGCAGCAGGGGCAAGCCAAGCCATTACTCAATCCATCGAAAATTTAGAATACGAATTAGCAAGCACCATCAAAAGTCTTGCAAGTCCTGACCGGAAAAGTGTTGCTTTATTCCAAGGGAAAGGTTCCCCAACAGGAGATGTTTTAAAAGGATTGAATGATGCGGTTTCTACCAAATATGATTTGATTCCTGTCCAAAATACAGAACGTTTATCCAATTTTGATGCGGTTATATTTGTTAAGCCTACAGAAGATTTCAATAATTCAGAACTTTATGACATTGACCAATTTATCATGAATGGCGGGAAAAGTTTATTTTTCATCGATGGCTTAATGATGGATGTGGATTCGATTAAAGATTATGGGGCATTGGCTTTACCAGTTGAGACTGGGCTGGATAATTTGTTATACAATTATGGAGTTCGAGTGAATAAGGATGTATTGCAAGATGTTAACAGCGGAAATTTCCCAATCGTTACAGGGAATTTGGGTAAAGACCCGCAAATTCAATTGTTGCCGTGGCCTTATTACATCATTTTGAATAAATATGCCAATCACCCGATTGTGCGGAATATGAATGCGGTATATGGTAAATTTGTGAGTTCAATTGATACGGTAACTGCAAATGGAATCAAAAAAACACCTTTGATTTTTACTTCTGATTATACTCGAAAATTGAATGGTCCGGTTCATATCAGTTTTGAAAATTTGAGAGAAGATATTAAACCAGAAAATTTCAATTTGCAAAATGTGCCGGTTACCTATTTGTTGGAAGGAAAGTTCACTTCAGCGTATCAAAATAGATTACCACCTGAAGGAAAAGTAGCCGCTAACAGAAAGAATAAAAGTCTAGAAAATTCGATCATTGTGGCCTCGGATGGAGATTTGCTTTTGAGTGAAATAGATCGAAAAAGAAATCAACCTTTTCCTTTGGGAGTAGATCCATATGCTAATCATCCCTCCAATTTTGCAAATGACCAGTTAATTGTCAATATGTTAAATTATTTGCTGGATGAAGATGGATTGATTATTTCCCGTAATAAGGAATTGAAAATTCGACCATTGGATAAAGTGAAAGTAGCGGAAGATAAAGTATGGTTGCAATTGGTAAACGTTGCCTTGCCCATTCTTTTGATAGTGCTATTCGGAATCTTAAGATTTTATTGGAGGAAGAGAAAATATGCAAAATTCAATGGCTAAATCTCAATCAAGAAAAAATATCGTCTTATTGTCAGTTTGGGTGGTTTTGGTTCTCCTGACCATTTTAGCCTACAATTACAATCCATATGAAAGGAAATCAACCTCTTTTGAAAAGGATTTATTCGCTATTGAAAATGCAATGCAGTCTATTTTACGAATTGAATTAAATGGACAGGATTTCAAGAACACATTAGAGAAAAATGGAAACTCATGGACAGTCAATCAAGAATATCTATTAGATGCTTCCATGCAGCAAGTATTTTTTAAATTATTAGAACAAGTCAGTATCCAGAGGCCCATAACTGGAGAGAATTCAGCGAAAATTAAACAAAATGTATTGGATTCTGGGGTGCAGGTTACTATTTATGGAAATGAAGGGATATTAAATTCATACACAGTAGGTGGTGATTTCCAGGCCATGCGATCTTATTTTGTAAAAGGAGAGGACGTTTATTTAATGCAGTTGCCAGGCTATCAAAGCTATGTAGCTGGCATTTATGAAGTTCCTGAAAATGATTGGCGAGATAGGGTGATTTTCGATGGGATATGGCAGGACATGGTCAGTTTGAAAATTGATAGACCTAACAAAGAAACTGTGGAATTCAAATATGATAATCGATTAATGCGCATCCAAAACCAGCAAGCTGACTCAGCAGAAGTAATGAATTTTGTAGAGCGCTTTAATTATTTCTTTGTGGATCAATTCTTACCCGAAGATCATATAGCATTACAGAAAAGAGAAAGCTTCGATAAAGCCGGTACCATTGAAATTGAAGGCTTAGATAAAGACAAAAGCCTGAGACTTGAACTTTTTAAGAATCCTGAATTCAATGCTTACTTGGTCCACATAAATGGCAAGGAATGGGCAGCAATAAGAAATGAACGAATGGAGAAGCTTTGGATAGAGTTGGAGAAGCTGTAGAGAGTTATAAGGTTTTGAGCGGGATTGGGACACACTTGTCTTGCTGCAAGTACAATTACGAAAATGAAAATGAATTCTAAAAAATGGATGTTGATTTCCGTAATTTCATTTTGTGTTATGACAATTGGAATTAAAGAAATGAGCAATAGTATAAATTCATTTCAAATTATATTCTTTAGGTCTTTAATAGGGCTACTCACTATTCTTATATTTTTTAAAAATAAATTATCAAGACTAACCTATTCTATTATAAATGAACATTTATTTAGGAATATATTTCATTTAATTGGGCAATACGGTTATATCATAGGAATTATTTATTTGTCATTGGCTGAAGTAACTGCTATTGAATTTTCTGTACCCATATGGATATTGATAATTGCTTCTGTCTTTCTAAAAGAAAAAATGACAACATCAAAGATACTGAGTATAGTTTTAGGTTTTGTAGGTGTACTAATAATAATTAGACCTGGATTTGGTTTAATAAATACTAAATCAATTATTGTATTATTATCTGCTATTAGCTATGCAATTGCTCATGCTTCAACTAAAAAATTGACTAAGAAATATAAGCCTTTAGACATTGTTTTCATTATGTGTCTGATTCAAATTCCTATTTCATTTGGTCTTACTTTGACAGAGATTAATTTACCCAATATAAGAGACTTTTCATTTTTACTAATTGTTGGAATATCAGCAATTGCTGCACACTTTACAATGGCTAAAGCCATGACGGATGATGATATTAGTTCTATTATATCAATAGATTATTTTAGACTTCCAATCTTAATAATATTAGGTATATTACTTTATAATGAAAACTTCAATGCTATCTACTTAATTGGTGGAACTTTGATATTCATTGGAAATTGGATTAATAAAAAGCACGTATCAGCAACTAAACGCAAGTAGGTTTTTTTACTTCCGACTTCCCACTTCCATCACCCCTCATAAACCCATTTTTCAACTTTTACCTCCCATTTAAGAATTTTTTATTGCTTAATGCACTATAAAGTATAGATTTGCAAATTAATTTTTAACTTTGTTGGTAATCGAAAATCAAGAAGTTACAGCTAAGCTTTTGATTAATTTTTAAAAGCAAGCCCTAAAGAAAAAACTATGAAATTTTTAGTATCCTCATCTGCATTATTAAAGCAAATTTCATCCATCAATGGGGTGATTTCAACCAACCCAATGGTGCCTATTTTAGAGAATTTCTTATTTGAAATTCAAGATGGTCTTTTGACTATCACTGCTTCAGATTTGCAAACTTCCATGATTACTGAAATTGAAGTTGAATCATCTGAAAATGGAAATATTGCAGTTCCAGCCAGAATTTTAATGGATACTTTGAAAAATCTTCCTGAGCAACCTGTAACCTTTTCAATTGATGAGGAAACTTACAGCATCGAAATTAGCTCTGATAACGGAAGATATAAATTAGCAGGGGAAAATGCTACAGATTTTCCTAAAGTGCAGGAAGTGGAAAATCCTGATACAGTAGATATTTCAGCAGATGTTCTGGCCACTGCTATTAATCATACCATTTACGCCACCAGTAATGATGAATTACGTCCAGCTATGGGGGGTGTGTATGTTAAATTTGATGAAACCAACACCACTTTCGTTTCTACTGACGGTAACCGTTTGATTCGTTACAGAAGAGTAGACGTGGCTTCTGATTCAGGAACTGGGATTATCATTCCTAGAAAAGCATTATCCTTATTGAAAAACAGTTTACCTGTAGAGAATGTGAACGTGGCAGTAGAATTCAATATGTCCAATGCTTATTTCAAGTTCAATAATATTAAATTAATCTGCCGATTGGTAGATGAGCGTTTTCCTGATTACGAAAATGTAATTCCTGCGGAAAATAATATCAAGTTGACTATCAATCGTCAGGAGTTTATGTCTTCTTTAAAAAGGATTAGCATTTATGCAAATAAAACTACACACCAGGTTCGATTGAAAATCAATGGAAGCGAATTGCAAATCTTTGCTGAAGATTTGGATTTCTCCAATGAGGCAAATGAAATC
>NZ_DASSWQ010000069.1:0-41496 GCF_035704835.1 Marivirga sp. | reverse complement strand
GAGCTTTTTTAATGGGTTTCATGCATCAATATTTGCAAGGTTTCTGTCAGAAAAATACGAAAACTTGCAAAAAAATCAAAGCTTTTTATTAATTAAATAATTGATAATCAATGTATTAAATAGTTTTTAAGGGTCGACTATCTATGTAATCTTGCGCGTAGGAAATGCCAAACTTACTTACAAAATAACCAGAATCGAAAAGCCCTGTTGAACTATTATTGTAATATATAATATCGTGATAAACTGAGAATACAGGAATGGTATATGTTCGGTAAAATTGTGCTTCTAACCCATAACCAAAAGACCAATCTACCTCATTATTCCAAGCGTAATTATATCCCAAACTCAATCGATTTACTATATATCTACTCCCGGTACCTATTGTTAGATAAGTATTAGTAAGTTCATTTGCCGCAAGAATAGCAATGAAATTAGAGGTATTGGTATTAAGTAATCCTATTGGGACTCCGTTATTATTTTTTGATAAGTTAAATAAACCAATTTGAAAGCCATAATTTTTTTCACTTAAATTAAAAAGTCCTATTTGACAATGGTCTCTAAATAAATAGCTGGTATTTTGATAATTATTTCCTGCTTCTTTGGAGTAATTTATGAATCCTAATTGAAAAAGAGAGTTTTTTGAATAGGCTAGGTTTAAAAAGCCTCCTATTTGAATACCTGATGCTGTCCGTTGAAGTGTATTAATAAGACCAAATTGAAAACCACTGAAATAACCATTTGTAATATTAATACTACTAGCCTGTATACCAACTGAATTTCCATCCACTTTATTTATTACTGAAGATAATTGAACACCTTGAAATGCTTTAATATCGTAAGCGCTATGCTTTTTTGATATCCCAATTTGATTGGAGACTAAAGATAATTGAAGACCCTTTACATCATATAAAGTATAGTTGGTAAGTAAGCTTATTTGAAGACCATGGATGGAAGCGGTCAAACCTGAAATTAGATGGAAAGAAAAATTGGAGGATAAGAGTATATTTTGATTCGTATTGTCAATACCCGGGCTAATCCCCACTTGGAACTGATTATGTCTTAACCTAGGTTTATCTTGAGCCCAAGAATCAACATTGATAAACAAAATGAGAAAACAAGTTAAAACTGTAAAATTAAGATTTTTTTGATACAATCTCATCTATTATTTGATTCAACTGAAAAACTTTATCATCTACAATATTCTTTGAAACAAATAGTTCGCCATTTTTATCAAAAACTACTAATAGAGGATCTAAGGTTCTAATCTTATACAGTGCTATTTGCTCCTCTTTAAGCATATATATATCACTCTCACTCTTTAAAACGTTAGCAAAATTTTCAAATCTAGAAAAGCCACTCTTATTTATCAGGATTAAATTAATGTTGTGAAGATCATAATTATTAGAAAAATAGTCTAAATTCATCTCAATACATGTTTCACAGGACATAGAATTAATTATATAAAATATCTGACCAGCTCTTTTATTTTTAGTCAATCTTAATTCTTTACTAAAAATTTCATCTATAACTTTATCTTTTTGATTTTTGTCTTGACTGCAAGCGTTTAACAAAAAGATGAACAGAAAAAATAACAAAATATCTTTCTTCATAGCATGTGAATTTGAGATAAAGGCACTAAGTAAAAAGCAAAATCATTAGCAAATTTCCCGACTATTATTATTTTCCCATTGCTGATACCACATCTCATTGAAGAAGAGCTAATTGATGTACTATTAAAATAATTAAAATTCTCCTTCTCAAAGGTATAAAGATGAATATCATCCTGTTTATTTCCACTATATCCAAACTCCACTAAATATATCTCATTATTATTAACATCAATGTAGGCATCTTGAATATTGCCTCTTGCTTTTACCTTCGGATAATCAAGTTTCTCTATTTCATTACTTTTGAGGTTCATAAGAATCAATTCATGATCATATACATTAGAAAAATACAAATTGGTACCATCATAAAATAAGCTCTCTGGATAAAAACGATAGAAGTAATAATTTTCTTCTGATTTTTTTTCCGCAGCTACTTCAAATGCAGTTCTTTTTTCTAATTGCTTAGAATATAAAGTAAATGTAAATTGAAATTCATTTTCTTTATCATCTGATTCGAAAACAATTATTCCATCTGGTAATATATTAGCATAGGTGTATTTTCCATGGACTTTCTTGATATCTCTAAATGAATAACTTTCCTCGAGCACAATTGAATCATCGACTATTCTAAAAAAATAGGAGCCCTTTTTACTTGCGTAAGAGAACGATTGATTTGAAAATCGCATAAAAGAAAATAAATCTCCTTTCACTCCATTATCTTTTAAATTCAAGGTATCTAAATGTAGATTTTCTTCACCCATTAAGATTAAATCGGAATTATTTCCAAGCAATAATTTATAGCCTTTCCCTAAGAAGGAAATAACTCCAAAATCAGACTTCTCTGGAGAGTAAAAAACATACTGCTCAGAAATTGAATCTAATTTAGATTCTTGAGCCCTTAAAATACTTGCTTGAATGACTAAAATTAATAAGCAAAAACTACACTTAATTAGTTTGTACATCACAAATCGTTTATTGATTGAGTAGAGTGATTTTTAAAATATCAAATTCATAATATTCTTCTTCATTTGCCATATTAAAAGGATTTTCTTTGCTTATAGCAACACCTTCTACCAAAGGAATAATGTGTAAAAAATTATACTTACTGCCAGGTAATTTTAATTCCCCTAAATAATTGTAGGATTCATCCATTACAATTATTGAAAATTCAGACTGCATAATATGAGGTCTTTTTAGCCCATCATCAGACCTGCTTAAAGCATGTTTAAAAATTTTATAATAAAGTTTTCGAAAAGGATCGTAAACCAAATTAAAATAACCTTCATCATGAATTATACCATTTAATTCGTCTTCATCCGAATAAGATTTGTATTTACTAACATCAAAAAGCGTAATATTATCTTCAGCATTATTACTAGGAATAAATACTTGTTCCTTAGATTCAATAGAATAGGTGGCACTAGAATAAATATAATTTACTATCGGTTGGGAATTTTCACCTTTTGCTAAAATATTATAAGGATTGTTAGGGATTATATTGGATGAAAAGCTTTCCGGCCAGTTCTTTTTGTATTCAATAGTGACATTTTCACCACTTATATCCAAAACACCAATATTAGGTAAATTATAAATCGATTGAAGTCGCTTATATTTTGGTATGTTATTATGAATAGAAAGTTGGAAGTATAATTTATTATGATTGGGACTAAAAACAAATGGAAACTCAAAGTAATTATTTTTAGAAACGCTAAAAAAAGAAATCTCTCCCGGTATATTTTCACTTTTCATTGATTCCGGCAAAGTGAAATTTCTCAAATTATATTTATTAATCATTTCGTAGTTTTCATCTATCAAAAATAAAAACTGATTAGTTAAAGAGAATAAAAATATAGAATCGCTATTGTGGTAATAAGAACTTGAAATATCTGGAGTGGCCGTTGGCCCTTCTTCTTTTAGTTCAATTTTTTTAGAAAATTCTAAAGAATCGAATGAATAAAAATTCAACGTCTGGAAATCAACATCTAAACCTACAAAAGAACTGGATTCTGTTTTTTGTAAAAAAGAATTATTGTATTGATAGTCTCCCCTTAATGGGATTTTGATATCATTTACAATTTCAAGTTTAATTGCTGTACTTTTGACATTATTATATTTACCATTACTGGTAAAATTATTCTCTTCGGAACAACTTATACTAAAAATTGTAATTAATAAGAATACTAAATTTTTCATAAAAGTATAATGGAGCGGATTCTATGAAAGCTGAAGGGATAGTCGGGCTCATCCGTCTATCCCTATAATTAAATTAATCTGCTGGTGTCAACTCATTTTTTACGCATCTAAAACAGTCAGTTCCACCCCCAGTACAAATTAACCAATCAGTATTACCTCGTTTAGGTGATTTTCCCTCCGGGCATGGATAACCTGCATTCGCATTAAAATTTAGACCAACAAAAGCAATGCTTAATACAGAAAGCAAGCTAACAAAATAAATGAATCTCTTTTTTATAAGTGTTAATTTAAGGTTTAACAATTAAACTTTGTTATTAGTTAACACTTAAACATATATATATATATATGCGCATTTCCAAATAATTTATTGAAATAACACAAATTTAATATGATTAAAATCAGAAAAACCCCTCCCCAGCAGCATCTTCAGCTACTTTTTCAGCGTTTTCTTTACCTAAGTAGCGGTCTATTAAAAAATGAGCTATGTATAATAAGGGCGTGAGAAGGATAGCTACTGCAGCTTTATAAATATAATTGATGACTCCTACGGATAGTACTTGTTCCATAGTCCAGTTTCCGTAAATAAAAAATGCAATCCATAAGACCACAAAACTATCTACCAATTGGCTAACTAAAGTGGAACCTGTGGCCCGAAGCCAGATTTTTCCGCTCCCTGTAAATTTTCTCAAATGCTGGAAGACTAACACATCCAAAAACTGACCAATCAAAAAAGCAGTCAATGAACCTAAAATTATTCCTAAGCCTTGCGAGAATATTAAGGAATAAGCATAGTTAATATTGAAATCATTTCCCTGAGCGTCAGGAGAATTGACATCCAACCAAAATTGAGCTGGAGCTAATTTGGTCACGCTGTAAATCACAAAAAAGGAATACACAATAAATATTGCAGTTAAGAAACTGATTGTTCGGACGCCTTTTTTTCCGAAATATTCGTTGATAATGTCGGTGGTAATAAAAACTATAGGCCAGATAATTACACCAGCTGTAAGATTAAAATCCAATACAAAATCACCAAAAAGTTTGATTTGTGCAGGCTGAAAACCTAAAGTAGCTTCAGCTGAGAAGATTTTAACTCCTAAAATTTCTGCTAACAAGGCATTAGTTAGGAAAATACCGCTTAGTACTATAAAAAGATTTCTCTTCTTTTTATTTAGCGACCCTTTGGGTTCAACCGATTCCATATTATTCTTCTAAAATAAATACTTTACCTTCTTCCGCTAGTGCGGTATTCATAAACTCTTCTTTTGCCTCTTCCAATAAAGGCTGAAGTTCCTTATATCGATTAGAAAAATGACCGATTAATAATTGACCAACATTTGCCTTTTGAGCAAATACTCCAGCTTGCTTGGCGGTAGTATGAAAAGTAGCTTCTGCACGTTCTAAATTATCATGTAAAAATGTACCTTCATGATACAGTAAATCTACCTCTTTCACCAAAGGAATTATATCCTCACTATATTTCGTATCAGAACAGTAAGCATAGCTTCTTGATCGTTTTGCAGGTAGGGTGTAATCTTCATTCTTAAATTTGAGTTTTCCTGATTCATCAAATACATCCTCACCTCTTTTCAAAATATTAATATCGCGCACACCTAATGCTGAAACCTTCTCCTTTATTAGTCGCTTTGGCTTTGGTTTTTCTCTAATTAAAAATCCTGTGCAAGGAATTCTATGTTGAAGAGGGATAGTTTGAACTGTAATTTTCGGATGGTCTAGTATCATTTCTGACTGTTCCCCTTTTAATTCCCGAAAATGGATTTGATAATTCAATCGCGTATTCGCATATTTTAAATGCAGTTGAATTATTTCTGATAATCCTTCTGGGCCGTAAAGATATAAATCAGTTTTTCTGCCGTTAAGATGCATGGTAGACAATAATCCCATCAACCCCAAAAAATGATCACCATGAAGATGACTTATAAAAATATGACTTAAGCGATTTTTCCTCAAGCCATATTTTTTCATTTGTAATTGTGTGCCTTCTCCGCAATCTATCATAATTTGCAAATCTTGGATTTGCAAGATCTGAGAAGTATGATGCCTTCCGTGGGCTGGGGCTGCAGAATTAGAGCCTAATATGTGAACTTCAAATGACAAAGATTTTTACTCGCTATCGTCCTCTTCACCTAACCCTTTTTCTAATTCGTGCATAAACACAGACTCAACAGCCTCATGCACAGTAGGTAAAATATCGAATACTTTATCTAATTGAGAAATTTTAATTAATTTTTCAGTATGCTCAGTAGGTGCTGCGATAATAAAAGCACCCCCATTTTCACCTATTATTCTGTTTCCAACTAATAAAGCACTTAAACCTGAAGAATCTACATATTTGACATCAGACATGTCGATTACCATGTTTTGAACGCCCTCAGCTTGCATCGTAACCAAATCAGATTTGAATCCTGAAGCCACTGAAGAATCAAATTTTTCTTCTTTTATCTTTATTAATGAATACTTTTCTTCTTTATCAATTGAATATTTCATGTCTTTATTATTGTTTTAAATTTGCCACTGCTTATCCCGAATTCATCGGGATGGAATCTCTGTTTAAAAATTCATTTATGATTTGTGTAATATTTCAAAATGAATTTTTAGCATCGAATTCATATTTATATTTTTAAAAATTACTTAAGCTTAATAAGTTAAGTAAATGTAACCTCTTATTTAATACTTTTCAGGATATTTTTTTCAATCGTTTTTGATACGTTATTGTAATCCCTAGGTTGAAATTTTTCACCAGTTACTTTTTCGTATAATTCTATGTAGCGGTTTGAGATTTCCTGCACCTTTTTATCGGTTATATCAGGAATTTGCTGACCATCTTTACCTTGAAAACCATTTTCAATTAACCACTCTCTTACAAATTCTTTCGATAATTGTTTTTGTTTCAATCCTTTTTCTTGATTGTCACTGTAAGAATCTGCATAAAAATAGCGAGAAGAGTCGGGTGTATGAATTTCATCTATCAAGTAAACCTTATTTCCTACTTTTCCAAATTCATATTTCGTGTCGACTAAAATTAAACCGTTTTGAGCTGCTATTTCGGTCCCTCTTTGAAACAACTGTTGTGTATAGCTTTCCAGTTGTTCATATTCTTCCTTGGAAACTAAGCCTTGCTTCAAGATTTCTTCTTTGGAAATATCTTCGTCATGACCTTCATGGGCTTTAGTGGTTGGTGTAATGATGGGTTTTGGAAATTTATCATTTTCTTTTAAACCATCTGGCATAGCAACCCCGCAAATACTGCGTTTTCCATCTCTGTATTCCCTCCATGCATGACCAGCTAAATAACCTCTAATCACCATTTCTACTGGATAGGTTTCGCAATTAAAGCCCACACTCACATTTGGATCTGGATTTGACAACAACCAGTTAGGTACAATATCTTCAGTAGCTTTTAAGGCATTTGCTGCGATTTGATTTAAAACTTGTCCTTTGAACGGAATAGCGCGTGGTAAAACCACATCAAAAGCAGAAAGGCGATCTGTGGCCACCATAATTAATTGTGTGGGCGTAGAATAAACATCTCGAACTTTTCCTCTATAAAAACTTTGCTGATTAGGCAGCTGAAAATTGGTTTCTTTTATTGCTTCCATTAGCACAAAAGTAGCTTAAGTAATTCAGATTTAAAACTAAAATATAAGCTTAGAAAATCGTGTAAACTGTAATGTTCAAGATTTATAGCTGTACAAAAAAAGCAGCCTCTTGCGAAGCTGCCTGTACACCTGTTTATTATGACTTTAGAGTATATGTAGAATATTTTAATCTACATTATCATGCAAGAACTTATTATTGCCTAATATCTGATTGTCATCATTCAAATTGAATCTAGATATATTTTTTTCAGATGAATGGGGTACTTCTCTTAGTTTTACCTGCTTACGCTTGTAGGCTGGCACCTCCATTTGCTTATAGGCTTCGGGAGTATTAGTATGTCCACCATTCAAGTTTTTCAACTTTTCAATTCTCTCAACAGAACGCTTTCTTAACATTTCCTGACGCTCAGCCTCTTTTTTATCTATATCATCCTGACTTTCAGATTTATTCACTATATCATACTCGTTGGACAAGCTATCAGTGAAATCATCTGCATAATCATTTTCATCTTCTACATAATCAGGTTCTTCTTGCTTCTTTGAAGGAAAGCCAAAAGAGTAACCTCTTTCTTCATCAGCAGGAGGTCTTGATTCTTGTGTATTTCTCTTTTCAAAAGTAAAAGGACTAGGTTCATTTCTTGGTTCTGGCTTAGGTTTTGCCTCTTCTTGCTCATTTCCAAATAATGTAATTTGCTTGTTAGAGTCTAAATCATAAACCTTTCTAGCCTCTTTGTGTGGAATGGCATTTTCCTTATATCCACTTTGATCAAATCCTGTGGCAATAACCGTAACGGATAAACCCTCTCCTAAAGATTGGTCGACACCATGTCCGAAAATAACTTCAGCTTCATCACCAGCTCTCTCTTGAATATAATCGGTGATTTCAGTCAGCTCATCCATTTGCAATTCAGCCTTATCACCTGAAATAATGGATAACAAGATTTTCTGAGCTCCTAAAATGTCCGTATTATTCAATAATGGAGAAGATAATGCTTCTTCTGCAGCCCTCAATGCTCTGCCATCTCCCTCGGTTCTCGCGGAACCCATCACAGCAGCACCGGCATTTTTCATGACTGTTTTTACATCCTCAAAATCCACGTTTACCTGACCAGGAACGGTTATAATTTCCGCTATACCTTTGGCTCCTGTCGTTAATACATTATCCGCTTTTGCAAATGCATTTCCAATTGTTAGATTCCCATGTATTTCTCTCAATTTATCATTGAGAATAATCAAAACAGTATCACAATTCTCTTTCAACTGACGAATTCCTTCCTCTGCCTGACGCACTTTTTTCTTTCCCTCAAAACTAAAAGGGGAAGTGACAATCCCAACAGTCAGAATATCCATTTCTTTTGCAATACGAGCAATTACGGGCGCTGCACCTGTACCGGTACCTCCACCCATTCCAGCCGTAACGAAAACCATTTTAGTGTCATTCCCTAACAATTCACGGATTTCTTCCTTGCTTTCGAGTGCGGCATCTTTTCCTTTTTCAGGATTAGCACCAGCACCCAAACCACTTGTTAGGTTGGTTCCAATTTGCAGCTTATTAGGCACAGGACTGGTTTTTAAAGCTTGAGAATCTGTATTACAGACCACAAACTCCACATCTCTGATGCCTTGGTTAAACATGTGATTAACAGCGTTGCTGCCACCCCCACCAACTCCTATCACCTTAATGATAGATTTGTGGTGTTTTGGAATTTCGAATTTATAAGCTCCTTCAGTCATAATATCCGTGTTTTATATTCTTTCGGTATTAATAATCATCTTTTTCGTCAAAATCATCTATCAAAAAACTCTTGGTTTTATTGATAATTTTTGAAAAGAAGTCTCCTTCTTTTTTAGTACCCTTGACGCCTTTTTGTTTGTGGTTGATAAACATATTCTGATTATTCAACTTTGCTTCAATGTACCTATTTTCTCGTTCATCAATTGAACGATATCCTGCCAATACTAATCCTACAGATGTGGCATACATCGGGCTTTTTACGGCCTCTATTTTTGTTCTTCCTAAATGTTCGTTTGGATAACCAATTCTGGCATCCATTCCGGTTAAAAACTCAACTAGTTGTCGGGCGCTGTGCATTTGTGAACCACCTCCAGTGATTACAATTCCACCTGCCAAACGACCTTCATAACCAGATGCTAATATCTCAGCGTGCACCAAATCCACGATTTCTTCCATTCTGGCTTCCACAATGTGAGCCAGGTTCTTAATAGAAATCTCTTTGGGTGCTCTATTTCTTAATCCTGGAATTGAAACAATCTCATTTTCACTGGCTTCAGTGGAAATTGCCCTTCCGAATTTTGTTTTCAATAATTCAGCTTGCTGTTGCATCACCATACATCCCTCTTTTATATCTGAGGTGATGATATTTCCGCCAAATGGAATTACTCCCGTATGACGAATGATATTCTCGTGGAAAATGGCAATATCAGTAGTGCCACCTCCTATATCAACTAAGCAAACACCAGCTTCTTTCTCATCATCTGACAAAACCGCTAAGCTGGATGCCAAAGGCTCCAATATCATATTTTCAATATCCAGACCTGCTCTTTTCACGCATTTTTGAATATTATTTATGGAATTAATATCAGCTGTGATGACATGAAAATCAGCTTCCAATCGAATGCCCGTCATCCCCACAGGATCTTTGATTCCATCATCGTAATCCACCGTATAAACCTGTGGCATCACATGGATAATCTGATTTCCTGCAGGAATTACCATGCGGTGCATATCATTGGTCAAACGATTTACATCCTCTACTGTAATTTCTTCTTCTCTATCTTCCCGAGTAATACTTCCTCTTTGGATAGAACTTCTGATGTGGTGACCTGCTATGCCAACATTCACTACTTTTATGTCGATACCTGAATTATCTTCGGCTTCCTCCACTGCCTTTTTGATGGCCAAAATGGTTTTTTCAATATTGATGACTTTGCCCTTCACAACGCCATCAGATACGGCTTTGCCCATACCCAAAACATCAAGTTTACCATAATCATTTTTATGGCCCACTATCACAACTATTTTGGTGGTTCCTATGTCTAATCCGACTACTATTTTATCATTTTGCATTTCCATGTATCGCCTAAGGTTATTCTATTCACAAATGATTTGTTCTTTAAATTGTAAATTTACACGATCGTATCGATTCCACCCTCTGTCGGGCAGTATCTTATCGTAAAAAATTTTAAGTTTCGATAATTTATCAGAATAATTGTAAACCGTCCCAAATTCAATCAACTGTTTAGTTACCTGAGGGTAAATATTAATTATTCCTCTCTTATCTACTTCCAACTGTGCAAACTGTGCACTCCAAAATTTATCTTGTTCTATATATTTTATAAAATTAAAAAAGTCTTTTCCAGCATCGTCTTTCATTATATCACTTTTCAAATAAGGTTTAAAAAATTCTCCGGATAAAACCATAACTCTTGCCGTAAACCTATCCGAAACTGGTAATATTTTCCCCTGATCACTAATGTAATGGTCTGGACCGTCAGGATTAAAAATTCTAGCTATTGGACGAGCCTGCACGGCATCCACCATCATATTTCCTTCTAAATCTCTATAAACCTCAGCCGTCTGGATAAACTTATGTGCAATCACCCTTTCTTCCAAATCCTTTAATTTGAAATTTTCATAAGGCAGATTCATCATCAATTCATTACCATTATTTGTCAATAAGCTGTTAATATCAGCCTCATTGATAAAGAAATTACCCTGCTGATTTTTAATATTGATAATAATCTTTTTACATAGCACTTCCTCCTGCTTTTTGCTCACAAAGCCGATACTTACCACAAATATCACTGCAGGTAATACAATCTTTAGGGCGATATCTAAACTCTTTTTAAACTGCATACTGCTTATTAAACATATTTTTTAATGGTTCCACTAATTGGTCGATATTTCCTGCCCCCATTGTGATAAAAACTTCTAATTCTCGATTACTCAAATATTCTATAATGGTATCTTTTTCTACCTTATATTTTTCATCCACCTGAATAGATTCCAATAATATATCACTACTCACTCCTTCAATCGGCAATTCCCTTGCAGGATAGATATCCAAAAGCATTACTTCATCAGCCAAGCTCAAGCTTTGTGAAAATTCCACTGCAAAATCCCGTGTACGAGAATATAAATGCGGTTGGAATAAAACACTTACTTTCTTTCCAGGATATAGTGCCCGTACGGAAGTCAGCATTGCTTTGATTTCACTAGGATGATGTGCATAGTCATCTATAAAAATAAAATTCTCTCTTTGAATGACATACTCAAATCTGCGTTTTACACCACTATAAGTTTTAATTCCTTCTAGAATCTCTTTATCGTTTAATCCTAATTGATGCGCTATTGCAATAGCCACTACTGCATTTTCTACATTATGAAAACCAGGTACTGACAACTGAAAGCCTTTAATGACAGTATCATGTAAGGTAACATCAAAAACAAATTTCGCATCTTTCACCTGAACATTTAAAGCTCTAATTCCTCCAGCATTTAATCCATATTCAGTTGGGCTTGCTTTTATTTTCTTAGAGGCAATATCCTCCCATAATCCATCTTTAATATAAATCTGACCTTTTGGATTTACATTTTCCAGAAAGACCGAAAATGATTTCTTTAACTCCTCTAATTTTCCATAGATATCCAAATGGTCAGCATCGGTTGAAGTCACCACAGCAATATTTGGCTTTAAAGTCAAAAACGAGCGGTCAAATTCATCTGCTTCAACCACTATGATTGCCTTCTTGTAATCACCTTGGTTCATGACCATATTCGTGTCATAATTATTGGTGATTCCACCTAAAAATCCTGCAATATCTTTCTTGCCGCTTTTTAGCAAATGCGCAATCATGGAACTTGTAGTCGTTTTTCCGTGAGTACCTGCAACTGCCACGGTAAACATTCCCTCTGTTAATTTCCCTAAAACTTCCGACCTTTTGTAAATACTAATTCCTTTTTCTTTAAGATAATTAAAGCCTTTATGGTCTTTAGGAATCGCAGGAGTATAAACAATTAATACTTTTTTACTTGGCTCAAATACGAAATCAGGCATTTTATCAATTTCATCCTCAAAATGAATCGAAATGCCTTCACCTTCTAATTGGGTGGTTAATTTGGTTGATGTTTTATCATAGCCATAAACTTGCACCCCATTATGGTGGAACCAACGAGCCAAAGCACTCATGCCAATGCCCCCGATTCCTATAAAATATGCGCTATGTAAATTTTTTATCTTCATTCAATCATCTTAAAAATAATCGATACTATATTTTCTGTGGCCTTTGGTTTAGCCATTTTCTTTATGTTTTCAGAAAGCTCCTTTTGCTTTTCAGTATCTTTTAATAATTCAAAAGCCTCTGGTAATAAATCCTTAACTGCTTTATTATCAGTCACCATTAATGCCGCATTTTCTTTAACCAATGCCTGAGCATTTTTGGTTTGATGGTCTTCTGCTACGTTTGGTGAAGGCACAAAAATTACCGGCTTACCAACTACTTGCAATTCAGAAACTGACAAAGCTCCCGCTCTTGTTATTATAATATCTGCAGCAGCATAAGCTTCATCCATATTTTTGATGAACTCTAATACTTTCAACTGCTTTGAATCAGCATTTTCAGAGCGAGTCAGCATTTCATTATGATAAAGTCTACCAGTTTGCCAAAGCATCTGATAATCCTGTTTTGCTAACAAATCTAAATTTTGCGCAATGCTTTCGTTTATAGTTCTTGCTCCCAAGCTTCCACCCAGAACCAAAATCGTTTTTTTATTCTCGTCTAAATCAAAGCTTTTAATGGCCTTTGACCTATCAGGCAAAGTCAACAGATTCTTTCTTATCGGATTACCTGTAACATTCAATTTTGAAACTGGGAAATATTTATCCATCCCTTCATAAGCCACACAGATTTGCTTGACCTTTTTCTTCAACCATTTATTGGTTAAGCCTGCATAGGAATTCTGCTCTTGCAATAAACAAGGAATTCCTAAATTGGAAGCCGCTCTTAATGTTGGTCCGCTTGCATATCCACCAACGCCAATAACTGCGTCAGGCTTGAAATTCTTTACTATTTTTTTTGCTTGTTTTAAACTATTCATCAGTTTAAAAGGAAAGCTCAAATTCTTCAAAGTCAAACTTCTCTGTATACCCGCCATTGGTAAACCAAAAATCTTATAGCCCGCTTCTGGGACTTTTTGCATTTCCATTTTACCTTCAGCGCCCACAAAAAGTATTTCTGCATTTGGTAATTGCTTTTTGATTTCATCCGCAATAGCCAAAGCAGGGAAAATATGACCGCCTGTGCCACCTCCACTTAGAATAAATCGATATGGTTTATGGATATCCATTTAGGCTGCTTCTTTTTTAGGTAAATTAGAGAATTGCTTTTTGCTTAGCGCATCAGGTGTTTCTTCAATTTCTCCACGGCTTACGCTCAAGATTATACCCATAGCGATTCCCGTAAATAAAAGAGAGGTTCCTCCCATACTTAATAGCGGAAGAGGCAAGCCTGTTATGGGACCTAAACCTACTGCAACACCCATATTTACCATAGCCTGTATGACTATGGCAAAACTAAGCCCTGCCGAGAGCAATCCTCCATAAGCCCTTCCACTTGCAGCAGCTGCTTTCATTCCTCTATAAAGCAAGGTGAGATATAATAAAATGACTATTCCCGCACCTATTATCCCATATTCTTCTACCACTATTGCAAAAATAAAATCTGAAAAAGCTTCAGGTAGAAAATTTCGCTGACTACTATTTCCTGGTCCTTTTCCTGTTATTCCACCTGTGGCTATGGCTATAAATGATTGCTGTGCTTGATAAGGAACATTTTCCTTATTTATAAAATTCTCTACACGACTAATTGCGGTTGCACCCCTTTGCCCTACAACCATTGCTATACTCACTGCAAAAACACCCACAAAAGCCAACATGGCTAAATATTTAACAGGAATTCTACCGATAAACAACAGCAACATGCAAGTTAAAAAAAGTAAGATAGCGGTTGATAAATTGGTCATGGCTATTAAACCACAGATGACACCACACCATAAAAGCATCGGAATTAATGCCTTTTTAAAATCATGAATATTTTGCTGCCTTTTTGACAACATCCCAGCCAAATTGATAATCAAGGCTAATTTTGCTAAATCGGAAGGCTGGAAGGACTGATTGATTAATGGAATGGTAATCCACCTAGATGCGCTGTTAAGGTTCACCCCAAACTGCCAAGCAAAAATCAAAAGTGGTACTGAAAGCCATAATGCCAAACGCGATAATTTGGAAAAATAGCGGTAATCCACTTTGTGAGCAACCCACATAGCAAAGAAACTCAACAACACTAAGAGGCTATGACGTAATAAATAATACTCAGTATTGCCTCCATATTTGAAGTAAGCAATTGTTCCAGTAGCGCTATACACCACCAAAATACTGAGCATACCTAAAGCGAAAACCACCGTCCAAATCACAGGGTCTCCTTTTAGGTGTTTATCAGTCCAAGCTTTTATGTTTTGAATATTTAGCATGACTGCGATATTTTTTTCAATTCTACTTCTCTTTCCAACAATTGGACTGCCAAGCGAAATTGATTCCCTCGGTCTTCATAATTCTTAAATAAATCGAAGCTTGCACAGGCAGGTGAAAGTAAAACTACTTCCCTGTCTTTAGATAATTTATACCCCATGCTCACAGCTTCCTGCATGGATTGTGTTTCTTCGATTATTGGACACCTACTTTTAAAATGTGCTTTTATTTTCTCATTATCCTTCCCCAAACAAATAATGGCTTTCACATTTGTGCTAACCGCATCCAACTGACTATAATCATTTCCTTTATCTACTCCACCAACTATCCAAATGATAGGTTTTGTAAAAGCATCCAAGGCATAATAGACTGCATCCACATTGGTTGCTTTTGAATCATTTATAAATTCAATTCCATGTATGTTTCCAACTGGTTCCAATCGGTGCTGAATGCTTTTAAATTTCGGAAGGCTTTCCGCAATTTTTTCATTCTTAATGTTAGCGAGTTTTGATGTCAAAATAGAAGCCATGGCATTAGTCTGGTTATGTTTTCCTTTTATAGTCAGTAGGTCTTGTGAGAAAGTATGTCTTTGTTCATTTAAATTGATGATGATACCTGATGGATTTGCGTAAGCTCCTTCATAAGGTATATTTTCAAATTTTAACTCAAATATTTTTGAAGAAAATTGGTGTTTTGAAAGATTCGCATTAATCAAATTATCTTCAGTATAAATAAGAGCATAATCTTCTTTATCCTGATTTTTGAATAAAGAGAATTTAGAGGCTACATAATTTTCAACTTTATAATCATATCTGTCCAAATGGTCAGGTGTGATATTTAATAGAATGCCTATATATGGTTTGAAATCCACAAAACCGTCAATCTGAAAGCTACTGCATTCCAATACCCACCAATCAAAATCCTGATTGACCAATTGCCCAGCCATGCTTTTGCCAATATTTCCGCCTAAACCCACTGATAATCCAGCTTCTTTAAGCAAATGATAAGTTAGCATGGTAGTGGTGGATTTACCATTGGTTCCTGTTATTGCAATGATTTTTCCTTTGGTAAATCCATAAGCAAATTCCAGCTCATCAATCACTGCAATGTTTTTAGCCAAAGCTTTTTGAACAATCTCCACTTTAGGAGCAATACCAGGACTCTTAATTATTTTATCAGCATTTAATATTAAATTCTCAGTATGCTTCCCTTCCTCAAAAGGAATTTCAGCTTGATTTAATTTTTCTATATTTCCTTCATTAATGCTTCCAAAATCAGACACAAAAACATCATATCCCTTTGCTTTTGCTAGCAAAGCAGCACCGGTTCCGCTTTCTCCTGCTCCCAATATGATGATTCGTTCTTCCACTGTTTGTTTTAAGTATTAAGTTTTAGGTTTTAAGTATTTAGACTGTCTTCATATTTCAAATTTCTTCTTTCATATTTTTTAAATCCTTCGGTACTGACCTAGTCTTGCCCCTTGATTCTTGAATCTCTATCATCTTAACTTCAATGTTGCTACTGAAATGATGGCCAATAAAATGCCCACAATCCAGAAGCGGTTTACAATTTTTGATTCATGAATTCCTTTCTTTTGATAATGATGATGCAATGGAGACATTAAAAAGACTCTTTTTCCCTCACCGTATTTTTTTCTTGTGTATTTAAAATAACTGACCTGAATGATTACTGAGAGATTCTCAATCAAGAAAATCCCGCATAGAACAGGTATTAATAATTCTTTTCTTATCACTAATGCTAAAACAGCTATTATTCCTCCAATTGATAGGCTTCCAGTATCCCCCATAAAAACCTGAGCTGGGTGAGTATTGTACCATAAAAAACCTACACATGCCCCCACGAAAGCTGCACAGAAAATCACAATTTCCCCACTATTTGGGATGAACATGATATTGAGGTATTGAGAGAAAATGGCATTACCAGATACATAGGCAAAAATTGCTAACGCTAAACCAATAATAGCTGATGTACCTGCAGCGAGTCCATCAATCCCATCCGTAATGTTTGCACCATTGCTTACCGCAGTAACTATAAAGATTACAATTAATACATAAATCACTACAGTAGACCAATCTGGAAGAAATGGCAAAATACTGCTGTAATCAAACTCATTGTTTTTAACAAATGGAATGGTAGTTACCATCGATTTTACATCTTCAAAAGCAGATTCAGACACCATTCCAACACCTTCAGAAAGACTTACAGGAGAACCAAACTCTCGAACTGTAACATCAGGATGATAAAACAAGGTTAATCCAACAATAAGCCCTAATCCTATTTGACCAAATACTTTAAACTTACCTTTGAGACCATCTTTGTTCTTTTTAAATACTTTTATATAATCATCCAAAAAACCGATAAACCCCATCCAAACGGTGGAAACCAATAGCAAAATGATGTAAATATTATCTATTTTAGAGAAAAGTAAAACAGGAATAACAATGGCTAAAATAATCATGGTTCCACCCATGGTTGGAGTGCCTGCTTTTTCAATCTGACCATCAAGTCCTAAATCACGAACAGTTTCCCCAACTTGCTTTTTTCTTAATTTGTTAATCAATTGCTTACCAAAGGTGATGGTAATTAATAAAGAAAAAAGCGTTGCCATACCTGCCCTGAAAGAGATATATTGAAATACTCCTGCCCCAAGCAAGTCCATTTTTGTATTTAAGAAATCGAATAAATAATATAACACCTTTCTCTTTTTTTATTTATTATGTATCAAATTCAACATTTCGCTTACTACTTCCTTATCATCGAAATGGATTCGCACTCCTTTTATTTCCTGATAAGTTTCGTGACCTTTTCCAGCCACTAATATGATATCCCCTTTTTGGGCGAAACTGCACGCTAATTTTATAGCCTCCTTTCTATCTGGAAGATTGGTAACCTTTCTCACCTGAGAAACTGGAACTCCTTTTTGCATATCTGCAATGATTGCTTCTGGTTCTTCATGTCGAGGATTATCAGAGGTCAATATCACTCTATCGCTAAATCTACAAGCAATTTCTGCCATCAAAGGTCTTTTTACTGTATCTCTATTTCCTCCACATCCAACTACGGTTAGCACTTGTTCGTTACCTGTTCTAATATTATCAATGGTTTGTAAAACATTTTCCAAAGCATCGGGCGTATGGGCATAATCTACAACAGCAGTGATTCCTGCATTATTTGGTACCTGCTCAAATCTTCCGTTTTTCAGCTCGATTTGAGATAAGTGCATTAATATTTCTTCACTTTCTTCCTCCAGCAAATGTGCAGCTGCATAGCAAGCCAAAAGGTTATAAGCATTGAAATAGCCAATTTGCCTAAACCAAACATCCTTTTGGTCTATATTGAGCTCAAGTCCTTGCAATGAATTACTTAAAACCTTGGCTTTATATGTCGCCATCATTTTTAAGGAATAAGTATATTTTGATGCTTTGCAATTTTGCAACATTACCATCCCCCTTTTATCATCCACATTTACTAAAGCAAAAGCGTCTGAAGGTAAATCATCAAATAATTTCTTCTTGGCTTTTATGTAATTATCAAAGGTTTTGTGATAATCTAAATGCTCATGTGTAATATTGGTAAAAACAGCTCCTGATAGCTTTAAACCAGCCATTCTCTCCTGTTCGATAGCGTGGCTACTTGCTTCCATAAAAACTATATTACAGCCAGAATCCACCATTTTCTTTAAAAGGGAATTCAACTGAATTGCATCTGGAGTAGTATGTGTAGCAGGAATAACTGCATTGTTAATCTGGTTCTGAACCGTGGAAATCATACCCGTATGAAAACCCAAATTCATAAAAAGCTGATGCAACAAACTTACAGTGGTGGTTTTGCCATTTGTACCTGTTACTGCTATCAATTTTAGTTTGCCTGAAGGATGACCGAAGTAATTATCAGCCATAATCCCTAAAGCTTTAGCTGAATTATCAGTTTGTACATAAGTCACTGATGGGTGGATATCCATTGGAATATCCTCACAGACAATGGCAACCGCACCTTGGGTGACAGCTTTAGAAATATATTCATGACCATCTACCTGTGTTCCTTTAATGGCTACAAAGACATCGCCAGCACCCACAATCCTGGAATCAAACTGAATAGCATCAATAGCAATATCAGTAGCACCAGAAACACTGATTAATTTTACTTTGTATAATATGTCTTTTAAGTTCGCCACTAACCAATTTCTAATTTTATTGTACTTCCTTTCAATACTCTTGAGCCTGGGTATTGTGATTGTGAATTCACTCTACCTTTCTCACCTTTTACTACAACATTTAAACCTGTATTTTCCAATAAATAAAGTGCATCTCTTAAAGTCATACCCCTCACATCAGGCACCAATCCTTGTTGATGCTTATTATTCGGTTCCCATTTAATGGAGTTATTATGAATAGAAGCTCTTACCCATTCCAACTCTTGCCCATCTGCATGATTGGAAACCCCTAAATAATTTAACATGGAAGATAAATCTTGTTTATTGCCAGCTTGAACTACAGGAAAAATGCCTTTTTCAGGCTTTTCTTCTAATTCATACTCCTCATGCATATTTAAATCGAGTGCGAATATTTTATCTGCAATTTCTTTAAAAACAGGTGCTGCCACATCAGAGCCATATTGCTGATAACCTTTAGGATTATCCATTACCACTATCGCTGAATATTTGGGATTATCCGCTGGAAAATAACCAGCAAATGAGGTATAATATTGTCGAACATACCGACCATCTATTAAACTTTGGGCAGTTCCTGTTTTACCAGCAATTTTGTATTCGGCATTTTTGATATTAGAAGCTGTTCCATTTTGAACCACGCCTTTCAACATAATTTTTAATTTCTCTAAAGTCTCTTTTGAGCAAATCTGATTATTAATCACAGTGGTTTTAAAAGTTTTTATTTCCGTGTCCGTTCTTTTGATAGATTTTACCAAGAGTGGACGAATCATTTTACCATCATTGGCCACCGCATTAAAAAGCGTAAGAGTATGCAAAGGAGTCAATTCCAAACCATATCCATAAGCCATCCATGGCAAAGTAATACCACTCCATTGACTGATTGGCGGGATGTTGGGCTTCCCTTCTCCTATCATTTGAAAACCAAGCGGTTGAGTTAATCCCATGGTTTTTAGATAATCCAAAAAACGTTGCGGATTTTCACGGAAAGTCTCATCAATTAATTTAGCAATAGCAATATTGGATGATTTTACAAAAGCATCAAGGATTGAAATTGTTCCATATCCACCTGGTTTATGGTCTCTAACTTTATCTTTATAGAACATATATTCGCCATCTCCAGTATCGATTGAATCGGTCAGTTGAATGTTTTTTTCTTCCAAAAGCGCCATATAGGAGGCTAATTTAAAGGTAGAGCCAGGTTCTCTTAAACCTTGGCTTCCTACTGCATAATTATAAACTTCACCATATTTCCCATTTGAGAGCTTTTTCAAATTAGATATAGCTTTAATTTCACCTGTTTTAACTTCCATTACCACTACACATCCCATGTCAGCATCATGGCGAATTAAATGTCGCAAAAGAGCAGATTCTGTTACATCCTGTAAATTGATATCAATTGTAGTTTGAATATCAAAACCATCTTTAGGTCTGATTTCAGAACCATCATTTACCGGTCTCCAGCTGCTTCCTGAAATTTTTTGAAATAATGCTTTACCGTTTGTTCCTGCTAAATATTTATTAAAGCTGTATTCTAGCCCGGCACCGTAATCATTTTCATTCAAAAATCCGATGGTTCTAAATGCCAAATTGGAGAAAGGTCGAAATCTTTTATCAGTTTTAGTGAAAATAACACCACCTGCCAATCTTCCTTCACGGAAAATAGGCCAGCTTTCCATTTCCTTTTTCTTTTGATAACCGATTAATTCATTGGATAGGAAAATATATTGCTTTCCTTTTTGCCTGGCTGAAGTAATTTTTTGTTTATAATAGGTAGAATTCTGCCCAAAACTTTTGGAAAGCATTAAGCTCAAAGAATCAATATTCTCTCTGAATAATTGCTCATCTGCGATGGTAGGGTCAAAAGCTACTTTGTAAAAAGGTAAAGAAGTAGCTAACAAGCTTCCGTTATCAGAATAAATATTCCCACGGGTAGCTTTCACTTCCTGATAACTCATATTAATTTCCTCAGCCATCTTTTGCCACTTATCACCTTCCAACCATTGAATATGAAAAATCTGGTACATAATAGCTCCAGCAAAAATGACAATCGCCAAAAATGCAATTCGTACTCTGAGCAATATGGACTTCTTAATATTCACCTTCTTCTACTATTATTTTAAATGGTGGCTTTTCTGACTCCTTTAATCCTAATTTCTTTACCTTTTTTGCCACTTCCGATTGCTTGGAAGCAAACATATATTCTGATTTTAGTGTAGTATAATCCGCTCGTAAATCCTCTACTTCTTGTTGCAGTTTATCTATCTTTCTAGTAGTTTTATCTGCATAATGAGTGTTGCCAATATAAAAAATACCCATAGCCACAAAGAATAAAACATAAGGCAGATAATGAACAGGCAATCCGCCTTCGGAATTATTACCTCCCAAAGTTTTATCCAGCTTGGAGAAAATACTTCCCGTAGCTGAACTCTTCGCTTTGTTTTTGTCCTTTTGTTTAAAAGTATTCTCGCTCATAACTTTTCAGCTATTCTCAATTTTGCACTTCTAGCCCTATTATTGAATTCCAACTCCTCATCTTCTGCAGTAATAGGCTTTCTATTGATGGCTTTAAAAGGTTTTAAAACATTTCCGTAGAAATCTTTTTCTTCTTCACCATCTAATTTCCCTTTATTAATGTAATTTTTCACCAATCTATCTTCCAGACTGTGGTAGCTCATTACTACTAATCTACCACCTGGCTTAATTATTTCTTCCATTTGCAATAAAGCTTCCTCCAAAGCTTTCAATTCTTCATTCACCTCAATTCTAAGTGCCTGAAAAACCTGTGCATAATATTTATTTTCTCTTCCGCGCTTGGCGAATCTTCCTAATATTTCTTTTAGCTCTCCTATCGTATTGAGAGGGCTAGCCACTCTAGCCGAAACAATAGCAGAAGCTAAAGTTTTCGCATTTCGAACTTCACCATATAGCCCGAAAATTTTATGTAAATCTGCTTCGCTGTATTCATTTAGAACCTGCTTGGCCGTTACTGGGGCATGTTGATCCATTCTCATGTCCAATTCCGCATCAAAACGAGTAGAGAATCCTCTTTCTGCTTTATTAAACTGATGGGATGAAACTCCCAAATCAGCCAAAACCCCATCAACTTGCTTGATACGGTATAATTTTAAATATTTCTTTACATAACGGAAATTAGCTTGCACAAACTCAAACCCCTCGTGATTGATTGCATCTGCATTCACTTCCGCATCTTGGTCCTGATCGAAGCCTAATAATTTTCCGTCTGTGATTTTTTCTAAAATAGCTTTTGAATGACCGCCACCCCCGAAAGTTAAATCCACATAGATGCCATTCGGCTTAATAGCCAATCCGTCCAGACATTGCTGTAACATAACCGGTTCGTGATATTCGCTCATAGGGATTAAGATTCAAAAAGGTGTTTCTCAGCCAAATCAGAAAATTCTTTCTGGTCCTTAATGAGAAAATCATCATATTTTGATGCATCCCATATTTCAACTCGATTTCCCATTCCCACTACTATTGATTCCTTTTCCAATCCGGCAAAAGCCATCATATTTTTAGGAATCAAAATTCTACCTGCACTATCGAGTTCCACGATTGCATTGCCTCTGAAGAAATTACGCTGTAGATTTCTATATTCTGCATTAAATTCATTCAAGCCGGCAATCTTTGAAAAAATCTTTTTGTATTCGAGCATCGGGTATAAAACCAAACAAGGCTCGAACCCTCTGCGCACTACTAATTCATCACCGCTTCCCTCAGGAAGGCTGTTCTTTATCTTGGCAGGCAAGACCATGCGCCCTTTGGCGTCTAGCTTACAATCATATTCACCGGTGAAGAATGCCATGCTTATAGTTTACACAATTTCTTATATGCAAAGCTAAAACAATATGCGACATTTCATACCACTTTCCCCCACTTTTTTACACTTTTCTTCAAAAGATTACACTGTAGCCATTGAAAAGACAAAGAAAACAGGCTCAAAAGCGTTGAATAGAAGTTTTTAATTAGAGCATAACTTCAGAAAATGATGTCATAATAATTTTACAACTAATTGAATATCAATGCCTTATAAATTAACAGCCCTGAAAAACAAAAAATTATAAGTTTTTGATTATCAGATACAAACAAAATATCCGAAAGAAATTGAGCGTGTAATTTTTCAAAATAGAATTTCTGATTTAAACTTCTAAAAAACTAGATTAAAGCCAGAATTTCCGCCTTATGCTGGTCAAATTCTGGAGGTGGGGCAAGGTGGGAGGATTTTTCCATAAAAGATAAATCGCCAGCAAAATTCCTTAGTCCGAAGCTTTTTTCACTTGATTTTAATAACATTTTTTCAGCGTCTTTTCCTTGCATAGCTTCTGAAACTGTCTGCAATTTTCCAGCTGGAACCTGGGCTTTTTTTAGTTTCTGAATTAAGATGGCAGATGGAAATATTTTAGCTTTCTCCATCAATAATTGATTTAAAGCTTTCCTATTTTCTACTCTCAAAATATTGGTTTTGAATCTTTCATCACTAGACATTTCAGCTATTTCCAAAACTTCACAAAGTCTTTGAAATTGAGGATTTGTACCTACTGCTAAAAGGATTTCTTTTTGGTCGGCTGTTTTCAAAACCGTTCCGTAGGGCGCAATATTAGGATGCTCCGCTCCCATTTTTTGTGGATTATGTCCTGCTATCAAATAATTGGTGGCTTGATTGGCTAGTGAAGCAATGGCAGATTCTAATAAGGAAACGGATACTTTAGCACCTTCATTGGTTTTTAAAAAATTGATATAAGCCAACAAAATAGCTTCCTTCAAATGATGGGCAGCCAAAACATCCACTAGCGCTACTGGCATTTTCAATGAATTTCCGTGTGGCTCTCCGTTCATGCTCATGAATCCACTTTCTGCCTGAATAATAGCATCATATCCAACCCGTACATCTTCATCGCCATAACCGGTAATCTGTCCGTAAATAATTTTGGGATTAATTGATTTAAGTGACTGATAATCAACCTTCAATTTCTCGGCATCACCAGCTTTGTAGCTGGCAATTACCACATCAGATTTGGTAATTAATTTATAAAGAATGGATAAATCTTCTTCTTTGCTTATATCCAACCCAATTGATTTTTTTCCACTGTTGGCAGCCGAAAAATAAGCAGAAATTGAGCTTTCAGAATCTTCACTTTTAAGCTTCCATGAGCGGGTAACATCTCCTTTCGTTTTGGGGTTTTCTATTTTGATGACTTCAGCTCCAAGTTCAGCAAAAAATTGGCCTACAGATGGGCCTGCTAAAACATTGGCTAATTCGATTACGCGTAGATTTTTGAAGATTGGAGGCATGCTTAGTTTTTAAAGTCAGGGCTCAATGGCATAAATTTCGCAATCCAAATTTAAAAATGTTTTCTTCCGCTTGCCTCCGACTAGTGGAAAATACTACCGCCTCAGTCGGAAATTAATTTTAAAACACCACTTTTTGCTATTAAAGCAGCTCGATTTATTCAGTGCCAGAGGAACAAGTAACCATCACTAGCGAGACGCTAGCGATAGAATTGCAATTTTGGATTACTTTAAGATAAAGTTAATCATCATTTGCATACTAAATAAATTAAACCTCCTTCAGTTTCCACCTCCCTCTTTTGAACCAGATTATTGAAATGACGGCTAAAAGAGTGAAAGCAAAAACTATCCCTAAATAAACGCCATCTGAGCCTAATCCTAAATTATTTGCCATAAAATAAGCTAATGGAATCTGGAAGACCCAGAAGCTGACAAAATTGATAATAGTTGGAGTTCTTGTGTCTCCAGCGCCATTGAAGGCATGACTTAGTACCATACCATACGCAAAGAAAATATAGCCAAAACAGATATAACGAACGGCTTTTATTGCTTCTTTTTTTACTGCCTCCACATCAGTGAATATCCCTACGATTTCATTTGAAAAAATATAGAAAATCAAGGAAACGGAGAACAGAAAAACAACATTATAACGCGCTGCCAACCACACTGATTTTTCTGCTCTATCGGGAAGTTTAGCGCCCAAATTTTGCCCTACTAAAGTAGCTGCGGCATTACTTATTCCAAAGGAAGGCAGGATAGTAAAAATTATAATTCTGAGTGCAATAGTATAGCCCGCTAATACCTCGCTACCGAAATTGGATATAATCCTAACCAAAAATATCCAGCTAGCGGATTCAATAAGGAACTGTCCAACTCCACCTGAGGCAATTTTCACTATTCTATTAAGTATAGCAAAATCGGGTTTGATATGCTGAAAAGAAACTGTAATGATACCTGTTCCTTTCAACAAATGATAGATTTGATAGGCAACTCCAACACTTCTACCGATAGCTGTTGCAATGGCCGCTCCTGTGACGCCCATAGCCGGAACAGGTCCCCAGCCAAAAATAAAAAGCGGGTCGAGTACCATATTGAGAATATTACTAATCCATAAAGCACGCATCGCTATAGATGCGTTTCCAGCACCACGAAAAATACCGTTAATCAAGAACAGCAACATGATGGTGCCATTACTGGCAAATAAAATTTTAGTGTACCATCGCCCTTCTTGTATTAGTTCTTCTTCTCCACCCATTAAGCGAAGAATATCTTCACCATAAATAAATCCTGCAACGCTTAAAACTAGAGAAACAACTAAGGTTAAAATGATGGCCTGAACAGCTGTATGAGAAGCTTCCTTTTGCTTTTTCTCTCCTATTCTTCTGGCAATCATAGCAGTTGCGGCCATACTTAAACCTATTCCCAAAGAATAAACTATGGTGATTACGGATTCTGTCAGGCCAACAGTTGCCACTGCATTGGTGCTGACTTGAGCGACAAAAAACACATCTACTACCGCAAATAATGATTCCATCACCATTTCCAAAACCATCGGAACTGACAATAGAATAATGGCTCGACTAATTTTAATATTAGTTAAATCTTCATTAGTACCCTTTATAGCATACTGAAGAAATACGACATATTTCCGGATTCTTTGGAGCATTCTTTCATTTTAACGCACAAAAATAATAGAATTATTATTCAAATTTCAATTTGTCTTCCCTATGAGATTAGTTTATTCGTGATAATTTAAATAGTTTTAAAATCTAATGAACTATTGGATACATTATGAACATCAACCTCACTCAACGCTGCTTATTTCTATTGTTCACCCTTTCATCACTATCTCTTAATGCTCAAAATATAATTGGTAAAATCATTGACAAAGAACAAAGACCTGTTCCTTATGCGCATATCGTCTTAGATGGAACAACTATGGGCACCATCTCCAATGATTCAGGATACTTTAAATTAAAGATACCAGAAAATATCAACCGTATTAAAATCACATCAGTCAGCTATAAGCCTCAACTCATTGAAAAATCCTCATTAGGAACTGATGGAATTAATAAAATCACTTTAGAAAATGACCGCATTTCATTAGCTGAAGTTGAAGTAAGTGGAACTTTTGATTCTGCTCGCTATTTTATGGAGCAGGTTATTAAAAAGCTCCGGAAAAATTATCCCTCGAAAAATTACTCTCAACTTGCATTTTACAGAGAGGCAACCGTACAGGATTCAACTTATAAAAGGGCAGTTGAAGCTATCGTTTTGATGAGCGACAGAGAATTTAGGAAAAACTCAAATCTCACTCAATATGAATTAATTCAAATCAGAAAAAGCAAAGAAAACCGCGACCAGAATTTTCGAAATGAGCTTTCGGATTGGCTTTACCAAGACTCCGGACCTTATTATATCAACAAGAAAAACCCTATCAAGCCGATGGGTGGTAAAAATGCAGACTTGACAGAGAAAATACTAAACCCCAGATTATACAAAGAAAGAAAAGAAATGATTACACGTTTTCTTCACAAAGGAATGCTGGAACATTGCCTATTTGAGATCACTAATAAATATAAAACAGAAAATGATGAGCTTATTGAAATTAGTATAGAGCCATTAACCAAACCTGTTTTCGGAAAATGGTTAGGTGCCTACGGAAAATTTATCATTTCCAGAAATGACATGGCGGTTATTTCTCATGAAAGATTTCAGTATGGGAAAGCGGGCACCTTTAGAAACAATTCTATTCGAGACTCTACAAGGGCTTATTATTATATAGAATATAAAAAGCGAAAAGAAGACGGGAAGTATTATACACATTACATTAAGGATATGTCAATGGGAACAAATACAGGTGGTTTGTTGGGTACAGCCAAATCATCTGATTTTTGGAATTCAAAAGGAGAAAAAGGCGGAATTTATTCAGTAAATGAATGGTATGTGATAGAGACGCGGGATTTTGAAAAAATTAACCGCGAGGACCAAATGTATTTGGACGAAGATATTTATTATACCGAGCCGACTAAAAGATATAACATCTCATTTGATGATTTGAATATCATCCAACTGAACCCGATTAACCAAAAAATTAAAAAAGACCTTCAAAGTAATGAGCAGAACAAAGAATTATTTATTAATCCGTAATCTTTTCCTTTTTATATTTTTAGTCATTGTTTTCAGTGCTTGTCGAACTCCCAAAACAAAGTTTGACAAAGATTATCCTGAATATACAGACCAGAAAAATACGAGAGCATATTATCCCGTCACTAAAGATTCTACGACCATGATATTATCAGAAAAATCAACTGATAAAGATTATGGAAGAAGTCCTGAAAAACCCATTTTTGTGGGCGTAACTACGCCTAGAGATATTGGTACCTATCGAATGCGCTTTTTAAACGCATTGGAATTTGAAGACGGCACCCCAATAGAATATAAACGAGTGAGAAGCTGCTGCCCGTTTAAAACCAAAAACAGCAGAACTGTTGGCCCAGAGCAAAAATACGGCTTACTGGACATGTGGATAGTTTATCCCAAAGATGAAATTCAAAAGGCTGATACGCTTTATTTCAATCCTTATGATGAAGGAAATCCGCTGATACCTACTGGCTATCAATCAAGATAAATCAACATATTAAAAAATAGACTTTTTTAATATCAGCAACTTCATTATATCTATCAATTAAATTTATTCATATAATAGACTTATATTTTCATATTGAATAAATAAAAAATAAAAAATTTGCTATTGACTATGTTTTTTTTAATTGAATTTTAATTAATTAGTTAACCAAAATTTAGAGTATTATGAAAAATCAATTAAAAATCTTAATTGGTGCTTTAGTTATTGCTGGAAGCACACTGTTTATTGGAAACACAACCAACGCAAGTTCGGGATATGATGGAATATGTTGTCAAAGAAGTGAAGGAGATTGTGAGCACCCTAACGGAATGACTTTTATAAACGCAAGTTGGAGGCACCACAACATGTACTGGACATAAAAAATTAAGAAAAGCCGATTAATTAATTATTTCCCTATATTTTAACCAAAATCCATGAATAGAAGAGAATACACTACCCGAATAAATTACATCAAAGAATTAATAGGCAAGGGAGCTTTTGACTCCCCAACTATTATGGCCTACAAGTTTAATTGCTCTGAAAAAACAGTTAGAAATATGATCAATGAACTGCGAGATGATGGATTTCAGATCACCTTTTGCAGAAAGAATAAAAGGTATTTTTTAATGGAATAGGTCAGTTCAGGTTCAATCCTATCTGAATAATGCCCTGTCGAAAAAAATCATTACCATATTGTAAACTCCATGGAATAACTCTTAACACACAATTTTCCTTTAAGCGAACATCAACAATCAGTCCTGTATCGAATCCATACCTGAATTCGTTACGGACATTTACCTGATTTAATATAGTTTCCGTTTCAATACCCGCTACCCAAGCTCCAAAGGGTCCGAAAAAAGGAGTTATTCGAAATCTGCCAAATTGTAGAATATCAAAACCTAGTTTAGGACTAACACTTAAAACAGTTGTGTAAGCAGGAAGAAATTCAGAGTCCATTTCACTAAATAAAAATGAAACATTAATTGAATTAATGGACTTGAATTTTGACTTAAAAAATACAACATCATAACTAATACTTAGGTTAGTTCCCCTTGGCGTGTAAAAATAACTTTCCTGCAGTCTACTGTCAGAGTAACCTACTGAAATAAACGTTTTTTGTGCTTCTGACTTGAATGAAAGGAACAAAACAAGGCATAAGCAAATTATTTTTCCCATTTTTTTATTTTTAAGGTTAATTCATCAAAAAACTTAAATCGTAACAATAAGCGTTAAGGTAAGTGCAGATAACTATTAACAACCTATCATCTACTATAAAAGGCTTCATGCCCCCCCAAGCTGTGAAAAAGTCAATATCCTCTGACTCATACTCAACTAAAAGCTTCTGAGATTTTAAATCGTAAACATAAAGCCTACCAGTACCTCTGCTCACAAAAAACAACTTATCATCCAATATCTGAAAGGTTTCAGCATCTCCACCTGCACCTAAAATTTCCCAATTATTCTTTCCGGTTTCCGGGTTAATGGCTACAATCCTATCTACACTACCCCCTACGTTAATACCTAAGAATTGTCCGTCATACTCTTGGAAAACAAAAGTACCTTCACCCCCCTTTCGAAATTCATTTCTATGCCAAATGGTTTCTCCTGTTTTCAAGTCAATTCCGAAGAGTTCATCGCTGGCATTTACTACTGCTACATCATCAAAAATAGCAGGTTTTTCAGTTAAGCCTAAAAATAGAGTATCCCCCACTTGTTTTTTATCATAGACGTATTCACCTTTTGATAAATTATAAAGTGCCACGTAACCAAGTGAACTATTATTATTATATACATCTAAATTTTCCATAAACCCAAAGAGTGAAAATAAATCACCATCCCTACTAAAAATACTAATGGGTGAAATTGAACCATAGAAGTTAGAAAATAGTTGTATCTTGTCTATTGGTGGTGAGGTAATTAATTCTGAGTCACCTGAACCTAGCTGCCCTTTGTAAATGTATGGCTCAGAAACATCTTCATTATTTTTTTCTTCAGCAGAGAAATAAAATTCATCCCCGTGTATTTCTGACTGAAAAGCCTGACTCATATCTCTTGATTTTATCCACTTTTCAGTCCCATTTGCCAAGTCAAAAAGCATAGTGGTGTGCCTATCCTGCAACAACAACAAATTATCTTTTTGATTTAGGCCTCCATCATCACGAAAGGATAAGGTATGCGCTCTATTGGTTTTAAGCCATTTATATTGGACTTCTCCTGTAAAAATGTCAACCCCTAATATGTAGTGACTACTTTCATTTTTTGAACCTGGCAAAATCACAGTATTTTTATACCTGTGCGGGATTAAATTCCCCCAAAGATAATCATCATCAGAAACATCAATTTTCCATTGATATTGTTTCATATCAATTACAACATCATCCTCATTTCGGATGATGTTGTGATTAATAACTTCCTCTGCTTCATTACAACATGCAAAAAATACAAAGCCAGTAAAAAGCATACAAATTTTATTCATTCTCATTTTATTCATTCTCATCTTGAAGCTGTTCTAAAAAAGCTACCATTGTTGTTTGTTTCAAAAGATACTCTAAGAAGCTCCCGTGTCGCTGCGTGATAAGGCATCTCTAAATGATTTGCACCTCGTAACTCCCTGCTTAATCCACTATATGCTGAGGCAATGGCTTCTTGAGAACTTCTTTTAATCAATCCATCGCCAGGCCCATTCACCCATCGAGTTCCGGTTGCTGTTTTTGTGAGCCAGCGACAATTACTTTCACAATCATTGTTATAATCAGTAAGACACGTTCCATCAGGCATTGGTTGTAATTTAAGAGGCTGAAGCCCACCTGCATCGCATACATAATCTTGGTATGAATAAGTATATGTTTCTATATATCTAGCACCAGTTAAATTATTCCAAGCAATTTCCCAGCCCCTTCGTATATAATCTGCGCCCGCATTCCAAGCTTCTTTTTCTCGTCTTTTTCTGTCCCGGCAACTGTCCCAGCAAAGAGGAGTCCCACCTGTATTAATTCCATCTGCAGTGGCCTTGTAAGAGTTTCCAACTTCATTATATGCAGTTAATAAAAGAGCTACAAAATTTTGATCTTCCGTTATCAAAATGTTTAGTTTTGATCAGCCTTATACAAACGTACTTGTTGTCACGGAAAATAAAATTCCGCGAAAAAAAATTGTTTATAATAAAGGATTCTACCAACTTTAGTCAATGAAAAATGTATTGATCCTACTATCTTTAATTCCGATCTTTATCAGCTGTACTACAGAACACACTTCCTACGAAAACATAGATTGGCAAGGCCACCGAGGAGCCAGAGGAGTTTATCCTGAAAATACCTGGGCCGCTTTTCAATATGCCATAGACCAAAACATGACGACCTTGGAAATGGATGTAGTCATTACCAAAGATGAAGAAGTAGTGCTCTCTCATGAGCCATTCTTAAATCATAAAATTTGCCTGGACTCTGCCGGAAACCCAATATCTGAAGCGGAAGAAAAAAACTGGAATATCTATCAAATGACTTACAATGAATTACAAAAATTTGATTGTGGTAGTATTCCAAATCCTGATTTCCCACATCAAAAACCTGTCAGTTCTCCAAAGCCACTTCTTTACGATATCATCAAAAAAACAATTGCCTATTGTGAAAAAGAAGGAAAAGAGCTTCCTCATATGAATGTGGAAATAAAATATGAAGATGGCATGCAGAATGTATACCATCCAGACATCAGAAAATTCAATAATTTAGTTTTCAAGGTACTATTTATGGAATACCCAAAAGATAAATGGAACATCCAATCTTTTGATTTTGATGTACTCAAACACTTCCATAAAACCTATCCTAAAGTTCCTTTAGCTGCACTGGTATACGAAAGCGGAGCCTGGGAAAAGCAATTTGAAGAATTAGGTTTCATACCGGAAATTTATAGCCCGTACCATCATTTAGTGGATAAAAAAATGGTGACTGCCCTACATGAAAAAGGTGTAAAAATCATCCCTTGGACAGTAAATGAAGAAAAGGATGCTTCAAGACTGCTGAAAATAGGCGTTGATGGCATCATTACAGATTATCCAGATTTAGCCGACAAATTCCGCAATAATCCTTAATTTTGCCATCTCAATTTAAGAATTAGAAGTTATTGAATTCAAACTACTAATTCGTAATTACTAATCATTAATTAACTATTATGTCCAACAAAAAATATGATATCTACGGAATAGGAAATGCCCTTGTGGATATTATCACCGAAGTTTCTGAAGAATTCGTACTTGAAAATAAAGTAGAAAAAGGTGTAATGACCTTAGTGGAAGAAGAGCGTCAGGCAGAATTGCTCAACTCCATGAAAATTACCGAAGAAAATATGCAAGGCGGAGGCTCTGCTGCCAATACATTAGTGGCAGCAAGCCAGTTAGGTGCTAAAAGTTTTTATTCTTGCAAAGTAGCAAAAGATATAGAAGGCGCTTTCTTCTTAAATGATTTGAAAGCGAATGGTATTGATACTGTTTTGACCCCGGAAACTGCACCAACTGGCACTACTGGAAAAGTATTGGTCATGACTACTCCTGATGCAGAGCGCACCATGAATACCTATTTGGGTATTACTGCTGATTTTTCTGAAAAGGAAATTCATGAATATGCACTTAAAGATTCAAAATATTTGTATTTGGAAGGCTACTTAGTGACTTCAGAGAGCGGATTAGCTGCTATGAAAAAAGCTAAGAAAATAGCGGAGGATAATGGCGTTAAAACAGCCTTAACTTTTTCCGACCCATCTATGGTAAAATACTTCAAAGAGCAAATGGAATCTGTTGTAGGTGCTAGCGTAGATTTGTTATTCTGCAACGAAGAAGAAGCGGCTTTATTTACAGGAAAAAAAGATATCGAGGGCATTAAGGAAGGATTAAAGAAAGTAGCCAAAAGATTTGCGATAACGCAAGGAAAAAATGGAGCCCTAATTTATGATGGAGATACTTTTATAGATATTGAGCCTTATCCAGTTAAGGCTGTAGATACCAATGGAGCAGGAGATATGTTCGCCGGTGCGTTTTTATTTGCTATCACAAATGGACACAGTTACGCTGATGCAGGAAAATTAGCTTCTTTGGCTAGTTCAAAAATCGTAACGCAATTTGGTCCAAGATTAACCTGGCCGGATGCGAAAGAAATATTGAATAAGTGGAAAAGTAATTAATTAGTAATTGAGGGCATTAATTAAGTGGGATTTGAATTAATCTTGATCCTTAATTCTTGACTCTTCATTCTTAAAAAAAGCCTTTGAAAAAAAAAAATTCAGAGGCTTTTTTGGTTTAATTCTCGCTGCTGCGAAATGAGCCACATCTGGTGTAATAATTATTTAATGGTACTTAGAAAACTAATTAAACAAACCATTATATCTCCTATCATCCTCTCTTTAAACCACCACAAAAATTTAACATAATTTCTAAATATCGATGTAATATTTGTATTACATTTGCAGATAATTTATAAATATAGTTCAAATTAAAAACAACCAACTTATGATGAAAAGACTTATAATCGGGTCTTTGTGTTTGTTGATGTCTTTTGGCTCAATAGCGCAAAAAAAAGAAATCGAATTTACTGAATTCGATTTAGATAACGGAATGCATGTAATATTGCATCAAGATAATTCTACTCCAATAGTGGTAGTTTCAGTAATGTACCATGTAGGCTCAAAAAATGAAAATCCTGAACGTACAGGTTTCGCTCACTTTTTCGAGCATTTATTATTCGAAGGTTCTAAAAATATTGAAAGAGGCCAGTTTGATAAATACATCACCAATGCAGGTGGGGTTAACAATGCCAATACTTCAAGTGACAGAACTTATTACTACGAACTTCTTCCATCTAATCAACTGAAATTAGGATTATGGTTAGAATCTGAAAGATTAATGCATGCTCAAATTCAGGAAATAGGAGTTGAAACGCAGCGTGAAGTAGTGAAAGAAGAAAAAAGACAAAGATATGACAACCAGCCTTATGGAACTATCTTACCAGAAATCATGAAAAGAGCTTATACAGTGCATCCATATAGATGGACTCCAATTGGCTCTTTAGATCATTTAAATGCAGCATCTCTGGATGAGTTTGTTGAGTTTTATGAGACATTTTATGTTCCAGAAAATGCTACTTTGTCAATCGCTGGAGACATCGAAATCGAGGAAGCTAAAAAATTAGTAAAAGATTATTTCGGTCCAATCCCAAGAGGGGGCAAAGAAATTCCAAGACCAGATATCGTAGAGCCGAAACAAACAGAAGAAGTTAGAGATACCATATACGATAACATTCAATTACCTGCTGTTATTCAAGCTTATCATATGCCAGCACAAGGGACAGAAGATGCTTATGCATTAGAAATGTTAAGTACAGCACTTTCAGGTGGGCAATCAGCTAGAATGTATAAATCATTGGTAGATGAACAACAAAAAGCACTACAAGTAGCTGCAATTCCATTTTCTACTGAAGATCCAGGTCTTTATTTACTTTTCGGATTACCAACAATTGGTGGCGATTTAAAAGAATTAGAAGCTGCAATGGATGCCGAAATCAAAAAAGTTCAAGAGGAATTAATTTCTGACAGAGAATTTGAGAAAATCAGAAATCAAAAAGAGAATGACTTCATTTTAAGCAATAGCCAAATGGCTGGAATAGCAGAAAGCTTAGCTAATTATCATGTTTATTATGGTGATGCTAATCTAATCAATGAAGAAATCGACAGATTCATGAAAGTGACCAAAGAAGATATGAAGCGAGTAGCCAATAAATATCTTACTAAAGAGAATAGAGTGGTATTATATTATTTACCAAAATCTCAACAAAACCAATAAGTCGTTTCACTTTATAAATGAAAAATAATGATTAAAAAGATATATATAAGTTTCGTTTTCGCCTTAGCTGCAAGTGTTGCATTCGCACAGGTTGATAGGACTACCGCTCCAGAGCCTGGCCCTGCCAAAGAAATAAACATAGGTGAGCCTACAACTTTCACATTAAAAAATGGATTGAAAGTTTTCGTAGTAGAAAATCATAAATTACCACGAGTTGCATTTTCATTAACTTTTGATCGTGACCCAATCTTAGAAGAAGATAAAGCGGGTTATGTAAATATGGCTGGACAAATGCTAATGAAAGGCACTGAAAACCGTACAAAAGCAGAATTAGATGCAGATATTGATTTCATAGGAGCCAATATCAGCACTTATTCAACGGGAATGTATGCCACTTCATTAACAAAACATCAGGATAAATTGATGGAATTGATGAAGGATGTATTATTTAACCCAGCATTCCCTGAGGATGAACTAGAAAAATTGAAAAAACAAACCTTATCTGGTTTAGCAGCTTCTAAAGACGATCCTAATGCTATTGCTTCGAATGTAAGAGGTAAATTAGTGTATGGTGATGAACATCCATATAGTGAATTTGAAACAGAAGCAACAGTAGAAAATATTACTTTAGAGCAAATCAAAGAATATTATAATACGTACTTCAGACCTAATATTGGGTATTTAGCTATAGTTGGTGATATCACTCCAAAAGAAGCTAAAAAATTAATTAAGAAAAATTTTAGCGATTGGGAATCTGCTGAAATTCCTTCAGCTGAATACAAAATGCCAACTCCTCCAGAAGAAACTTTTGTTGCTTTGGTGGATAGAGAAGCTTCGGTTCAGTCAATCGTAAATGTTACTTACCCAGTAAGTCTTCCAATTGGAGGTGATGATGTAATCACGGCTAGAGTATTAAATCAGATTTTGGGTGGTGGATTTTCTTCCAGATTAATGCAAAATTTGAGAGAAGACAAAGCCTTTACTTATGGTGCAAGATCTTCTTTAAGCTCAGATGAACTAGTGGGAAGCTTTACTGCAAGTGCAAGCGTAAGAAATGAAGTAACGGATAGTGCTGTATATGAATTTATGGCTGAATTGAAGAAAATAAATGAAGAAGGTGTGACTCAAAGTGAATTAGATGCTGCAAAAGCATCTATAGCAGGTGGTTTTGCTCGCTCTTTAGAGAGCCCTCAAACGGTTGCTTCTTTTGCCATCAACACCGCACGCTATGATTTACCAGAAGATTACTATGCAAATTATTTAAAAAGTTTGGAAGCCGTAACATTAGAAGATGTAAAAGCTGCTGCTAAAAAATATATTTTGCCAAATCGTGCTAATATTTTGATAGTAGGAAAAGGTGCTGATATAGCTGATAAATTGGACCAATTCGGGGAAGTAAAATATTTTGACCGAAAAGGAAATGAATATGATCCTAATGATAAAAGCGCTTTACCAGCTGATTTAACAGCAGAAAAAGTGTTGGATAAATACTTTGAAGCTTTAGGTGGAATAGAAAAAATTAAATCCGTAAAGTCAATCAGAACCGTTTATAACGCTAGTGTTCAAGGACAGAAATTAACTATTATCGAAGTTAAAAATAACACTAACTTCAAACAAGAAGTGGCAATGGGCCCTATGGTGATGAGCAAAACATTGGTAAAGGGAGATGATGTGAAAGTGTTCTCACAAGGCAATGAAGTTCCATTACCAGAAGCAGCTAAAGCAGGATTAAAATTTGGTTCAAAGATTTTCCCGGAATTACATTACGATGAAATGGGTGTGAAACTTGAACTAAAAAATGTAGAAGATATTAATGGCAAGCCAGCTTATGGAGTTTCCGTTACGATGCCTTCAGGACAAACCACCACTTCATACTTTGATGTTGAATCAGGATTTAAAGTGAAGTCTGCCTCCGCTCAAGGTTCAGAAGAAATTAAAAGTTATAAAGAAGTTGATGGTATTATGATTCCTGAGTTAAGAGTTATTTCTCAAGGATTCCAAATGAATGCTGATTTAGAATCCGCTGAAGTTAATATTGAAGTTAAAGAAGATACATTTAACTAATAAACGATCAAATTCTTAATTAAGGCCTGAAAGAAATCAAATTCTTTCGGGCTTTTTTATATCGTTCCAATATTAAAGGATGGACCATTTACTGACCATTAGCTTAAAAACTATTAAGCAAGAAAATAAGCTACCCATTGAGTAGCTCTCAATCAAAAAATACTGACTTGAACAGATCTAATCTCTAATTAATTTAAGGATCTTATTAATTAAATGAAGGTTTCTAATTTCTGGGAATGGTAAGAATTGTTCGAAAAAGCTGTAATAGAAGAAGCTAACAATCTAGGATTAACTTTTTCAATGGGATGTTGGCAATTTGGAAAAATTTGTAGTTCACCATCAACTGAAGCTCTGAAAAAATTCACCGTTTCATTTAAGCTCACCATATTATCTCGGTCACCCAATCCAAAGCGGATAGGCTGAGCAATAGTTGAAATATTATCTATAGATATTATCGGATTAATCCCTAAATCAATCATCATTTCTGCAGTCTGTACGCACAAATTACTCCAGTTTTTTCCGTGAAGCGACTTTAAATGTTGCTCAAATTGAGGTACTTTCTCCTTGATTCTATCAGGATTCAACATTTCAGTTTCTTTCGCAGCCTGTTGTGGATTCCAGTCTAGCTTTGTGCCTAAAGTCATAATATTATCAAAAAAGTCAGCTCTTTTCAATGCCAGCGATAGCGCAACATATCCGCCCATACTGAATCCAAAAACTGTTGCAGATTGAATATGCTCCTTGCATAAAATATTTTCCAAATCATCTACCAAATCTTGCATGCTGAAGGAACCATTAGCTTCAGTTCTACTTCCATGCCATTTTAAATCAGGCATAATCAAATTAAATTGATCAGAAAGATAAGGGGTAAGCTTTTCAAAAGATTTCGAACTGCCTAAGGCGCCATGCAGAAGAATTAAGTTCTTTTTATTCATCTTTACTATACTTTATTATAAATTCTTGTTCCTATTTTTAATTACGTAGAAGCTACATTGTTTGGATTACAAAAATCCAGCCAAACGATAAGCTCCATATCCCATCCATTCTTTAAATAAAATATTCCACTTCATTAAAGCCTCCTGAGAGGGCAAAAACATGGAAGGACTTATCAAGTCATCATTCGTATGAAAAACTGTGGGATATGGTTGAACTTTAAACCCAGCCTTTTCAAAACAGCCCACTGCTCTTGGCATGTGGGATGCACTCGTAATAAGAAGAATTTCATTTTGGATCTCAATAAAATCAGATGCAATACGCGCACTCTCCACTGTATTCCGAGATTTATCTTCTACAACCACCTTTTCCATCGGAAATTGTATAGATTTCAAATAAGTCGAAAGAACCTTTGCTTCCTGCAAATCTTTTCTCAGGGCGGTCGCTCCTCCACCCGAAATGTATAGAGTATCAATTATACCTTGCTGATGGAGCATAATAGCTTGCAGAATTCTATCTGCATTTTGATTAAAATACACTCTATCCTTCGGTTCTTTCAGCGTATTTGTCATACCGGTGAGTAAAACACCATAAGTATATGTTTTGTTTTTAATTACCTGAAGATTTGCAGGCTCTGATTGCCAGGCTTTTAAAAAAGAATTAGCTAAAAAATCATTTGTGAAAATGGTAAATAAAGTAAAGCCTAAAACAGCTAAATATTTACGATATTTCCATTTGCGGAATATAAAGAATGCAAGCCAGGCTAACCCAATTAAAGTAGCAGGCATTAGCAAATAGCTAATGGTTTTGGAAAGGATAAAAAACATGTGTTAGGAGGATAGATGTGAGAGCTTTTCCAACGTTTGAAACGTTGGAAAAGCGTAAAGGCATGCTATTGATATATCTGCTTAAACTGATTCTTTTTTACGGTACAATTAATCCACCCCTCATCCAAATCTGCTCCGATATTCTTGTAAAAGTTGATAGATGGTTCGTTCCAATCTAATACTTGCCAGGTGCAAAGTCTGCAATCTTGCTCATCAGCTTCCTGCAAAATTGCATTTAATAATTTTCTTCCATAACCTTTACCTCTTTCGGATTCAGTCACAATTAAATCCTCCAGATAAAGTACTTTACCATTCCATGTGGAATATCGGAAATAATATAAAGCAATGCCTACAATTTCCTTTTCAGTTTCCGCTACAAATAATCCATAGGCAGGATTATCACCGAAGCCATCTTTTATTAACTCGTCAGCATCTATCACGACAGCATCTGGCTCACGCTCATAAACAGCCAATTCTTGGATTAATGCTAAAGTGCGAGGTATGTCTTGTTTAGTTGCTTTTCTAATCGTTACGTTCATTCCGCAAAATTAACTCAAAGCGTTTTATTCAACAAAAATTTAGGAATAATAAATACCTTTTTAAGCAATCAGTTGTTTAACTAATTGCTTGAGATTCAATTCTTCCGCTTTAATCAGTTTCACAGCTAGTGCCTAAATATACTTATAAATTAATAACTGTATGTCATGGTTTCATAATAGGCTTAGCTTATAGCTCCTGTTCATGATTCATTTGAATCACTTTTTCTTGTAAAATAATCATCGGTAAAATCATATTTATATTTTCTTTAATTGATTGCAACTAAAATTCAGGTTTTGAAAATAGATATGCAGTTTAAAGCCTCAATCAACCATGCCCACGAATATAGCTTGAATACCCTCTTCACAAATTTGATTTTCGCTTTACAGCTTAAATAAAATACATTTTTTATAAAAACCTTACATCACATACTAACGTTGTAATTTTTACAACCTTAAAAAAATAATAATTATGGCCAAAATAGAAATAGAAAAAAAAACGCCTAAATGGCCATGGATAATTTTAGTCTTAGTGGTCATTTCCGTTCTGATTTACATATTTGCTTTTAATGATGATGATGAATCTGATGATATGCAAAATCAAACAACTGAAGAATCTACAGGGAACAGGCAAGAATCCTTGAATAATTCAACTGTTATCACCTATGTAAGTTTTATGGAAGACCATTCTGACGACATGGGAATTGATCATGAGTTTACCAATGAAGCTCTTTTGAAACTAACGAACGCTACCAATGCGATGGCTGATGAAATGAGCTATGATATCAAAAAGGATATAGATAGAGCAAAAACGCTATTGGAGAAAATTACTCAGGAACCTTTCGAAACTAGCCATGCCAATTCTATAAAAGAAGCAGCTGGTGTTTTGTCCCAATCTTTACAAAACATTCAACAGAATGCTTTTCCAGATTTAACAGGTGAAGCCGATGAAGTAAAAATGGCTGTAGCAGGTATTGAAACCGATGAGCTTACTTTAGATCAAAAAGAAAACGTCAAAAATTTCTTCCGAAAGTCTGCTGATTTGCTAGAAAAAATGAATAATAACTCACCACAAAATTAGAACCATGTCAGATAACGATAAAAACCTTTTTTACCTGGATGACCTTTCCAAATATAAGGTAGCCTCAGATTATAGTGACATCAGAGGATGGGAAGTAAAAGATACCGATAAGCGTACGATTGGAAAAATTGATGGCTTATTGGCAAACAAAGAAAAAAAGCGAGTGGTCTATCTGGACATCGAAGTAGACGAATCTCTGATAGAAGAAGGACATGAGGTGTATAATGAATCTGCAGGAAGCGGCACTCATGAATTTGTTAATAAAGAAGGAGAAAACCATCTAATCATTCCTATAGGATTAGTGAAACTGGACGAGGAAAATAAAACAGTGCTCACTGATGAAATCAATCACAGTACTTTTGCCAAAACCAGAAGATTTAGCAAAGGTGCAGATTTGAATCGTAAATATGAGATAACAGTTTTTGGACAGTATTTCCCAGACAAATCAGTTGATGAATCTCATCAACAAGGTGATGAATTTTATAACCGAGAGGAATTTAAAAAATCCGATACTAAAAATTAGACTTACAGGTAATTCAAAGAGGAAATGAGTTGTTCATTTCCTTATTTTTGACTTTGTATACTATACGTTCTTCTCGAAATAAATGTATATGGCTTTAAATTGTATGCCTTCATGACAGACTACGATCTCATAAATAATATTGGGAAGAGTTTTTATTTGATTAGTTCTTCTAGCTTCTGTATCACAATTTCTTTACGATCACCAACAGTAAATGGGTTAAGGTGACATTCTATAATTTCATTCCTTGATTCATGGTTTAGCATTTCTATACTCATTTCTTTCAAAAATAGTTTTACATCCTCTTCTGCATTTCGAATATCTTGTACTATTTCCAAATTATTGTCTAAAATATAAATAATATCCTCGAAATCGTGACTGGTTCTGGGGTCATTACCTCTGTTTTTAAATGCTTCCCATTTCGTAGCTAAAAATAGACTTACGGGTAAAATTTTGATTTCCACATTACCAATTAGTCAGCCCTTAAAAACCCCATAATATATCCCTTTTAATGGTAAAAAATTTTGATAACAGATGAAACAGCTTTGATACATCTTTTGTAAATAGAGCCAAAGAGATGATTTCCATATGTTCATCATCCTTTTGAAGTTA
>NZ_DASSWQ010000068.1:0-73969 GCF_035704835.1 Marivirga sp. | reverse complement strand
TAACTTCAAAAGGATGATGAACATATGGAAATCATCTCTTTGGCTCTATTTACAAAAGATGTATCAAAGCTGTTTCATCTGTTATCAAAATTTTTTACCATTAAAAGGGATATATTATGGGGTTTTTAAGGGCTGACTATTTAGAAAAAACGTGGTTTAATTATTATTTAATTAGTTTTTGTAGAAATACTAAAATGACCGATTTTGAACTTTTCAAATAGTTGAAAATATCCTCAAATTATCCAACAACCTTTTTATATTATTTGGTGTCACTAACCTTAAGACACTAATACTATTAATATGAGAAGATTTTTTACTACATTTTTTTTACTTTCTGGTGTGGCTTTTAGTTTGATAATTAGTGATAATTACTCCAAACAACAAAAAGAGAAATATGCTGCAAATAACACGCAAGAGGAGTTCTATAAGTCCATAGATCTGACTGATGCAGATATTTATAACACAAAAAGAAATAATTCTAAAGCGAGCTTTACGAATTAATTTTTTCCAAGTTCGGTCATTAATTGGTTACGCTTATTATATTTGTAATTACTGGATTTCCAATTAATTACAATGTATGGCGTATTATTTATCAAAATTTATTCTTTGGTTAGGTGGTTGGAAGGTATCCGCTAAAATTCCTCAAAACATTAAAAAAGCAGTAATGATAGCTGCTCCCCATACCTCAAATTGGGATTTTGTTTGGACTAGAGCTACATTCTTTGTTCTAAAAATACCTGTGCGCTTTACCGTTAAGATAGAGTTGTTAAAAGGTCCCCTGAAATGGATTTTGAATAGTCTTGGTGCTATCGGAATTGACAGGACTCCTAAGCTAGGGAAAAAGCAATCCATGACAGAGGCTATGGTTCAATTATTTAATAAAAGAGATGAGCTCATTATTTTGGTAACACCTGAGGGTACTCGTAGCTATCAGCCGGAGTGGAAAACCGGATTCTACCGAGTAGCGGAGGGCGCTAAGGTTCCAATATTATGTGGATATTTAGACTATAAAAATAAAATAGCAGGCGTTGGGCCTGCTTTTGATGCTATAGGAAATATGGACGATAATATTGAAAAAATTAAAGACTTTTACCGACCAATTAAAGGAAAATATCCTGAAAAAGGTGTCTTATAGTTTTATTTTTCCTTGAAATCTAATGCTGCTGAATTTAAGCAATATCTTAATCCAGTTGGTTTTGGACCATCATTAAAAACATGACCCAAATGACCACCACAACTTCCGCAAACCACTTCAGTTCTAACCATTCCTAATGAGCGGTCTTCAATTTCTAAAACGTTTTCATCATTTAAAGGCTTATAAAAGCTAGGCCAGCCAGTTCCACTTTCATATTTTGTCTCCGAACTGAATAATTTTGTTTTACATCCATTACAAAGGTATATTCCTTCCTTTTTAAAATCATTATACTTTCCTGTAAAAGCACGTTCGGTTCCGGCTTCTCGTAATACTTTGTATTCGGTTGGTCCTAAAATTTCTTTCCACTCAGCTTCTGTTTTTTGAACCTCAAAAGTATGATTTTTTAAACCTGAACTTTTTTCTGAGCTTTTACTTTTTTGTGCACAAGATTGAAAGCTTAAGCTTAAAAATAATGCGATTAATCCTATTGATATAAATGATTCAAAATATTTCATATGGTATTTTTTTACTTATTGCTACATATACTGTTTTCAAACCATAAAGGTTTATACTTTTCTACCTATGGTTTGGCATAGTCAAATTTTTCTAGTTTAGATGTTTTTTGAATATTCATACAAACCTGAAACTGTTACAGTTCCCGCTTTGGTTAAATCGACCGAACCGTCTGTCGAAATTAAATTTTCATCTAAATAGGCATCAATTACTTTGCCCACTACTAAAAGCGTACCATTTGTTTTTATTAAATGTTCTTCTTCTAGCTTTAAGCCTAATTTGATTTTTGATTCTTTCACAAAAGGAGCACTGAAATTATTCAAATATTCGATTCCAAAATCACACGCCTCAAATTCAGATACGTTTTTTTCATACTTAGCAGATGTTTGATGTGCTTTTTCTATAAAACTTTCGTGAATGTGATTGAAAGTGTAAAATCCATTTGCTTTTATGTTTTCATAGGTATGTCTTGCTACTGTAGTAGGTCTTAAAATAAATCCTAAAAAAGGTGGATTAGCTCCAATATGGACCACAGAGTTAAATACTGCTAAGTTGGTTTTTCCATTATTATCAGAACTACCGATCAAATTTGCACTTTTAAAACCTGAAATGGTATTAAAAAGGTTTGCCCTAAAACGACTTTCCATTTTATCAATCGAGTCAGAATTAATATGTTTCATTTCTTGAAATTGATTTTTATTAAGACTTTTTGATCATGATTTTGTTTACTGAAATTGAAATTATAAATGCATTATCATGTGGATATAATTTTCGCCTGATTTTATTCATCACGTAGTTTTTCTGCAACCTAATTACCACTTTTTGTGTCTTAATACGTGGTAATATCAATTAGAATTACAAGTATTTGAATCAAATAGCTATGAAATCAACTGACCTCAAAATTGTTTTTAGTACCGCATTCATTTTTTTGGCAATTATGGCTTGTGATGATTCTGAAGCAATACAAGAGGATAGCATGAAGTTCTACTATGCAGAAACGTTTTGTGCTGACCCGTGGGAACAAACTGATGTTTCAACTGATGAGGCACTTAAGATTCAAGTTTCTGAGTATTTAACTAATCTTGATATTATATTTTATGAACTGGAAATTCTGGATGGAGGGGTAGAGGAAGTTTGCTATGCATGTTCCTGCACTTCGGGTAGAATAATAGAGGTCATTTCTACCTCAACTTATCAAAATATTTTGCTTGAAAATGGCTTCAAATTGAAGTGAATTTGAACTTAGTAACAATATACCACTTGTCTGACACAAGCAAATGAATACCAATACTATAGCTTCTGACTGGATTTTTTCTCCAGACAGAAGCTTTAGCAGTCTATTAATAGCTTTAATTACCTGTCTTTAATGGTGTTAGAAATTGCTAATAGAGGCACTTTAGTATGAAAAATTAACGGCTTACTTTCGCTTTTGCTAAATAAGCTTTGGAAAAGCCCTTTCTTTCTTGGTAATACCACTAGCAAATCAATTTTATTTTTATTTGTAAACTCATCAATTCCGTCTTCTAAATTTTTATTAATCATAAAATGATATTGATGAGGCAGTCCTTTCAAATGCAGCTCTAAATTTTTCGCTTCTTCTGCTTTCTCTTTATCGAGCATAGGCTCCTCGCTTACATGAAGTAAATGTATTTGAGATGAATAAGCTTGTCTGATTTCCTTGACTAGATTTATTTTTTCTGCAATAATGCCCTTGTAGTCATTCGAGAGAGCAATGTTTTTAATGTCTTCATATTTTGCATGTTGTGGAATTACCAAAACATGAGGTACTTCCGCCTTAATTACTCGATGTGCATTAGTTCCAAGTATTACTTCATCTACTCCACTTGCACCCTTTGTTCCCATAATAATTAAATCCACGGCATTCTTAGCGCAGAAATCCTCAACGGCATCTTTTACGTAATCCTCCATTTTTATCGTTTGATATCTAAATTCCTTCAAAATGGGTGTGGAATCTTCAATTTTTAAAAATTCTGAGTCAATAAATTTTTTAATCTCCTCTTCACTTTCACCTACATCATAAGAAATATTGAAATCACCTGAACCTAGAGGAACCGAGTATGCATTCAGAATAGTGATTTTTGCTTGCGGATTGATATGTTTTGCAAATTTTGTAGCATAATTCAATGCGTTCATGGCGCATTCAGAAAAATCGGTTGGAACTAATATGTGCTTTATCATGGCTTCTAAATTTAAAAAGTTTGAAAAAATAGATTATTTGCTATTTCACTATCCTTCAATCTTTCTATTAAAATTAGAAATATTGAACTTGAAATACATTGATGTAAATTTGCTATATTCCTGACATTTGTCATGAATAAATAATCTAATGCTTAGAATAATAAAATTAATTTTACTTCCATTTTTTTTAATCCTTAACGGTTGTGGAATGTTTCAGTACTTTAAGATAACGAAAGTAAAGGATGCATCTTATACAATTGTTTCTTCATCTACTTATGAAATTCCATTTGAGATTGTAAATAATCGAATAGTTATTCCAGTTGTTATTCAAGGAAGAACCTACAATTTTCTTTTTGATACAGGCGCTTCCTTAGTCATCGATAGTGAATTGTTAAATGAACTTGAATATGAGAATATAGCAAAAATAAAAGTAAGAGATGCAAATGAGAGAGTAGAGTCTTTAAAATATGTGAAACTATCTGAGATAAAATGCTTTGATACTTCTTTCAAAGACCAAGGTGCAATAGTTATGAATTTAAGTGACCCAGTTAAAAATTCATGCATAAATATCTCCGGGGTATTTGGAGCTTCCGTAATGAAGGATTTAATCTGGCAAGTTAATATAGAAAGTCAGATTATAAGAATTTCAAATGATATTGAAAAACTAGATATCGATTATGACAATCTTAAGATTCCATTTGATAAGAATCCTAGTCAATCTCCTATAATTGAGGTAAATCTTGATGGACATAGAGAGAAACTGATAATAGATACAGGGTCAGAGTCTAACTTCTCTTTTCCCAAAACAAATATAGATTTCTTATCTTTAGAAAAATCATTAACAGCTTTTGCCAGATTTGGTGGTGTATTTGGAGTTTTAATTGATACAGTTTACTATTTGCCCAAAGAAATAAAATTTAATTCTTTTAAAAATGAAAGTTGGCAGGGTGTAATTGAAGTACGAAATGGTTTAAAAGAGGGAGTAGTTGGATTAGGCTTTTTGAAAGACTACATATTTACAATTGATTGGATTAATCAGTATGTGTATCTCAAGAAAATCAATCATAACAAATCGTCTTTGTCTATATATGGCTTCGATTTTGGAAAGTCAGGTCAAGACCTTATTGTTACCGAAGTCTATAAAAATTTGCAGGCTTATGAAGCAGGAATCAGAGTAGGAGATATAATTATGGAAATTGATGATTTTAGTTTTAAAAATGCTACTGTGGAGAGTATCTGTAATTTCATTGAAAAAGACTATTTGGAGGTGAAAGACTCTGCAATAAGAATTAAAGTTACTAATATGAAAAATTATATAAGTCTAGAGAAGAAAATATTTTTTAAATAGTTAGACTTTAATAGTTGATTAAACAATGGCTTGATTTCTTATCCCTGTACTTCTTATTCTCTTTCTTCTTGCTAGTCGTAATAATACCAAAGCTAAAAAATAGCTTCCAACTGAAATAGGGATTGTTAGAGCCAAATTACCTAAGGCAAATTGCTTAAAGAATAATAGAATTTGGCGAAGTGTTTCATTTTGGACCTCTACATCTGGTAAGTTATTCGAGATTTGACTACCAATTTTATAACTTAGCCAATAGATTGGAATAATTGTAAATGCATTCCAAACCAGCATAGAAAGCATGACGGCCATTTTATTGAGCTGTTTGAATACTGCAATAAAGCCAATTCCGATAGCAGTACTAAACCCTGGGGTTGGTAATAGAGCAATTAAAGTTCCAAAAGAGTAACTTAAAGCAATAGATACATCAGATTTATCAGAAGTGAGCACCGCAATGGTATATCGCTTTAGTTTAAATATGAATTTATCTTTGTAGAAGCGAAGTTTTCTACCCGCCCACTTTTTTAACTTTTTTATAGCCATCCTTTAGTAATACTTCCAAAATTTTATCTCGGAAATCTCCCTGAATTAGAATTTCCCCATCTTTTACACTTCCACCGACTCCACATTTCGACTTCAGCTGTTTCCCTAAGTCTTTTAAATCATTTTCGGTTCCAACAAATCCGCTAATAAGACTCACTTTCTTACCTGCTCTGGCTTTTTTATCCAACTGTACTTTTAAGTTTTGCTCAGAAGGAGGTAGCGTTTCCTGTTCCTCCTGACCCTCATATTCATACTCAAAATCATCAGATGTAGAATAAACAATGCCTTCTCTACTCTTTTTGTTTTTCTTACTCATCACCAAATCTTTACAAATAATACATTGACCTTACCTAATGTTTAGAATTTAGGAAAGGTTTATAGTAGTTTCAAAATTAAGAAAGCTTAAGGTCCTTTCAAATTCTGTTGAAATATTCGCTTTAATATTCAAGTTTTCCTCCCTAACTGGATGTTTAAATTGAAGCTCTTTAGCGTGTAATAACATGCTATCCATTTGCCAATTTTCCTTAAATAATTTATTCTGTTTATTGCAGCCATGGGGGCGATCGGCAATAATTGGGTGGTCGATATGGGCTAAATGTTTTCTGATCTGGTGCATTCTTCCCGTCTCTGGTTTTACTTCTAGTAAAGAATAGCGTGATGTATTAAATTTCCCCAAAGGAACTGGGATTTCGGTTTGTGCTAATGTTTTATAATGCGTGACTGATTCTTGTAGCTGGCCATTTTCCTTCTTTAAAGCATAATCAATGGTGCCTTCGGAATCAGTGAAACCTCTTACAATGGCTAAATAAGTTTTTTCAAGCTGCTGGTCTCTGAAAAGTGCAGTAGTTTTTGAATTGTTTTCTTCATCCAATGCAAATAACAGAACTCCAGAAGTTTTGCGGTCTATCCTGTGGACAGGATATACTCGCTGTCCCAATTGGTCTCGCAATAGCTGTAAAGCAAATACATCTTTCTCAGTCGCAATTTTAGTACGATGCACCAATAGGCCGTGTGGCTTATTAATAGCTACTAAGTATTCGTCCTGATAAATAATTTCTAAGGGGGTGAAGCTCATTCGAATTTTCTATAAAAGCTTTTCTAAATTTTAAATTACTGGAGATTTTTTAAATTACTATGCTTTGTACTCTAATCTCGCTACTCAATACTGAATACCCACTACTCACTACCCATTTCCTCCGAATACTGCTTCCACCATCCATTTTCACTTTCATCACCTAATCTGAACCATTTGCCTTGTGGAATACTCAATAACGGGATGTCTTTTTCTATAGCGGCATTTTCAAGGTCTAGAATTGGTTCATACCAGCTGTGCAATGCCAAATCAAATGTTCCCCAATGAATTGGGAAGAATTTTTTTGCTCTCATTTGCTGAAAGGCATCAATTGCTTCTATCGGATCCATGTGGATATCATGCCAGGCTTCATTATATGCACCAATTGGCATTAAGGCTAATTCAAATGGACCTAGTTTTTCATCTATTTCCCTAAAGCCCTCAAAAATTCCTGTGTCTCCTCCAAAATAAATGTTATCTCCATCCATTTCTATCACCCAAGAAGCCCAAAAAGTATTGTTTTGACTTAATAATCTTCCGCTAAAATGACGAGCTGGCGTTGTAGTAATGGTAATCCCATTTTCAGAATGAGAATCCCACCAGCTAAATTCTTTTATCTTCTCAGCAGGAACTCCCCAATATTCCAAGCTTGCTTTTACCCCTGTTGGAACAAAAAAGTATTTCGTTTTAGCTGTGATTTTTTTAATGGTTTCATAATCTAAATGATCATAATGATCATGGGAAATCACAATTGCTTCCAATTCTGGAAGATCTTCAGCCAAAATAGGAGAGGCGCTGAATCTTTCTGGCCCCATAAAGTTAAAGGGTGATGCACGCTCGCCCAACATGGGGTCTGCTAAAACATATTTTCCGTTTTTATAAAATAGAACTGCGGCATGTCCTAGCCAATTGACTTGTAAAATGCTATCGTTTTCTTGTTTGTTGTTTTCTGTAAAAACATAATCTCCAGTAGGTTTTGTTTCTACATCTCTTTTGAAATAATTTCTTAGAATACGCGGTACTTGAGTAAATTCCGCACTTGTAGTTTGAATAGAGTTTACAAACTTGCCTTTTTTATAATAAGGAGATGCAGCCATTTCCTCTTTATTAGGAGCTTTTCCGACAGAAGGAACAAAATATTTTACCATATAGTAGCCTAAAATGAAAAAGGCTACTACAATGAGCAAGCCTTTTAAGATTTTAATAAACAGTTTCATTATTCCCTTAAACTGAGTTATGAATTTTATGTTATGAAATTCATTAATTTTTGATCAATATCTAAATAGTAAAATATTCTACTGAACAACAATAATTTTTAATGTTTTAGGATTACAAAAAAAACTTACTAATCTAAAAATGAACACCTGGAATTAATTTTAGGGTTCCTTTAGCTATGTAATCTTTTGAAACAACAGAATCGCTAATTACGACCTGACCATCATTAGTTATGAACCCTATCTCAAAGCTGTAAGGTGATATAACTGAAAGCACGATCGTATCTTTTTTGGATGCAGTTGCACTAAAACTTTGTAGAATATTACCCCCTTTGCTGAAGTGAAATCCCAAATCGTGTTCTCGGCTTCCTCCAGGGAACTCTACTTTCATCAAAAATTGAGATTCATCAACGGGTGTACGTTCTACATTTACTTCAATTGAACCAGAACCCACATAATCGGTCTCTACAGTAAAAGTCTTTATACCATCTTCAGGTAATACAGAATAACTATACTCCTGACCTGCAATAGTTAGAGTGACATCAATAGGTGATATTGCCTTGAATTCGAAATTAATTTCATCATTTCCACTAAAATAATGATTTTTTTTATTGTTATATGGAAAACCAAATTGTTCTCCATTTACATCACCAAAAGAATAATCTATTCCTCCCTCGGTTCCGTTGATTTCATATTTAAAACCAGTGTGGTTAGAATCTTCTATAACTGTATAAGTTACAGCATAATCTAAAGTTTTGGGCCATAAAGGCTCATTGTTAAAACAGCCTGTAAGAATAAAAAGGAATAAGGGTGCGGAAATTATTTGTAAGAATTTCTTTTTCATTATTTCAATCTTGGATTTTAAAATAGGTATTTACGTCTTTCAAATGATTAAATAGAATATCTAAAATAAGCTTAGTTATTTTAAAATATCAAAACTAACTTAATAATAAGTAGAAAAATTTATTTAAGCCGTCACCTTACCATAAAGCTCAGCTCTTTGTGCTTGTATTCTATCATCATCCATATATTGATCATAGGTTTTCAAACTGTCGATTGTACCATTTGGCGTAAGCTCCAAAATTCGGTTAGCGACAGTATTAGTGAACTCATGATCATGAGATGTGAAAATCACAGTTCCGGGGAAATCTTTCAATCCATTGTTAAAAGCTTGAATCGATTCCAAGTCCAAGTGGTTGGTGGGTTCATCCAACATCAAAAGGTTACCACCAGTTAACATCATTTTTGACACCATACATCTTACTTTTTCGCCTCCTGATAATACATTCACGGATTTGAAAGTTTCCTCTCCAGTAAAGAGCATTTTTCCTAAAAATCCACGGATATAAACCTCATCTTTCTCAGTAGAGTAATTTCTTAACCAGTCAATTAAATTTTCTTTACCATGGAAAAACTCATCATTATGGTTAGGTAAATAGGAAGTGGTTATGGTCTGACCGAATTTGAAGCTACCTGAATCTGGTTTCATGTGACCGTTCAGGATTTCAAATAGGGCAGTAGTTGCCAAACTATTTCTGCTTAAAACGGATATTTTATCGCCTTTATTCACAAATAAATCCAAATCTTTGATCAAGGGTTTGCCTTCTACGGCTTTATTAAGCTTTTCAATTTGTAAAATTTGGTCACCTGCTTCTCTGTTTTGATTAAAGATAATGGCAGGATATCTACGGGTAGAAGGCTTGATGTCTTCCACATTGATTTTATCCAATAATTTTCTTCTACTGGTGGCTTGCTTTGATTTAGATGCATTTGCACTGAATCGGGCAATAAACTCTTGTAATTCTTTCTTTTTTTCTTCTGCTTTTTTGTTGGCAGATGATTTTTGGCTTAAAGCCAATTGACTTGATTCATACCAGAACGAATAGTTACCGGAATACATGCTGATTTCACTGAAATCGATATCAACTATATGCGTACAAACCGTGTCTAAAAAGTGTCTATCGTGAGAAACAACAATTACAGTATTTTTGAATTCGAGAAGGAAATCTTCTAACCAAGCGATGGTGTAAATATCCAAATCGTTGGTAGGCTCATCCAGAATCAAAACGTCAGGATTGCCAAATAAAGCTTGCGCCAGTAGGACTCGAACTCTATAGTTACCATCAATATCTTTCAATAATTTGTAGTGATGTTCCTCTTCTATACCTAAACCGCTCAAAAGGGCTGCAGCATCAGATTCGGCATTCCAACCATCCATTTCAGCAAATTCTTCTTCCAATTCAGATACTTTGATACCGTCTGCTTCAGAAAAATCTGGTTTACTGTATAATTCTTCTTTGGCTTTGATGTTATTCCACAATTTGTCGTGACCCATCATTACAGTGTTCAATACAGAGTGCTCGTTGAACTCATTGTGGTTCTGTTTCAGAACAGCCATTCTTTTACCTGCATCTAGGCTAACATTTCCTTTAGTCGGGTTGATTTCTCCTGAAAGGATTTTAAGGAAAGTGGATTTTCCAGCTCCATTGGCACCAATTACGCCATAGCAGTTTCCTTGCGTGAACTTGATGTTAACTTCATCAAATAAGACTCTTTTTCCAAATTGGAGGGTTAAATTACTGGTATTAATCATAGCATTTTTTCAATCAAAGTGCAAAGCTACAGATATTCATTGAGAGTGGTAAACTTTAGGTGAGAGATATTTACAAAAAATGTGGGAGATATGGATAGGGTATTGAGAGGTGTTGTAATGTTATGTAAACAGATTTTGCGTTACAATCAACACTCCGCGTGTTAGTTTAAAAAAATAAAGGAAACCTTAGATAAATATTGCTGAATATGGAAGAAACTGAAATAAGAATGAAATCGTTATATTTACAAAATAAAATTAAACACGATACTTATGAGTACCGCTCAAATTAGAGAATTGTTACATGATTATATAAACAAAGCAGACGAACGCTTTATCAATTTAATGTATGGCATGGTCGAGGCAGATATGCAAGAGGATGCTTATGAAGTGAGTGCAGCGTATAAAAAAATATTAGATGAAAGAATAGCAGCGCATGAAACTGACCCTTCTGCAGGTTCAAGTTGGGAAGATGCTAGAGAACGCATTCGAAAGCAATTATGAAATACTACTTAATTGTTAAGCCTGATGCAGAGCTTGATATATTAAAATCTGCTCAATGGTATGAGGAAAAACAAGAAAGCCTAGGTGTTCGTTTTTTAAATGAAGTTGAACAAAAGCTGCGATTAGTAACTCAATATCCACTTAATTACCAAGTACGCTACAGAAATATTCGCTTAGTGTTATTAAAGCATTTCCCCTATGCTATCCATTTTCGGTTAGATGAGCAAAAGATAATAGTGCTAGCAGTTTTGGGAACTCGGGAAGACCCAGAAAAATGGCTGTAATAGTTCGTTCCCCCAAAAGTTAGAGCAGATGAAAAAAAACACTGCATGAGATGTGTTAATATTTAATTTGGACCAGAAGAGCTGAGACGGGGTTTTCAGATATCATCAGGTACATTGAAACTTACTATGGAGAAAAGAGAATTCGTACTTTTGTTTATTTAAGCCTTTAATTTCTTTGAATTATAGAGTGAATATTCAGAGATGCTAAAAGTTTAAAAAAAATAAAGGCATGTACATCTTGGGCCAAGAAATAAAAATACTATTCTAACTTACTGCGTTGAATCTACCAAGTAGCAAATTGAAATAATCAAAATTAGACCTTCAAAAAAAATCCACTGAAATACACTAAATTCCATGGATTTTTTTACAAAAAAAGAAACTAAAACCAATTACTTAAGACTTAATACCCAAAATTCTTAACCAAAAGCCTCAGATAGATAATTAAGGTTAATTCAGAAATTGAAAGCGCACAACACCAACCATACATTCTCCTCGATACAACTTTTATTTCATTCGATAAATATAACTTTTTGTTAAATTTACGTTACTAGTGATGTACTAAACCATTGTATGAAATGAACAAATTGCAATCTATTTTAAGGCTAACAGCCTTATGTTTGATTTTAAGTGCAGGCTTATTTGCTTGTAAGAGTAGTAAGAAAATGGCCGATGCGTCCAAAGATGCAGATAATACCGAGCAACAGGAAAGACCTGATGATACAACAGTTGATATGGAATCAACAGGGGATTCTGAGTCTGCAAAGGATACAAAAATGTCAGAGGAAGAAATAGCAAATAGGCTTGATACTTATTTCAATACTATAGCAAATTCATCTGGTAATACTGCTAAAGCTAACAGCAATATTAATGAAGCAAAAGCTATGTTTGCGTCTCCTGATGTTCCTGTTTTAATTATAATAAGTGAACTGAGTGACGGCACAAAAGATTATGACGAGCCTACCAATATTTTGGATTACATGAATTATTTGAAAGACCAAGGTAAAAATCTAAATGATATTTATATGGTGAAAACCAATGATAGAGGTAGAATTACAGAACTCCAATTGATTCGTAAATAATTGATAGATATCACTTAAAAAATAGACAGATGAAATTATTAAATATTAAATATATAGGTATTACAGCCCTTCTACTGACTTTTTCTTTAGGGGTTATGGCGCAGACAGATGATGTTTCGCCTCAAAGAAAACAAGCAATTGATTCTTTAGCACTTGAAAAAGTACGTGACTTAAGTAAGTATATAAGTATAATTGGTGATAAGGAAACAGCTTTTTCTGAAGCCACCAGAGTTATGGACAGAGCGGAAGAATTATTTGCTCCTGATAGTGAAATGGGTGTTTCTTCACTTACTACTGATGAAGTGGAGTATTACAAAGTAAGAAAGTACTTTGAGCGCTTAATGGCACTTAATTATGATAAAGTAAAAATTTCATGGTATGATATTCATTATATCAGTGATTTAGAAAAGCAACCTGATGGTAAATATGTAGGAGTTGTAACGGTTTATCAGCGTTTTGAAGGAACTTCTGACGATGGATTAAATTATAAAGACACTACTAAGAAAGATATCACTATTTATGTAGAGAAAAAGAAAACTCAAATCTCAGGTAGAACAATCGAATTTTGGGATGTGATGTTAGGTGATATTCGGGTAACAGAAACTTCTTCATGATAAGAATCCTCCTTTTTAATTTATTGATATGTATACCTTTCATTCTTCCTGCACAAATTGTGCAGGAAGATGGGAGTACTCGTGATGAGTCTGAATTATATGCTTCCACTAAGCAAGTGAACCAGTTTTTCAGACGATTTAATGGTGAGGAAGACCAAAAAGGAGTTCGATTTTATGAAGGTGATAAAAACTTTCGAGAAACTTCTTTGAGGAAAAATTACATTACCCTTCTTTTTGATAGAGTTAATCAAAGTATCCCAACAGAGCAAAAAAAATCATTCATTAATGATGTAACTGCAAAGCAAAATCCACAATTTCTTGATTTCCATGAAGAAGGTTGGTTTGCAGAAGTAAATGCAATTTTTACTAGAAATGGGAAAGAAGAAAATGTTCTGTTATTTTTTAAAATACAGGAAGAAGGAAAGGGCTACGAATGGGTTATAGACCAAGTATCTTCTGCTCATTATCAACAATATTTTGAGAAGAATGAAAGCGAGGAAAAAGCATTCCTACATCCTATGAGTCATGAATTAGACTTCATGAATCTTCATAAATCCTTGAATAAAGAAAATGCTGTGGATTTCACTGGAGATGATTTTAAAGCAGATCCATTATCAATTTTTCTTTATGAAATGGCTTCTCAGCAAATTCAATTTAAATCTGTTACAGGAACTAAGTTTCATTTCTTTCAATGTGAAGGATGGTATTTTCAAATTTCAGAATATAACCGAAAAGGTTACAATAGTGGCTGGTTGATTTCCGACCTCACACCAGTTCAAAAAGAAGACATCCCACAACTCAAAGCATTCATTTATGAAGCAAAATAATTTTCTTTTAATTCTTTTCAGTTTGCTTTTTAGTCTAACTTTCAAAGTTTCCGCTCAGAATATAAAAGGCTTTGAAAAGCAGGAAGTGGAATCATACCAGTCTAAAGCAGAGGACCAAGTTCGTTTTTTAGAATATTTGCTTAATATTTTGGGTAGTAAGGATGCAAGCCACAGAGATAAGGATGTTATTATTCGTGAAAGTTATTTGAAAATTTTTAGAGATAGTAAAGTTCAAATTGAGGATGATTTGACAGAAAATCGTAATGTGCTCATAAATAAAGATGTAACTGCTTATCTGAAGGATGTTGATTTCTTTTTCCAGAATGCTCAATTTGATTTCGATATAAAATCAACAAAACCATTTTTGAGAGATAATGGCGAATTGTCTTTCAAAGTTGAGTTAATCAGAACTTTAAAAGCTACTGGGATTGAAGGTGAATCTATTCTTAACACCAAAACCCGTTTTGTGGAAATAAATTTAGATAAGGACTCTGAAGAACTGCAGATAGCGAGTATTTACACTACAAAAGTGAGTAGGGATGAGGCAATTACTGAATGGTGGAATAATCTTTCATTAGGCTGGAAGACTATATTTCGAAATGAATTTAAACTGGAGGATGATAGTGTTGAAATGGGTCAACTTTATAAAATTGCCTCCATTGATTCACTGAATTTAGCTAGTAATAAATTTATTGTAAATCTTGCACCTTTAAGCTTTTTAGTAGATTTAAAGTACATCAATTTAAGTCATACTAAAATTGAAGATATAGCGCCTTTGAGCAGTCTTACAGAATTAAAACATCTCGATATTTCCCATACTTCTATAGAGGATTTAAGCTTCTTACGCTATGCCGAAAAGATGCAACATTTGGATATTTCATTTACACCTATTCAAAAAATTAATGATTTAGAAAATCTAAAGGCACTTAGAGAATTAAAATTAAATGGTGCTGATATAAGAGATTTTGAAGTTTTATCCAATTTCTCAAAACTTGTTAAACTTGATTTGAGCGAGACATTTTTCAATCAACCTATGGTGTTTTCTAACATGGAGGTATTGGAAGAACTTAATCTTTCCAGAAGTAATTTGTCAAAATTGACTGCCACAATGAGTCCTAAAACATTAAAAAAGCTGGACTTTTCTTTTGCCTTTATATCTGACCTATCGCCATTGAGGAATTATCAAAATTTAAGGTCCATAAATATTAGCAATACTCAAGTTGAAAGCTTAGAGCCCTTAGAAAACCTTAATAATTTAGAGAAGATTTATGCTGACAATACTTTCATAAGCGAGCAAGAAATCAATGATTTTATAGATGCCAATCCTAATAAGCTATTAATTGTTAATTCCGAGGAATTGTCAGAATGGTGGAGTAATCTTAATGATGAATGGAAAAATGCGCTTTCGTCTTATTTTGTTGGTCAGGTTTATGAAAATCCTGAAAAAGAACAATTAACTAAATTATTGTTACGAGATAGCCTTAATCTGAATGACAAAGGGCTTACCGATTTAAATCCATTGGTTAAGTTTTCCAGGTTGCGCTATTTATCCATATCCAATAATCAAGTTAATACTTTAGGCCCCATTACAGGTTTAAATGCCTTGAGCATATTAGAAGCTGAAAGTATTGGTTTAAATTCTGTCAAGTCTATCATGCGATTGAAGAAATTAACAAGACTAAACTTGGCTGAAAATCAACTTACTGAAGAGCAGTTTATTCAGTTAAGTAAATTGAATAATCTTAAGGAGGTGGATGTTAATAATACAGGAATTCAAAAAGAGGCTGTAAAAAAGTTTCTAGCACAAAAAGTGATAGACTGTACTGTTATTTATGATAATGAGGGTATGAAAAGTTGGTGGAATGGACTAGATGATAATTGGCAGGCAATTTTTAAAATACAATTTCCTTTAAGCAGTAGACCCACAGAGAAAGAATTACACGATTTAACTGCCATGAATTCAATTGTTATAATGGACGAACCAATTGAAAATTTGGTTCCTTTAAATCAATTTATTTCTTTGGAAGAATTGTATTTAGAAAGAGTAGCTATTGAAAATTTAGAAAGCATTTCTACCTTAAGTGATTTGAAAATATTGAGCATAAAAGAATGTCCTGTTTCGGATATAGAGCCATTAAATAAGCTGTTTCAATTGGGCAAATTAACCTTAGATTACACAGCAGTTGATGACTTAAAACCACTAAAAGAAATGCAAAGTTTGGAATATTTAAGTGTGGCTGGTACTCAAATAAAGAGTTTAAAAGGAATTAGCACCTTAATTGGCTTAAAATACTTAGATATCTCTAGTACCGCTGTTCGATGGATTGGGAAACTAGATTTATTAACTAATCTTGAACTATTTATTTGTTATAATACCAGGATTTTTGATTTTAGTATTAATAAATTTAAAGAACAGCATCCTGACTGTGAGGTCAGATTTTACTAATTTTAAACATTATAATGACAGTTTCAAATTACTAAGGAATACCTTCAAAATACTATCGAATTCAATTCGTTAGTTATCTTCTTTTACATAAGCTTTAATAATTAAATCTCGAGTAGGAGCTGTAGGGTCGTTGCTAAATAAGGTAACTCTCTTAATTTGAGTTCCTCGTCTTCCTATAGAGTCAAAAGATACCTTTATTTCTCCAGATTCATTGGGTTCAAAATTCATTTTCTTTAATTCAGATACTGTACATCCGCAGGTTGTTTTTGTTTTCCTAATAATTAATGTTTCTTTCCCTGTATTGGTGAATTTAAAAGTGTGGCTAAGTTTTTGACCTTCTACTATGTGCCCAAAATCGTACTCTAAATTCTCAAATTCAATATGAGGAGCATTGGCCAGTTCTTGTTCGGTCATAGGAGGAAAATACTCGTTGATCGTTGCAATTACATTTAGCGTCTTACTGCTATTTTCAACTTCATCCGTAAAAATAGTTAAGGGATCATTCATAAATCCCAAATCATCCTTTATTTTAGGTAAGTAATTAATTTCAATTTCAGCCGATGTTTTTGGAAGAATCAGTAAAGGAAGTTTGCTGACTTTTATAAAATCAGCAGATACAAATCTGTCTAAAATTGTGATTGTATCCTCTGATTGGTTATATACTTCAATAGTTTGACTAACTGGTTTTTCGGTGGTAATATTTCCGAAATTAATAAATTTACTTTTGAGTCTGATTCCGCCTAACTCAGTATTAAACTTATCTTCGATTGTTTTTGGTTTAGGTTCAACATATCCTGAAATTCTTAAGATTTTTGTTTCGGGCTCACCTGTAGTTCTCACTGTAACCGTTTTAGAAAATTTCCCGGGTCTGTTTAAAGGATTATAGGCTACCTCAATTTTACCTGTATCACCTGGTAACAAAGCTCCTTGTTCCCAAAATGGTGTGGTGCAACCGCAAGAAGCCCTTACAGATGTTAATTTTATCGAATCAGTTCCTGAATTTACAAATTTGAAAACATGTTTTGCCATTCCATCTGCCTCATTTATGATTTCAAAATCGAAGGAATCTTCTAAGAATGTGATTTTCGCAGTATTATTTTGTGCAAATACTGAAATGTGGAAAAAAAATAGAAAAACAATTGCTAGGGCGCTTTTAAGCAAATGGATATTCTTCATAAATTCGATTTTTAATTTAAAAACGAAGATACACAATTCTTCAACTTTTGAATCTTTAATTGACCTCAATTTTACCTGTAGTAATATGAGTTGTCATTTTTAAGTTTTTATAATTTTAACTTTATTGAAATAAAATGCCTTTTAAAAATTTTAGTTTACTGATTTTGCGCTTGGCTGGTGGTCTAATGATGCTTACGCATGGATATCCTAAGTTTAAGAAATTATTGAGTGGAGATTTTAGCTTTGCTGACCCTATTGGGCTGGGCGAAGAAGTAAGTCTTTTTGCTACCGTTTTCGCGGAATTTATTTGCTCAATTTTAGTAGCTTTAGGACTTTATACTCGCTTGGCTAGTGTTCCTATTCTTTTTACGATGCTAATAGCGGCCTTAGTCGTTCATGCGGGTGATCCATTTGGAAAACAGGAGTTAGGTTTGCTTTATGCTGCGATTTTTGCAGTAACTGCCCTAAATGGTGGTGGTAATTTCAGTTTAGATAAGATAATTAGAAAGAAAAATATATAAAATGTCAAGAATTTTAACGGGTATTCAAAGTTCAGGAAAGCCGCATTTAGGTAATTTATTAGGAGCAATTATTCCTGCTATAAAATTATCTCAAGACCCTAAAAATGAAAGCTTCTTTTTTATAGCAGATTTACATTCTTTAACGACAATTAAGGATGCTGACGTTAGAAAGGAAAACGTAAATGCCGTGGCAGCGGCATGGTTAGCTTTTGGCTTTGATACTGATAAAAATTTGTTTTACAGGCAGTCTATGGTGCCGCAGGTAACGGAGTTAAATTGGTATATGAGCTGTTATACGCCATTTCCGATGCTTGCTAATGCACATTCCTTTAAAGATAAATCAGATCGCTTAGCGGACGTAAATGCAGGTTTATTTACCTATCCGGTTTTGATGGCCTGTGATATTATTTTATACGATGCGGATATCGTGCCCGTTGGGAAAGACCAAAAACAGCATTTGGAAATGACACGTGATATTGCGAGTGCTTTTAATCACAGATATGGAGATGTTTTTGTATTGCCAGAAGCTAGAATTGATGAGCAGATCATGACGATTCCAGGTACTGACGGCCAAAAAATGAGTAAATCCTATGGCAACACTATTGATATTTTTCAAACTGATAAGAAACTCAGAAAAAATGTCATGCAAATCATTACGGATAGCACGCCAATGGAAGAGCCTAAAGATCCTGATATTTGCAATGTTTTCAATATTTATAAATTACTGGCTTCAGAAGAGCAAGTTGCAGAAATGCGAAAAAATTATGAAGGAGGAAATTATGGCTATGGTCATGCCAAACAAGCACTTTACGAACTATTAGTAGCAAAATACTCCAAAGAAAGAGAGCTCTACAATCATTATATGGAAAACATAGACGAGCTCCATAAAAAACTAGAAAAAGGAGAAGAAAAAGCAGCTGAGATAGCGAATAAGACGCTTAGCAGAGTTAGGAAAGTGTTGGGATATTAAAGGAGAAACTAGAGTCTAGATTCTAGAGCCAAGATGAGTTTTGCTTTTCATAATAACCTATGTACGTAAAAGGAAGATTTTAATTAAACTCTTCCTAAAATCATAAATCCAAAGTCTAGAATCTAGGTTCTAGAATCTTAAATCTAAAATATGGATCATATCATTAAAATAGCAGGCGAATTGAACGTTCGTCCGAAACAGGTAAAAGCAGTAGTAGAATTATTGGATGGGGGAGCTACTGTCCCTTTTATTTCTCGATATCGAAAGGAAATGACAGGCAGTTTAGATGAAGTGGCTGTGGCTGATGTACGAGACCGTCTGCAGCAATTACGCGATTTGGATAAAAGAAGAGACGCTATTCTGAAATCTATTAAGGAGCAAGAGAAATTGACGCCTGAGCTGGAAAAAGAAATTAATGCAGCTGAAACGATGGCTAAATTGGAAGATATTTATCTTCCTTATAAGCCTAAAAGAAGAACGAAAGCGACCATAGCCAGAGAAAAAGGTTTGGAACCATTGGCTAAATTAATTTTTGAGCAAGGTAATTTTGATTTAGAAGGCGAAGCGGCAAAGTATATAGATGAGGAAAAAGAGGTTGCAGATGTTGAATCTGCTCTTCACGGAGCTAGAGATATTATAGCCGAATGGACCAATGAAAATGCAGAGTTGAGGGCAGATATTCGGGAGCTATTTCTGGAAAAAGGAAAATTCAGATCGAAAGTTTTAAGCGGTAAGGAGAACGAAGGGCAGAAATATAAAGATTATTTCGAGTGGGAAGAAAATGTAAAGACAGCTCCATCTCACCGGATTTTGGCCATGAGAAGAGGAGAGAAGGAAATGGTATTGATGCTGGATATCAGCCCAGAGGAAGAAGATGCTATTTTCATCATGGAAAAGCATTTTGTAAAAGCTGATAACGAAGCTGCTCAGCAAGTCAAAATAGCATTAGGTGATGCCTACAAAAGATTATTGAAGCCAAGCATGGAGACAGAAATCCGTATTTTCACTAAGAAAAAAGCGGATGAAGAAGCCATTAAGGTATTTTCAGACAACTTACGACAACTGTTATTAGCAGCTCCAATGGGTCAGAAAAATGTAATGGCGGTTGACCCGGGTTTTAGAACAGGATGTAAATTAGTTTGCTTAGATAAACAAGGTAAATTATTGTTCAATGAAGCAATTTATCCTAATGAGCCTCAACTTCAGACCACCAAAGCGGCAGCTTTAATTTTGCAATTGGTGGAAAAATATAATGTAGAAGCCATCGCAGTTGGAAACGGTACTGCTGGCAGAGAAACAGAGAAATTCATGAACTCCATTGGGTTGCCTAAATCAGTGATGATTGTAATGGTCAATGAAAGTGGCGCCTCCGTATATTCAGCTTCCGAAGTAGCTCGAGAAGAATTTAAGGAATATGATTTAACAGTAAGGGGAGCTGTTTCTATCGGAAGAAGATTGATGGATCCATTAGCGGAACTGGTTAAAATAGATGCTAAGTCAATAGGAGTAGGGCAATATCAGCATGATGTGGATCAAAATTTATTAAAAGCAGGTCTGGATGACACGGTAGTCAGTTGTGTGAATAATGTTGGGGTTGAGCTCAATACTGCAAGTAAGCAATTATTAACGTACGTTTCAGGGCTAGGACCATCCATTGCTGAAAACATTGTGAATTACAGAAATGAAAACGGAGCTTTTAAAAGTAAAGAAGAATTGAAGAAAGTGCCTCGTTTAGGAGATAAAGCATTTGAACAAGCAGCTGGTTTCTTAAGAATAAGCGATGCTAAAAATCCGCTAGATAGTAGTTCAGTTCATCCAGAGCGATTTGCTTTGGTGAACCAGATGGCAAAAGATGTTCAGGCTTCGATTAATGATTTGATGAGTAGTAAAGAATTACGCGACAAGTTAGATATGAAAAAATATGTGACGGAATCGGTAGGTTTGCCCACTTTACAGGACATTATGCAGGAATTGGCTAAGCCAGGACGGGATCCGCGTGAGCAATTTGAAGCTTTCTCCTTTACAGAAGGAGTAAATGAAATCAGCGATTTGAAAGTCGGAATGAAATTACCTGGAATCGTTACCAACATCACCAATTTTGGTGCTTTCGTGGATGTGGGCGTTCATCAGGATGGTTTGGTGCATGTAAGCCATATAGCAGATAAATTTGTAAGCAATCCTGCTGATGTAGTGAATGTTGCTCAGAAAGTGGATGTTACGGTTTTGGAAGTTGATGAAGCCAGAAAACGGATTTCATTTTCGTTAAAGAAAGATCCATTTAAGCAACAAGCTAAAGAGGAAAAACCAAAAGGTAAATTCAAGAAAAAAGAGGATGAAAAAGCTGTAGAGGGAGACCTACAAGCCAAGTTAGCTGCTTTGAAAGGAAAGTTTAGCTAAAAGCTTAATTACATATAGCACTAAAAAGCCACTCTATTAATTTTTATAAAGTGGCTTTTTCATATATATCAATCCGTTATTAGTTTTTTGGATACCAGTTTCTTATTCGTACCTCAATATTTTCATTTTTAGCATTTACTATAGACTTGAATTTTTCCACATCTGCTAAACCTCCTTGACCTCTAAAATGAAAAGGATAAACGATAGTTGGTTTGAAGGCTAATACTGCATCAGAAGCCTGATTAATCGTCATAGTGTAAGGAATGTTCATACAAACAAAAGCAATGTCAATATTTTGCAGCGCTCTCATTTCTGGAATGTCTTCCGTATCACCTGAAATGTAAATGACTTTATCAGCAATATTTAATAAATAACCATTTCCTCTACCTTTTGGATGTCTGGATTCTTCGTTTTCGGGTAAGTTATACATCGGTAAGGCGGTAATTTCAATGCCCTTAAATGTGGTACTTTTGTCATTATCCAACGTTTCAATTTTCGCATTGTCTATTCCTCCTAATTGGTCTGCAACAGCTTGAGGTACAATAAAGTGAGATTTGGAAGTATTTAGAGCTTCTAAAGTTTCTTTATTTAAATGGTCACCGTGAATATCAGTGATGAGGATTAAATCGGCATCATTTAAGCCTTCAAATCCTTCTGCTCCGCCATAAGGATCTACATAAATTGTCATGCCATCATATTCAATGGCCAAAGTGCCGTGAACTATCGGATGGATTGTAATATTACCTTTAGTAGTACTGATGACTTCTTGAGCCAATAAACTACTACTCAAAAGAGTGAAAACAATAATTAATAAATTTTTCATAATTTTTTCTTTTGTAAACATCAATATTGACTTATTGTTGAACCGCTCATCATATTTAAATCATGATTCGTTCTTGCTTTTCGCAATTATAACAATAGCAATTCACTTTTTCTTTCAATAAGCCTGATTTTAGGATCGATTTCCCTAAAAGAGCTCTTACACTTTCCTGAATACCTTCTGTAATGCTCGGGTGAGGGTGTACGCATTCTGCTAATTCTTCAATTCCCTTACCCATACTGATAAGCAAAGCCACTGCTTGAATGGCAGTAGATGCTTGTTCGCCCACCACTCTCATTCCTAAAATTCGCATTTCCTCATCATCGGTGACCAGTAATTTGATGAATCCTTGAGTATTTCGCATGGCAACTGCCCTGGCAATAGTGGAATAGTCTGTGGTGACTACCTTATAATTTAATCCATTAGATTGGGCGGTTTTCTCATTTAAGCCAACTCCAGCTACCTCGGGATTTAGAAACATAATAGTGCTGATGTTTTCGTAAATCAGTTTTTTGCTGGGTACATCAAAAATTTTCTCCACCGCATATCGACCTTCTAATTCTCCTACATTGACCAAACTTATATCAGCAGTTATATCACCTACTGCGTATATATTTTTAACGGACGTTTTGGTGTCATTGTCTTCAACACCACGCTGTCCCATTTTGACAGGAACTGCTTCTTTCCAAACATTTTCGTAATTAGGTATTCTTCCCACGGACACGAGCGCTTTTTCAACTTCGAATATTTCTTGATGACCATCAGAAAAGTCCAATTGATAAACAACCTTTCCATCTTTTCTTTCCATATGGGATAAGGAAGAATTTCGGTGGATATGAACGCCCTGAGCCTCCAAATTCTTTTCAATGACCGCTACTACATCTGGGTCTTCAAAAGGCAGAATACTATCTCCCTTATCAATTAAATACACTTTTGTCTGTCCAAAACCAGAGAAAATAGTAGCATATTCACATCCAATTACTCCTGCACCAACTATCACCATGCTTTCTGGGAAATCATCCAGGTGCTCTATTCCATCGCTTGTCAGGATATGCTTTTCGTCTATAGAGATATTGGGTAAATAACGAGGCCTGCTGCCTGTTGCAATAATAATGTAATCAGCTTCAATCGCCAGCCGTTCTTTTTCAGTTTCAACTTCGACTAAATGTTCACTGATAATAGAAGCATTGCCTTCCAAATAGTCTATATATGGAGTGTATTTTGCATTAGTTTGCAATTCCTGAAGATGATTTCTAAGGAGATGTATCCTTTCACTTACTGCACTCTGAACTTCTGATTGAATTTCTTTCCAAACCGCTCTTGGCTTCTCTAATTGATAACGGTCAAGGTTTTTCCGAAATGCCAACATATCCCTAGAAAGCTCCCAAAGTGTTTTGGAAGATAATGCACCATTGGAGATACCAGCACCACCTAATGTGTTTTTTTCTATCAGTAATGTTTTCTTTTCTAAATCAATCGCACGCATTGCTGCCGCGTATCCTGAAGGTCCTGCTCCGATAATTACCAAATCGTAATGCTCCATAAACTCTTATTAATTAATGAAGCAATATAATAATTTATGGGGAAGAAATAGTGTTTTTCTGAGTGGATTGACCTTTAGAAATCTCTATTCACTTTATATAAATATTTTGTTTAACCAATTTAAGAAAGAAGCTCTATTACATTTTTCTCTATCTTCTGAGATAATTCATCGGTTGGTAAATCATTGACATCCCCACCAAAAGGTTCCTCAATTTCTTCTGCTATAAGTTCAACACTTACTAAAATGAAAAATACAAATATATCGATAGGAATAGTGAAATAATGGAATTCGGTGATGAAAGCTAACGGAAGCGTAACGCTATAAGTAAAAATGAATTTTTTGATAAACATACTGTAAGAATAAGGAATGGGAGTATTTTTAATGCGCTCACATCCTCCGAGTATGTCTGAAAACTCTTTCATTTCTTTATCTAAGACAAAAAACTGATGAGCATTTAATTTTCCTTCGGTCAGTAAAGAATTGATTTTCTGATATAGCAAAGATGTAATGGCATTAGGGATGTGATCTTTGGTTTCCAGTTCTTTAATAATTTCTTTATCTTTTATTTTTAATTGACTGACATCTACCCCTTTTCTCAAATGATTTTTTAGCGCAAACGCAAAAGCAGAAATTAATTCTTGAAAAAATACTCTTTCTTGTCTATCATTTTTAGAAATAAATGCATTAAGCTTAGAAGCTAAATTCCTTGAATTATTCAATAATAAGCCCCATAATTTACGTCCCTCATACCATCTGTCATAAGCAGAATTCACTCTGAAAACTAAAAATAATCCCAGAACTATACCAAGTAAAGAATGGACTACTGTTGTGCTGGTAAATTCAATTTGAAAATAATCTTCTAATAAGAAGGTAACTATTCCGGTATAAATCCCCATTAATAGTAAAAATGGAAGCAAGCTTTTCACTACCTGTCTGCTGTAAGAATGAAAAATTAGTCCGAACCAGTTTTTAGGATTGTATTTGATCATAGTGAAATAAAGTTGACAGCAAGAAAAGTTTAGATCTGCAATATTATAAGATTTTATATTCAGATTAAATTTTACTAGATAATTTTATATTTAGTAAGTTCATCATTATTGATTATTGAAAATGAAGTATATGAAGTATATACTAATCCTTATTTGCATTGCAAACATTCCGACTATTTCAGCCCAAATTTCCCCAGAGAAAATTGATATCGTGCGTGATAAGTGGGGCGTGGCCCACATTTACGCAGAAAAAGACGTGGAAGTATCTTATGGTTTAGCCTGGGCACATTCTGAGGATGGTTTCAAGACTATTCAATCAACTTTGCTGGCTGGAAAACTCATGGCTGGAAGACAATTCGGTAAAGAAGGAGCAGGCATTGACTTTTTCACCCAATTTATTGGCGCTCCTGATGTGGTGAAAGAAAAGAAAGACGAGCTTTCTCCTGAGTTCTTAGCCTTATTGGATGGATATATTCAAGGCATAAATTCCTATGCAAAAGCAAATAAAGAGGAAGTATTACACCGAAAGTTATTTCCAGTAACAGCAGATGATATGCTGACTGCTTTTGTTTTGTCGTTAAAGAATTTTTACAAAGTTTAATAATAAATTAAAAAGTACATTGAAAATATCATAGGCCTGAATTTTTCAATTCAATCCCTTTAAATCTTTAATTAAGTTGATAAGCCTATTCATTGAAGTTAATTAATCTGAAGTAGGGGTAATAGTATTTTGATTATTTTTGAGTTGTTAGTGTGAGGATATAGCACATTATAAAAAATGTAGGAAATATTTGGCTAAACTTACATAATTTCAATCATTAGACATTTAGTTTGTAGGCTTTGAACTAGTAACTATTGTCTTAGGTAAATACCTTCGTAGCTTATTTTAACCAAAAATCACAAAAATGGATGCAATTTCTATACTGAAAAGAACGCTTTGTTTATCTCTAGTTCTGTTTATAGTATCATGTCAAGACATTGAGATAAATCCTGATAATCAATCACTTGAATTAAATAATGAGAATATTGAAATCAATGACTCAAGTGTTTTCAACATGACTAAATTCCGAGAATCTTTTGACAAGGTAATTTTTCTAGAGAGTAGTCATTCATATAAATTTTCACATGTAGCAGAAAATGGTCTCCTAGTTAATTCGTACTATGGTAACATATTGTATGGTGAATTTGGGAAGAAAATGGGAGATGTGACGCATGAATATAACAATGATGGCATTATCACCTCATCACTCATCGTACGACATGGAAGGCCTGTTGATTCTGGAACCCGCTATGAATATGAATTTGATGAAACAGGGAAAATCTCCATCCTTTATGATTTTTATGGATACAACATATACCGAAAGCTGAAGATACAGTACAATCAAAATGAAAACCCTAAAAAAATAGAGTACTATCTTCATGATAGAGAGTTGTTGTATAGCAAGCAATTTACTTACAATCAGGATGATATGTTGATTTCATCTTCTGGGGAACGCTATGGGTCTCAATTAGATTATCTTTATGAATATAATGATCATAAAATGCTTGTGCAGATTAGGGGGACGGAAGTTTCATCCACTCGAAGTGTAGAGGTAGAGGAAAATTTTATTTATGATCATGAAAACAGGTTAATCGAAAGAACACTTAAAGACCGTTTTGATGAACGAAAAACCCTTTATGAATACAATGAAGATATAATGCTACAGAAAAGATACAGGTCAAGTGGTCAATTATCAGTTAGTTCAGAAATTGGGAAACATTTTGTCTACCAACAAGAGCAAATTCATTTTTATGACAATAGTGATATTTTTGAAGGTTTACTCAATATTGAATTTGAAAATGGGCTTGAAATTACTGGTACTTTTTACAGCGGTACTGATCCTGAGAATTTGAGTCAAGTGGGTTTTGGAAAAATTGAATACGATAATCAGGCGGATAAAGAACGTATTGATATTTTTGATGCACAAGGTGAATTTCTTTATTATCTAATTTATGGTAGTGGCACTAATAATTGGTTTTTACCAGATGGAAATTCTATCGATTTTGCAGATATCCCCGAGTGGGTCAAAAACATATTTTATTCTATGTAATCGCAATTTCTTTACGAGATAATTTATAACTAAGCACTTTCTTTTATGAGTTTAAAATATAAGAAGGTGTTTTTTGCTTTTAATGCCTATTCAATAATCCTTTCCATATAGTCTTCCATATCAAATGAAGTTAATTCAGTTGTTTTTTTAAGATAAAGTGGATGTTTTGGATGCCCAGATTTTAAGGGATTTCCTGCAGAAAGCCATTGGCAGTCATGAAATTGACTAAGATTAAATATATCTGATAAGCAGTGTTTTAAATAAGGTCTTGAATCAATTAAATTACCCCATGCTGCCCATATTACTGGGTCATTTTCCTCTAGTAGGTTTTCTATAATTTCAAGATTTTCCTCATGATATTTCTTTTGAATTTTTTGATGCAATAGGGTAGGTGATGTAGCTCTTTGTGGATAAAGATTTATCATCACCCAGGCATCAAAATGATTGTGTATTGCAATTCGTTCCACTGATGAAACTGTACCATCATATTGTTCGGGTCTTGCCTGACTAGGATTCACACCAACACAGAATAATGTTTTATTTCCTGTTTTTCCTAAAGTGTAGCGATACTTATCACTAGAGTCTGTATGATAAATCCAATTCATTCTTACAAATTAAAAAAAATTATAGATTTATCACTAGAAAATAATAATCTAAAAAATTATTCATCTGGCTGACCTAGCTTGCCGGCTTTCTTTTTTTCAAAATAATGTGCTAAATCTTTTCTTACTTCTGATGACATAATATAAAGACCAATCATATTTGGAACAGACATAGCTAAAATCATCATATCAGAGAAATCTAATACAGCCCCTAAACTGACAGAAGCACCAACAACCACGAATATCAAGAAAGTAATTTTGTATGTTAATTCTGATTTTTTAGTTTTTCCGAATAAGTAAGTCCAACCTCTCATTCCGTAGTATGACCATGAAATCATGGTAGAGAAAGCAAAGAGAAATACAGCTACTGCTAGAACATATGGGAACCAAGAAATGACAGAACCAAAGGCTAAAGCAGTCAAATTAACGCCAGTCACATCAGGAACTTCATGCATTCCTGTGAAAATCAAAACTAAAGCGGTTAATGTACAAACTACAACCGTGTCAATAAAAGGCTCCATCAATCCTACAAATCCTTCAGAAGGAGCATTATGCGTTTTTGTAGCACTATGTGCGATAGCTGCAGAACCCACTCCGGCTTCATTTGAAAAGGCGGCTCTTTGGAATCCAATAATTAAAACTCCTATAAACCCACCTTTCAATGCACTTGAATTTAAGGCTCCATTATAGATAGCGGAGAATGCAGGACCAATGTTTTCTATATTAATTCCAATAATTACTAGTGCGGCAGCTACATAAACTGCAGCCATAATAGGCACAACCTTTTCGGTTACTTTGGCAATACTTTCAATTCCACCTATAATAACTATACCAACTAAAACAGCTAAACCTATACCAAACCAAAAGCCCCAACCTTCTAATACGGCAAATTGAGTAGCCATAATTTGGAAGGACTGATTGGATTGAAACATATTTCCTGCGCCAAATGAAGCACCTACACAAAGAACAGCAAATACACCTGCTAATATTTTACCCAATCCTTTGATATTTCGTTTTTCTAATCCATGACGCAGATAATTCATGGGACCTCCAAATATTCTTCCATCGGCTTTAATTTCTCTGTATTTAACTCCCAGGGTACACTCCACAAACTTGGATGACATCCCTAAGAATCCAGCCAAAATCATCCAAAAAGTTGCACCCGCTCCACCTATAGAAATCGCTACGGCTACACCAGCAATATTTCCTAATCCAACTGTTGCTGATACTGCGGTCGCCAGCGCTTGAAAGTGTGTTACTTTTCCTGGAGCGTTAGGATCACTAAATTTACCTCTAGCTAATTCAATTGAATGTTTAAAGCCACGAATATTGATGAATCCTAATCTAAATGTGAAGAATATCGCACCAATAATTAGCCAGACCACAATAAACGGGATACTATTTTTTCTGATATCACCATTCGGGTATAAAAGTGGTCTTTCTTCATCAAAGGTGATACTGGCAAAATATTGAGCTCCTTGTTCTATTAAATCTTTCGTATTGTTTGGGCTGAAAATAACATCACCTTCAGCAACATTAAAATCAATTTCCCCATCTTCAGGTGCTTTCACAACATCCGCATCTTTTTTATCGATAGAAACAATTGCTATTTCATCTCCTTTCTTGACTTGAGTTCCATCCTTCACCAATTTCTTCTTTAAAAGAAATATTTTATCTGTCGTTGCAGTCCATTCTGGTGTTTTAATTAATTCTTCATCCGTGTAAATGATTGGATCATAAATACCAATAGCAGCAAAAGGGTCCCAAAACAATACTTTACTCATAAATTGGACAACGGGCTCGAATACTGCATTAAAATTTTCAGTTATAGATTCGGCTTCTATGGTAATGTTTTTAGTGATTGAAATATTTTCAGAATCTGAAATAATGACAGAATATTCTAAACCTTCGATCAATCCAGATGCATCAGATGCGGTCAGTGGTGTGTTTTTGTTTGACCATTTGAATCGATAGGGTGGTGTTCCTCCTGTAGTGTGTAATTTTATTTGACCATCATTGATGGTAGTGGTAGGATTTATAGTTTCTATTTCTACTTTTAGTGAATCACCTTCTTGAAAATTAGCGGCTGATACATTTTGAAGTGAATACGAAATTAGAAACGAGATGAAAATTAATCTTAAAATTTTGTTCATAGATAACAGATGTGTTAAGTAAAAACTGGTTTTAATTTGAATTTCAGTAAGACTATTTTTACTTCTTTAAGATAAAAGAAATAAGATAAATAGTGATTTGATCGTAAAAGACTAAAAAATCAACTTGCATGTATTGATTTTGTTCAAAGCTATAAAGAATTTATAAAACCACCATAGCTAATTCGATAAGTATAATTTTTGAGATATTCGTTAGATTCTTAAGAATCGTAATAATCCTAATTAAGTTATAAATAGTGATGGATATAGTATAAAATTGAATAATATAGCCATACTATTAGTCTGTTCGCTTTCGTTCTCCTCCAAATAAAAATGACTAGTTCGCATTTATTTATGAATACATTATCTGTATTGCTTATTTGCTGCTCAATGTTGTTTTCCTGCAGTCCAGGAACTGGAAATGAAAAAACTTATTATTCTGATTTCGAAGTAGAAATTGATACCATTCTGGTTGATTCTGAGGATGAGATTTTAATGGCTGGATCGGATATTTACACTTCAGGGGTTACAATTGACAATAAGAAACTATATAGCTTGGATCAAAAAAATTTCGCGCTTGAGATTATTGATACCGAAAATTATAGACTAGAAAATAAAGTATATTTCAAAAAAGAAGGTCCTGAAAGCTTAGGAACAGATTATTTTTATGATCTATTTCCTTTACCAAATGAACGATTTGGTTTTACTTTTTATGAAACATACAGAATTCATGACTTAAAAGGAAATCTTATTAAAGAAGTTAAATTAGATGAGAATTGGATTAATGGTAATTTAGAAGGCACAGAGCGTATTGAGTTATCTTCTGTGGATGTTCATGGAAATGTATTAGCAGGTATGCATTTTGATTTCGATAGTTTCAAACCAATTATGTTTTTACTTGATTCTGAAAAAGAAAAAGTTGAAAGTATTGAGTTACCAGAATTTGATAAGATAAAAAGATATAAAATTACGTTAAGGAGAAATGGAGGCTATTTAACTCACGCTGATCCAAATGTTTTTATAAAATTTCAAGAAGATAGTATCCTTATTTCTAATAGTGCATTTAACGATATCTACATCTATAAATGGGTGACCAAAGAATTAAAGCATATGACCTACAATCATCAATTAGTGCCTTCAGGAAAGCAAAAGACTTATCAAAATGATTCCGAATCTGAAGAAGAAATAATTCAAATCATTTATGATATATCAGAAGAGGTAGATTTTACCGAATTTTTTCGGGATGAACTGAATGATAAATATTATCGATTTGCTCATGAAGCCAATTATTTAGAAGATAAGGAGAATCCCACATATAAAGTATTTATGATGGTGTACGACAAAAAGCTAAAGCTAATAGGCGAAAAGGAATTAATGACCTTTGAAAGCGAGGTTACACCACTTTTTGTAAAGGATGGAAAAGTGCATTTTCACTTGAACATGGAAGATGAGCTAGGGTTTATTAGGATCGGTTTGAAAAACTAGTATTCCTAATAATTCCTAATTTCAAGTTGTATAGTTATTAATCTAGTTACTAAGAGCTCTCAATACGTGTTGACTTTGTAAGAACAAACACGTATTTTTGCTAAAAAACATTATGAACACTAAATTGACATTAACACTTGAAAAAGAAGTGATCGAGCTAGCCAAAAAATATGCTAAAGAAAAAGGTCAAAGTCTTTCTGAAATGGTTGAAAATTACTTTAAACTAGTAACTGTTAGCAGGCGGGAAATTAATGAAAAGCAACTTTCCCCTAAAGTCAGAAAACTAAGAGGAATAATCAAAATCGACCAAAAAATCGACTACAATCAAACCTTAACTGAAGAATTATCTAAAAAATATGGCATATAAAGTTTTTATAGACTCAGATGTAGTCATTGACTTTTTTACAGATAGAGAACCTCACGCAAATCCAGCAACCGAACTTTTTGAGTTGAATGAAAATGGGAATATTGTCTTGTTTCTATCAGCTGTAAGTATTAATAATACTTACTACATCGTCAGAAAATTTTTAGGACATAAGAAATCTCTGGAAGTGGTAGAATCCCTCACTGAGATGACTGAAATAATCGAAACATCAAAAGAAGAAATTATACAAGCGCTAAAAAATGATTTTAAAGACTTTGAGGATTCTATTCAGTATTCTTCGGCATTGACAATAAAGGGTTTAGATGCTATTATTACACGAAATATCAAAGATTACAAGAATTCAAAAATTGCCGTTATGACACCTTTGAATTTTCTGAATATGAAATATAAAAACGAAAGCTAAAAAACATAAAGAGTGTAGTGGTTTATTTAATTAGAATTGGAATGAAAGACTAAGCACGAAATGATCTTTAATATATTCAACTTGTACACATGCCAACTTGACAACCCGCTAACTTATCTTGCAAGTCCAAACAAATAATTTCAACTTTGATTTTTCATTATTGAACTATAATCAATTCAGTCAGTTTTAAGTACTATGGCAGAAACATCTCACTGGACAGGATCCGAAAAATATTTATGCGACCCAGCATTGGCGCAAGCTTTTCACATGGCAAGAACGCTTGGAATGCCACTTTTAATTGAAGGTGAACCAGGAACTGGAAAAACAGAATTACCTATTCATTATGCAAAAGATAGAGGTTTAGACCTTGAAGTTTATCCTGTTGGCTCCAAAAGTAATGTCGAGCAATTTGTGGCTCGATTTGACCATGTGAAATATTTGAGAGATTCACAGATTGAAATCTTGAATGCGCAACGAGAGGAAAAAGGATTGGATAGTAAATTAACTACAGGCGATCGAAATCCCGATTCGTTAAATCACTATGTGGTGAAAGGTCCGGCAGCAAAGGCCTATAGCAAACCTAATTCTGTTTTGTTGATTGATGAAATTGATAAGGCGCCAAGAGAATTCCCTAATGACTTATTGTATGCTTTAAGTCATAGAAAATTCATTATGCCAGAATCAGGGGAAGTAATTGAAGTTTCCGAAGAAGATATGCCTGCAATCGTCATTACTTCAAATCGGGAGCAAGAATTACCAACGGCATTTAAAGGAAGGTGTATTTATCATTATATCGGTTTCCCTGATGTGGATACGATGAACAAGATCATTGAAAAGCATCACCCGGGATTGGATGAGAAAGTTGTGAGAGTAGCACTAGACGTTTTTTATCATCTAAGAAGACTGGGATTAGAAAGGGCACCAACCACCCGAGAAATTTTGAATTGGCTTAAATATATGAGCGATATTGCTCCAGCTGATGCAGTTAAAAAAATTGCTGGATTGGAAGGTATAGGTGCTTTAATCAAAACGCAAGCCGATATGGAGCGAATTAGCAGAATGATTGGAGTTGACGAAAGCTTCGGTTCGAATTTGAATTAATTTCGCAAAGCAAAAAATCTGTTTGTAAAAACTTATAAAGCCACTTTTTCGGGGGCTTTATTTTTTTATCAGATTTTAATTGAAGTCTCAACCAACTCTAAAAGTCTCGCCTTTTTACTTTTCTTATAGTGCTGATGAGATTGTTTTTTTAATTGGATGATAACAGTACTAAATTTTTAAAATATTTAGATAATTATTTTGATACCGAAAATTAAAAAGTCATATATTTATAAAAATTTGTAAAATAATATAAATAACTATTTAAATTATAATTTAATAATGAAAAAATTAAGCCTTATTATACTCGCGCTTTTATGTTTATCGACTAGTTATGCGCAAATTAAAGATATTGATATAAAAATGTTGGCAGATGGAGAGTCAATAAATATGGAAGAGGGAATAAAATTAGGTAGCCTTCCCAAGCATTTGTCTTTATCGTCAAACGACATCATTACAGATACTTTAAGCTATATAGCTATTTCACTCGCAAGAGGGCCTTATCTTGTGGTACGTGAAGAATTTTCTAGTCATAAAGATTTTTCTAAGTTTGATTTTGAAGATTGGCTGTCTGAAAATGCTAAAGTAGAAGATAGAATTGTATTTGAGTTAGAAAAAAGCGATGAATCAACAGAGGGAAGTTCACTGATATTAGTTCTGGAAATCCATTAGAAATTTAATTCTGATTTTAGAATATAATTGAATTAGGCTTGCACATAGATTTATATTATTCTTTTATTATAAATCTATTTGGATCTAGGCAGGTACTTTTATAATACTCTAATTCCGAAGGAGCACAAACGCCTGGAAAATCGCCTTTATAGTCTTTCATGTCAGTTATAAGCTGGAAATGCAAATGGGGTGGCCAATCGCCATTTTCCGGATAGGGTCCCAGCTCGCTGAATTTATCACCTTTTTTGATGGTATCCCCAACTTCTATATTCTTCAAACTTCTGAGACTTAGATGTCCGTAAAGTGTGTAAAGTTTTTGGGTGTTTATCTGGTGTTCAAGAATGATAGTGGGACCGTAGTCACCGAAATTATTATTGTTCGCAAAACTGTGAACTTTGGCATCTAAGGGAGCGTGTAAAGCATGAAAAGCTTCGCACCAAACATCAATTCCCAAATGCATACAGCGAGATTCACCTTGTTGAAAATGCGTACTTCTTTGATAAATCATTCGGTTTTCTAAATAACCACCATAGCCATATTTTTTTTTCTTTAGGTTAAGATACCCAAAAACATACTCGTTAAAAATAGGAGTGGATTGGAGATCAAGTTTGACTAAATCAGCATTCTGATTTGAGAAATCGAGTAACTGACTATTTTGCTGGTTTAGCCATTCACCCATCACAGGGCAAATGGTGTGTTGATCTAATTGCATCAAGATTTATAATTTAGCTTTTGCAAAACTACAATTTCAATTCTGGTAAAAAAAGAACTGCCATAAGCTATTAGCCTATGGCAGTACAATTTAACTTAACTAAAAAATTATCTTTTATACTTTTGACATGTTTGGCTTGGGTGCACCTGCCATTATCTCTTCATTAGCGAATTCTTCATATTTTTTGAAGTTTTCATTAAATCCTTTTGCAAGCTTATTAGCCATTTCATAATATCCCTTATCATTTTTCCATGTTTCCCTTGGGCTTAATACCTCGGAAGGAACATCAGGACAAGTAGCAGGAATAGCACATCCAAAAATGGAGTGATTTCTATAGCCAACATCATCTAAGCCACCATTTAAAGCAGCTGTAATCATAGCTCTAGTATATTTTAGCTTCATTCTAGAACCAACTCCATAAGGTCCACCTGACCAGCCAGTGTTGACTAACCAAACTGTAACTTGCTGTTCGTCCATTTTCTTACCGAGCATTTCTGCATATTTTGTTGGATGCAATGGAAGGAAAGGAGCCCCGAAACAAGCACTAAAAACAGTTTGTGGTTCAGTGACACCAGCTTCAGTTCCTGCAACCTTTGCCGTATAACCAGAGATGAAGTGATACATCGCTTGTCCTTTAGATAGCCTGGAAATTGGAGGCAAAACTCCATAAGCATCACAGGTTAAAAAGAAAATGTTTTTTGGAATTCCTCCAATTGATGGAGAAACTGCATTATCAATATGATGAATAGGATAAGCTGTTCTAGTATTTTCGGTTACTTCAGTGTTTTCATAATCTACTGACCTTGTACCAGCATGGAATCTCGTATTTTCAACTATTGCTCCAAATTTGATTGCTTTATAGATTTGAGGTTCTTTCTCTTCTGTTAAATCAATGGTTTTTGCATAGCAACCGCCTTCAAAATTAAATACTCCATTTTCAGTCCATCCATGTTCATCATCGCCAATTAGACCTCTGTTTTCATCAGCCGATAAGGTTGTTTTTCCTGTACCAGATAATCCAAAAAATATTGCAGTATCGCCATCCGCTTTTTCACTCATGTTGGCAGAGCAATGCATAGAAAGCACATTATGATCTGTTGGTAATGTATAGTTCAATACAGAGAAAATACCTTTCTTCATTTCACCAGCATAACCTGTTCCACCAATTAGAATGATGTTTTTAGTGAAATTAACAATTGCAAAGTTTTTTTGACGTGTCCCATCTACTTCAGGGTCTGCCTCAAATTCAGGAGCATTGATGATAGTAAACGTAGGTTCGAAAGTTTCTAATTTATATTTTTCTGGTCGTAAAAACATATTGTAGCAAAATAGATTATGCCACGCTTGTGTGTTTACTACTCTTAAATTTAAACGGTAAGTTTTATCAGCTCCAGCGTAAGCATCTCTAACATAAACTTTTTTGTTCTCAAGGAATTTGAGCATTTTTTCGTGGAGAGCATCAAATTTAACTGAATCAAATGGGATGTTAATATCTCCCCACCATACAGTATCTTTCGTTCTATCATCTTTCACGATAAATTTATCTTTAGGAGAACGACCTGTAAATTTACCTGTATCGCACATTAAGGCGCCAGTATCGGTTAATACTCCTTCTCCATTTGCCAAAGCATGTTCCGTCAATTCAGCAGGGCTGAGGTTCCAATAAGCTTCTGCAACATTATTTAATCCAAGGCTTTCTAAACCGGATTTAGCGGACTTTAATCCAAATTCCTTCATTCTTTTTATAATTTTGCTAGGTATAACATGAATTGGCTAGCAAAGTTATATAATTTACGCTGCTTAAAAAGTAATTTCTAAATCATTTACAAATGTTTTCATAGTGTATGTATTACACTTTCTACCAAAATTGGGGCTGATTTTCGCTTCTGATTTGTTTTAATGAAAAGCCCGTATTAGATTTAGCATTTTAATTTTCAAAATAAAGTTAACTTTTAGATAATATGAGCTCCGAAAAAACTTTTTTTGGCCACCCAAGAGGATTGGCAACCTTGTTCTTTACAGAATTTTGGGAACGTTTCAGTTACTATGGAATGAGAGCCCTTTTGGTTCTTTTTATGGTGGCATCAATCGAAACAGGTGGACTGGGATTGGATGATAAATCTGCTACAGCAATCTATGGTTTATATACCATGTTTGTTTATTTGCTTGCGCTCCCTGGTGGGTGGTTAGCGGATAGATTTTTTGGATTACAAAAAGCTGTTTGGTACGGTGGAATCATCATTGCGTGTGGTCACTTTGCTATGGCTATTCCTACGCAAGAATTCTTCTTTATTGGATTGATTTTAATTGTGATTGGTACGGGCTTGTTAAAACCTAATATCAGCAGTATAGTAGGAGGACTTTATAAAGATGATGAACCAGCCAGAAGAGATGCTGGATTTTCTGTATTTTATATGGGTATTAATCTTGGAGCTTTCATAGCACCATTGATAACAGGTTATTTAGGAGAAAGCGTAAACTGGCATTACGGCTTTGCCGCTGCTGGTTTCGGAATGCTTGTGGGAGTAATTCAATACAGAGCGTCCTCAAAACATTTAGGAGATATAGGGTTAAAGCCTGAAGGTTTTGATCCTGCAAGCGAGAAGCAAATTGCCTTTAGAAAGAAAGTGAAATTAGGTATTTTTGCATTTTTAAGTGCACTTATAATCCTTGTTCTATTAACTACTTTAGGTTATATTAATGTAGATGTTGTAAGTGTTGCTAATATAGCTTCATATGTTGTAGCTGCTACTTTAGTTTTATTTTTTGTGGCCATATTTTTATTTGGGGGACTGAACAGGGACGAAAAGAAAAAAATTGGAGCAATTGCTATTTTGTTAGTTTTTTCAGCAGTTTTCTGGTCAGGCTTTGAACAGGCAGGCTCATCTTTAAATTTATTTGCTGAAAGATATACTGATAGAATAATTGGTGGATGGGAAATGCCAGCTAGCTTTTTGCAAAGTGCTAATCCTCTGTTTATTATTATTCTCTCACCAGTTTTTGGATGGCTTTGGATACAATTAGCAAAAAAGAACCTTAATCCTAGTATTCCATTAAAGTTCGCATTTGGTCTTTTATTCTTAGGATTAGGATTTGCAACTATGATTGTGGCTGCAATGTTTGTAGTCTCATCTGATACCGTTTTGCCTACTTGGTTATTAATGACTTACTTCTTGCACACCACTGGTGAATTATTTTTAAGTCCGGTAGGTTTAAGTGCTGTTACTAAATTAGCTCCAAAACGATTAGTAGGACAAATGATGGGTGCTTGGTTTATGTCAGTTGCATTTGGAAATCTCATTGCTGGACTTGTGGCAGGACAGTTCAGTCAAGATGCCATTTCAGAAGATCCAGGCTTATTGCCAGATATTTTCCAATTCATTACACTATTCATCGTTGCAGCAGGTATTTTGGCATTAATTTTTACACCTATAATCCGAAAATTAACTGGTAATGTTCACTAAATATTATTAATTCTTGTCATTTAATTATTATATTTTTTCAAAAAATAATTGTAATTTGTCAGTTGAATTAAATATCCAATTTACGTTTAGGTAAAAAATGGTAAATACCTTAAATAAATTTAAAAATCTGAAAGAAAACGAGCAATTATTGTTGGCGTATCAAGGTATTATAACTGATAGCCTTACAAATAATTTACTGACTATAGCTGAAAATAAATTAGCTATGACAGAGTATAATTCAAGAATCAAAAAAAAGGTATTTAATATTTTAGTAGAGGTATTACAAAATATTTATCATAATCAAACTGAACTAAAATCCTCTTCTGGAAATTACCAAGAAATTTCGGTCATGGTGGTGAAAGATTCACAGAAATACCATGTCATTTCAGGTAATTATATAACAACCAAAAACAAAGCTTTCCTTAAACAACGCATCGAAGAAATAAACCAATTGAATAGCGAAGAGTTAAGGTCAAAATACAGAAGTAAACTAGATGAAGGCGTATTTTCAGAGAAAGGTCGAGCAGGTTTAGGAATTATGGATATGATCCGTAAATCGGGTGAGCCATTAGACTTTGATTTCAAATCTATCAATAAAGACTTTACTTATTTTAGTTTACAAGTGAATATACAACATTAAGTAAAATTAAATAATATGGAAGCTTATTATCTAGAAGCGACACCCAAGACACCTAAATTAGATTTTAACCCTGATGCCGATACATTTTTAATATCGGGTAGGTCTATTCCTGAAAATTCCATCGAATTTTATAAGCCATTGCTCGATTGGTTGGAAAATTATGTTCATAATCCGTTAGAATCTACTACTTTTGAGGTAAAACTTGAATACTTCAATACAAGCTCTTCAAAATGTTTAGTTGAAATCTTCCGAAAGCTCGAAAAAATCAATGATACGGGTAAAAAAATCAAAATTGATTGGTACTTCGAGCAAGAGGATGAAGATATGGAAGAATCCGGTGAAGATTTTAAGCAAATTATTAAAATTCCATTTAATATGATGGAAATTAAAGACTAAACGTATATGCCAAAAAGTTTTGCCCAGTCCGATGTTTTTCAAGCTGAGATCGATTTTCTCAATGAAGTTCGTGTGCTTGCTGAAGACGACAATATCCCGACTGAAAAGGTAAAGGAAAATTATAAACTTTTATGCGAGAAATATGATAGATTGATTGGTGAGGCTAAGTTATTAACCTCGGTTAGTGACCGCTTGCATGCCAAATTAAATGAGGCCAATGAAAAATTAAAAAAGCAATCAGATGAAATCAATAAGATTAATGACGACCTTAAAGTCAATAATCAGTTATTGCAAGATACAATTGACCAATTAGTGAAAGCAAAAGTTGGTAGAAAAGCTTCGTCTATAGTACTTTTAATTGCTATTCTATTATTTATTGTTTCAGAGGGTTTCCTAGAGCCATTTGTGGAGAACAGAGCTGGTAATGAACAAGTTGGGTTTATTTTTAAACTAGGAATAGCCGTATTATTGAAACCGATTGATGTCTTGGTAGAGCGCTATATGATGAGAAGAGCGTTAAAACAGAGAGATAGGGCTTAAAAAGTTGGGCAAGGAATGTATTGCTTTTTTCTTCTCTTTTTCAACTGAGCTTCGAAATCAAATATGATGGAAATTTCATGAGCTCCGCCTGAAGCTGCACCAAATTCTGAAAGCGTAAAATCATAGCTGTAACCGGCTTGAAATTCATCAAATAATAGTCCGAATTTGAAAATTAGCGCATCACGATCATATAAATTCTCATTTGCATCAGTTCTTCTAAAAGGAACACCTCTAAACCATAAGCCAGCAGAAATAGGGTCATAGTGCCAGTTAAATCCCAAATCTAATTGATCATTTATACCCTGTCTTTTATATACAAAAGATGGAGCTATACTTGAAATATTGTCCATTTTCTTCGGTCCATTATACAATGGGATTCTGACCCCTCCATGAATACTAATTTTCATATTTAGTGGATTAGAATCTCCAATTAGTGACATCTCAGGTTCTGTAATATGATGTAAAGCAAATCCTCCCCATAGTTTTTCGCTATAGACTAACATACCACCTGAAAAATCGAAAAATTGGATATTTTGAACATTACCTAATTCATCATCGAAAGTAAAACTTCTTCCATCCAAAAGTTGGTCTCCTAAAGTGAGGCCGTTTTGATTTAGACCAGTGAAATTGTATGCAAATTGTAAACCAGTACTAATAACTAATTTATTTGCAATGGCAGTTCTGTAAGAATAAAGAAAGCTAGCATTCGTATTACCCAAATTTCCAGATCCGGCAACATCACGTGTAATCATCATTCCAAATCCGCTACTTAAATGGTCTAGGTTATAATCATAAGCCAGAGCATTGGTTACGTAGGCTCTAGGAAGGCTTGGCCACTGAACCCTTGAGTTGAAGGTGAAACGATGCATTTTACCCAAGCCTGTAAAAGCAGGATTTAGATAAATAGGAGATTCATGATATTGCGAAAACTGAAAATCTTGCGCTTGTGATCCATGTATAGTGAACAAAACACTTACTCCTAAAAATAAAGCAAGTGACTTATCAATTAATATTTTATAGAATTTTTCCATTAGCACCTCAATTCAACTTATTACAGTACAAAGTCCGCATTTGAACAAAATTTATCATCTAATTAAAGTTATATCTCCAATCTTAGTATCTCTTCTTCCATTTTCAAAAACTAGTTCGAGGCGATATACGTATACACCTTTCGGCATTAACACACCATTATAGTAGCCATCCCAACCTACATTCTTATCAGTAGATTCAAAAAGTAATTCTCCCCATCTGTTGTAAATCTTCATATTAAATTCTGAGACACCTTCGACCTGCGGAAGGAAAAAATCATTTTGAACTGGATTTGAACTTCCTGTTCCTGGGCCAGCTCTGCTCGGAGTAAATGCATTTGGAACTTTCGATTCTCCTCCCAAAACAACTTTTACCTGAGAACTCAGGCTAATTGAATCAGAACATCCAGTTTCTGTATTTATGGCAATTAGCGTAATATTATAAATTCCGCTATCGGCATAAGCATGAATTGGTTCTTCATCGAATGATTCATTTCCATCACCAAACTTCCAAATATATTCATCGGCACCTTCGCTTAAGTTGACAAATCGGACTTCCTCGGTAGTAAATACCTGTTGATATTCCTCAGGTATGGTAAATGAAGCAGTAGGTGTTTCATTTACGATGATCAGGTCTTCCTTAATAACTTCAGTTCTTTGCCCCGTTATATTGGTGGCTGATAAAGTCACGGTGTAAGTTCCTGGGTTTCGATAAACATGTGTCGGGTTTTCTACTGCCGAAACTCTTTGTCCGTCACCAAACTCCCATCTATAAGTAGCAGGGTCTGCAAATTGTGTAAGGTTTTCAAATTCCACAACTAATGGTAAACATCCCTCTTTTGGATCGGCATCAAAATCTATAATAGGAGGGATTGCACCAATGGTTACAGAAGTTTGATAGGTATCAGTACACTGACCATTAGTTGCAGTCATTCTGATAACAAAAGTCCCGAAAGTGCCATACTCATGAGGTGCTGGATCTACTTCTGTGGAAGTAGTGGCATCTCCAAAAGTCCATTCATATTCCCATTCATTTTTGTTAGTCGTATTATTTGTAATAGTAACTGTACTTTCAGGCAGAATCATTTCTTCTGGTGACGCTTCAAAACTAGCTTCCAATTCAGGATAAACTTCTTTTAATGCACTACCGCTTACTGTGCCAGTACAACTATTAGGTGAATTACTATCTACCACTGAAACTAATGTATAAGTAGTGGTGGTGGTAGGGAATACAGGTTCAAAATGTCTGTTAAATGAGGTTGTGAAAGAAAAATTTTGATTCCCATCTGTATAGGTAATTGTCCAAGGTCCTACACCTGATTGATCAAAAATCAATTCTGTTACTTCCCCATTACAAGTCACATCATTTCCTGAGATTTCAGAAGTAGGTAAATTATTTACATTAATACTAACTGGTCCTCCCAAGCTATTTCCTAAGCACCCTCTATTGTCTATTAATTCAATAACTCTATAAACAGTTGAAGCTTCTGGAGTTAAAGTAATCGATTGCCCATTTTGAAGATTATTATATTCTAAAGTATCCTGATTAGCAGTCATCAAAACATCAAATGGACCATCACCTGTAAAATTAAATGTGATGTTACTGCTTTCTCCTAGACAAACAGTATTATCTCCTTCAATTTCAACTTGCGGTCGATCATAAGCAGTCACAACAGCTGTTCCGGAAATATCTCCCGTACAATTTGGAGTATTTGAATCTCTTACATCAACTAAAGTATAGTTAGTAGTTCCTGTATTAGGGAAAACATCAAAATTATGCACATAGGTGTCATTTTCAGGATCATGACCAGCTGGTGGAGTTATGTTTGGAATGGTAAAAGTATTATTCCCATCAGTATAACGGATAGTCCAAGGTGCATAGCCTGTTAATTCTATTCCCAATTCTACACTTTCATTTGCACAGATATTATCAAAATTTCCAATAATATTAGCAGTTGGTTTTGGATTGATGCTTACCGTAACGGAACCCTCAACAGTACCGCTACAAACAGGCATGTTGCTGTCTGTTACGGAAACTAGTTCATAGGTAGTAGCTACCTCTGGGCTTACTTCCAATTGATAAACCGGGGAACTAATATTCTCTATTATAAAATTTGAATTTTGATCTGTATAAGTCAAATCCCATGGGCCAGCACCAGTTAAATTGATAAATAAATTAGTGGTCCCGTCTTCACAGATTGTAGCATCACCTGATATGCTTGCTGTTGGTGCAAAATTTACATTTACAAAAGCATTTCCACTTACACTTGCAGCATTACAATTTGGATATTCTCTATCTATCACATCCAATACAAAGTAATTACGCGATTGAGTAGGAGTGATGGTTTCAATATGTCCATCATTAATATTTTCCAAAGTATCATTTTCTACACCATCACTATAGATTACATCAAATCCTTGGCTGCCTTCTCCACTTAAATCAAATATTAAGCTAGTCTCAACTCCAGGGCAAATAGTGTTTGGACCATTTAAACTTAGACTAACAGAAGGTCCCGAAAGGACTGTAACTGCTAAAATACTTGGATCACCGAAACAACCATTATCATTTATTTCAGTCACTTGTACATCTCCAGAAAATGAACTGAAATTAATTTTAACCTGATTTCCATTTGCATTTTGACTACTGATAAATGCCCCGAGTGGCAATTGCCAATTATAAGTGGATCCCATACTATGTGGAATGCTATAAACAACTTCTTGTTGAAAACTACATACTTCAGAAGGTCCAGTTAAGTTAGGAGTTGAAAATTCAGGATAAATGGTCAATTCTTGAATCTCTGAAGTATCAGAACAATTACCAACTCCTGAACTTACAATATGTCTTACTTCATAAATAATATCACTTCCAGTAGTATTTTCAAAAACATCAGAAGTAGAGCCATTAGTTTCACCACCTGAAATTGTATTCCAAGTTGCAGAACCTTGAATTCTTCTTTGATATACATAATTTCCTGTTAAACCGGTTCCTCTTGAAGTACTAGTAAAATTTACTTCTAATGGGGAACAACCTTCATCCATATTTTGGAAAAATAAGGCTTCTATAAGAGGGTTAAGTTGAATGTTCACCGTTTCATTTAAAATACAACCATCTGTAGTCTCTGCTGTTACTGTTACGGTATAATTGTCTGTTCCGAAATAGCTTAATCTATTGGTGAAAATATGAGTTTGATTAGCATCTGAGGTAGTGGTTAATGGAGTTGATCCATCACCCCAATTCCAAGTAAATTCAGTGTCAGTAGGAACATCTACATTATTGAGCTCAAATTCAAACTCATAATCTCCATTTTCATCTATTTGGCATAAAGGACTATCGATCACATCTACCTCAAAATCAGGGGATGGGAATACCGTGATTTCTTTTATATCTGCCGTATCTCTACATCCTCCTTCACCTTGTACTACATATAAAATCTCCCAAATCTCTGTATTTATGGTATTGTTTTCAAATAATTCTGTTGCTGTACCACTATTCGAGATAGTACCATCAATTGGATCCCAAGTAGTCGCCCCTTGCAATCTTTTAAAATATTCGTGACCGCCACTAATAGAAGTACCTAATGAAGAACTAGTAAAAGTCACATTTAAAGGATCACAACCTTCCTCAGGATTTGCATTAAACTGTGCTTGTAACCTAGGGTGTAGATTCACTACTTTTGAAACACTTACTGAGCAATTATTTGGTGTTTCTGCGGTTAGCGTTACGGTATAACTATCATCACCAAAGAAACTAGCTCTATTGCTGAATTCATGATTTACTGTAGTATCTTGGTCGGTAGTAAGACTGCTTCCATCGCCCCAATTCCAGGTATATTCAGTGCCTGGAGGAACTTCATTAGTTGAGATTTCAAAATTAAAATCATAATCTTCTTGACAAGCTGGGTTAGGAGAGGTGATATCAAAATCAATGTCAGGTTCTTGAAAAACCCTCACTACTACGGTAGAATCATCTCTACAACCCGCAAAAGATTCACCAATTAAGATAATTTTGTAATCTATGTATGGAGCTGATGTATTTGGTAATGGAGGAAGTGTTAAATTATTAAATCCTGCTGGATTGGATGAACCTTTTACTGTCGGTCCACCATTAAAAACTAAATCATCATTTGGCAATCGAACCTCCCAAGATAAATCGAAATTCCTGCCAGATGGCAAAGCACTAGATTCATTGATGATGGTAACTTGCAATGGCGCACAACCCTCTGAAATATTTGTAGTAAAATTTACTTCTGGAGTTTCCCTAATAGTGAGACTAATTGGAGGATCAGATGCTACATCACAAGTACTTGGCAATAAAGCATTCAATCTTATTTCATAATTAGCAGAATCCGTGAATTCATATTCAAAAATATCACCTGGAGCAGAAGCCGTAAAATCAGTATTTCCAGTTACTGTATTTCCGTCAATTACAGTGGAATCATTAATATTATCCAAATTTTTGATTATCAATTCCCATTCAGTTCCTGCTGGTACATCAGCTGGGTTGGTATTATTCACAAAACCATAAACTGAAGGAGCACAGAATTCATTTCCAACAGTGTCTAAAACTATGTTAATATTTTCTTTAGGTAGTATAATATCATTAAATGGATCAGATAGATCACTTTGACATCCAAATGGGTTGGTGGTTTCTAATCTTACTTCCACATTTACTTGCGGGTCTCCAATATCTGGTCGAGCATAACTCACCCAGAACTCCGCCCCATCGTTTTGAGTGGAGAGTGTATCGCCTACTGTTTGAACTTGCCAATCATAAGTTAATAATCCTGGTTGCTCTGCTTCAAAATAATAAGTAACTGAATCGCAAGTTACGACTGTGTCAATAGGTAGGAAGTCGGAGGTTGGTTTAGGTCGTACTGTTACTGTTCTTTCTGAACTACTAATACAGACTCCCTGAGCATATGGTTGAAGTTCAACAGTAAAATTTATTGGACCTACATTTGGATAATCATTTTCAAAATTAAAATTAAAATCATAGTCTTCTCTGTTCCCACTGGTATGTAAAATTGTATCTCCTCCCAAAACGATATTTCCATTTTTGGCCGTCCAAACTACAGAGTCATTAGCATTTAATCTGTTGTTTGTGGTGTTATCAATTCTGAAAAAGAATTGCTGAGGAGAACAATAAGGTGGATTGTATGTTACATCAGGAGAAAAACTTTCAAAAATATCAAAGCCAGATGCACTTCCAGGTAAAACATCGACTAAAAGAGGAGCTGATTTAATGAGACAATTATTATCAGTGTTTCCATCGGTAGGATTTGCAGTAGCCACTAATCTTATGGAATAAATTTCATTAGTTGCATTTCGGTTGTCAAATATATCAGGAATTAGAAAAGAGCCTGAATCACCTATTGTTTTAGTAATGATTGTCGTCAAACTATCTATCTCTAAATAATAGTCTACATCAACAACGGAAGCATCGTTATTGAACTCATCCGAATTATTGAAAAATTTAATTAGTGTCCCAGGGCATATAGGATCACCTAAATAGGGATCATCTTCTTGAAAACCTTCATAATCCTGTCCGTAAAATGCCTGAAGATCAGCATCAGGATTGGCATAAACAGTTATAGTATTTACAGTAGTGTCACTATAGCAACCCTTGTCAGAGCGAGTGATTAGGGCAACATCATAGTCACCTGCAGCTCCCAGACTTCTTGTAAAATTGTTATCATTATTACTGGCCAATTCTGTGTTAAATGTAACCCCATCATATGAGAAATCCCAAAGCCATTCATTAATAACCTCTCCGTTAATTACTGTTGGGATATTTGAGCTAGAAGGATCAAAGTTTGTAACTTCTCCTTCACAAACCCCTGTCCCAGTAAATTGTGCTTCTGGGCTGTCATAAACATAAATATCTAGTTGATCCGTTGAAGTACAATTGGTTGAGCCATCTAAAATAGTTAATTCAATTCTGTAGTGGCCTGTATCAGAAATTACAAGCGGATTGGAAGGATAAGTAAACGCTGTTACCCCACCACCCCCATCGTCAATATTATCTATAAGAGAGCTTGTAGGAGCTATTTTTTCAATATTCCATTCAGTAGTAAGATTAGCTGTTTTTGCTGAGGTTTCATCAGTTAACTCCAGATTGAGAGGCAAACTTTCTGCACAGATTTCATAAATATTATCTACTGTATTTGGTGATCCAAATGTTCCATCATCAAAGCCAATAGTGGCAATAGGTGTACCTATTATTTCATATTGAGCAGTTACACTTGAACTACAACCGCCAGTAATATTGGTGCTATTATTTACTTTTATTACTTCTACAGTTTTAACACCTGGAGAATTTAAGTCATCTGCATCAGGCCCAGTAGTATTTTCATCATCAAGTGTTCTATTTTGATTATTGTAACTAACAATTAACGGATCGCCAGTTGTAGACCCATCGTATATATTTATCGTCCATGGACCAGGCCCTAAATCAGAGCCCCCATTAGTAATTCTAATTGGTTCTTCTGGGCAAAAAAGATTGCCAGGTTTAGGATCCCCGTTATCATCAGTTATTGAAATTGGATTTAAGACAGGCTCATCAACTATTAAAATTCTTATTGTAAAATTTTCGGGTGCAAAATCGGCATTAGCAGCAGCAGTTAAGGCAGGAGTGCTTGGGTCATCTGGATCATCAAAAGGATTACATACATTCCATGCATTTAGTTGTATATCAAGATATTGACCTGCAACTGTGTTTGTTCCATCAATGGTTATTGACCCAGTTGGATCCATGTCAATGTCACCAGTGGCAAGATTTGGTCCTGGATCATTTTGAATTATCTCTTCTAAATTTAGATTTGAAGCTACTCCACCGATATTAAATGTTGCATTCACGTTTGCTCCATTAATAACCACATCCGGTATTGGGTTTCCACCATCTACATTATAAACCCACTGGAACCACCTTTCTGAAGTGTTGTTGGTCAAAGGGCAATTATAATTACTGACATTATTTAATGGGTTTATAGTTACTGACTCCCCTTCACATACACGGATGATTGGTGCGTCTTCTATACCCAATTCTCCTGGAAAAATATTGTCTTTTTCCCAATAAACAGTTGGTAATGTGTTGGTAGAACTATTGCAAACTTCAGAACTTGGGTGTGTTTCAGGATCTTCTCCTGCATTAACAAATACTATAGAAACATCTACATTAAATTCACATTCAGGTAAGTCTTCAGGATAAAGGTGATATGCATATCTATTATTACTAAATACAGGTGAACCTACTGGTGCCTCAGCTGGAATATTATCTATTACCCAGTTTCCTCCATCCAAAACCGAATTATAATATTCAATAGCCCCTGCATAACCCCAATCTACTTGTACATAAACATCTTTGCCTGCAGGAACATCTACAGATGAAAATCTCTTACCGACCCAAACTTCTTTCTCTCCCCCACAAAAATTATTTTCAATTGGGTCAAATGTCCCTGTTCCACTAGTTGCTCCACATTGTCCATTTACCTTTGTTGTATTTAATAACAATAGGTAAATTGTAAATGTGAAAAGTACTCCATTAATATAGCCACTCTTCTGAAACATTATACAAACATACAAATTTTAATTGGTGTGAAAAATACTATAGTTTATCGAATAATACATTTATTTTATCGAATGGTAAGTGGTTAAAATATAATCTAAAATTTAAATAATTATAAATAAGTTCCTTTTCTTAAGTTTAACCTTCTATTTTAATATCTAGTAAAACTTAAACTTACAATTGTAACATAGTAACCGAACATGAAGATAATTTATTTTTCATCAGATAATTCAATTATTGATTTAAAAATTTATCTATTACACTAACTTTTCTAATAAATTTTAGACGGAATATATTTAGGGCAAGCGGTATAGCGTTTCTTTTTAATTCTAGCTGATTTTTTATTATCCCGAATATTAAATAAACTATATTTGCCGCATGAAAAATACTGGTTACATTTTACTACTTATAATTCTCCTAAGTGCTTGTTTGCCTGATGAGCCTGGTTTTGATGGCTTCAGAAGAGCAGAGGTACAAAGATTGTTGTCCAACCAAGATAGTAAAAGATGGAGTTTAGATGAGCGTTTTTTATTTAATGAACAAGTTTCTTTTGATTTATGTGAAAATCCAAGACAATTGATTTTTAGCTTTACTGCTGCTAATAATGATAAAGATTCTCTTTGGTATGTAAATCCTGCTGATACTTGTGGAAATTCAACTGATACCTTAAAAGGATTTTGGTTTGTGCCCCCAACCCAAACTCGTGAAACTTCAATAGATACTGTTGTTTTTGTTTGGGAACGAACCGATACCGCCTATTTTCAATTGGATGATATTAACCCTAAAAGCTTTAGCATCAGTACATTTTTTAAAGAAGATAGCTTAAGAGAATCTTTCACTCATTTTCCACTTCCTCCTGAAGAAGAAGAAGAGGAAGAAGATGGTGAAGGGAATTAAAGTTGGTAATTGTATACATTAAAAAAGCTAATATTTTATATAGTTTTTCAATAGCCTAAAAGTTGACCGATTGGGTATGCGTCAGACGGTTGAAACATTCACTGGGCTGGCGGTTTGCGGTTTGTTGCTATTTTAACCATATGTTAAATTTGATGAATTGTCTTCTGTGCGTCATTCCTGCGAAGGCAGGAATCTTGTCCTATTGAAACGAAGTTTCAATAAAGTATCAATTGGTAATCCCTTCCTTAATATGTACTTTCTACACTCCTAATTCCATTCTTATATTTTAACCTTTGGTTAAAATCAATAGATTCCTGCCTCCCGACTAAAGTACGGGACAGGTTACGCAGTAATGACGTTCTAAACTAATATATTGCTATATTAAAACTATTACACATATAATGAAAAGTGTTTTATTGATCAGAGCATTTGATATCCTATGTTGTATGTGTCGAAACCATCCAAGGGATGAACTGTAATAAAAATCAAGCCTTCATAAATCTTTTAAAATTTCTTTAAGTGACAACCTCTGAACACTTTTAAAGATATCTTCTTGATCTTCTATTCCTTCCGGCAACCATTTTTCTGCTGTGATGCCCATAAAAGCTAAATCTATGTCAGAATATTCTGTTTCAATTTTATGTTCCTTTATTTCTTCTAAATAATTAGCAAACTCATCATTCGCATTTAGAATATCATCATAATGAAGTTGAATGGCTTTTATGATTGCTTTTCTTTTCTCCTTAGCATTTGGTTCATCATCTAATTCTTCTCTTTTGAGGGTAATATTGCCAATACTTAAGTCATTGCTGACTATAAATTCATCCTCTTCATAGTCCCAAATCACATTCTTTCGGTTTTTTACTAAAGGCATTAAGTCCTTTGGATTTAGTGGTGCCGCCAGAAATATTTTCCCCATTCCGCTTCTTGCGTCTAAATTGGCCACCGTCAGCCAACTTTCATCTGCTAACTCATCTTTATGGCCAATTGCGGCTATACTTCCATTAGATAATTGAAATTGAGCATTATTTCCTCTTTTTGCGGAGGCAATTCTATCCGGATATGCCATGGCTAATAAATACCCTATGGCATAAGGATCAACTTCTTTATTATCTTCTTCAATTTTAAAAAGCGAACGGTAAGAGTTAGCAATTTTTTCAATTTTATTGAAATTTTTGCCAAGTCTATTTTCCTTTCTTAAGGTTCTTAAAGTTTGAATTCGCTCGCTTATATCAGCTCCAGCTTTTTTGTAAAGTGGATCTTTTTCTTCCAATAGAGAAGCCAAATCAATGGCTAACGATATACCATCTTTAGCTTTCACCAACATATGCGCTAAGCGGGGATGGCAGGGGAGTTGATGCATTTGTTTTCCAATCGCTGTTATGGATTTGCTTTCATCCAATGCTTCCAGGTCTAGCAAAAGATTTTCTGCATAAATCAATTTGTCTAAAGGGGGAGGGGTAAGCCAAAAGAGCCTTTTGCTTTCATGAATTTTACGAGCAGCTAAATCTAATTTGAGATTTGCTAAATCAGCAAACAAAATTTCAGCCAAACGATGACTGGGTTTTGTACTTTGCTCTGCTTCCGTCCACATTCTGTAGCATTTCCCTGGAGCTAATCTTCCTGCTCTCCCTGCTCTTTGTGTGGCCTCATCCTTAGAAATGGATTGCGTTTTTAAGCTGCTCAAGGCAGTATTAGGATCGAAAACGGAATTCTTTTTCAATCCAGTGTCAATTACAACTTTAATACCTTCTATTGTCAAACTGGTTTCAGCAATTGAAGTAGCCAAAACAATTTTTCGCTTTCCTTCAGGATGCGGTTGAACGGCTGCCCATTGCTTGTTCCAAGCCAATTGACCAAAAAGCGGATAAATAGCAGCTTTGGTTTTCGATTTCCTTAGTAAATCCTGAATGGCTAAAATATCACCCTGACCTGGTAGAAAAACCAAAATATCGCCTTCATCATCGTATAAGGATTTTTTAATTTGCTCGGTTGTTAATTCTGCAATAAGTCTATTGTCCAGATTTCCAGCATAAACAATATCAACAGGATATTGTCGGCCTTTACTAGCTACTACTTTCGCATTTAAAGCTTTTGCGAGTAATTGCTGGTTTAAAGTAGCGGACATGATGAGGAGTTTTAAATCAGGACGGGTATTCTGTTGTGTAAACCGAGCCAAAGCCAAAGCTACATCCGCATGAATATTGCGTTCATGAAATTCATCAAAAATAATAATAGCAACATCTTTTAGCTCTGGGTCGCTATCCATCATTTTATTAAGAATTCCTTCAGTTACGACCTCAATTCTTGTCTTATCAGAAATTCTTGTTTCAAATCTTATCCTGTATCCAACTGTTTCTCCCACATTCTCACCTAATAGTTGTGACATTCTCTGGGCAATAGATTTTGCAGCCAATCGTCTCGGCTCCAGCATAATGATTTTTTGATTTTCACCCTTCAAAAGTTCCAATAATGCCAAAGGAATGATGGTGCTTTTTCCTGCTCCTGCTTCAGCATTTAAGATGAGATTCTGATCTTCTTTGAACTTTTGAAGAACTTCTGGAAGAATATTAATGATAGGTAAATCAACTTTCGATAAATCTATTTTTGGCATATAGCAAAGATAATGGAGAAAGATAGTTTTTAGTGGGTTAAACTAAAAAAGCTTCTCAAGAGTGATTTCTCTTAAGAAGCTTTGGATAAATTTTATAAATTATTTGAGTTAGAAGTTTTGACCTTCTTCACCGCCACCTTTTTGGTCATCATTAGAAATCCTGCTTCTTTTTTGTCTCGCTTTATAATCTAACTGACCAAATTTATAACTAAAATTAAGTCCGATTGAACGGAAAGGAATCGCAAATACGTTTCTTTGATAGAAGTCGCTTTCAATATCGCCTAATTCAGTTTCGAATGGTTTTCTTTCTTTGAATGGTTCTACAATTGATAAGCCTATGCTCCCTCTTTTATCCCATAATTGCTTTTTAATGCCCATTCCAAAAATAGAGAATGCAGGATTATACCCTTGCAAGGTCTGTCTTCTTGGTCTGGCAAATCCGAAAGCATCAATCATCCAATCATTTGGTAATTTTAGGTTAGAATTGATGTTTCCGCTAAATAACCAAGCATTGTTTTCTACATCTTCTCCTTGAATTACACCTTCAGCCATAAAGTAGTTTGCATTAACCCCACCGCGAATAGTCCAGATTTTGAATAGCTCTGTTGATACAAATAAATTTGAGCCTAGGTTCTGCTGCGTTCCTACGTTTTCAAAAGTAGTAACAGTGGCATTTCGAGCCGGGTCTTCAAAAATTACGGATTGAATTACCTCACTAATGTCATTATAGAAAGCTGAAACGTTAATAGAAGTACCTTTCATAAACGTACTAAATCCAACTTCATAATTATCTGAAAGCTCAGGATTTAAGGTTGGATTACCGAAACTAATGTTATTGATGTTTCCAATTTCTATATATGGGTTTACATTACCCAAACTAGGTCTTTGAATCCTTCTATTGTAAGAGACTTTTACCGAATTGAATTTTCCAAACTTTTGATTCACGATTACGCTTGGTAACCAGTTTTCGTAAGAAAGTGGTTCAAAGTTTTGTTCCGTGGCCTCTGCAAAACTTCCTTGAAGTCCTGTATATTCGTAGCGAACGCCAGCAATAACCCCAAGATTTTTAGTGATATTGGTCTGAGTTGAAAAGTAACCCGCATACACATCCTGATTATAGTAAAAAATATCGGTCCTGTTATCTACTATTTCATATTGATTTGAACCTTGAGCTTGTGCTTCATATTGAAAATCACTTTCAATATCTCTGATAATCGATTTAAATCCAGTTTCTACTTTGAATTTCTCACCGAATGGGTGTGTATAATCAATTTGAATGGTATTTTCTGTATTATTACCATCGTTTATGTTTCTGGCTACTTCGTAATTTTCAGGAGCCTCTTGCCTGATTTCAAATTGTTGGTCTCTTATATTACCATCAATTTTATAGGATGCTGAAAGTTCTCTTCCTTCCTGATTTGGGAATTTCATGATATAATCTAATGACCACTCAAAACCCCAGTTTTGAGAATTATTATCCTGATATCTCTGGTAAGCATTTTCTTCATTACCTAAAGTCGTGGATACAGCGTTTTCACCTTCTGATGTACTGTTAAATCCCCTCAATCTGATACTGGTAGATAAACTATGGAAGGCATTAAAATCATAAAATGCACCCATATTTCCAAAATAGCCTAATCTATTGCTCAAGTTACGGCCATTTTGTTCTCTTATATTGGTTTGACCGTTAACTACTGTTTTCTGATAAAAATCAGTAGTAGCATACTGAGGCCATGAATAAAATGAGCTTCCATTGGCGTTAAAACCTAAACGACCTTTACCCGCATTAATGCCTACCACTCCACGATTGATACGAGTACCAGCCGTTAAATCAACATTTCCAGCAAATCCTTGAGGGGTTTGTTTCTTCGTAATGATATTGATGATACCTGCAGTTCCTTCGCCATCATATTTTGCAGAAGGAGAAGTGATGACTTCCACACTTTTAATTTGGTCTGAAGGGATCATTTTTAAAGCATCTCCGGTACTTGAACCAAACATGCTGCTTGGTTTGCCATTTATAAGGATTTGTACATTTGAATTTCCTCTTAAGGATACATTTCCATCCTGGTCTACAGACAATAATGGAGCTCTTCTTAACACGTCAGAGGCATCTCCACCCATATTGGCAACGTCTTGCTCTGCATTATAAACGATTCTATCAATTTTATTTTCAATAGTTTCCCTTTGACCGGAAACTACAACTTCATCTAATTGATCCGTATCCGCTGAGAGTTGAATTTTTTCGAAATTATGGTCAGGCTCCTTGGGGGTTAGCTCCACTTGTTGAGTAAATTTCTGATATCCAACAAAAGAAACCTCAACGGTGTATTTCCCTAGCTTCAATCCAATTAATTTAAAACTTCCGTCATCACCTGTTACAACTCCATTTATGGTTTCTCCAGTTTGTGGGGATTTAACAACCACTGTAGCATAAGAAACTGTTTCCGAAGTTTTTTCATCATAAATGGTTCCCGTTATTCTCCCTGTAATTTGAGAACTTGCAGCTCCACCATAGCTACCTCTTTGCTGGGCAAAGGAAAGGCTGCTAATAAATAATAATGTTAATAATAATCTGTATTTCATATTCTCAATTTGTTGCTACAAAGGTAGACAGAATTAAGGTGATAATGTTATTTTTTATACACTGAAGGTAATTCTGCTGTCTTTCGATTTGCTATTTGAGGATAAAAGGGAGGCTATATAAAATTAAACTGTAGATGGATTTAATATGATTTTTTTGCTATCGTAAAATAAATAACCCATACAGACAATTGCAGTGGCTAAATCAGCAATAGGGAAGGCCATCCAAATACCATTAAGCTGATAGAAATTAGGTAGAATCAACAGGAGTGGTATCAAGAAAAATCCTTGTTTAGTTAAAGTAAGTAAAAGTGCAGGTAATGCTTTTCCTAACGCCTGAAAATAGGCTGCACTTATCAATTGAAAAGCAATCAGCGGAGTCATTAAAAAGGTGATTCTTAGTGCAGGTACAGTTTGATCGATTAATTCCTGATCGGTTGTAAATATGCTAACAATTTGAGGAGTGAATATCAGAATATCAGCATAAATAATCGAGGACAATAAAGTAGCTGAAATAATAGCCTTTTTTAAGGTTTGACTGACTCTTTTAAATAACTCTGCACCATAATTATACCCAATTATTGGCATGGAGCCCTGTGTGATACCGATAGCTGGTACGTTAACAAGCATCATCATTCTATTGATGATACCGTAAACGGCAATGGAGCTTTCACCTCCATATTTGTATAATGAGTTATTCAATACCAAAAATAATAAACTTACTACACCTTGTCTGGCAAAAGTAACCGATCCGATTGAGAAGATTTCACCAGTTATTTTGAAATCCAAGATAAAGTCCGATTTGCTTAATTTGAAGCCTGTTTTTCCTTTAAAGAAGAAATAGCCTGCATATCCAGCGCTAAACAAATACGAAAATGTGGTAGCCCAGGCAGCCCCTTTAATTCCCCAATCAAGAACTGCAATAAAAATAGGATCCAAAATGACGTTTACAATTGCAGGCACAATCATGACCACCATTGCTACTTTAGGATAGCCAATTGCTCTAAAAATACTATTTGACATCATGGCAAATGCCAGAACTGGAATCCCTAATAAAATAATGCTGAAATAATCGATCGTAGGTTGTAAAATATCGCCTTTGGCTCCAAAAACTTTTAGTATCGGTTCAATAAAAATCCAACAACTTAAACTGAAAAAAATACCCAGAATAATTGTTAAGGTTAGTTGATTACCGAAAGTCTTATTGGCTTTTTCAGGCTTTCCAGAACCTAAGGATCTTGAAATGATAGAAGCACCACCTATCCCAATACCCATTCCAATGGAGGAAATCAAGAAAGTGATGGGGATGACCACTGTAATAGCTGCAATACCAACAGAACCCACAAAATTCCCAACAAATATCGTATCTACTATTCCGTAAATTGATAAAGTAAGAATGCCAATTGCAGAAGGGATTGCCTGTTTCTTCAATAATTGGCTTATAGGTTTGTTTCCAAAGTCGTCTGATGTGGTCATTGAATATAGTTAATGCAGATAAACGTAACTACATTAATTATGTAATGTTGTGTATCCGTTGATGAAATTCAAAATAACTATCACGGACCACATAATGGTTCTTTTCCAGTTGGCCTGAACTAAATTTATGGCCGCAGTATGAATGTCGTTTCCTGCTTCAATCTGATTATGTAAAGGAACTGCTTGAAAAAAAGTGGAAGCCCATAATACAATAATGAGAATGCTTTGAATCAATAATATATAATTGAAACTGGTAAAGGTTAAATAGAACGTACTTCCAATCTGAAATAACATCAGAGGCATCACAACCACCGTAATCATAGCGGTGTATTTTGGATGCCATGCCGTTAAATTGGCATTTTCCATGTAAGTGAAAGAAGGGTAAATAATAAGTTGGACGAGCCAAATCAGTATGAGTAACCCAAAATCTGATAATTCTTTTAAGTTTTGCAGCATTTTATTTAAAAGTGGTGTAACTGTGTTTTGTTTATGTTAAGTCTCTGATATCTAAGGTTATGTATCTTTTAGTATACATAAACTGTTTTATAGTATTGTTATATTATGTTTAATCATTTGCATAAATATGGAGCGATTTTTATAACAAAAGTCGTGAGTTGATGTTTGACTAATATGCAAAAAAATACCCTAAATTTTGACACTCACAGAAATATTTCAGCCAAAGAGTGGGTCGTGTTCATTCACGGAGCAGGCGGAAGCACTGCAACTTGGAAATATCAATTAGAAGCTTTTAAACCTCATTATAACTTACTAATGATTGATTTAAGAGACCATGGATTGTCCAAAGATATTGCACCAGCTTCAGAACAATACGATTTTGATTTAATTACTAATGACATCAAAAAGGTATTGGATGAAAATAATATTGTCAAAGCTCATTTCATTACCTTAAGTTTTGGAAGTGTTATCATGCAAGATTTGAGTATTAAATATCCTCATTTGGTAGCAAGCGCAATTTTTGCAGGTGGGATTTTCAAAGCAAATGCCTTGATTAAGTCCTTTGTACAATTGGCTAGAGTATTCAACCTATTTTTACCCTACAGATGGATGTACGGACTGTTTTCTTATTTGCTAATGCCATACAAGAGGCACCAGAAATCCAGAAAAATTTATAGAAAACAAGCGGAGAAATTAACCCCAAAAGAATATATGAAGTGGGTTGGGCTTTATGGCGAATTCTTTAAATTATTAAATAGATTCTACGAACAGGATATCAAGTTTCCTGCCTTAGCTTTAACCGGTCAGCAAGATTACATTTTTTCCAAATCTGCGAAAGGATTTGCTGCAAAGCATAAAAATGTATTGGTTATAGAAATTAAAGGAGCAGGTCATATCTGCAATATCGACCAGCCAGAAATTTTTAATGAGCTTGCTTTATATTTTACGCATGAGCATAAATACTATCAGGTTGAAGAATTTCCTACTTTCCAAGCCCAAGCTAGCAAAGCAGGATGAATCACCAATAATCGCAACCAACCAACTATTTCAGGAACGCATAAACCTGTTTCTATGCAAGAACCAATTTGAATGAAATAGGTATGTGCAGGAATAAAAGCTAATAGCATTATAATTATTCCGTAAGAAGCATATTTTCTACTGGAATGAAATAGAATGCCTATCGCTAAAACCAATTCTGCGATTCCACTTATTATATTAATGCTTTCGGGATAGGGGAAGTAAGGTGGGATTAAGGGTATATAGAATTCAGGATTGATAAAATGGTTAAGACCTGCTATAAAATAAAAACCAGCCATCAATCTTACTGAGGCCTTACTTTCAAGATAACTTCCAATTCGTTTTAACATGAACCTCTTTTAAAATTAAGAAAAAAGGAATCCACCAAATGAAATCATTTGTAATTAAAGTATAAATAAATTCAAATGGGACGTTTCCTTGTATAAAGTTGAAAAGAAAACCTAATGGACCAAAAATTTTCCCTAAAAATCCAACCATCACAATGGGCCAATGGCGAATGGGGTGGTAAGCTGCCCACCAATAGCCCAAGCCATAAACGCCTATTACCATGCCCATTCCTTGCCAAACCATAGGATGGTTAATTTTTTCCATTCCTACTAATTCAAAAAAGTGCTGTGGGAATAAAACGACCCAGGCGCCCCACAAAATATTATAGATAGCTGCAAGTCGCAATATAAGTTGTTGATTCACTAATTTCATATTCGAAGAACTTGCCAGATTTAAAACTGTTAGAAGAAAATACAGATTAATAAATACATTTATACATAAGTTTTTTTAATTCCATTCGTTCAAACTATCTTTACAGCAAATTAACACAGTGATTTTTACGATAAACAGTTAACCATGAAATTTAAGTTTTCAATTATTTTTTCAATTCTTGTAGTAGCAATTCACTTTGAAGGTAAGGCGCAAGAAGATACCAAATTATCTGAGCAGTATCAAAATATGATTGAAAGCAGTGAGACTTTTGAGCAATACAAAGTTATTTCAATCACAAAAATTAATTCTTTTGGTGAAATAATGAATGATTCAATCAATTCACTGAAAACGAAAGTTTCTGCTGCTACCGCTGCAAGAGAGAAAGCAGAGCAAGAAAGCGATGCAGCTAAATCTCAAATGAGTGATTTACAAAATGAGCTGGAAGAAGCGCAAATTGCAGTCGATAAAATGCCTTTTTTAGGAATTCCGATGAATAAAACTACTTATAATGTAGTGATGTGGAGTATTGTAATTGTTTTAGTTGCAGCCTTAATAATTGTTTATTTCATGTTCTTAAAAAGCTTTAGATTGACTCGACAAGCGAAAAAAGATAAGGATTTGATTGACCAGGAGCTAGAAGATTTAAGACAGCGGTCTCAAGAAAAGCAAGTGAAGATTAAACGAGAATTACAAACTGCTCTGAATAAACTAGAAGAATATAAACGATAATATTTACAGTAATTCAAATTTTGAAAACCACCTTATAATGTGCATCATTGTGAGGTGGTTTTCTGTTTTGGTATAATATATTGAAAAAATCTTTTCTGATATTTCTAAAAATATTCGTTACCGTTTTGGTAATGTCATTTTTATATCAAAAAATTAGAGAAGACAAATCGGGTTTTCTAACTGCTTTCAAGCTTTTTCAGGATAATCTAATTATAATTGGAGCCGTAATTCTGCTCATGCCTTTCAACTGGTTTATGGAGGTATTGAAATGGAAGTTTTCAATTAAGCCTATTACCGAAATTTCATTGCATAAAGCTTCAATAGGGGTTTTAGCCGGAATTGCACTCGGTTTCGTAACACCACATGCAGTTGGAGATTATTTTGCAAAAGTATTTTCCTTGACTCATCACGATCGGAAAAAAGCATTGGGATTAATACTAGTTTCCAGATTGCTGCAGATGCTACCTACTGCTATTTTCGGACTACTTGCGCTCTACATTTATTCTAATGAAAATCTTTCAAAATACGATATCCCAATTTCTTTAACTTATCCTATTTTAAGCATATTAGGATTGATTTTGTTAGGGTTGTTTATTGCTTTATTCTTCAAAAGAAATCATCCTAAAATTCAAGATTATATATTGCCAGTAAGACAAATGGGATGGAAATTAGTTAGCATCTTAGCTGGTTTATCCATTTTACGATATCTAATTTTTAGTACTCAATTTTTACTTTTACTTTCGGTTTTAGGATTAAAAATTAGTTTATTTATGCAATTTATGGGTGTCGCCTTTATGTTTCTGGCTAAATCTATATTGCCAACTTTTAATTTTTTAAGTGACTTGGGAATCAGAGAATTTAGCGTAGCCTTATTTTTTGAAAGTTTGAGCGAAGACGTTGCCCCTGTAATTGCTGCAGGACTAATTTTATGGTTGATAAATATTGCACTACCAGCTTTCATTGGATTGTTTTTTATACCTAAGCTAAAATTGAAAAGCATATGATTTTTGCATTTTTTGCACTCATAATACTTTTCTATGCATTGGCTTTACTTTTTGCCACAAGTATTTGGCGGAAATTACCAGAATTAGGTGAAAGTGGTGAATTAAAATCGGTAAGTATTTTGATTCCCTTTCGTAATGAGACTGAAAATTTAAATTCCTTATTGAATAGCCTTTCGAAAGTAGATTATCCTACTGACTTGCTCAATGTTATTTTAATAAACGATCATTCTACAGATGGATTTAAGGAAATTATAAAATCTCACGAAGACCGTTTCCCATTTAAAATGATTGTTTTAAGTCTCCCAGAACAACTAAAAGGTAAAAAGTCAGCACTGAATGCAGGAATAAAACATAGTAAATCGGAAATCATTTTAACTACTGACGCGGATTGTATTTTTCCAAAAGACTGGGTTCAAAAGATGCAGGCTCCTTTTGAAATTAATCACATAGAGTTAGTGAGTGGCAGTGTTGTTTTTAGGGCTGATGGTATGCGGTCAAAACTATTCCAAATGGAATTTGCGCCATTAATAGGAGTCGGGGCAATAAGCATTGAATTGGGAAATCCGACTATGGCTAATGGAGCTAATTTAGCATTTAGAAAAACGACTTTTGAAATGCTAAATCCTTATGGAGATAATTTAAGAATTCCTTCAGGTGATGATATATTTCTGTTACAGAAGATTAAAAAGAAATTTCCGAATGGTGTTTATTTTCAGAAAGATGCTGTGGTAGAAACGCATTCACCAGATGATTTTAATTCCTTTTACCGGCAGAGGAAAAGGTGGGCTGCAAAGTGGCGCGCTTCCTCAAGTTTTATGGATAGTTTTCCAGCTTTGTTGGTCTGGCTATTTCATTTGGTTTATTTAACTGCCATTATTTACCACCTTATCTTAGGGCAATTTCTACTTATGTTGCCGGTGGTTTTGCTAAAGATATGTTCAGAAGGAATTTTTATTTCATTAATTTTAAAATCTCAGCATAAGAAATTCAATTTTTTAGCTTTTGCAACTTTACAGTTTTTGTATAGTCTGTATGTGTTAATTTTTGGTTTATTGGCTAATTTTGGAAACTACACTTGGAAAGAAAGAAAATATATTAGTAATGAACGAGCAGGAAATTGACCTTTTAGATGAATTGTATTTTGTTCAATCTTACGATGAAGTAAAATCCGCCTTAGGCTGGCAAGATAGTAATCTTCAGAAGTACTTGTTTTCATTGTATAAGAAAGAATATATCAAATTACTAATCAACCATGATGAGGAGTATGCTGGCGTCAAAAACATTAAGCAGATTCCATGGAATAGCCTATATTTTTTGGCAACCAAAAAAGGGCTGATGGAGCATAATGGTTTTTAATTTTAACTAAATTTATATGCTAGCCATCTTCAAATCAATCTCAATATTCATTTTAGCTGGAATCTGTGAAATAGGAGGGGGGTATCTAGTTTGGTTGACTTTAAAGGAAGAAAAACCTTGGTGGGTAGGAGTACTTGGTGCAATCATCTTAGTTGGATATGGAGCAGTTGCGACATGGCAAAGGGCTAATTTTGGCCAGAACACGATCATTTAATAGGTGGATTTATTGCATTAATTGGTTTGCTTATTATGATGTTCGCCCCACGTAACGGTTGAAATGAGATTATCTATTCACTTTTATTAAATCTATATCTTAAACCCATGGTTCCCGAGAAATAGGCGCCACCAGCTTCACCAAATGCTAAGTTTGGTACAAATTCCATTATAAAACCAAAATTTTGATTATCAAAAGGATAGATATTAAGACCAATAGGTAAACCTAATATTGGCGCTTGTGGGGTAAAAGGGATCAGCGATATTCCATTATAAAATTCATAAATATCTTTTTCAATCCAGTCGGCACTGAACATCAGCTTGACAGGAATGACCTCGATAAAGTTATTTGTAAATATTCTGAATTCCGCTCTGTATTTATCATTAAACTCATAGGCGTAAGAACCTTGACTACCATTAGCAGATTGATGAAAACTAACGATTGATTGAGAAAATGAAAGAAAGGGTAAAAGAATTAAGGCTGCGGAGGATATAAATTTCATATGGGTTTTAATTTATGGTTGATTCGAAATTAACAAAATATTTCAACTGAAACGTTAGTTCTAGTTGAAATATTTTGTTTTTAGTTCATTAATTATCGCAACTTCCAATAGGACTTCCAGGAGGTAGAGCTGGTATAGGAGCCACGTCATATTCCATGGGTGATTCCATAAATAGTTTGATTTGACTAACCAGCATCTGATTATTTGACTTTTTCAACTCACTATCTCTGTAATTAGATTTGGCTAATCTGGATGAAATCTTATTTAAAGTTGACATCAATTCCGCTCTTGCCAAGGGAGAAAGGTTTGCATTTTGAGTACTTTTCATCAGATGGTTAACATAAACTGCTTGAGTAGTTAGTTGAATAGCTTCGTGATAGGAATTATCAAGTTTTTCATCAAATATTGTTTTCTCGAAAATAGCCAGTGTTTGCTGAATTCCTGGGTTATTTTCATTTCTAGCATGGTATTCTACCAATCTACTTAACCTTTGAGGATGCATGACTAATTCAAAAATCATAGCTGAAGCCTGTTCTGCAGCTCCAATCGCATCAAAAGTTACACCTGTTCTGCCATCTAACAATTCTCTATTATCGTAATATCCTATTGGTCTTGGATACAAGGTATTCAACAAAGGTTCGGGTAAAGCTAAGTTTTGTGCTTTGACCGCATTAGCAAGACTTATAGCAGCTTCTATTTGCCATTCTGCTGGCAAAATACTCATTTCTTTCAAACTATCATTTCTCATTTTATAAGAATAATCTAAACCACCAATCAACTTTACAGCAGCTTCTGCCTGATAGCGATGGAGAAAATAAATTGGGATAAGAGCCTCTTGGATTTGAGCTAGTGGACGGTCATATTGAATAACATTTTCCCCGAATTTAGCAAGTGCTTTTGACCTAACGTTTAATAAATGGTTCAGCTGAACGGCTACATCTTTGCCATTGTCCCACAAATGAGCATAAGGATGAGCTCCGCCAACTGCTCTAGCATCTCTATCTGATATAAAGCTTAAGCCACGTTCATTTGCTTTCGTCAAAATGCTATTCAAATATTCTTCTTCATTTGCACCAGCGGGAATTTCCTCATATCCGTATCGGATAGCATATTTGTCCCAAAGCCCAATGTTTTCAGCATAAGCATTTTCTATGCTGATATTTCCCTTTTCATCTAATTCTATATTCGGGTGGGGATAATCCATCACGGAAGCATCATCTTCTGTACTTGACGTGAAAGAGTGAGCCAATCCAATAGTATGACCAATTTCATGAGCAGATAATTGTCTTAATCGCCCTAAAGCCATTTCCTGCATGGCATTATTTTCCCCAGTCATATCGTAAGAAGCTAGCAGACCTTCGGCAATTAGAAAATCTTGTCTTACGCGTAATGAGCCCAAACTCACATGACCTTTTATAATTTCACCCGTTCTTGGGTCGGTTACGCTGGCTCCATAACTCCATCCTCTAGAGGATCGGTGGATCCATTGAATGACGTTGTATCGAATATCTAAAGGGTCAGCATCTTCAGGCAACATCTCTACTTGGAAAGCATTTTCATATCCTGCTGCTTCAAAAGCTTGATTCCACCACTTTGCACCATCTAGTAAAGCGGATCGAATGGGTTCTGGAGTTCCTGAGTCTAAATAGTAAATGATGGGTTCTACAGCCTCACTTTTCTCTGCTCCTGGATTCTTCTTTTGTAATCTATGGCGGTTAATTAATCTTTTATTGATATCTTCATCTATAGGAACCGCATAATCTTTGTACGTGGTGCTAAAATAACCTGCTCTCGGGTCAAATTTTCTAGTTTCGAAATCCTCATCAGGTAGCTGTACAAAAGAATGATGCTGGCGAACCGTAATATTATCTGCATCAGGACTTACAGCATAAATTTCTCTTCCTTTTGCTTCCCCTTTAAAGGAAATCCAAAAATCTAATTCGGTGTTCTCTGGAAAATTTCTGGAACCTTCCATATTAAAAGCAGAACGACTTTTATCTAAATTATAAGAACCTTCATTGGCTTGTCGTAATCTTTGGCTTACTCCATGCGTATCTTTAATGAAAAAGTCCGTGGCATCTACTAAATAAGACCAGTCATTGGAAGCTTCAATCTCAAAGCCATGGATAATTGAATGTGCGAATGCGTCTTTCACTGCTTTTTTCTCCGCTTCGTTATCGGAATAAGCTCTGAATTTATAATTCGGCTCAAATACCATTATTTTATTGCCGATTTTATCGAATTTAATGATTTTGCTATTGCCGATTTGTCCTCTGTCTAATCCGATATCATTGGAACCTAATCCCGCGGATAGATAACTTACATAGATAAGTTCCTCATCTAATTTATCGATTTCTAAATAGATTTTGCCGTTCTCTGCATCCCAATAGTAATTCAAAAATCCGCTAAATTTTTCTTTACCAGAAATCAATTTATCAAATTCAGATAACTGGGGTTCAGTTTGTTTATTGGTTTTAAACACATTACAGGAAACTGCAAACAATAAAATGACAATATAGAAATAGTGCTTCATGATGATTTTTAGAAATTTTTTCTAAGGTAAAAAATTATCTCAAAAGATTTAGATGGAATTTGGTAGAAGGTTAATTATTAAAATAAATTGACTAGTCGTCATGCTCCTGTCAAAAAGCATTATTCTCCATTCCTTATGCTCTATCTTCCTTTTCTCGATTCTAATACTTAACTTCACACTTCTATAATGGAAACTGCAATAAACACATCGAACCGATACGAACTTAAAGAATTAGAACTTAATTCTCTGCTTGAAATTACCCAAGCGATAAATGAGAATTTGCCGGAAAATTCATTATATAAAATCTATAATTTCACGTTAAGAGCTAATCTTAAGCTAGGCAAACTGATGCTATTAGTTCACGAAAAGAATAATTGGGAGCTAAAATTATCTTTTGGAACTCAAAAAGACTATGCTGATGTAGATGATAGTACTAATGAATTGGTTAAAAAACAGAAAATTCTATTTAATGCTGATTTAGTAGGTTCTGCTTTCTCGGAATTCGAAGTAGCGATTCCCGTTTTCCATAAAGATGAACTTTTAGCAATCGTATTTTTAGGAGGTGTTACCAACGCAGAAGAAAAGGAGTTAATAGAAAACCATTTAAATTTTATTCAAGCGCTTACCAATATTATCATGGTGGCTATTGAAAATAAGAAAATGGCAAGAGCAAGACTTGAGCAAGAGGTTTATGCCAAGGAAATGGAAATTGCCAAAAAGGTTCAGCAACTACTCTTCCCCAAATCGCTACCCGAGAATAATAACTTTAGTATAGATGCTCATTATTCTCCACATCATACAGTTGGCGGAGATTATTACGATTGGCTTTCTATTGATGAGCATCGAAAAATTGTTTGCATAGCTGACGTTTCAGGAAAAGGAGTTCCCGCAGCATTATTAATGTCTAATTTCCAGGCTTCTTTAAGGACGCTATTAAGGAAAACCACAAACTTAGAGGAAGTAATTCATGATGTAAATCATCAGGTGTTTGAAAGTGCTAATGGGGAAAACTTCATTACTTTTTTCATTGCTTTAATTGACTTGAAGAAAAAAGAGCTGACCTATGTAAATGCAGGGCATAATCCACCTTTTTTGATGTTAGCAAATGGACAGATTGAAAAACTCGATAAAGGAACCTTAGTATTAGGTGCTTTAAAAGAGATTCCATTCCTTGAAATTGGAAAGACTAAAATTAAGAATACTCAAACTCTATTGCTTTATACCGATGGATTAACAGAAGCCTTTAACGAACAGGAGGAAGAGTTTGGACCCGAACGAGTGATTGATATCCTCAATAACAATAATACAGTAAAACCTAGTTTATTATTATCTAAGATATTGGATTCTATAGATGGATTTATCGGTAATCGTCCATTATCAGATGATATCACCTTATTGGCCTGTCAATTTCATGTCTGATTGGGCATTTTATAGAACTCCTCGAATTATACAGCACTTATTTCCTTCATTTATATGGAGCATTAATACGAATGAAAAGGTAATCTACCCAACTTTTGATGATGGTCCAATTCCTGGATTGACACCTCTAATTTTACAAATTTTAAATGATTTTGAGGCAAAGGGAACCTTCTTTTGCGTAGGAGATAACATTCAAAAGTATCCGGAATTATTTAAATCAATCGTGAAGAGTGGGCATGCTGTTGGAAACCACACTTTTAATCATTTAAAGGCCTGGAAAACTGATAATGATGAGTATGTCAACAATGTTTCCCTGTGTCATCTTGAAATAGAAAAACATTTCACTCAGGATAAAAAGCTTTTTAGATTCCCATATGGTCAATTTAATCTAAATATTGCTCAACGACTTAAGAAGGATGGATTTGAACTTGTTATGTGGGATGTGCTTTCAAAGGATTATAATCCTAATATTTCAGCAAATAAAATTCTTCAAAAAAGCATTGAAAAATCAAAGCACGGTAGTATTATAGTTTTTCACGATAATTTAAAAGCAAAAGATAAAATATTACAATTCCTACCTTTGTATCTCAAGTATTTTTCCGATATTGGATTTAAATTTAAAAAACTATGACCTATCTATATTTAGGCCTTTTGACGATTATTTTAGCAGTAATCATCGTGGACTTAATATTATGGATGGCGTGGAAACCAAAAGCTGAGAACCCAAATCCTTACGAAGGTGAATTGCCTTTTATTTCCATTCTGATGGCTGTCCGTGATGAAGTCCATACTGTTAATCTTGCCTTAAACTCACTACAACAGCTCGATTATCCCAGTGATAAATATGAAGTACTTATGGGAGATGATGGTTCCTCCGATGGTAGTTCCAAAATAATGCAAGAATGGGATAAAGAAGAGAACAATTTCTTTTATATTCCTATTCACGAAAAAGTAGCACATCTGGATGCCAAAGCTAATGTGTTGGAGCAATTAGCAGAAAAAGCAAAAGGTGAATTTATGATGATTACGGATGCTGATGTAGAAGTGCCTCCAAGCTGGCTTAAAAAACAGTTGGCTTGTTGGAAAGAAGGTTCAGGAATTCAAAGTGGATTTACGATCATCAAGGCACAAGATTTCATGTCTAGTATGCAAATGATTGATTGGAGCCTGGCATTAGGGATGGTGAAAATTGTAAGCGGTTGGAAAGTGCCTGTAACAGCGGTGGGTAACAATATGATGATAAGTAAAGAAGCTTATAATAAAGTAGGTGGTTATAAAAACATTCCATTTTCGGTTACAGAAGATTTTGCTTTGTTTCAAGCGGTGGCTAAGGAAGGATATCAATATCAACAATTAGCCAATGAGGAGAGTCTGGTAAAAACCTTTGCCATCAGAGGATTTTGGAATCTCATGAATCAACGTAAACGATGGATGAGTGGAGCACTCCAATTGCCTCCTTTTATGATAGCATTGTTAGTCTTTCAGGCATTTTATTATCCCGCTATGATTGCGATGTTATTTATCAACCCATTTGTAGCAATTCCACTATTTGGATTGAAAATCACTTTGCAAAGCTTATTTATTAATAAAATTTTAGAAAGACTTAATCAATATGTTCCTTTAGGGAATCTTTTTATATTTGAATTCTATAGTGGCTTTATTTCTATTGTACTTCTTTTCTTTTATGTCTTACCTTTGCCCGTCAAATGGAAAGGAAGAAAATTTGCTAAAGGATGATTGAAACACATGCACATTTATACGCTCCAGAGTTTGATGAAGACAGAGCGGAAATGATTGAAAGGGCAGAAGAGGCTGGCGTTGAAAGATTTTATATGCCCAATATTGACCATGAATCTATTGACCCTATGATGGAAGTGGAGAATGAATTCTCTAACACCATAGCCACTATGGGCATCCATCCATGCCATGTTCAAAAATATTTTGAAAAGCAGTTGTACGAAGTAGAAGACTGGTTAAATAAAAGGAAATTTGTAGCAGTAGGAGAGATTGGGCTTGATTTCTATTGGGATAAAAGCTTAATGAAAGAACAAAAAGAAGCCTTACGAATTCAAATTGCTTTAGCTAAAAAGCATCAAATCCCCATTATTTTACATTGCAGAGATTCTTTTGAAGAAACTTATGAGATCGTGAAAGAAATGAAAGATGATTCCCTGAAAGGAGTTTTTCATTGTTTCTCTGGAACAGCAGAAGATGCACAAAAAGTAATTGACTTAGGATTTCATCTGGGAATAGGAGGAGTTGTTACCTTTAAAAATGGTGGTTTAGCTGAGCATATTCCTGATATTGATATCAACCGAATGGTTTTGGAAACGGATGCTCCCTATTTAGCACCTGCACCAAAGCGAGGTAAAAGAAATGAACCCGCCTTGTTAGATTTGATTGCTCAAAAAATTGCGGATTTAAAGCAAATGCCTAAAGAAGAACTAGTTTCCATTACCTCAACTAATGCAAAAGCATTATTTTCTTAAATGAATAAGCCTTACGAATTAATTCATATTGAAACAGCCACTCCCAAAGCACCCGAAAGTGCGGTTATGATTATTTATACGGGGGGTACTTTAGGAATGGTCTACGATGAAGACCAATCACTTATTCCATTCAACTTTCAAAATATTTTGAATGAGGTTCCATCACTAAGAAATTTTAATTTAAAGATAACGGTGGCTTCCTTTAATAAGCTGATAGATTCCTCTAATGTAAATCCGCAACACTGGGACGATATCGCTGGATTAGTGGAAGACAATTATGATGAATACGATGGATTTATTGTTATTCACGGGACGGATACTATGGCTTATACTGCTTCGGCTATAAGTTTCATGTTAGCAGGATTAAATAAACCTGTAATTTTTACGGGTGCACAATTGCCAATAGGCGCTGCAAGATCGGATGCCAGAGAAAATTTAATTACTGCGATTGAAATAGCCAGTCAGAAGTTAAATCATAGACCGATTGTGTCAGAGGTATGTATTTATTTTGATAATATTTTATTAAGGGCAAATCGCTCCAAAAAAGTAGAAAGCGTGCAGTTTGATGCTTTTCAAAGTGAAAATTATCCGGTTTTGGCTGAAGCAGGAGTAATTATAGAATATAATTTTTCTGCCTTGAGGCCATTTCAATCTGATTCAGAGCTAAAAGTCAGAAAGAATATTCAGCAAGAAGTGGCCATATTGAAAGTTTTTCCAGGTATTTCAAAAGCTTTTGTAGAAGGAATTTTATCGATTAAAGGCTTGAGGGGCATAGTGATAGAAACTTATGGTTCTGGAAATGCCCCTACCGAAAAATGGTTTATTGAAGCGTTACAAACCGCAATTGATAAAGGAATACTTATTTTAAACGTTTCTCAATGCATGGGAGGGAAGGTAATTCAAGGCCGATATCAGACTAGTAAAGATTTACAATCCATTGGTGTAATAAGTGGAAGTGATATTACTACAGAGGCGGCCATTACCAAAATGATGTATGTATTGAGTCATGCACATTCCAAAGAAATGCAAGTAAATTATTTAATAAAACCGCTAAGAGGAGAAATGGAATAATAAAAAACTCTGTAATTACATAGAATAATACAGTTATTAACTGTAATCCTTCTATTTGCAATTGAATTGCGTATTAATATTGGATTTATATTTACCATTTGGCAAAATGGGCTTGCATGAAGAATAAATTATTAATTTATTTGTGCACGTTTGAAAAGAGTTCAATCGATAAATGAATATTTACAGATAAAGGAGAGGTGCCAGAGTGGCCGATCGGGCTCGCTTGGAAAGCGAGTGTACCTTTGCGGGTACCGAGGGTTCGAATCCCTCCTTCTCCGCATTTTTGTCCAATTATTTATTAAATTATACCTTTAAATATTAAATATTAAGGTGTAGACGTAAAGAATTGCTAAAAATATTTTCTGTTTGTGGATATTTGTGTAAAATTGAGCTTAGTTTTTCACTTAACTAAAAATACATTAACTAAAAAAGAAAATTACAAACAACTTAACTATGAAAAAGCTATTTGTTTTAATGATGATGACCGGAGCTTTAGCATTCGGTTTCAATGGCAATGCAATTGCTCAGGATGATGAGATGCAAGGTGATTCAACCGAAATGTCGAATGATTCTACTGAAGCAGTAGATTCAGCAGCGGCAGGAGAGGAAGACACCTTAGCAACAATGATTGTAGAGGAAGAAGAAATTGTTGAAGAGCAAGGCTTCCACCAGGTAGTCAAAGAAAAATTTATTGAAGGTGGATGGGAGTTCATGTCTGTGATATTGATTTGTTTAATTTTAGGATTAGCTATTTCTATAGAAAGAATTATCACTTTGAATCTTGCTACTACTAATAATAACAAATTATTGGCTAATGTGGAAGATGCATTAAGTCAAGGTGGTGTTGAAGCTGCAAAAGAAGTAACTAAAAACACTAGAGGTCCAGTTGCATCAATTTTTACTCAAGGTTTGATGAGAATGTCGGAAGGTATTGAAATGGTTGAAAAATCAGTTATTTCATACGGTTCTGTTGAGATGGGGCGTTTAGAAAGAGGTTTGGTTTGGATATCATTATTCATCGCTCTTGCACCAATGTTAGGTTTCATGGGAACTGTAATTGGTATGATTGAAGCATTTGATGCAATTCAAGAAGCGGGCGATATTTCTCCTTCATTGGTTGCGGGTGGTATTAAAGTTGCCCTTTTAACAACTGTTGCTGGTTTGATTGTGGCTGTTATCTTACAATTATTTTACAACTATTGCGTTTCTAAAGTAGATTCATTGGTAAACCAAATGGAAGATGCTTCAATTGCTTTAGTTGATATCTTGGTAAAGCACAAGCTTACTAAGTAAGTTTTAACCTTAAAAAATTTACTAAATGGAAGATATAGGAGTAAACATAATGTTGTATGCAGCTTATGTGTTAGTACTAGTAGCAGTTATAGGAGCGATTGTATTACCATTAATAGCAGCAATAAGTAACCCTAAAAGTTTATTGAAGTCAGTTTTAGGAGTTGCATTGATTGGAATAATTTACCTAATCGGTTGGGCACTCTCAGGCGATGAAGTAACTGCTAAATATATTGCATTTGATATTACAAGTACCTCATCAAAAGTGATAGGTGGTGTTTTAATAACTACTTATATATTGATGGTATTTGCTGTAATATCAATCGTAGTTTCTGAATTAAGCAAAATTATAAGATAATGGCTAGAAAGAAAGAGAGAGCAAAAGCAGAAGTGAATACTGGTTCAATGGCCGACATTGCATTTCTATTGTTAATATTCTTTCTTGTAACTACCACTATTGCATCAGATAAAGGACTTACTTTAACATTACCCCCTGAGCCGGATGATGCGGAGCAGGTCGATGTAAAGATTAAAGATAGGAATCTTTTTAAAGTAGCCATCAACTCTGCAGACCGTCTCTTAGTGGAAGGTGAGCGTTTGGATGATTACACTGAGATTAAGGATATGTTGATTGAACATATTTTAAATCCTAGTAATAATCCAGAATTATCTGAGAGTCCACAAGATGCAATCGTTTCCTTTAAAACAGATAGAGGAACAAGTTATGAGATTTATATTAACGTGCTGGATCAATTGCAAGGTGCTTACTATCAGATTTATGCTGATAGAGCAGGTATTTCAGTTGACGAATACAGATCGTTAAATTTAAATAATCCAAAGGAACAAGCCCTTTATGATAAAGGTAAAAAAGATATTCCAATGGCGATTTCAATTGCGGAACCAACTAATATAGGAGGATAAGTTATGTCAAAGTTTAAAAAGAAAAGCAATGCGAGTCAGGAAATTCCGACCTCAGCATTACCGGATATTATCTTTATGCTCCTGTTTTTTTTCATGGTGACAACGGTATTAAGGGAAACTGATATAATGGTGGAACAAACAATACCAAAAGCCGAGCAATTGAAAAAGATAGAAAGGAAATCTTTGGTTAAATATCTTTATATTGGTAAACCTAAACAAACAGAAAAGTTTGGGGGTGAAGCTAAAATACAAGCAAATGATGTGTTTATTGAACCAAGAGATATTCTTTTATGGGTTGCAAGAGAAAAAGATAAATTAGCAGAAGCTGAAAGAGATAAAATAACCATTGCCATGAAAGTGGATAGCGAAGCGAAAATGGGTATCATTACTGATGTTCAGCAGCAATTAAGAAAAGCAAATGCTCGTAAGTTGATGTATAATACACTAAAACTTACAAAAGATAATTAAAAGAGTTAGGCATTTATATTTTCATATAATCATTAAGTTAAACCTCATTTCAAAATTTTGGAATGAGGTTTTTTTATACTATTTCGGATAATCACAACATTCATCTATCGTGAAAATTAATAATGCTAAAACCATAAATGCATGGTGCATGTATGACTGGGCAAACTCAGTTTATGCTATAGTAATTAAGTCATCAATATTTCCTGTATTCTATAATACAGCAACTCAAAATACTTTCAATGGTGAGCTTGTTGATTTTTTCGGTTTTCAATTAGTAAATACTGCATTATACTCTTTTGCCATTTCATTTAGTTTCTTAATGGTGGCCATAATTTCTCCATTATTGTCCGGAATTGCCGACTATTCTTCTAATAAAAAAGGGTTTATGCAGTTCTTTACCTATTTAGGATCAAGCAATAATTCTGGGGATTTAGGATTGAAGAATTAACTTTGTCAAAAAAAGACAAAGTGGATCAGAGTTTAATTGAGTTGTTTTTGCCAGAAGGGATTCTCGAATATTTCCGGGTTACTTCAGTTAAAAAGAAAGAAGATAGTTTTCAAATCAGTTTAGAGGAGAAGAACATTACACCAGATGAGTATAGTGGGCAAAAGTTATTGTCTAAAGGTTTTTATGATGTGATTACCGTTCAGGATTTCCCCTGACTTCCGCACTCATTTTTGAATAATTTCATAAGTTAGTGATATACAGAGATTAAGGTGTTTTTGATTTGGTATTTTGGGTGTTAATTTTATTGAATATCTTTGGTTTCTATGTTTTTACGCAAACTCAAATCGAAGAATGGTAAGACCTATTTTCAGGTAGTTGATAAGAGTTCAGGCAGCTATAAGGTAATTAAGAGTTTTGGAGGAAGCGATGAGAAGAAGAGATTACATGAATTAGAATTACAGGCAAAGAGCTGGATTCAGAGATCAACAGGAATGCAAGAACTTGATTTTAGCAATAGTGATCAAGTTATTGAGCAGGTTCTTGGATCTATTGATAAGATGAAGCGTGTGGGCTTTGACTATCTTTTAGGACAAATATTTCACGATATAGGTTTTAGCAAAGTCAAGGATGAGTATTTTAAGCATTTGGTTATAGGTAGGATTGCTTATCCGAAAAGCAAGCTAAAAACCACAGAATACTTGCTGCGATACCACCACATTGATTGGGATGAGGATCAAGTATACCGATATCTTGATAAGCTCTACTCTACACAAAAGGAAATTGTCCAGCAGATTAGTTATGATCATACGTTAAAGGTTCTAGATCATAATATCAGTGTCGTATTTTATGATGTTACCACTGTTTACTTTGAAATAGATCAAGAAGATGAACTGAGAAAGACGGGTTTCTCAAAAGAAGGTAAACATCAACATCCCCAAATTGTACTTGGTTTATTGGTCAGCAAAAATGGCTATCCCTTAGCCTATGAAATTTTTGAGGGTAATAAATTTGAGGGCCATACCATGTTACCTGTAGTTGATGCCTTCAAACAGAAGTACAACCTCAATCAATTGATAATTGTGGCTGATTCTGGACTTCTCTCAAACACCAACATTGAGGAGCTCCAGCAAAAGGGTTATGAGTTTATATTGGGAGCTAGGATAAAGACCGAAAAGGATAGTATCAAAAAGAAAATCCTAGCACTTAATCTTTCAAACGGACAAAGTGCGGTCATAAATAAAGGTGCTATAAAGTTGATTATCACCTATTCTGATGACAGGGCTAAGAAAGATCGTTATAATCGAGAAAAAGGGCTTAGAAGACTTGAAAAACAGTTAAAGAGCGGTAAACTCACCAAATCAAACATTAACAATCGAGGCTACAACAAGTTCTTGAAACTTGAAGGGGAAATCAACATCTTTATTGACCAAGAAAAACTAGAGAATGATTGTAAATGGGATGGTCTAAAAGGCTATGTTTCAAATGCTAAAATGAACAAAAGCGAAATCATTGAAAACTATCAACACCTATGGCAAATTGAGAAGGCGTTTAGAATCGCAAAATCAGATCTTAAAATCCGACCTGTTTACCACAGGTTACAAAGAAGAATTGAAGCCCACATTTGTATCTCGTTTGTTGCATATAAGGTTTATAAAGAACTGGAAAGGCAATTGATGCAGAAAAAAGCAACTATCAGCCCGAATACAGCTATAGAGATAGCTGAAAATATATTTGAAATACAGGCTATAATGCCTG
>NZ_DASSWQ010000056.1:0-4057 GCF_035704835.1 Marivirga sp. | reverse complement strand
TAACAATAAAATAAGTCAATTCTTATCTGTTTTTTCAGTGTATCGGAAGTCTCTATCTATAACAGGACTTCAAAACAGAAATTATCCAGAAATGAGTCGTAATTTTAACTTTTATAAAAGGTAGTTGTGCAACAGCCACTTCCGCTAGCGTCTCGCTAGTGAAAATTACTACCTCCCCTGGCGAATTATTAAACGAAAAGTTTGCTTTAGAGCAAACTAATTCGTGCCGGAGGCACAAGTAGCCATCACTAGCCGGAGGCTAGCGATAGAATTACTATTTTAAATTCACTTCCCAATCTCCCCTAAATGCGTAAATTTAAAGCCTTTTTCATATTTCAAGCCGTAGCCAAATAATCTGTCTATGCTCGCATGGCCAAATAGAATAATTCCTGAAAGCATTAAGTAATCATTACTTAACCACCAACCAAAGGCATAAACCACAACTGCAATACCTTTATGATGGAAAAGATTATAAGTATAAGCTCCAATTTTATTCCCAAAGGCATAGCCTATCATTCCTATGTCAGGTGCTAGAATTAAAGCAAGAAACCACCACCAAGCAAAAGATAAATCAGAGAAAAGTAATATGGAGAATGCAAACATTGCAGCTTCTTCCAATTGAATTAAGTTTTTCATACAGACTAAAAAAATTGTTACCCGATTAAACGCATCAATTGCTTTCGGCTTTTATAATAGGCATCAATAAATCGAGAAATTATTAATGCATAACTCGCCACTAAAATAATCAGCGGAAAAATTATAGTCAATATATTATCCTCTTGTGCAAAAGATATAATTGAAAAAAGCAGCATCAGAATTATCCAAAAAAGCAAAAAATATTTTACGCTTGGAAATAAGCAAAACTCAAGATGGACTAGACTCCCATTGTCTCCACCTTCTATTTTACCTTTAATTAATGGAAGGAAATTATTGGGTCTACTTACAATTTGGGATATGGAAAATCCAGATTTACCCACCTTCCCATTGAACAAATAAGCTTCTACGCCAAAGTCCTCAAGTGACTGATTCTTGAAAGATTGAAATTTTACAGGCTTTACGGCCAGCTCCATACGTCTGATGATTTCTTTTTCCCCCAAAGGACTAAGGAACATTTCCGATTTAGCTGGCCATAATTGCATTATTTTACCGCTATGCAGCTGATTTCCACGTTCACATCTTTAGGTAGACGCGCTACCTCAACCGTTTCCCTAGCTGGTGGATTTGCTTTGAAATACATGCCGTAAGCTTCATTAATTGTGGAAAAATTGTTCATGTCTTTTACGAAAATGCTGCACTTCACTACATCTGAAAAGCCCAATTTTGCGGCCGATAGAATGGCTTCTAGGTTTTTCATCACCTGATGGGTTTCTTCTGTAATATTTTCATTTATCAATTCCATCGATTGTGCATCCAACGCTATTTGTCCTGAAACGTATAACGTATTTCCTGCTAAAATCGCCTGATTATAAGGCCCGATAGGTGCTGGTGCTTCTTTTGTTTGAATGATTTGTTTACTCATCTCGCTTTTTATGATTAGTTCCTTAACTTTGGTTCAAAACTAACAAATTATGAATATACTTGTTGTCGGAGTCCATATAAACCAAGAAGAAATAACAGCGAAATTTGGCAAAAAACACCAAATCATTTCTTTTGATGATTTAACCGAGATAACAAAAGAAGCTTTTTTTGAAGCAGATGTCGTTTTTGATTTTTTTGTGGCTGAAGAGCCTGAAGCACTTACCTTTTATGAGCAGCGTCCTGACTTGACCATATTTACCAACATGGCCATGAGCTCTTTCGGTAATTTAAAAATCTATCAACATCAAACCCAAAACACCGTTTTCGGATTTAATGGACTCTCTACCTTCATCAATAAAAGTGTTTTAGAATGCAGCATTCAAGATGAAAATGATAAAGAGAAACTAAATTTAATCTGTGGTAAATTAGAGACTGATTTTGAAATAGTGGAAGACAGAGTGGGTATGGTAACGCCAAGAATTATCTGTATGATTATAAATGAGGCTTATTATACTGTTCAGGAAGGAACCGCAGAAAGAGAAGATATCGATTTGGGTATGAAACTCGGTACCAACTATCCATTCGGACCTTTTGAGTGGTGTGAGAAAATCGGACTAACAAAAGTTTATGAACTTTTAGAAGCCATTTACGATGACACTAAGGAAGAAAGATATAAAATCTGTCCGAAATTAAAGAAAGAATATTTAGCTTTAGTAGAATAAAAAATTAAACTTTTTGAACTTAAAAAGTACACTTTATGGCACAAAATGAAGAATATAGCCTGTTTGAAGATGTGTGTAGTTTCGTTGATGATGCTGCACAACATTTAGAATTACATCCTGGGCTGTTAGAGCAAATCAAGCAATGTAATAGTATTTATAAATTCAACTTTCCTATTCGAATGGAAGATGGTTCCTATCAAGTAGTAAAAGGTTACAGAGTTCAGCACTCGCATCATAAGCTCCCAACAAAAGGAGGTATCAGATTCAGTGAGATGGTAAATGAACAGGAAGTTATGGGTCTTTCAGCCTTGATGACTTACAAATGCGCGATGGTAAATATTCCTTTCGGTGGAGCCAAAGGAGGAGTCAATATTGACCCGTTAAAATACAACGCGAGCCAATTAGAAAAAGTAACCAGAAGATATACTGCTGAATTAATCAAGAAGAAGTTTATTGGTCCTGCTATTGATGTTCCAGCTCCTGATTATGGGACTGGCGCAAGGGAAATGGCTTGGATTGTGGATACTTACGAAGCTTTCAACCCTGAAGCCATTAATGCAAAAGCCTGCGTAACGGGCAAGCCGCTTTCCCAGCATGGAATTGAAGGTAGAACGGAAGCAACAGGTATGGGAGTTTATATCGGAATCAGAGAAGCGGTCAGCGTAGAGGATGATATGAAGGAAGTAGGCTTAACTCCTGGTTTAAAAGGTAAAAAAGTCATCATTCAAGGATTAGGAAATGTTGGTTTCTATTCGGCCAAATATCTATCAGAAGCTGGAGCAAAAGTAATAGGAATTGCAGAGTGGAATGGTGGCATTTGGGATGAAGAGGGAATTGATATTGAAGCTTTAAAAAATTATCAAACCGCCAATAAAACTTTCAAAGGATATAGCAAAGGAAAATTTGTGGAAAACTCTGCCGAAATTATGGAATATCCATGCGATATATTAGTTCCTGCTGCATTGGAAAACCAAATTACGGGTGAAAATGCACCAAGAATTCAAGCTAAGATAATAGGTGAAGCAGCCAACGGACCTGTTACCAAGGAAGCAGAAAAAATATTATTGGACAAAAATATTATGGTAATACCTGATATGTATTTGAATGCGGGTGGTGTTACCGTTTCTTACTTTGAGTGGCTAAAAAACCTATCAAGAGTTTCTTTTGGCAAACTAGAGAAGCGATATGATATGGAAAAATATAAGTTGCTGGTAGATAGTATCGAAAATGCTACGGGAGATGCCTTCAATCAGGAACAAAGAGACTCTATCATAAAAGGCGCAAGCGAGCGAGATTTGGTAATTTCAGGATTGGAAGAAACCATGGTAACTGCATATCATGATATGAACCAAAAAAGAAAGGAAAAGAAAATCAAAAGTTTAAGAACAGCTGCCTTTATTTTAGCGATTGATAGGATAGCTATTAGTTATACTGATATGGGAATTTTCCCTTGATTAATTAATTTTTCAAGAACATAAAAAAGACCTGTTAGTCCAACTAGCGGGTCTTTTTCTATGTGTCTCGATCACACTAGCGCGCCTTGCGAAGCAAAACGCATGCTAACCTACCCATTCTTAATAATCTCAATCCCCATTTTTCTCATCAGCGGAACGGCATTAAAAGTATGGCAAGGAGCATTATGCAATTTATAATCAAATAGAATCTCATCTCCGCTAACATCACTATTGAAGCTGTAGTTCTGGAAATTTTCTAATTCATTTTCCAATTTAGCCAGAGAAGTTATAGAACAATATAAATTTACCACAAAATAAAAAAGCGAATATACGGTAAGATTAAATGACAAATTTGGCAAGGTG